>DCLA01000016.1:5421-39612 GCA_002320815.1 Myxococcales bacterium UBA1660
GCCCGAGCCCGAGCCGGAACCCGAACCGGACCCCGGCATCACCGACTCCCGGGTCCAGGCGATCACCTTCAACTGGCCCGCCCGCTACGGCCCCTCGGCCGGGGTGGACGCGCCGGACCGCGCGCTCTGGCGCGACCTCTCGGGCCGCAAGCACCTCGGCGGCGCCGCCCTCGCGCTCTGGGAGCAGCAGCGGGACCGGATGCTCGAGTGGTTCGACCGGCGCGGCGAGCGCACCGTGGTGATGGGCGACTTCAACGCCCAGGTCGACGACGCGCCCAGCGCCCCCATCCGGGCCGCGGCGCGGATCCAGAGTCGCCCGTCGCACGGCGCCCGCGCCATCGACTGGCTGGTGCGCAAGCGTTCGCTCCAGGGCGTGGACGTCCAGGCCCTCGACAGCCGGGGCCAGTCCGACCACCGGCCGGTCCGCGGCGTGATCCGCTGGACCCGCTGACGCGGGTCAGCCGCCGTTGTTGCGGTGGTGGCGGTCGATGACCGCGCGCACTTCCTGATCGCTCAGGTTGTGGTCGCTCTGCTTGGCCACCTTGAGGATGGCGGCGACCAACGCGTCGTCGCCGGTGATGTCCCGCTGGTCGAGCCAGTAGTTCACGTTGCTCGCGCCGCTCATGGGCCCGATGCAGATCTCCTGGTCGCGACCGAACATCGCGGCGGGCACCCCGGAGTAGACCCGGTCGGCCAGATCGTCGTCGCCCTTGCTCTTGGCCTTGATGATCGCCGCCGCGTGCACGCCGGTGGCGGTGCGGAAGGCGTCATCGCCGACCACCGGGTAGTTGATGGGGATGGGGAAGCGGGTCGCCGCCGAGACCTTGTTGGCCAGCGCGGAGAGCTTGCTCAGGTCGGTGTCGATGAGCCCGAGGAGCTTCAGGTTGATCAGGATCAGATCGAGCGGCGCGTTCCCCACGCGCTCGCCGATCCCCAGGATGCAGCCGTGGACTCGATCGGCCCCGTGCTCCAGCGCGAAGATGGAGTTCACCAGCGCCAGCCCGCGGTCGTTGTGACCGTGCCAGTCGATCTTCACGTCGGCGCCGGTGCCCTCGACGACGTTCTTGGTGAACTCGAGGAGGTTGCGGACGCCGTCCGGGGTCACGTGGCCCACGGTGTCGCAGAGACAGAGCCGGGTGGCGCCGTGATCGATGGCCGCTCGGAAGAGATCGGTGAGCAGGTCCGGGCGCGAGCGGGTGGTGTCCTCGGTGACGAAGGTGACCGGGAGTCCCTCCTTCACGGCGAAGTCGATGGCCGCGATGGAGCGCTCGATGATCAGGTTCGGCGACCAGTCCTCGGCGAGCTGCCGGATGGGCGAGCTGCCGATGAAGGTCATCACCTCGACCGGGATGCCCGCCTTCTGGGAGACCTCGACCATCGGGGCGATATCGTTCACCAGGGTGCGCCCGGCGCAGGTGGGCTGGATGTTCAGCTTCTGCTCGGCGATCTCCTTGCAGAGCGTGAGCACGTCTTCGAAGGCGCGGGCGCCCGCGCCGGGGAGACCGACGTCGGTGGTGTCGACTCCGACCTCGTCCAGGAGGTGCAGGATCTCGAGCTTGTCCCCGATCCCGGGGTCCACGACGGATGGGTTCTGGATGCCGTCCCGGAGGGTCTCGTCGTGGAGCTGAAAGCCCCGTCGAGCCACCGGTCCCCGGCGCTTCACTTCGTTCCAGTCGTAGATCAGCTCTTCTGCCATCGGTCCATCCGTCAATGCCGCCTCAGCCTAGCATCGACGGGCGGCAGCGCCTGAAGCGGGGGGCGGGAGGGGTCCCACCGGAGCGAGCTCCGGCGGGACCGGGTCCTCAGAAGCCCGTCTCGAGCACCACGGCGATGCCCTGACCGCCGCCGATGCAGGCCGAGCCCACGCTGAGCTTCTTGCCCAGCTTGCGCGCGGTGTAGATGAGGTTCGTGGTGATCCGGGCGCCGGTGGCCCCCAGCGGGTGACCGAGGGCGATGGCGCCGCCGTTCACGTTGGTGCGGTCCTCGGGGAGCCCGAGTTCCTTCTGCACCGCCAGGAACTGCGGGGCGAAGGCCTCGTTCACGTCGAAGAGATCGATCTCGTCCTGCTTCAGGCCGGCGCGCTCGAGGGCGTTCCGGATCGCGGGGGCGGGACCGATACCCATGATGGTCGGGTCGACGCCCGCCACGCCCCACTGGACCAGCTTGGCCAGCGGCGTGAGGCCGCGGCTCTTGGCCCACTCGCCATCCACCACGACCAGCGCGGCGGCGCCGTCGCAGATGCCCGAGGCGTTGCCGGCGGTGACCACGCCGTCCTTCTTGAAGACCGGCGGCAGCTTGGCCAGGGTCTCCATCGTGGTCTGCGGGCGCGGGTGCTCGTCCTTGTCGAAGGTGACGGTTCCCTTGCGGGTCTTCAGCTCCACCGGCGCGAGCTCGTCCGCGAAGAAGCCACCCTCCTGCGCCGCGGCCCACTTCTGCTGGGAGCGCAGGCCGAAGGCGTCGGACTCCTCGCGGGTGATGCCGTACTTCTCCGCCAGGTTCTCGGCGGTGACGGCCATCGGGGTGTTGCAGTAGCTGTCGGTGAGCGCCTCCCAGAGGGTGTCCACCATCGCCGGCGGCTTGCCGAAACGAGCGGCGCCGGTGCGCAGGCCCCACACCGAGTGCGGCGCCTGGGTCATGTTCTCCGAGCCCACGGCGACCACGCACTTGGCGTCGCCCATGACGATCTGCTCGGCGGCGGTGATCACCGCCTGGAAGCCGGAGCCGCAGAGGCGGTTCACGGTGAGGGCCGGGGTCTCGATGGGCAGGCCGGCCTTGAGGGCCACGTGGCGCGCGCCGTAGATGGCGTCGGGGCTGGTCTGTTGGACGTTGCCCAGGATGACCTGGTCGACCTCGTCGGCCTTCACGGTGGACTGCTCGAGGGCGGCCTTGGTGGCGTGGACGCCGAGATCGATCGCGCTGATGCCCGACAGGGCCCCGGCCATGGTGCCGAAGGGGGTCCGCTTCGCGGCGACGATCCAGATCTCTCGGTTCAACTTCTTCATCATTTCCTCCGAGCGGCCAGCATTGCCCGGCCCCGCGAGGGCGGCTACGCGCAAAATCACACGCCCTTGAAATCACGGGCGAAACCACGCGACCCACCTCCGTGGGCGAACCAGAGGAAGTAGAGACCCAGAAGTCCGACTCGGAGCAGCAGAAGACCACGGTCATCGACTTCCGCCGGACCGCGGCGGGGGGTCTGGTGGCCGCGATCGTCGCCGCCGCCTTCACCATGGGCGTGGGCACCGTGGCCCCCTATGAGGCCCCCAAGCTCCTCGAGCCCTTCATCGCGACGCTGCAGTTCTTCTGCGGCGCCATGTGCACCGCGTCCGGCACCATCGTGGCCCTGATGCTCACCGCGCTGGGCCTCAGCGCGCAGGCGGAGCGGCGCTTCAACGAGTTCCACTACCGGCGCCTCCGCTTCATCGCGCGGATGGCGACCATCGTCTTCGTGCTCTCGACGCTCCTCCTCCTGCTCATCGGGGTGCCGCTCGAGCGGGCGGACCACATCCCCCGGCAGTTCCACAACGTCGTGTACTACGTGGTGACCACCTACGCGGCGGTCCTCTGCGGCCTGGTCGTCACCACCGTGCTCATGCTCTACCGCACCGTCTCCGAGACCATCGAAGCCATCGGCCTCGCCGGCGACGACCACTACCTGATCCGCACGGACGACGACTGAACGCTCAGCGTTCGTGGCAGGTGGCGCAGGCGCGCTCGCCGGTGGCGAAGAAGACGTGCTCCGGGTCGTTGGTGGGGTCCTCGTCCGCGAAGCGGCGGGCCCGGTCTTCGGCGCCGGCGGCCCACTCCTCGAAGGCCGCGCGGTAGGGCCAGCTGGCCACCGCGGGCATGGTGCGGGCGCGGGCGTAGCTCTCCTGGCCCCCTTCGAGGTCCCCGAGGCGGATACGCAGGTCGCCCAAGGTGACGTGGAAGCCCTCGGCTCCGTGGGGGTTCAACGGCGAGGTCCGGCAGGTGTGGGTGGTGCCGTCGCCGCAGTCGGCGGCGCCCTCGAGGGGCGCCAGGGTCCGCTGGGGCAAGCCGGTGTCCAGAGGCAGGTCGGCCAGGGAGACGGCGGCCAGGAAGCTGGTGAACGAAGGGTCCGCGGCCGAGGCGGCCAGGAGCTCCCGGGTGGGCTCCTCCATGGACTCCTCACGGCTCTCGGCGGCCTGGTAGGCGAAGAAGGCGCGCCAGCCCTCGTTGCTGGGATCGGCGGGGTCGAGCTCGGCGGCGCGCTCGAAGGCCCGGGAGGCCCGGATGGCGTAGGGCATCTCCCGGTGCTCGAGGAACCCGTGGAGGTTGGCCAGGCCGTACCAGAGCCAGAGCTTGGCGTCGTCCGGGCGGTCCTCGAGGGCGCCGGCGAGCTTGCCCAGGGCGTCGGGGCGCTGGTCGGTGGCGCCGTTCATGACCGCGGTGAAGGCGGCGATGGCCTCGTCGCGGGTCGCCGCCTGGGGCGGAACCCGGATCCAGAGCCAGAGCCCCAGGACCCCGAGGGCGCCCAATCCGAGCAGGACGGCGAGGGCGAGGAGGAGTCGTCGGAGCCAGCGGGGCACCCCCGACCTCTGGGGGCGAGGGAGCTCGATGGCCAGGGGCGAGACGGGGATCCCTCGCTGGGGACCATTCGCGCAAAGTCGATGACAGGGCCCGAGGAGCGGAGCGGCTAGCTTCGGGGTCGGAGGTTCCCCCATGCTTCACCCGCGACTCACCGTTCCCCTCGGCCTCGCCCTCGCCCTCACGGCCTGCTCCGACGACGAACCCGGTGAAGCGACGAGGGACGCGGCCGCCCCCGCGGACCTGGCGATGCCCGAAGTCGACGGCGGCCCCGACGAGCGCGACGCCTTCATCGCCCTGGACGCGGGCCTCGAGCTCGACGCCGGTGAGCTCGACGGCGGGAGCCTCGAAGAGGCCGACGCCGGCGAGCCCGCCGGCGACGCCAGCATGGGCCGCCTCGGCGCGGGCGCCTGGATTCGCCAGGAGCTCGCCGCGGTGCCGGCGCTCACGGGGACCTTCACCCGCCGCACCACCGTCGAGGCGCCCGCCCTGGTCCACGACGCCACCGGGTGCTGCAGCAAGTACGCTTTCTACGTCCGGGACGACGAGGCGCCCAACGATCGGCGGGTCGGCTTCGTGAACGTGTCCATCGCCGATTTGGTGAGCCACGACGCATACGGCGCCGGCATCGGCACCAGCCGGGACTTTCCGGGCACCATCCTCTACCTGGCCGACGTGACCATCGAACCCCGCTGGCCCGACTGGGCCGGCTACGCCGCCACCAACTACGACGGCATGGTCCTCGACGGGTCCGCGGCCATCTACGCCGAGAACCTGACCATCCGCGAGTACAACGCGGACACCGCCATCGACATCAAGGCCCAGGAGGCGCAGCTCGTCGACCTGACCATCGAGGGCCCCGGCCACCGCACGCTCCGCTACTGGCGCACCGGGCCCCACTACCTGGTGGGTTCGAGCCTGAACAACACCGGCGAGCTGGGCTCGGGCGCGATGCTCTGGTTCAGCAACTGCGACGAGACGGTGCTCCGGGTCTACGACACCACCTTCGACGGCGAGACCACGGTGGCCAACCCCCGGGTCCAGTGTGACCGCGGCTCCCGGCCGACCATCGAGTACCTGGAGGTGGACCCCCGGACCACCGGCGAGATGCACCCGATGTTCTCCTACTGAGCGCTCAGCGCCACCAGTCGGGCACCGAGCTCATCCCGCCGGCGCTCGGCTCCGGCGCCATCGCGCCCGCGGGGCGGGCCCGGCGTCGGGTTCGGCGGGGCGCGCCCGCGTCGGGGACCACGGGCTCCGGAGCTGCCACTTCGGCCACGGGCTCCGGGACCGGCTCGGGCTCCGGTTCCGGTTCGGGTTCCGGTTCGACCGCCGGGGCCGGAGCGGGCTCGGCGACGGGCAGGGGCGTCGCCACCGGCTCGGCTTCGGAGGAGCGGATCGCGAGCCCGGCCCCGCCCAGGCCGAGGAGGACCAGGGCCCCGGCGGCGACGATCCAACGGGTTCGACTCCGCGCCGGGACCGCCGCAGCGGTCGGCTCGACGATCGGCGCGGGGACCGCGACCTCCGGCGCCGCGGGGTCGCTCGACGCGCCGCTCCGCTCGCCCTCGCGCCGGAGTCGGATGGCATCGGTGACCTCCCGGCGGCGGGCCTCGAGCTCCTCGGCGAAGACGGCGCGGACGTGCTCGCCCAGGTCGGTCGCGGGGCCGGCGAAGGGCTCCAAGCGTTCGGCCACGTCCTGGGCCGACCGGGGGCGCTCCCCGGGCTCCTTGGCCAGGAGCTCGAAGCAGAGACTCACCAGCTCCGGCGGCGCGTCCCGCCGGTGCTCCCCGAGGTCCGGCGGGTCTTCGCGGAGGATCCGGTCGGCGGTCTCGGGCATCTTCACCGGCCCGTAGAGCCGCCGCGAGGTGAGCAGCTCGAAGAGCACCACGCCGAGCGAGAAGAGATCCGAGGCGCGGGTCGCCGGCCGGAACGAGAGCTGCTCGGGCGACATGTAGGCCAGCTTGCCCTTGAGCACGCCGGTCGAGGTGCGGGCGTCGGAGCCGAGGGCCTTGGCGATGCCGAAGTCCATGAGGACCACCCGCCCGTCGGGCTCGATCATCACGTTGTGCGGGGAGACGTCGCGATGGACGAGGTCCAGCGCCTCTCCCTCGATGGTCCGGAGCTCGTGGGCGGCGTGGAGACCCAGGGCGACCTGACGGATCACCCCGCAGCAGAGCTCCAGCGGCAGGAGGGTCCCGCTCGCCGCCCGGATCAGCGAGGTCAGCGGGATCCCCTCCACGTACTCCATGAGCAGGAAGGGCCCGCGCTCGTCCACGCCGGCGTCGAGGACACCGACCACGTTGGGGTGGCGGATGAGCCCGGCGACGCGGCCCTCCTCCAGGAACATGCTCTGGAAGGAGCCGTCTTCGCGGTAGTGCTCGTGGAGCCGCTTCACCGCGTAGAGACGCTCGAAGCGTTCGCCCTGCCGAACGGCGAGCTCGACCACGCCCATGCCGCCTCGGGCGAGCCCGAAGAGGGGCTGGAGCTGACTCGTCCCCTCGCTCACGTCTCCTGATTTCCGAGCACGGGGTGGGCGACCGACTGCGGCTCGATGGGCAAGAGGATGCCCAACGTGACCGCGACGGCGACGGCGATGGCCGAGCCCCCCACCAGCGCCCAGAACCACGCCCGGCGCCGCAGCGGCACCGGCGGCTCGGTGAAGACGTTCTCCACGATGGTCCCCCCGCGGAGCTCCACGGTGCGCTCCCCGAGCCCTTCGGCGGCGACGGCGTGCGGCCCGGCCGGCAGCCGCAAGCGGACCGACTCGGTGCCCCGCGCCCGCCCGTCGACGCTCAACGCGATGCCCGGCGGTCCGGAGAGCACCAGGAGCCCCTGATCGCCTTCCGGAAACGACACGGCGATCTCGTCGGTGGCGCCGGGCGCCAGGGTCACTTCGCGATCGATGGCCAGGAAGGTCGGCGCGCGGAGACGGAGGCGGTGCTCGCCGGGGTCGAGGCGGATGGTGCGGCGTTCCCCGCCGCGGAAGCTCGCCACCTCGCGCCCGTCGACGCTGACGCGGCCGGCCTCGGCGCCCTCCACCAGGACGTCCAGGGTGGCCAGGGTCTGGAGGGTCTGGAGCCGCTGCTCGCGGGCCGCCGCGACCTCGTCTTCGCCGAGCTCGCCGTAGGTCCCGCGGATCAGATCATCGAGGATCGCGAGGGCGGCGGTGGGCTGACCGAGCTCCCGGAGCACCCCCGCCAGGTTGTGAGCGGTGCGCCGGGCGGGACAGGCGTCCAGGCTGGCCCGGAGGAGCTCCGCCGCGCGCGCGAGCTGCCACTGGGCCATGGCCTCGCGGGCCGCCTCGAGGCGCTCGGTGTCGGCACACTCCTGCGCCGACGCCTGGCCGCCGCCGGCCATCGCGAACCCCAGGACACCAACGACGATCCATCGAGCGCGCACGGGGCCACCCTACCACGCCCACGACGACGATTCCGTGACGTCGATGGTAGACTCGCCGCGCCGATGGGGGCCGACGACGACATCAGCCTCGACGCGCTCGAGGCGATGGAACGAGGGCAGGTGCTCGCGGACGGAACGTCCCCCGAGCGGGTCCCGCTGGCGCGCCAGCTCGCCGGGCTCTTCGGGCGCGGCTCGGGCTGGACACCGACCGCGCCTCGGTCGGACCGCGTCGCTCGGCGCGCCGCCATCCTGGGAGGGCTCCGCTCCTGGCTCGACGCCGACGCGGCCGGACTCGCGCGCTGGGAGGAGTGGCTCCGGTCCGTTGGCTCGCCGCCCACGGTGGTCGCGGGGTGGGTCGCCGCGATGGCGGGGCGCTGGGACGACGCGCTCGGGGCCTTCGACGCCGCGGCGCGGGATCCCCGGCAGGCGGCCCTGGCCTCGGCCTCCCGCGCCCTGGTCCATCTCCAGCGCGACGAAGTCGAGGAGGCGCGCTCCCTCAGCCGACGAGCCTGTCGCATCGCGCGCACCGACGAGCGGCTCTGCGACGAGTACTTCGCCAACCTCGTGTTGGCGCGGGTCCGGCGGCACGGCGGCGAGCTCGAGCTGGCGACGCGGATCCTCAGCGCGCTGGGTCGGGTGCTCCCGAACCCGTGGCGGGGCTGGTGGGCGTGGGAGGCGCTCCTCGGCGGCGCGGTGCCCGCAGGCGGCGTATCGGAGCGAGGGGGCCCTGGATCGCTGGCTGGCCGAGGGGCGCTGGCGGGCCCCGATACGCTGGCTGGCCCGGGGCTGACGGCGGGCGCGTGGGCGGAGACCTCGCGGATCGCCAGTGCGCTGACGGCCGCGGCGGCCCGGGGCGACCAGGTCGCCGCCGCGGACCTCTGGGCGAGCCTGGCGGGGTGCCCGGTCGGGGCGCCCTTCGCCGCCGACGTCCGGGGCCTGGGGGTGGCGCTCGGTCTGGTCGCGCCCCGGGCGGAGCTGGCGCCGTGGGTCGACGGCGCGACCGACGACCCGCCGGGGGTCCTCCGCGGGCTCTGCGTCCCCGAGATCCAGAGCGACGGACGCGAACGCGCGGCCGCCTACGTGGTCGCGACCCCGACCGCGCCGGCGCGACGGCTCTCCGCGCTGGGGGCGGCGCTCCACCACGGGGGGCCCCTCGAAGGCGAGCCCCGGGCGCAGAGCCGCGGCGCGCGAGCCCTGGCCGCGCTCCTGCTCGCGGGCCCTCGCGGGCTGCCGGACGAGCAGGTCTTCGAGGCGGCGTTCGGCTTCGCCTACGACCGCGATCGCAACTACGGGGTCTACCGCAACCTGGCCACCAAGGTGCGGCAGCGGCTCGGCGAACGGGGCTCCCTCGAACGGACGGACGACGGCTACCGCGTGGAGCTCCGCGCGCCGATCGTGGAGCCCGACCCGCGCTGCACCGTGCCGCTCCGCGAGCTGGTCCTGCGCAGCATGAGCACCGCCATCGAGGGGGCCGGTTCCCGGGAGCTGGCCGACGCGCTCCAGCTCCCGCTGCGCACGGTGCAGGCGATCCTGGGGGAGCTCGTCGAGGAGGGGGCCTGCGAGGTGGCCAAGGCGGGTCGCAAGGTGCTCTACCGGCTGGAGGACACCACGTTCTACGAGCCCAGCCTGACCCGACTCTCGGGCCCCGGCTCGGAAGGCTGAACGCTCAGGGGAGCTCGAGGAGCAGCGTGCTCGACCAGCGGGTCTGGGTGCGACAGGGGCTCACCGCACGGGCGCGGAAGACCACCGCCTCTTCGGCGGCGGTGGTCAGCAGGTCCACCCGGCCAAAGGTCCGCGTCAGCCAGGAGGTGTCCACCTGGTGGTCGAAGGAGACCCCTTCGTCGTCGGTGAGGAAGTCGAGGAGCACCGGGCAATCGGCCCGGCTGCCGACGTTCGCGGTCTGGATGATCACGTAATCCCGCGCGCCGGCGGTGTCCGCGGTGGTCACCCGGCCGAGGTCGGCTTCGAGGGGCATGTCCGGCTCGGCCACCAAGGTCGTCAGCGGCATCCGGAAGTCGTTCTGCGGCGCGAAGGCGTCCGCGCGCAGGGCGAGGATCCGGGCGTGGGAGACCCGGGACCCCTCGCCCAGCGACCCCGCCGCGAGGAGCCGCAGCCGCGAGCCGCCGCTCTCCACCTGCACGACTCGGGCGTAGAACGCGGTGGTCCACGCCGCGCGAGGGAACTGCATCGCGGCGTGCAGAGGCACCCCGTCGAGCTCCCAGTTCAGGTAGAGGTCGGTCTGCCCCGGGCGCTCCGTCCCGCCGACCGCGGCGAGCAGGAGGTAGGGCTCGGAGTCGGCGGTGACCTCGAGCCGCAGGAGCTCGTCGGTCGGGGTCTCGTACTCGGAGCCTTCGAGGCGCGGAGGGACCGTCGTGTAGTCCTGGCCGTCGTCGTGCTCGAGCTCGACGAACTGGGGCTCGGCCTCCGGGGGGACCGGGAAGGCGACGATCCGGGCATCCTCGACCACCGCGTCGGAGCCGCTCGCGTCCTGGACCTCGAGGGAGATCCGCTGCTCCACGCTGGGCCGCTCCAGGTAGGTGAAGTGCTGGAAGGGCCCCAGGGTCACGGTGTCACCGGTGTGGAACGCGCCGCCGCGGCCCACGACCCGGCCGTTGACCACCAGGCGCAACATCGCGCCGCTCTCGGCGTTGGCGCGGGTGGACGCCACCCGCGCGCTCGCGAGGACGACCCAGCCCGCCTCGTCCGCGCCGGGCACGATGGTCAGCTCCGACTCGGGGACCTCGGTCCAGTCCACCGCCATCATCTGAACGGCAGGGACCTCGACCTCCATGGCGCCGCTGGGCTGAGGCGCCTCGGTGGCCTCCCACGCGGGCTGGCAGGCCCCCTCGACACAGGTGCCCGCGTCGCCGCAGTCGACGACACCCAGACAGGCTTCGGAGAAGACCCGGGTGTACTCGAGGCGCTGGCCGTCGACGTAGACCCCGCGAGCGATCTGTCGGGCGAAGACCCCGGTCGCGTCCTGGAGCTCCACCGCCACGAACCACGAGCGCGTGGCGTCCTCCGAGCGCGGATGCATCGGCTGGTAGAAGGGGAAGGCGAGCTCGTCGGGCTGGAATTCCTTCCACTCCACCGTGCTCTCGTCGCCCCCGACGCCGACCCGGATGGAGCTCACGCGGCTCACGACGACGGCGTCGGCCTCGAAGTGGACGACCACCTGGGTCGCATCTTCGGCACACGACAGGACGCCGAGGAAACACAGCACGGCAGCGAGACGCATTCGACCCGAGGATACCAGCCAGTGCCGCCCCGGGGGGCTCACCCTGTCATCGCTTTTGCGCGCGTGGACTCGCGACGGGGGCGAGCTCTTCGGTGCGCAGGAAGCGCTCGCGGTGCTGCCGGATGCGCCGGAGCTGACCGGCGTCGAAGAAGGGGGGCCCCTCGCCGCGGGTGTAGCTCATCACGTTGCCCGGCGTGTCGCTGTGGGGGTTGCCGAAGAAGTGACCGAGCTCGTGGGCCAGCACGGTGGGGCCGGCGATCGACGAGAGGATCACGTAGTGGCGCCGATTGCCGCCGGGCCCCGGCCCCCCCCGGCGCGAGCGCCAGTGGACCCCGCGGATGAAGTCGCCGGCCACGTCGACGTTGGCCAGCGCCTTCACCACGAAGACGTGAATCGTGTCGCCCTCGACCCGGGGACCGAGCGCGTGGCGATCCCCGCGGCTGAGGATCTCGGCGTGCTCGCCGGGCAGCGCCTCGCGACGCGCGACCCGGAAGGAGGTCTCCGCGGGGGCGAAGATCCGATTGGACCACTCCACGCGCTCGTCCACCCACCCGTCGGGGACCACCGGCTCGCCGTCGACCTCGGCGACCATGACCCGCAGGCCGAATGTGGTGTCCGCTCGAGCGGACGCGCTCCCGAGCGCGATCGCGAGGGCCGGGAATAGGAGAGCGATGCGGAGGAGTTGGGCAGCCATGCGCGGAGCCACTCTAGCCCTCGACCGGGGATTGCGCCGTCCGAACGCGGGCCGATCGCTGCGAGTGGCCCTATGCTGGATCCCATGAGTGGCGCTTGCGAGCGCTGCGGCGAGCCCGGCTGCTCGGCGCGGCTCCATCCCCCCGGGGAAGCGAGCCTCACCATGCTCGGCATGGCCGGGTTCTCGGTCGGCGCCACCATCATCGGGCTCTGGCTGCTGCCCTCGTGGCTCCGGCGCCAGCCTCGGGTCACCCAGCCGCCGGGCCACCCGGCGCATCGCCACCGCCAAGACCGAGCGATGACGCTGGTGCTCGCCGCGCTGGTCGGCGCGACCTTCAGCCTCACCGGGCTGGTCGTCGCCGGGCTGAGCCACGACGCCCCCCCGACCGCGTGGCGCCTGAGCCTCGACCCCACACCGCCCTTCGCGTCCATGGAGCTCGACGAGGTGCTCGCCGACCTCGAGGAGGGGGACGACGCGGAGCGGCGACGGGCCGCCGAAGACCTGCGAGTCATCGCGCCTTCCCTGGGCGGGAGCGCGGTCCCGACCCTCGTCGCCGCGCACGGGCGGCTGGCGCCCCACCCCCGGCGCGCCCGGGCCGTCCGCGCGGCGCTTCGCGCCCAACGGACGCCGGAGGCGGCGGAGGTCCTCGCCCGGTGGACGCCGCGCCTGATCGGCCGCGAACGGCTGGAGACCCTGGACTACCTCGGCGAGTGCCCGGGGCCCAACGCGCTCGCGCGCCTCATCGAGACCAGCGAGCGCCCCGGGCTCGTGGTCGAGCGCGTGGCCGACGACTGCGTCCCCCGCGTCGCCGGAGCCATCCTGAAGCGGGCGAGCGATCCGGTGGACCGACGCAGCCTCGACCGCGCGCTGGCCCGCGGATGCCTGGCGGAGCCCGCGAGGATGCGCGACTCGGTCGGCTTCTCGGTGGTCGGGGTCTGGCGGCAGCGGGTCGCCCAGGACGGAGACCCGGGGCTCCTCACCCGCGCGCTGGCGTGCGGTCACGAGAAGGTCCTCCCGGCCGCGCTGGGGCTCCGGGCTCGAGTGGATCCGATCACCCGGCGAGAGCTGGACCTGGTCGAGTTCCTCCGGGGCGACGTCCGCTTCGACTCCCTCCTGGGCGAGATGGAGCGGGACCCGGAGCTCCGTCGCCTGGTCGACGAGCACTACGCGACCCGATCGCCGTGGCGGGACCCGATCCGGATGCTGCCCACCGTGGGGGACCTCCGATGACCCGCACCGTCTACCGCGCCTGGTGCGCGCTGCTGATCCTGGGGATCACCGCGAGCTTCGGTGTGGGCGCGCTGGTGGCCTGGCCTTCGCTCCGCCCCGCGCAGGTCGTGCGCTGCGGGACCGATCCGGTCCCCCGGGGTCACGTGCGCCTCGTGGGCTGCGACGTGGAGCCCCGGACCGCGAGCCGGGACGCCCGGGGGGTCTGGGTCGAGCTGCGCGCCGGGGCCCAGACGGTCGCACGCATGCGCACCGACGAGCCCGCCCACCGGGAGTGGGTCGAGCTGCGCCCCAGCCTGGACCGCGCGGCCCGGGACCGGTACCTGCGACGCCACGCGCAGTTGGCGCGCCTTCCGGTCGCGCTCGAGGGCTGGATCCGACCCGGCGCGATCCGCGGCGACGACCCGGAGCTCTCCCTGGACTCGCCCCGGGAGCCCCTCGCGATCGGGGGCGCGCTCTTCGGGAGCATGCTCCTCTTGGTGCTCTTCGCGCTCATGCGCTTTCGGCGCCAAGCCCGCCCGAGCCAACGCGGCTGGGCCCGGCGACGGGGTCTCTCCGCCGCGGAGGGCGACCCCGAGCCCTTCTGACCGGGTTCGGCGCCCTACTCTCGGCCTCGCCGCGCTATACTGCCCGGCCTCGATGGTTCGACGAATCGCGTCCGCTCACCCCCGAATCGAGAGAGCCCGATGAGCGCTCCGATCCTGGGCATCGATCTGGGCACGACCAACTCGGTCGTCGCCGTCGCCGACGGGGTCGAGGCCCGCGTCCTCCCCACGGAGCTGGGCCATCGGCTGATCCCCTCGGTCGTCTCGTTCCGGCCCGATGGCACCATCGCCGTCGGCGAGGAGGCCCGCGAGCGCCGGCTCATCGACGCCAGGAACACCGTGTACTCGGTGAAGCGGCTCATCGGTCGCCCCTACGAGGCGCCCGAGGTCTCCCGGGCCAAGCAGCGCTTCGCCTTCGATCTGGTGAAGAACGCGTCCGGCGGCGTGGTCGTCGACGTACGCGGCGAGACCTACACCCTGACCGAGATCAGCGCCTTCGTGCTCCGCGAGATCAAGCGGGTCGCGCAGGTCGCCCTGGGCGAGCCCTGCCATCAGGCGGTGGTCACGGTCCCGGCGAACTTCAACGAGCTGCAGCGCTCGGCCACCAAGGCCGCCGGGCGCGTCGCCGGCCTGGACATCGTGCGCATGGTCAACGAGCCCACCGCGGCCGCCCTGGCCTATGGCTATGGCGCCGGGCGCGCCGAGCGGGTGGCCATCTACGACCTCGGCGGGGGAACCTTCGACCTGACGATCCTGGAGCTCGAGGAAGACGTCTTCGAGGTCCTCTCCACCGCGGGCGATTCGTTCCTGGGCGGCGACGACCTGGACCTCACCATCGCCCAGCACATGGCGAGGAACCTGGGCCAGGAGACCGGCTGGGATGCCACGAGCGACCCCCAGGCCTTCGAGCGCATCCGCGCCGCGGCCGAGTGGGCCAAGTGCCAGCTCTCCGCCCAGCCGGTGGTGAAGGTGGAGGTCGAAGACCTCGAGGGCCCCGAGGGTCCCGTGGACCTCCGGACCGTCATGGATCGGCCCGAGCTCGAGGACCTCATCCGCGAGCAGATCGACCGGTCCTTCGAGGTCTGTGACGAAGCCCTGACCGCCGCCGGGCTCCGGCCGACCGACCTGGACAGCGTGGTCCTGGTGGGGGGCTCGACCCGGATCCCGCTGGTGCGGGAGCGGGTCGAGCATTTCTTCGGCAAGACGCCGCGGACGGAGATCGACCCGGACCTGGTCGTCGCCCAGGGCGCCGCCATCCTCGGCCTGACCCTCGCCGGCGATGGCGGGCGGAAGCGGCGCCGGTTGGACATCCAGAAGAAGACCTCGGCCGAGCTCGATCGCCTGCGGAAGCTCCGGGAGGAGCGCCGCCAGGAGCTCCCGCCGCAGCCGGCCTTCGCGCCCACCGCGCAGGTCGAGGCGCCGCCGCCTCCTCCGACGCCACCGCCCCAGGCCCTGCGAAAGAAGCCGAAGGCGGAGCCTTCGCTCATCGAGGAGCTCGACCTCGACGAGCTGGAGCCGGTGTCGTCCAACAGCCTCAAAGCCGACCTGGCGCGCTTGGGCTTCGATACGCCAAAGCCGGTCTCCACCGCGCCGAGTCTCCGACGGGACCTGGACTCGCTCGGCTTCGATCCCCTGGAGCTCGATCTCCCCGACCACCTGGACAGCGACGTGCCGGTGGACCTGCCCACGGTGGACGCGCCGCCACGGATTCACGGCCAGGCGAAGGTCGGCGTCGGCGGGGCCAGCGGTCGCGAGAACACCGCCCCCTTCCAGCTCGACGACCCGCTCGCCTTCGACGATGGGGGGCTTCCTCCGTTGCCGGCCCTGGAAAGCGAGCCCCCCGGCTCCGCCACGCCGCTGACCACCTCGCGCCGCGACGGGACCCTGGCCTTCGGCACCGGCACCGACGCCGCGCCGATCCCCTCGCCTTCCCTGAGCCTCGGGGACCGGCCCGCCCCGCTCCTGATGGACGTCACCCCCCACGCGTTGGGGGTCGAACTCACCGGGGGCTACGCCCAGGTCTTGATCCGGCGCCACGCCCCGATCCCCGCCGAGGCCGCGCGGGTCTTCAGCACCGGTCGCGATGACCAGGACTCGGTGAGTATCCGGGTCTGTCAGGGCGAGAGCGAGCAGTTCGCCGAGAACCAGCCGCTGGGCGAGGTGGAGCTGACCGGTCTGCCCGCCGGGCCCCGGGGCACGGTGCGGGTCCAGGTCGCCTTCCAGCTCGACGCCAGCGGGAACCTGGACGTGAAGGCGATCGACGTGACCAGCGGTCGCGAGCAGGTGATCCGGATCAACCTGCTCGGCGGCGCCGACGACCAGGAGCTGGACGCCCTGAGCGAGCGCCACGAGGAGCTGGTGGGGAACGCGTGAACGACAAGCTCGCGCGGCTCGACTACTACACCCTCCTCGGCGTCGACGCCGGGGCGAGCACGGCCGACATCAAGCGCGCCTTCCGGGGCTTTGCCCGGCGCTACCACCCGGACCGCTTCGCGGCGGCCGCCGAGGAGAAGCGCGAGCGCGCCACGGCCATCTACCGCCGGGGGAGCGAGGCGTACCAGGTCCTCACCGACCCGCGGGCGCGCGCTCTCTACGACGAGGGGCTCCGGCGCGGGATCCTGCGGCTCGACCCCGCCGCGGGCGATGCGGCGACCCGTCGACGGGCGGCGCCGGCCGCGCCCGCGCGGCCCCAGGGGCCTCCGATCCGCTCGACCCAGGCCCGGCTCTACTTCGAGAAGGGCGTCCAGGCGGCCCACCAGGGGGATTGGCGCCGCTGCTGGCAGCTCCTGCAGACCGCGCTGGAGCTCGAGCCCGGGAACGACTTCCTGCAGAGCCGGCTGGACCAGGTCCGTGCCCGGCTGCGCACCTGAGGTATCGTCACGCCGTGCCCCACAAGAGGATCGTCTGCACCACCGACTTCTCCGAAGCGAGCGACCACGCCGTCCGGGAGGGCGCCGAGCTGGCGGCGGCCCTCGGCGCGGAGTTGATCCTCCTGCACGTGAGCGCGCCGACCCCGCCCCCGGTGAGCGGGGGGCTCTTCCCCACCGAGGCCGAGCTCACCCGGGCCGCCGAGAGCGCCCGCGAGAAGGTGCAGCACGAGCTGAGCCAGGTCCGGGACCGCTGCGGGGTCCCGGCGGAGGTCCGCCTGGCCGAGGCCCACGACGCCAGCCCGGTGGAGGGCATCCTCGGCTTCGTCGAGAGTGAAGGCGTCGACCTCGTGGTCATCGCCACCGCGGGCCGCTCCGGGCTCCAGCGCTGGCTCATCGGGTCGGTGACCGAGCGGGTCGTGCGCCACGCGAAGTGCGCGGTGCTGACCGTCAAGGTCCCCCCGCCCGCCTGACCGCGCTGCCACGCGATCCGGGGTGCTGCGGCATCTCGCCTCGATCGACCACCGAGGATCGGGCCAGAAGGGTCGGCAAGGATCTTGAATGGTGTAGGGGCGTGCAACAGTCTTCCCCCACTCGCATCGAAGGTCGTGAAAGCAAGGCCAAGGGCCCGCGCCTCGATGTCGGCAGCCTCCTCGACGACCGGTACCGCCTCCTGGGCGAGATCGGCGAGGGCGGCATGGGCCGCGTCTACGAGGCCTACGACGAGACCCGCGGCCAGATGGTCGCGGTGAAGGTCATGAGCCCCAAGTGGGCGAACGACGACAAGGCCCGGGCGCGCTTCATGCGCGAGGTGGAGGCGACCAAGCGGATCCGCCACCCGAACGTGGTCGAGGTCTACGGGGCAGGATTCTGCGACGAAGAGCAGAACCGCCCCTACCTGGCCATGGAGCGGCTCTACGGGACCAGCCTGTGGCACTACGTCCACTGCCCGGTCCAGGGCCACGGCCCCGTCGATGTACCCATGGCCGTCGACCTGATGGAGCAGGCGGCCCAGGCCCTCGAGGCGACCCACGAGGCGGGAGTCATCCACCGCGACGTGAAGCCGGAGAACTTCCTGCTCACCCGGGGTCCGAACGACGAGCCGATCATCAAGCTCCTCGACTTCGGTCTGGTGCAGGTGAGCTTCGGCGAAGGCCCCAAGCTCACCGAGGAGGGCACCTTCGTCGGCACGCCGGAGTACATGGCGCCGGAGCTGGCCTTCGGTCACCCGGCGAGCCCCCGCACGGACGTCTACGGGCTGGCTTCGGCTTTCTACGAGCTGGTCACCGGGAAGATGGCCTTCTCCGGGAAGACCCACTTCGAGATCATCTCCAAGAAGCAGAAGAACCGGGCCCCCACCCTCTCCGAAGGCAACGGCAGCCTCGAGTTCTCCCCTGCCATGGAGGACGTGATCGCCCGGGCGCTTTCCCGCTCGCCCGAGAAGCGTCAGGAGAACCCCAGCGCCCTGGCGCGCGAGCTCCGCCGGACCCTCGAAGGCAAGGCGCCCCAGACCGAGAACCGGGGCGCCGCCGTCGCCGCGGCCCCTCGCGCCCCCAAGATCTCCGAGCACGAGTCCGGGCCCCGGCGTCGCGCTCCCGCTCTCTCGCCCGATTCCGTCGCCCTGCGCGCGGTGGGGGATCGCCGACCCCGGCGCATCGCGGTGGCGGTGGTGGCCATCCTCGCGGTCCTGGGCGGCCTCGGGTACGCGGCCTATACCGGCGCGTTTCACACCGAGGGGTCCGAGACCGGCGCCGCGCCGGCGGCCCAGGAACCCGTCCGCGTGGCCGCTGCCGGCGAAGAGCCGGAGCCGATGTTCGACCTGGACGTCGACGGCAACGGCGCCGGGGTGAACGACGAGGCGGCGGCGGTCGAGACCGTGCCCGCCGAGGTCGCCAGCGGAGCCGACGAGGCGGCCGCGGAGGCCGAGCCCGAGGCGCCCGCGCCGGTAGCCGCTGCGCCGGAGCCCGTTCGGACCCAGCCGGCCCGGGCCGCTCGCCCGGCGCCCGCGCGACGCGCGGCGCGTCGCGCCGAGCCGGCCGCGCAGGACGACCTCGCGGCCCTGGCCGACCGCGCCGACGCGGTGGCCGAGGCCGAGCCCGCGAGCGAGCCGGTGGCCAGCGCCGAGCCGGTGGCGGCGGCGCCGGCCGAGGAAGCGCCGGCGGAGCCGAGCGCTCCGGAGAGCTCCGAGCCCGACGTCTCGGCGGCGATCGACGACGCGATGGGCAGCATCGACGAGATCGACTTGGAGAGCAGCCTGCTCTGAGCGCCGCTCGGCCCATCCGTCGAACCTCTCGAACCCACTCGAAAACAAAAGGGGCGACCGCTATGGCGGCGCCCCTTTTGTCGTCTCTTCGGCTCTTCGGGTCCGACCCGAGAGGCGGTGACCGCGGCAAACTCGCTCCGGTTCAGCGGTAGGTGAAGCGGAGCTCGTAGTCGCAGACTTGGACGATGTCGCCCTCGTCGATGCGCTTGCTGTCGATCCGACGGCCCTGGTGCTCGATGCCGTTCGTGCTGCCGAGGTCCTTGATGTAGAAGGCGCCGCCCTGGAAGACGATGGCGGCGTGGCGCCGGGAGATGTTGCCGTCCTTGATGGGGAGGTCGGCGGTCTTGCTGCCGCGACCGATGACGAACTCCTCCTTCGTCACCGGGATCTTCTGACCGTTGAAGATCACGTAGAGCGAGGGGAGCGGCGAGCCCCCGTAGCCGCCGCCGAGGGGCGGCGGACCCTGCCCCGGGAGGGGCGGCGGTGCGCTGGGCCGACCCGGCCGAGGCGGCGGCGGGTAACTCGAAGGCCCACCACCCCCTGCGGGGTAGGCGGGCTGCGACGGGGGCTGTGGCTGCTGAGGCGGGTATCCGCCGCCGTAGCCGCCGCCGTACCCGCCCGAGCGGGGCGGGGGCGGGGGCGCGCTGGGGATCGACGGCCGCGGCGCCGGCGCCTGACTGAGGCTGGGGATCCCGGGAGGCGGCGCTCCGGGATACCCCCCGCGCGACGGGGCCGGACCGGGGACCGCCGAGGGGGGCGGACCGGGGACCGCGGACGGCGCCGGACCGGGCATCGGCGGTCGGGGCATCCCCGGCTGCGAGGGCGAGCGGACACCGTAGTTCCGAGAGCGGGCGTACTGCCGCATCGCCTCGTTGATGAGGTAGTCGACGGAGCACTCGAGCTCGCCGCTCATCTGGCCGAAGATCTCCCAGAGGTAGTCCCGGCACTGAAAGCTGCGAAGAGTCTTCTTGTTCTGGTCGTGACTCACTCGATCCGCCTCACTCCCCGCCCTCGGCGGCTTCCGCTTCCTCAGCCGCTGCCGGCTCGTCGTCGGGGCTCGCCAGGCGCTCCTGGAGCTCCTCGATGGCGTCGGTGGCCACCGCGCCGACCGTGGTCAGCTCGAGGCGCTCCCACGAGTCGCCGACGGTCTCGGCGCGGTCGCTCGAGAGGCGCTGCATCTTGGCGACGTCCGCCTGGGTACCGCGGCGCTCGATGAAGCGCAGCGCGAGGACCCGCTTGAACCACTCGGGCGCGGAGAGCTGGCGCTCGACCACCTCGACCGGCTGCGGGGTCATCTGGCTCATCCGGGTCGCGTAGCCCTCCAGCTCCTCGGGTTCGTACTCGGCGTCGCCGCCGGGGAGCTTGGTGAGGAACTCGGGGATGACGTCCGAGCCGCCGAGGGCGAGCACGAGCTCACCCGCGCGCCAGCGGAGACGCTTCTTCAGATCGTCGTTGTCGGCGGACTCGACCAGGGGCCAGAGGCGGGGGATGGCCGTCCGGCTGCGCGCGTCGCCCACGCGGTCGAAGGCGTAGTCGCGCACGTTGATGGGGTTGTTCTCGTCGAGGGCCAGGGTCAGGACCTGGTCGAGCTGCGGCTCCTCGATGTTGCCCTCCAGCGCCATCAGGGCCTTCTGGCGGCGGAGGTTGATCGCCTCCTGGGCGCCGGCGGGCATGGAGGCGGGCGGAGCGGCGGAGGCGACCTCGAGGAGGCGGGTCCGGACGGCGTCCTGGCCGGCGAGGTGCTTCATGGCCGGGAAGGCGCCGTCGTTGAGGAAGTTCTCGCGGTTCACGACGGCGATGTTGGTGATGCGGTCGTCGCTCACCTCCTGGCCCTCCATGGCCTCGCGGATCTCACTCTTCAGCCAGTCGATGAACTCGCTGCTCTCCATCTCGCGCTCGATGGCGACGAGGCGCTCACCGGCGGCCTGCTTGGTCTCCTCATCGCCGATCTGCCCGATGAGCTCGGTGACCTTCACCAGGGCCTGCTGGGGCATGTGGGCGTTGAGGCCCTCGACCATCTGGCGCGCGGCGGGGCTGCCCAGCGAGCGGACGACCTGTTCGGCCGAGTAGTTGCCGGCCAGGCTGCGGTTGGCGAAGTCGGCGGCGTACCACCCCACGACGGCGTCGGTGAGCTGTTGGCGCGCCTGCGGGCTGGCGTGGGGGATCAACAGATAGGCGGCGTCCTTGGCCCGGGTCTGCCGCGGTGGCGGCCCGAGGTCGTCGTCCGCGTTCTCGTCGGACCCGCTCATCATCTCCAGGAGACCCGGGACCATGCCGGCCACGATCTCCTCGACCGCGCCCGCGTCCTGGCTCTGCAGCGTCTGGAGGGACTGCTGCAGGAGCGCGACGCCATCTTCGTCCTGGCGCTCCATCTCCACGAGGGCGAGGGCGGCCTTGATCCGCAGGTCGATCGGATACCGATCGGCGAGCATGACCGCCACGATCTTGCCGGGCCCCTTCTGGGTCCGCTTCCAGTAGTCGATGTCCTCGCCGGTGACCTTGCACCCCGACAGCAGAGAGAGGCCCATCATCAGGACCAGGCAGGACAGGATTCGTCGGCGTACGTGCATCGGCTCCGTCACCCGCTCGGCGAGCGCCAAATGGACGCTCGTACCCCGCGGAAGTCGCGACGATACTAGAGAAATCTCCCCAGTGATCAAGACTTGGGACATACGGTTTCTCGCAGGCGCCATGTCGGGCGGGAATCTGCAGAAAAGTTGACCCGATCGGAGGACCCTCCTTACAACGGACGCAGTAAGGAACCTACTTGGGCGCACATCGTACGACATCGAGCCGATCCTCCGCGGGCGACGTGATGGCGGCCGACCTCCCCCGCCGCAGGCACGAAGTGCTCGGCATCGTGGCGGCGGCCTCGGCCATCCTCCTCGGGCTGGCGTTGGCTTCCTACGACGCACGGAGCGTCGACAACCTGGCTGGCCCCGTGGGCGCCGGCGTCGCGGGGACCTTCGTGGCCGCCTTCGGAGTCGCGGCGTGGTTGCTGCCCTTCGAGCTGGCGGCGGCGACCATCCGGCTCTTCCGCGGCAGGGGGGCCATCCTGGGGGTGGCCACCGTCGTCTCGACCTTGGTGATCACCCTCGTCGGGTGTTCCCTGCTCCACTTGGCGCTCCTGGGTCACGAGGTCCATGGGGGTCACCTGCCGGGCGGCGTGCTGGGCGAGGTCCTCGGCGAGGTCCTCCGCTCGCTCTTCGGCACCGCGGGCGCCTACGTCCTGACGATCACCATCCTCCTGATCACGCTGGTCCTCCGGACCCGACTGACGATCACCGGGATCATCGCCCGGGTCCGGGTCCACGGCGCCGTGGGCGCGGGCAAGGTCCGGGACAGCCTGGGCCGGGTGGCCGAGGCGTGGCGCGAGGCTCGGGAGCTGGAGCGCCAGGAGCGCGAGGCCCTGGAGGCCGAGCTGGCGCCCAAGGTCCACGACGAGGACGAGGACGAGGACCTCGAAGAGGACCGAGCCGAGACCGAGACCCTCGACGACGAGGAAGACGACGTCGAAGTCGACGACGAGCCGGACGAGGAAGAGCCCACCGTGGTGGCCTCCACGCCGGTCGCCCCCAAGGCGAAGCCCAAGGCCAAGAAGCGCGCTGCCCCCAAGGGGGAGGATGGGCCCACGATCGTCGCTCCCCGGGAGACCCAAGAGGCGCCCACCGGGATCAAGATGCCCAAGCTCGACGGCAACTTCGAGCTGCCCCCCCTGGACCTCCTCGAGCCGGTGGATCCGGGTCGCATCGAGATCGACGCCGAGCAGCTCAAGGAGAACGCCAAGCGCCTGGTGGAGAAGCTCGAGTCCTACGGCGTGAAGGGCCGGGTCGACGAAATCCACCCCGGCCCGGTGGTCACGATGTACGAGTTCGAGCCCAAGAGCGGCACGAAGATCTCGAAGATCGCCAACCTGGAGAACGACCTGGCCCTCGCCCTGGCCGCCCAGAAGGTGCGCATCGTGGCGCCCATCCCCGGCAAGGCCCGGGTGGGCATCGAGCTGCCCAACGAGGATCGCCAGACGGTCTTCTTGCGCGAGATCCTCGAGGACCGCCGCTGGGAGAAGCAGGACGGCGCCCTGCCCATGGCGCTCGGCAAGGACATCGCCGGTCAGCCGGTCTATTCCGACCTGGCCAAGATGCCGCATCTGCTCGTCGCCGGTGCCACCGGCGCCGGTAAGTCGGTGGGCCTGAACGTCATGCTGGCCTCGATCCTGGCCAAGAAGTCCCCCGAGGAAGTCCGCATGCTCATGATCGACCCCAAGGTCGTCGAGCTGCGCGTCTTCGACGGCATCCCGCACATGCTGCTGCCGGTCGTCACCGACATGCAGAAGGCCGCCCTGGCCCTGAAGTGGGCCGTGGACGAGATGGAGCGGCGCTACCAGCTCTTCGCCGACGCCGGGGCCCGGAGCATCGGGACCTACAACAAGCGCGTGGACAAGGTCCTCGCCGGCGAGATGGACATCGCCAAGCTCATGCCGTCCAAGGCCGGCAAGATGCACGGCAAGGACCACGAGGGGAACGACGTCTACGCCGATCCCACCGACGGCGAGTCCGCCAGCGCGCCGCCCGTGCCCGAGAAGCTGCCCTACGTGGTGGTGGTCGTGGACGAGTTCGCCGACCTGATGATGGTCGCCGCCAAGGACGTCGAGGCCGCCATCGCGCGCCTGGCCCAGAAGGCCCGCGCCGCCGGCATCCACGTCATCCTGGCGACCCAGCGCCCCTCGGTCGACGTCATCACCGGCATGATCAAGGCGAACTTCCCCTCGCGGATGGCCTTCAAGGTCTCCCAGCGGGAGGACTCCAAGACCATCCTCGGCCGCGTCGGAGCCCAGAACCTCCTGGGCCGCGGTGACATGCTCATGCTCCCGCCGGGCAGCAGCGACCTGCAACGGGTCCACTGCGCGTACATCTCCGAGGAGGAGGTCGCGAACATCTGCGACTACCTCCGCGAGCAGGGCAAGCCCGTCTACGACGAGAACATCCTGAAGCCCCGCGAGGAGAACGCAGACAGCGGCGTCTCCGAGGACGATCCCCTCTACGACCGCGCCGTCGCCTGCGTGGCCCAGGCCGGCTACTGCTCGATCAGCCACGTCCAGCGGCAGCTCAGCGTCGGCTACAACAAGGCCGCGAAGCTCGTGGACCAGATGGAGGCCGAGGGCGTCGTCGGCCCGGCGTCGTCGAAGGCCGGCGGTCGGCGCGAGGTCTTGGTCAGCCCAATCTGAACCCGATCGCGCCCGGCGCGGATGGACCGCGCATCACGTGCATTTGAACATCCGCCCGGAGCGTGGCGTCCTAAGAAGCTCATGCGTGCCGTCCCCCCCGCTCTGTTCGCTCTCTGCCTCGCCTCCATCGCCGGCGCTCAGGAGGCCGGACCGGACCCGGAGGTCGCGCGCATCCGCGCCAACCGCACCGTGGACTGTCTGGAGCGGGTCGGCCGGGACCTGACGACCACCATGGACCTGCTCCGGGACGCCTCACGGCAGACCCAGTCCATCGACCAGGCCGCGGCCCGGGACGCCGCGGTCGCCGTGGTCTCCCTGGAGCAGCGGGTCGCGGACCTGAGCCGCGCGCTGTCGGAGTGCGTGCCCGAAGAAGCCCAGCTCGAACCCCGGACGGTGGTCCAGGAGCACACCGGCGCCGAGGCCGCGGTGGGCGAGGCCAACGACATCCCCGCCGTCGAGCGCGACGCGGTCCTGACCTCCAACGTCCGGGTGGTGGTCGGCCAGCGCGTGGACGGCACCGGCACGGTCGCCGACGAGAGCATCCAGCGCGGCATCCGCGCCATCGGGAGCCGCCTGGAGCGGTGCTACGAGCAGCTCATCGAGCGCGACGCCCTGCAGACCGGCACCCTGGACCTGACCTTCACCGTCAGCACCGCGGGCCGGGTGGGCGACGTCTTGGTGTCCCGCTCGACCCTCACCGACGGCCGCTTCCAGAGCTGCGTGCGCTACGCCGGCCGCCGCATCCAACCGCCCACCGCGGCGCGCGGGGGCGACGCCCGGTACACGTATTCGCTCCGCTTCGGCCCCTCCTGAAGCTGCGCTTTCTCAGGGATCGGCTGGCCCCCGGGCCCTCGGCGATGCAGCTTGTGCCGCCGTCATGAGCGACAAGCGCCGCATCCATTTCGTCAGCCTCGGCTGCGCCAAGAACCGCGTGGACACCGAGGTCATGCTGGGCGTCGCCGGGCTCGAGGGCTTCGAGCACGTCGCCGACCCCAGCGACGCGCAGGTCATCGTCATCAACACCTGCGGCTTCATCGGGCCCGCCAAGGAGGAGTCGGTGGACACCATCCTGGCGATGGGCGCGATGAAGGACGAGGGCGCCTGCGAGCAGCTCGTCGTCGCCGGCTGCCTCTCCCAGCGCTACCCCGAGGAGCTCGCCGAGGAGATGCCCGAGGTGGACCACTTCCTGGGCAGCTCGGACATGCTCGAGCTGGGCAAGGTCCTCCGCGGCGAGGGCGAGCGGATGATGGTGGGTCACCCGGCCCACTACACGATGAGCGCCGAGGCCCCCCGGGTCCTCAGCCAGACCGGCCACCACGCCTACGTGAAGATCGCCGAGGGCTGCAACCGGAGCTGCTCCTTCTGCGCGATCCCGAGTTTCCGTGGCAAGCAGCGCTCCCGGGCCATCCCCGATCTCGTGCGCGAGGCCGAGGCCCTGGCCCAAGCCGGCGTGGTCGAGCTCAGCTTGATCAGCCAGGACACCGTGTCCTACGGGCGGGATCTCGAGGGGAAGCCCGACCTGGCCCAGATGACCGCCGCCCTGGCCGAGGTCGACGGGATCGAGTGGGTCCGGCTGCACTACCTCTACCCCGAGCGGCTCACGGCGCCGCTCCTGAAGTTGATGGCCGAGCACCCCAAGGTGCTGCCCTACGTGGACATGCCGCTGCAGCACGCCTCGACCCCCATGCTCAAGCGGATGCGCCGCGGGCACGGTGGCGACCGGCTGCGCAAGGTGGTGGACCGGCTGCGCGAGGCGGTGCCCGACCTGGTCTTCCGGACCAGCTTCATCGTCGGGCACCCCGGCGAGACCGACGAGGACTTCCAGGAGCTGGTGGACTTCGTGAAGTGGGCCGAGTTCGACCACGTGGGCGTGTTCCTCTACAGCCCCGAGGACGACACCCGCTCCGGGGCCATGACCGAAGACTTCGTGCCCGCGAAGGTGGCCAAGAAGCGTCACCGCGAGCTGATGCGGACCCAGCGCCCGATCAGCCGGGCCAAGCTCAAGAGCCGCATCGCCACCGAGCTCGAGGTCGTCGTCGACGGCGTCTCCGACGAGAGCGACTACCTCCTCGAGGGCCGCTGGTGGGGCCAGGCCATGGGGGTCGACGGCAAGGTCTACCTGGCCAACGGCGACGCGCAGCCGGGCGAGATCCGCAAGGCGCTGGTCACCGGCGCGGCCGACTACGACCTGATGGCCGATCTCCTCGGCCCCGACGGCGAGTGGTCCCCCCCGCCCGGCACCGCCCGGCCGCGGAAGCGCAAGGTCCGCCTCCGCACCGTCTGACTCCCCCGAACGGGGGTGTTTCGGTAGCCCAAACGATCCCCCTGGCGTGTCGCGCATGATCCCGTGAATGGGCGAAGCGCCGACCGTGGGGGGGCAAAAATCCCCGAAAGGTGAGCACTCGCGTCGCACCTCGCCTATGATGACGAGGTTCGATGGCCGGCCCTGCTTCCGACGCGCCCGCAGCTTCGCCCTCCTCGCGCATCGACGGGGAGAGCCAGGTGCGCCGATCGTCGCCGAAGATCCCCGCCGCGCCCCCGGTGCCCAAGGGTCCGGAGTTCGACATCGATCTCTCCACCAGCTCCGGGCGTATCTCCCACGAGCTGAGCATCCCGCCCGCCGTGGCCCAGATCGGCCGCTATTCGGTGCTGGGGCGCATCGCCGTCGGCGGCATGGCGGAGATCTACCTGGCCCAGGAGACCAGCTCCGGCGGCGGCATCCGCCTGGTGATCCTCAAGGTCCTCCGACAGCAGTTCGAGGACGACGGCGACCTCGATCAGATGTTCCTCCGCGAGGGCCGGGTCGCGATGCAGCTCTCGCATCCGAACATCTGCTCCACCTACGAGTTCGGGAAGATCGCCGGCCACTACTTCATGGCCATGGAGTACGTGGAGGGGTTCAACGTCCGCGAGCTCCTGGTGGCCCTGGCCAAGCGGCATCAGGCGATGCCCGTGGCCTATGCGGTGGCCATCTTCGCCCGGGTCGCGGCGGCCCTCGACTACGCCCACAAGGCCAAGGACTCGCGCCGGCGTCGGCTGGGCGTGGTCCATCGGGACGTCACGCCGCACAACGTGATGGTCCGCAACGACGGCGTGGTGAAGCTCCTCGACTTCGGCGTGGCCCAGGTGGCCCAGAGCGAGCACGAGTCCCGCTCCGACGCGGTGAAGGGCAAGTTCGGCTACCTCTCGCCCGAGCAGACCCTGGCCAAGCCCCTCGACGGCCGCTCGGACGTCTTCGCCCTGGGCGTCTGCCTCTACGAGACGCTCACGATGAAGCGGCTCTACAAGCGGCCGAGCCAGTTCGAGACCTTCAAGGCCATCCTCCAGGATCCGGTCCCCTCGATCCGCGCCATCGACGACTCGCTGCCCGCCGACCTCGACGCCATCGTCCAGAAGGCCCTCGCGAAGAGCGCGATCGACCGCTACCAGAGCGCCGGCGAGCTGCAGCAGGCCCTCGAGGAGTGGCTCGCCGAGCACCGCCAGGTGATCAACGCCGGTCGGCTCTCGGGCTTGATGAAGATGCTCTTCGGCGACGCCCTGGAGGCCGGGCCGACCCTGGTCGCCGACGAGACCGTGGTGCGCCGCCTGGCGCCCCTCGAGGGTCAGGCCATCTCGGTGCACCCGCCGCCCTCGGGCGTGGGGCCGGCCTCCGCGACGGGTGCCATGGCTCCGCCGTCGG
The DNA here is from genome assembly GCA_002320815.1 of Myxococcales bacterium UBA1660. Taxonomy (GTDB): domain Bacteria; phylum Myxococcota_A; class Polyangia; order Polyangiales; family Houyiibacteriaceae; genus UBA1660. The sequence continues at coordinate 33,103 of DCLA01000016.1, forward strand.
CGGAGGGCCCCGTGAGCGGGATCACCGCCTCGACGGTCATCCCGCCCAACCCGAGCCGACGGCACCTGATCTTCGCCGGGGTCGGCGCGCTGCTCATCGCCGGCGTCGGCGTGGGCATCGGGCTCGCGGCCGGAGGCAGCGACGATCCGCCCCCGCCCGTCGCAGCGCCGGCTCCCGAGGTGACCCCGGAGCCGCCGGAGGCCCCCGAGGCGACGGAGCCGCCCGCGCCGGAGCCCACCGAGGCGGAGGTCGCCGAGACCGCTCCGTCGACCCCGGAAGCGGGCCCCGAGGGCGAGCCGGAACCCGGGGACACGGCGACGGAGGCGGAAGCGAGCGCGATGGCGACGCCGGCCGGGATGCGTCGACGCGGCCGACGCCGGGGCCGTCCAGGCTTCGTCGTCGACCCGGGCTTCTGACCTCCCGTCGCCGGGCAGGTCTCTTCGCTCCCCCCGAGCCTTGGACTATTCTCCGACCGATGCGTCGTGCAGTACTCACGCTGACCCTCGCCCTGCTGGCCGCCCCGGCGCTGGCCCAGGACGCCGGGGCCCCCGATGGCGGCGAAACCGGCGTGCCCTCGGCCGAGCAGCTCGAGGAAGCCCGCCAGCTCTTCGCCGACGGCGTGCGCTACGCCGGCGAAGGCGAGTTCGAGCGCGCGGTGATCGCCTTCCGCCGCGCCAAGGCCATCAAGGACGCGCCGGCCATCCGCTTCAACCTCTCGTCGGCCCTCTACGAGACCCGGGAGCTGGGCGCCGCGGCCGCCGAAGCCCAGAGCGTGGTCGACGATGCCGAGGCGCCGGAGGAGCTTCGCCAGCGCGCTCGCGGCCTCGTCACCGAGATCCGCCGGCAGATGGCGACCCTGACCATCCGGCTCGGCGGCCAGGCCGACGGCGCCCGGGTGGACGACCGCTCCCTCGCGCCCGGCGAGCTGGACGAGCCCCTCTACCTCGAGCCCGGTACCCACGTGATCGTCGGGCTCCGGCGCGGCGAGGAGATGACCCGGCGGGAGATCGAGATCCCCGCCGGCGGTCAGGCCCACGTCGACGTGAGCGTGATCCCCAGCCCGGCGGAGACCGCCGCCGCGGCGACGACCGACGACGACGCCGATCCCGGCGCGACTCCGCTGACCAAGGACTGGCGGTTCTGGGCGGTCGTGGGCGGCGCCGTCGTCGCCATCGTGGTGGTGGTGGTGATCGTGGCCGCGGTCAGCGGCGGCACCGAGGACCCCGTCGAGGGCAACTTCCAGCCCGGAGTGATCGAATGGTGAAGCGCGCCCTCCTCGCCCTGGGCCTCGCCCTGCTCGGCTGCGGCAGCGACCCGATCACCCAGGTGATCGTGGTCGTCGACAGCGACATCGCGGACCTCGAGCAGATCCGCCTGGACGTCGTCGCTCCGGACGGACGCACCGAGACCGCGACCGCCGCCCTCGGTGCCGGCGAACCCGGGCTCCCGCGGACCCTCACCCTGGTGCACTCCACCGGCCCGCTCGGCCCGTACCAGGTCACCGCGACCGGCCTTCGGGGCGGCGGTCCGGTGGTCGATCGACGGGCTTCCTTCGACTTCCAGGCGGACCGCAGCCTGGTGCTCACCATGCACCTGGTGGCCGCCTGCCAGGGTCAGAGCTGCGGCGGTCAGACCTGCACCGAGCGGGGCTGCGAGTCCCTCGACTCGAACGGCCGGCTGACCGCCTGGACGGGGACCCCGCCGCGCCTCGGCGAGACCCCCATGGTCGACATGGGCACCCCAGAGGTCGACATGTGCCGCCCCGAGGTCTGCAACGACGCCGACGACGACTGCGACGGGGCGGTCGACGAGGAGGTCACCGTCAGCGACGAGGCCTGCAACGGCGACGACGACGACTGCGACGGGACCACCGACGAGGACTTCGACCTCCAGAACGACCCGATGAACTGCGGCGGCTGCGGGATCCAGTGCGTCTTCCGCAACGGCAGCGGGACCTGCACCGGGGGCTCCTGCGTCATCGCGAGCTGCGACGCCGGTTTCGAGGACTGCGACGGCGACGGCACCAACGGGTGCGAGATCGACACCAGCTCCAACGCGAGCAACTGCGGCGGCTGCGGCAACGTCTGTCGCAACCCGGACCGCATCTGCTGCACCGGGTCCTGCCAGCGCTCCTGTCCCTGAGGCGACCTCTCAGCGGAGGACTTCGCGGAGGGATTCCTCGATACCACCGAGGAGTTCTTCGAGATCCGCTGCCGAGACGTTGAGCGGCGGCACGGCGTAGATCGTATCGCCCAGCGGCCGCAGCCAGATGCCTCGGGCCCGGGCGGCTTCCTGGACCTGCCAGCCCAGGCGCCCGTGGTATCCGCCGCCCCCGACGTCGATGGCGCCCACCATCCCCTGGGACCGCGCGAAGCGGGTGCCCGGAAGATCGCCCATCCGCTCGACGGCCGCCGCCATCGTCGCCGCTTGGGGCGCGGCCTTCGCGAGGATGTCCTCCTCCTCGTAGATGCGCAGGACCTCCAGGGCCACCGCGGCTCCCAAGGGGTTGCCGCAGAAGGTGTGCCCATGGAGGAAGGCCCGGCGGGCGTCCCCGCGGAAGCCGTCATGGATGCGCCGACTGGCCAGGGTGACCCCGAAGGGAAGGAGGCCCCCGCTGAGCCCCTTGGCGACGGCGAGGAGGTCCGGCGCGATCCCCGCGAGCTCGCAGGCCCACATCGGGCCGGTGCGACCGAGACCGGTGAAGACCTCGTCGGCGATGAGGAAGGTGTCCGCTCGGTCGCACGCCGCCCGGAGCCGCGCGAGCTGGGCCGGCGGGTACATGCGCATGCCCGAAGCGCCCTGGACGATGGGCTCCACCACCACGCCGGCGAGGGTGTCGGCCTCGGCGTCGATGCGGGCGATCAGCGCGTCGAAGACCGCGTCCCACCCGGCGGGGTCCACGATGGGCTTGGCGTCGTTGGTGGCGAAGAGGAGGGGCGCGAAGACGGCGCCGACCTCGTCCAGGGCCCCGATGCTCATCGCGCCCAGGGTGTCGCCGTGGTAGCCGCCGGGGAGCGCGAGGAAACGCTGGCGCTGGGGTCGGCCGTTCTGCTGCCAGTACTGGAAGGCGAGCTTCAGGGCGACCTCCACGGCGGTCGAGCCGTTGTCGACGAAGAAGACCCGGTCCAGCGTGGCCTCGTCGCGGCCGGCGGCGGGCGCCATCCGGCAGAGGGTCTCGGCGAGCTCCGCCGCGGGCTCGTGGGCGATCCCGGCGAGGGCGCAGTGGGGCAGCGCCTCGGCTTGGCGCCGGAGGGCCTCGACGAGGCGCGGGTGGGCATGGCCCAGGTGGGTGCACCACCAGCTCCCGGTGGCGTCCAGGTAGGTGCGGCCGTCGGCGTCGGTGAGCCGGATCCCCTCGGCGTGGGTGACGACCAGCGGGTCCCGGGTCTCGTGGTCCTCGGTGGAGGCGAAGGGCCGCCAGACGTGGCGACGATCGAGGGCGACGAGGTCGGCGCGGGAGCGAGTCATCGATCCGACCTTGGCCCAGGGGGCTCAGTCGTCCAGCCGACCCTCGTCGCTGCGAAAACGGCGCCGCACCAGGGAGACCGTGACCGCGGTCCCGATGGCCAGGACGATCACTCCCAGCGAGAGCCAGGTGGGGAGCTTCCACCAGTGGTGGAGGATCATCTTGGCGCCGATGAAGGCCAGGACGACCGCCAGCGCATAGCGCAGCTCGCCGAACTTCTGCACCGCGGTCTCGAGCACGAAGTAGAGGCTCCGGAGGCCGAGGATCGCGAAGATGTTCGACGTGAAGACGATGAAGGGCTCGGGCGCGACCGCCAAGACGGCGGGGATCGAGTCGAGGGCGAAGACCAGGTCGGTCCACTCGATGACGATGAGCGCCAGGCCGAGGTTGGTGATGGCCCGACGGCCCTCGAAGCGCGTGAAGAAGTGGCCGGGCTCCGCCGCGGAGTCGGGCGCCACCCGGAACCACTTCTTGAGGCGGTCGATGAAGCTCGGGCCCTGGTCGGCCTCGGCCTCCGGGTCGTGCTCCTTCTCGGGGAAGAGCAGCTTGATGCCGGTGAAGACCAGGTAGCCGCCGAAGATGTAGAAGAGCCACGAGAACTGGTGGAGCAGCCACAGGCCCCCGAGGAGCATGCCGCCGCGCATCACGATGGCCCCGAGGACGCCCCAGAAGAGCACCCGGTGCCGGTCGATCCGCGGGACCCCGAAGCGGGAGAAGACCAGCGCGATGACGAAGATGTTGTCGACGCTGAGGGACTTCTCCAGGAGGTACGCGGTCAGATAGCGGGTCGCCGCGCGCGCGCCGTGACCGGCGCCGTCCTGGACGGGCAGCCCATCGTCGTCGAGCAGCGTGGCGCCGAACCAGTGCTGCTCGTACATGAAGTAGATGACCGCGGTGAAGGAGACCCCCAGGGTGATCCACACTGCGGTCCAACCCAGGGCCTCCTTCGCGTGGACCTCGTGCGCGTTCTTGTGGAAGACGCCCAGATCGAGGGCGAGCATCACCACGACGAGCAAGAGGAAGCCGCCCCACATGAAGGTCACGGGCGGGAGCATTCAGCCGGGCGGCCCGGCGAGCAAGCCCCCGGCGAAGGCGCGGGCTTCGCCGGGTCAGGGCAGCCGGGCCAGCCGCTCGTCGCACCGGCGACGCCAGGCGTCGAGCTCCACGCCCCCGTCGAGGGCGAGCTGGTGGCAGATCTCGAAGGCGCGCCGGGCCTTGTCCGCCAACGCCTGCGCGCTCGGCTCGAGGGCCTCGGCGGCCGCCGGATCGATGCGCTCCACCCGGGCCTCCGCGAGGGACTCGAGGGTCGCCTGGAACACCGCGGCGTGGAGCGCGGCGGCGACCGCCTGGTCCGCGGTGGACCCACTGCGCGCGGCGCGGCGGAGCTCGGACGCCCGGCGGAGTTGAGTCTCCCGGGTGTCCATCCAGGGAACGAAGACCGCCTCGGCCCAGGCGGGACCGTCGGCGGGCGGGAGCGGCTCGAGCTCCCCGACCAGCTCGGCCAGGGTGTAGGCCGCCCGGGTCCGCACCTCGGGCAGGGGAGGCCAGCCGGGCACCTCCGGCGCGGGCTCCGACCGGCGGCTCGTCTCGGGCGCGCGGCGCGGACTGGTGCAGGCGCACGACAGGGCGATCACAGCGAAGAGCAGGGCGGAGCGCACCCGCGCATCCTGCTACGCTCGGGCCCGATGGGCGACAAAGACGGCTTCAACAACCCCTTCGCGGCCCTGAAGGGCATGGCCGAGGGCCTCCCGGAAGGACCGAAGGCGAAGACCCCGGAGGCGCCGACAGAGCCGAGCGGGCCCCCGCCCCTGCACGGGAAGATCGTGCTCCGCCGCGAGAAGAAGGGTCGTGGAGGCAAGACGGTGACGCGGGTCAGCGGACTTCCATCCGAGCGTTTGAAAGAGCTCTGTTCCCGAATGAAGAAGGGCCTCGGCTGCGGCGCGAAGGTGGAAGGCGAAGACATCGTGCTCCTCGGTTCCTTGACGGATCGGGGTGCGGACTGGTTGCGTTCGGAAGGCGCGCGCGAGGTCGTCGTCGGCAACTGACGGCCCCCGACGGGGCGCCGCCATCGAGGGACCGGCGAATGGGCGACCCCGAATACAGGGTAGAAGTTACGCCCTTAAGCGCCTGGACAAACTCGGTAACGATCTCATGTACTGGAGTTGGGGTCGCGCGCGCGTGGCCCGGGGGGAGTGATGGAACCGAGGGCGCCTGCGGCCACGATTCATGCGGATGACAGCGAAGGGGGCGCCGACGCGCCCTGGCGAGACCCGATCGCGATCGCCGACGTCACCTTGGCCATGGCCCTCGACCGGGACGTCGAGCGGGTCGAGCTGGCCGCGGCCGGCGACCGCTGCTTCATCTCCGTGACCCGGGATGGGTACGCCGAGTCCGTGGGGGTGACGACCCGGGCGATCGGCGAGGCGACCATCGTCCGGCTCGGGCTGATCGCGGGCGCCAAGGAAGAGAGCGGCGCCGAGGTCCTCGGCCGAACCCGGGTGGCCCTGGGCGGTGAGACCGGGGAGGTCCTGGTCGGCGTGGGCACCGGCTCCGACGGCCTGGTCGCGGAGCTACGACGGATCACCGGGGGCGCCGCGCCCTGGCTCCCGCGGAACCCGGCGCCGGTGCCGCCGACCAAGGTCGGGCCCTACCGCGTGCTCGAGGAGCTCGGTCGCGGCGGCGCGGGCATCGTCCACCGCGCCATGCACGAGTCCCTGCAGCGTGAGGCTGCGGTGAAGCTCCTCTACGACCAGGCCATCGGGCGCGCCGAGTCGCGGGCCCGCTTCCTCCGCGAGGCCCGCGCCGCGAGCCGCATCGACCATCCGGGCGTCGTGCGGGTGCTCGACTACGGCACCGCCGAGGACGGGCGCCCCTACCTGGTCATGGAGAAGGTCACCGGGCCCACGCTCCGCAGCACCCTGGACGAACAGGGCCCCTTCGGACCCCTCCGCGCGGCCTGGATCGGCGCCGAGATCGCGGCCGCCCTCGACGTCGCGCACGCGGCGGGGGTGGTCCACTGCGACATCAAGCCCGAGAACATCTTC
>DCLA01000016.1:39914-40849 GCA_002320815.1 Myxococcales bacterium UBA1660
GACATCAAGCCCGAGAACATCTTCCTGATGCCCGGGGATCGCACCAAGGTCGTGGACTTCGGCGCCGCCCAGCTCAACGGATCCGAGCTCCGCGGGATGAACATCGTGGGAACGCCCGCGTACATGGCCCCCGAGCTCTTCTCGGCCGAGGCGGCGTCCCCGGCGACGGACCTCTATGCCCTGGGGTGCGTCCTCTTCCAGATGCTCACCGGGGACCCGCCCTTCGATGGGCCCAACTTCCTGGAGCTCGCCGACGCGCACCGGGAGTCGCCGGTCCCGCCGCTGAGCGACGCGGTGCCGCCAGCGCTGGCGAAGGTCATCCGGCGCTGCCTGGCCAAGGACCCCGAGAGCCGCCCGGAGAGCGCGGCGTGGGTCCGCGAGCTCCTCCTGGGGGTCCTCGAGTGATCCGGATCATGCTCGTCGAGGACGACTCGCTCCTCAGCCGCAGCCTGGTCAACGGCTTCACCCACCTGGGCTACGAGGTCGTCGCGGTGGGCGCCGCCGGCGAGGCGCTCCGCCGGCTGAAAGACGAGGACGTGGACGTGCTGATCAGCGATCAGAACATGCCCGACCTCCCCGGCACCGAGCTCTTGGCCCGAGTCCGGCGCGACCACCCGGACGTGGTGCGCATCCTCTACACCGGGGTCCGGGAGCTGAAGGTCGCCCAGGACGCGATCAACCGCGGGAAGGTGCACCGCTACCTGCCCAAGCCCTTCGCGCTGGAGGACCTGGCCCGGGAGATCCGGCACGCCCTCCGCGAGACCCGGGACGAGACCGCGCGGCGACTGCGGCGGCGGCTGCTCCGGCAGGATCCGCGGCTGGCCGCGACCGAGGAGTGCGTGACCGTGGACCCGCTCTGGGCCGCGAACGTGGCCGACGGGCTCCGGGCGTCGCTGGCGTCCACGCCGAGCCGGCTGGCGCCCACCCGGCCGCCG
>DCLA01000016.1:41158-47326 GCA_002320815.1 Myxococcales bacterium UBA1660
TGGCGCCCACCCGGCCGCCGCCGCCCCCGGAGTCCTGAACCTTCGTCCATGGCAGCCGGCGCCGGGGGCGCTATGGTCGGCCCCGATGCGTCGCTTCCCCCTGCTCGCGCTGAGCCTCCTCGCCGGATGCGCCTCCGCGATCCCCTCGTGGGAAGGGGGGTCCACCGCGCCGGAGCACCGGACCGACCTCGCCGCCGGCGGCGCGGTCCGAGTCCCGGTGGCGAACATGCGCGACCGGGGTCCCGCCGAGAGCGCCTACCGCGAGGTGGCCGAGAGCGGCGGGATGGTCCCGGTGGCCATGGCCCGCTACGGCGTCGCCGAGAACTACGACGTGGGCCTGATGGTCGCCGGCCCCCTGGTGCGCCTCGACCTGCGCCGCGAGGTGGTCACCTCGCTGGGGACCACCCGCAAGGCCTTCGTCTTCGCGCTCTCGCCCTTCGCGGGCGCCATCCCCGACCAGGGCGACCTGGGCTCGGGGGTCCGCTTCGGCGGTGAGGCCCGCGCGGTCTACGGCGCCGACGTCGGCGGCCTCTACGACGCTTGGGTCGGCGTGCGGCTGGGCGTGGAGCACGCGCGGGGCGACCTGCGCCTCGGCGACGACTTCGCCCTCGCCACCGGGACCGCGCTGCGGGCCGGCGCCGTCCTGGGGATGGCGGCCGGGTTCCGCCGGGTCCACGCCTTCGTCGAGGTCACGGCCTGGGCCGAGGGGTGGTTCGCCCAGCACGGGGATCTCGACCTGGACCGCTTCGGGCTGGTGCTCACCCCGAGCTTCGGCTTGCGGATCCGGATCTAGAGCGCCGTTTCAACGAGCTTTGTCCGAGCCCTCTGCGGGGATGGGCTATGCTGCGCGGCATGCCCAGCCTGAAGTGGATCGTGGCGGAAGGCCGTCCGCGGACGTTCCCCATCTACAAGAAGATCACCACCATCGGGCGCGGCAAGGCGAACGACGTGGTGGTCGAGGATGGGAGCCTGGAGACCAACCACGCGCAGATCGTCTTCGACGGCCGCGACTTCAACCTCTCCGAGGTCGACAAGAGCGGCTCCATCGTCGTCAACGGCAAGAAGAAGCGTCGGACCAAGATCTTCCACAACGACCGCCTGGAGATGGGCGACGTGGCGCTGGTCTTCTCGGTCTACGACGAGGTGGACACCACCGGCGGCGAGGAAGAGGACCGCTCCGCCGAGCTCGCCGGGATGATGAAGCTCAGCGAGTTCAACCGGCGCCTCCTGGAGATCCGCTCGGTGCCCGAGCAGATCACCGCGCTCCTGGACGCGGTCATCGAGGTCACCCACGCGGCCAAGGGCTTCATCATCCTCACTCGCAACGACGAGCCCGAGATCGCCGCGGCCCGGAACCTGGACAAGAAGGACATCGCCGACGGGGTCCGGCACCTCTCGGACAGCATCATCCGGCGCTGCATCGACTCCCGGAAGCCGCTGATCGTCAGCGACGCCCTGAACGACTCGACCTTCGGCACCAGCGAGAGCGTGATGAGCCTGAAGCTCTGCTCGGTGATGGTGGCGCCGCTGATCTCCCAGGGGCAGCTGCTGGGCCTCATCTACGTGGGCAACGACAACGTGGTCAGCCTCTTCGAGGAGTCGTCGCTGGACATCCTCACGATCTTCGCCGGCCAGGCCTCGCTGATCCTCCAGAACGCCATGCTCATGGACGAGGTGGTCAGCGATCGCGACCGGATGGCCGGCGAGCTCGACGAGAAGAAGTTCGGCGACATCATCGGCTCCTGCCCCAGCCTTCTCGAGGTCTTCAACAAGGTCGAGAAGGTCGCCAGCGCGAACATCAACGTGCTGATCACCGGCGAGACGGGCACCGGCAAGGAGCTCATCGCCCGGGAGATCCATCGGCGCTCGCCGCGCAAGAACGCGCCCTTCGTGGTGGTGAACTGCGGCGCGATCCCCGAGAACCTGATGGAGTCCGAACTCTTCGGGCACGTCCGGGGCGCCTTCACCGGCGCGGTGGCGACCCGCGAGGGCAAGTTCCAGCAGGCGGACGGCGGCACCCTCTTCCTCGACGAGATCGGCGAGATGCCCCTGGCGCTGCAGGTGAAGCTCCTGCGGGCCATCCAGGAGCGGGTGGTCATCAAGGTCGGCGACAGCAAGCCGCAGTCGGTGGACATCCGGCTGGTCGCCGCGACGAACCGGGACCTCGAAGAGGAGATTCGGAAGAACGCCTTCCGGGAGGACCTCTTCTACCGCCTGAACGTGGTGAACCTGCATCTCCCGCCGCTCCGCGAGCGCGGCGACGACGTGGTGGTGATCGCCAAGTACCTGCTGCAGAAGTACGCCGTCGAGTACGCCTCGGCGGTCAAGGGCTTCACGCCCGGCGCGCTGGCGGCGATGCGCAAGTACGAATGGCCCGGCAACGTCCGGCAGCTCGAGAACCGCATCAAGAAGGCCATCGTGCTCGCGGACAAGACCCTGGTCGGCAGCGAGGACCTCGACCTCTTCCCCGAGGCCCTCAAGGCGGTGCAGCCCCTGAGCGAGGCCCGCGAGGACTTCACCCGGCGCTACATCCTCGAGATCCTCGAGCGGAACGACGGCAACCGGACCAAGACCGCCCGCGACCTCGGCGTGGACCCACATGACATTGCGCAGAACCTCGACGGATCAGCCCGCTACTTGCTGATGATGCTCGACCAGTTCGGTGAGGGCTCTCTGGCCCTTGCGGCGTACAACGCTGGCCCTGAGGCGGTCACACGCCACGGCGGCATCCCGCCTTTTCGAGAAACCCAAGGGCATGTGGCCCGTGTGACTGCCGTGTTTGAGCGGCTCAGAGGAGATCTTTCATGACATCGAGACCTTCGATCGTCGCGCTCGGCGCGATGGCCCTTATCGTGCTGGCGGGTCCAGCGCTTGCGCAGAGCATTGACCTCTCGCCGGTACAGACCCTGCTTCAAGGAATTGTCGATGCGATCACCGGCCCCTTGGGAATCGTGATCGGAACGCTTGCGCTGATCGGGGTGTTCCTTTCCTGGCTCTTTGGCATCCTCGACTTCCGTCAGGCGCTGTGGGTCGTGGTTGCAATCGCGGGCATCGCCGCAGCACCCACCATTGTCGCCGCCATCTGGACCACCTGAGCTCCATCCATGGCTGACCAGTCCCGCGTGTTCATCGGCCTTCTCAGGCCACCCAAGCTGATGGGCTTGCCGATCATGTACGCAATGGTCTGGCTCTTCGGCTCGACGCTTCTGTTCCTCTGGGTGCAGAGCTGGNNCGCCCGCGACCTCGGCGTGGACCCCCGGACCATCTTCCGCTACCTCGAGAGAGAGCCGGACGCGCCCGAGCCGAGTCGCGCCCGGGAGTGACAGGACGGGGGGGACGGACATTTATGTCGGTCTCGCGCAGCGGTTGATGACGCGGACGCGGAAAAAGTCGAATGATCTTCCGGGAGAGCCCCCTGGCACATGGGTTGCTCCTCTGGGAGGCGTGCGCCGCTCCGCCATCGAACGAGGCGTCGGCCCGCTCCTGATGATGTTCGCCTCCCTCTCGACCGGTTGTCTCGTGACGGACCCGATCCCCGAGCCCGAGCAGGAGATCAACTACCCCCCGTCGGTAGTTGCCGACCGCTCGGCGCCCGAGGGCACCGCGTCCCTCGAGTCGGTCTCCATCCTGGACCGCTCCGACCCCGAGGTCGGGTCGATCACTTTCCACGCGATCATCCGGGACCCGAACGTCGACCAGGCGCTGCGCTATCAGATCTGGGTCGACTACGCGGACGGCATGCCGCCGCTCCCCGAGGACTTCGGGGACATCCCGCCGACGAGCACCCGGGACTTCGAGCGCCCCTTCTCGTTCACCATCGACGCGCTGGGTAGCTTCGACGCGCCCAACTGCCACAAGGTCGAGCTCCGGGTCTCCTCGGCGTTCCGCGGAGACATCCCCACGCCGGACGGGATCCGGCAGCCGGACGAAGAGGGCGACCTCGGCGTCGGCGTCTTCTTCGTGGACGCCCAGCTCGACACCGGCGGCGGCCTGGCGACCTCCTGCAACCCCGGGGGGACCAACGAATGAACCGCTGGACCCGCGCCCTGGTCCTGGTCGCCCTGGCCGGCTGTTCCCTCGAGGGGATCCCCCCCGAGGTGAGCAACGAGTGCAGCACCGACGCCGACTGCGGCCGGTACACCTGCGATACCGGGCGCGGCATCTGCGTCGCCGACTTCGAGGAGTCCTACGACATCGTCCTCGAGGTCACGCCGAGCAGCGAACAGGCCAGCGCGCCGCCGACCTGGCGGAGCTGGGCGGTCCCGGTGGAGGAAGCCCCCGCGTGGCCGGTGCAGATCCCCGCCTACGTCGAGGTTCGCGGCTCGCTCCGCTGGAATGGCGAGCGGGTCCCGGCCGAGATCGTCTTCAGCCGCCCGACCCTGGAGGGCCGACCCGCGGAGCGCTTCCGGACCAACACGCTGACCGAGGCCCGAGAGATCGACGGCGAGCTGGTGGACTTCGTGGCCAAGCTCCCCGCGGGCGGCGACTACGAGGTCGAGGTGAAGCCCAGCGCGAATGCGCTGCCCGACGACGCCACCCGCACCTGGCTCTCGGTGCTCCCGCCGCGGCGCTTCTCCCTGACGCTCCCGGCCGCCGACGACGGCGACGTGGGCCCGCTGGTCCTCTACTGGCCCTTCGGGTTCCCCGAGGGCCTCGCCGAGTCCTGCACCCGCGAGGTCCGCAGCGGCTGCACCCTCACCGGCTCGATCGTGGCCATGGTCGATGGGCAGGCGGTCGCCGAGGAGGGCCTCCAGGTCCGCGCGGTGGACACCGCCGGCCGCGCCATCTCCTCGGCCGCGGTCACCGACGCCGACGGCGGATTCACCCTGGTGACCAGCCCGGACGCCGAGTCCTACCTGCTCCGGGTGAGCGCTTCGGCCGACCGCACCGAGTTCCCCACGATCCTGGTGGACCCCGCGTACCTCACCGAGGACCTGCGCATCCGGGTGCCCACCACGCGCACCGTGAGCTACTCCGGTCGAGTGGAGACCGCGTCGGAGGATCCCATCCCCGGCGCGACCCTGACCTTCGTCAGCGAGTCGGTCGTCGATGACGGCACCGGGATCACCGGGCGCTTCGAGACCACCGTGACCTCGGACGCCGACGGTCAGTTCTCGGCGACCCTCCTGGCCGGCGAGTACGAGGTCATCGTCACGCCCCTGGGCTCCGAGTACACGATCCTGACCGAAGAGCTGACCATCGCGCCCGCCGAAGGCGTCGCGCTGCTCCAGGGCCAGCTCTTCACGCTCCGGCGCAGCGGGCGACTGGGCGCGACCCTGGTGGACTTCCTCGGGCGCCCGATGCCCCTGGTGGCCGCCGAGGCCTCCGCGCTCTCCGCGGCCCTCGAGGCGCAGCCGGCCAGCGAGCACAACCGGTCCCAGACGGCCTCCAGCGACGAGACCGGGCAGCTCACCCTGCCCCTCGACGTCGGCGCCTACGACGTCGTGTACCGGCCGCCGACCAGCGGGCTCCCCTGGGAGGTCGTGCCCGACGTCGTCGTCGGCGAGCCCGGTGGGTCCCTCTCCGAGAGCATCGAGCTCCGCGCACCGGTGCCCATGGTCGGCACGATCACCGGCCCCGATGGAGCCACCCTGGTGGACGCCGAGGTGCGCATCCTGGCCTGCACCGGCACCGGCCGCTGGATCGTCATCGCCCGCGGGCGCACCGACGCCGAAGGCGGCTACGAGCTGCTGCTCCCGCCCTCGCTCCGGCAGTGAGCCCCACAAAAGCTCCAACCGCCGTCGGGCACGTCCCGGGGCGGGTGGGCGTCGAGGAAGGCCACCGCCTCATCGACGTCGTCGGTGAGGGTCATGAGCTCGCCGTAGACCCGGTCCTTCGCGAGCTCGGCGAGGATCGGATAGACGGGCTTGTCCCGGGTCCAGTAGTCGCGGCCCAGGAAGACCATCGCGCTCGCGCGCGCGTTGACCGTGCCGTAGTGGTTCTGCGCCGCGTCCTGGAAGATCTCCTGGATGGTCCCCGCGCTCCCGGGCGCGAAGACGATGCCGTGGGAGGCCACGCTGATGAGGCCGTCCTCCCGGACGCTGTTGGCGAAGTACTTGGCCACGTGGGTGGCGAAGAGGTTCGGCGGCTCGTGCCCGTAGAGGAAGGTGGGGATCCCGAGGCTCTCGGCGCTGCGTTCATCGGCGGGGTGGTCGAGGCGCGCCCGGA
>DCLA01000016.1:47626-58382 GCA_002320815.1 Myxococcales bacterium UBA1660
GGGGTGGTCGAGGCGCGCCCGGAAGGCCGCCGCGAGCCAGTCGCGATCGCGATAGCTCGGAGCTCGGCCCAAGGTCGCTAGCGCGTCGCCCAGCGCGGCGTCGTCGCGGTGGGCGAAGTGGGCGCCCACGTGGGTGGCCTCCATGGCGCCGGGGCCGCCGCCGCTGACCAGGAAGAAGCCCTGCTCGGCCAGGGTCCGACTCATGCGGACCACCGCCTCGTAGTGGGCGTGGTCGCGACCCATCCCGTGGCCGCCCATGACCGCGACCACCCGCCGCTCGGTGCGGCCGAGGAGGGTCTCCATGGCGTCGGTCATCGAGTGGTCGTGGAGCCGCCGGGCCAGAGCCTCCACCGCCGAGGGCGGGAACTGCCGGCCGGTGTCCAGGTAGTGCCGGTAGATGCGCGCGTCGGGGGTGTCGCAGTAGGTGCAGGGGTCGGCCGGATCGAAGCCCTCGAAGAGCTCGTCCGGCGTGTAGAGCCGGTTGCGGTAGGGGTCGTAGGGGAGCCCCTCGATCCGCGGGAAGACCAGCGCGCCCCGCACGACCACGTCGGCGATGACCTCCGGGCTCAGCTTGCAGCCCAGGAAGACCGCGCCGCCGACGTCGTGGGCCCGGAGCCGGGGCTCGCAGGGCCGCAGATCGATCCCGTGGAAGACCAGCTCGCCGAGGGGTTCGGTGCCCTCGAGGAGCTGGGCCGCTTCATCCGCATGGTGGACCTCGCGCATCGCGCCCGAGGGTAGCCCACGCGACGGCCCGATCGGGGCTCGGAGGCCGCGGGCCCCGGGGCGGGCTCAGGCTCAGGCGGGCGCGGGCTCGTCGAAAGGCTGGCCGATGAGCTTCGACCAGAGCCGCTTGCCGTACCAGGTCGCGCCGACCAGCAGGAAGGTGGGGTCGCGGAAGAAGCTGGGCGGCTTCCCCTCGAAGGCGTGGCCGATGAACTGGAGGATCCACCCCAGCACGAAGAGGCCGATGCCCACCGGCGGCACGAAGAAGATCAGGGGCAACGAGAGGAGGATCATGGGGATCCCCACCATGTGGGTCGCCTTGTTCATCGGGTGCTGGTGGTCGCGCTCGTAGTCCGCGAGCATCTTCTCGATCCGGGTCATGGAGTCCTCCTCGGGGTTCGGTGGGTCGGGGTTCGGCGGGTCAGCCCCGGGCGACCAGGGCCAGGGAGCCGACCAGCGCGGCGGTGAAGCGCCCGTCGGGCACGTGGGCGTGGCCCAGGCAGTGGGCGTGGATGGCCCCCTCCACCATGTGGAAGAGGACGAACGCGGTGGCCTCGGGGTCCGTCGCCTGGCCCCAGTGCCGGAGCAGCTCGGCGATGCGTTCGATCAGGGTTCGCTCCCCGGCGCTCATCACCCGATCGAGCTCGGCGTCGTGGGCCCGGCGCTCGGTGACCACCGCGTGGAAGCCAGGATCGCTCCGGTGGTGGGCAATGACCGCGTCGATGGCCAGCCCGAAGCGGCGGCGGGCCTCGGCGTCGGTGTCGTCGGCGTCGCGCACGGCGGCCGGGCTGAGCAGCCCGACGACCTGGCCGGCGATGCCCTGGAAGCGACCGAGGGCGAGCTCCCGGAGGACCGCGTCCTTGTCGCCGAAGTACTGGTAGAAGCTGCCCACCGAGCAGCCGGCCGCGGCGGCGATGGATTTGGCCGTCGCGCCTGCGTGCCCCTTCGCCGAGAGCTCCTCGCGAGCGGCCTCGAGGAGCGCCTCCCGCGTGCGCTGCGCCCGCTCCTGCCGCGGAACCCGGATGGCTCGCTCCCCCATGAAGGGATCTCTGGCTCAAACTGAACCTGACGTCAAGTTCAACTTTATCGGCTGGAGGAAGTCGCCGACGGATCGTGGGTTGCGCGGAACCTGGCGGCTGGCCGAGTGTCGGGCCGTGGGTGAGGAGGGCGCTTTGAGCCGAACGGGTGGGAAGACGATCGCGGTGTCGCTGGGGCTCGTCGCGCTTTTGGCGGCGCTGGGCCCCGGGGAGCTCGCCGCCCAGGCCGAGGCCGAAGACGCACCCGGGGACGAAGGCCTGGAGCTCGAGCTGGAGGGTCTCGGTACCGGTCTCCGGGGGCGGCCGGTCTTGGCCCGGGGGCGGGTGTTCCGGGTCCGGGGGCTGGCGAACCTCGACGCGCTCCCGGAGGCGACGGTGGAAGCACGGATCGACGGCCAGAAGGTCGCCGAGACGCGGGCCGGGGCCGGCGGGGCCTTCGTGCTGCCGGTGCCCATCCCCCCCTCGGCCGAGCCGGTCCTCGGAGTGGAGCTGGTGGTTCGCCACGGCACCCTCGAGCGGACCTACGAGCAGCGCGTCGCCGTCCAGAGCCCCCTGGACCTGTACGCCACCACCGACCGCCGGCACTACCGACCGGGAGAGCGGGTCCACGCCTGGGCGCTGGTCCGCGACCGCCACTCCCTCGCGCCGGTCGCCGGGCGCACGGTGACGCTGCAGCTCGACCTGCCCGACGGGACCACCGCCGAGCATGCGGTCACCACCGGCGCCGCGGGTGTGGCCCATCACGTGTTCACGCTCCCGCCCGGCAGCGGCGACGGTGCGGTCCGTTTCGCCGTCGACGGCCTCAGCCGACAGGTGGCCCTCGACGTCGGTCGCCGGACCCAGGAGCGCCTGCTCCTCACGCTGGACTGGCCGGAGACCCACGTGCGTCCCTCGGAGACCTTCCACCCGGAGGTCCGGGTCGTCGCGCCGAGCGGAGAGCCGGCGCGGGACGCCGCCATCACCCTCACCGTGGAGGGCATGGAGCCGGTCACCGGTCGGACGGACCTCGCGGGCCGCTGGACCGGCGAGGCCCCGGCGCCCGCCTACCTCGCGCGGGAGAGCGGCGCCGTGACGGTGAACGTCGTGGTCACCCACCCGGCGATCGGCACCGCCCGGACCCAGCGGACCCTGACCCTGAGCACCACCGGCCGCTACTCGGTGAGCGCGTTCACCGCGGGGGCGCTGCCGCTGGGCATGGAGGGCGAGGTGTTCTTCGCCGTGCACGACCCCGCGGGCAACCGCGCGCCGGGCGGGGTGACCTTGGTGGTGCGCTCGGCGGCCCTCCGCGGGGGCCGGGCGGAGGTGACCACCGACGCCAACGGGCTCGCGGTCCTGCCGGTGCGCGTCGAGGCTCTGCACACCGTGCCGGACCAATGCGGCGAGCTCGGTCTGCTCCTCGCGGTCGACGAGGGCGAACGTCACCACGCGCTCTGCGTGCCCGCGGCCGAAGCGGACCTGACCCTGCGAGTCCAAGAGGCCGTGGTGACGCCCGGCGGCTCGATCACCGTCCGGGTGACCCGGCATCTGCGGATCGCCCGGCGGCCGGTGATCCTGGAGCTCGGCGGGGAGGGGAACGACCTCCTGGCCGTGCACCGCGTGGAGGGAGACCGGATCACCCTGACCGTGCCGCCGGTGGTGGGGACCCTGCGACTCCGGGGCTACGCGCTCCTCGACGAAGACCGCTCCCTGGGAGGTCGCTCCGGGGCCGCGCACGCGGCGGTGCTGGTGCGTCCCGAGCAACCTCGGGTCCCCAGTGCCGAGCCCACCCAGACCACCTACGCCGTCGGCGAGGCCGCGACGGTCCAGATCGACACCGGCGCGGACCCCGGTTGGCTCGCGGTGGACGTCCGCGACCTGGCGCAGCACGGCGGCGAGCGGCCCTTCTCCCTCTCGCGGCTCCGGGGCCGCTTCGAGCGCGCGGTCCTCGACCCGACCACCCCCGACGCCGACCGGCTGATCCGCGCCGTGCTGGCGGTGCTGGTGGCGGGACCGATCGCTCCGCGGGAGGCCGTGCCCGCCGATTGGTCCACCCCCGAGGGGCTGCGCACGTCGACCCGCGGGGACCAGGGCCCGCTCCTCGATCCCATCCTCGAAGCCCGGCTCGCCGCACGCCAGATGGGCGCCGAAGGGATCCGCCTCGTCGAGGCAGCGCTCCGGGAGCTGGGGGCCGACGCGCTCGCCACCGGCGAGGGCGCCGCGCGCCGCTTCGACGTCGCGGCGGTGGACGCGCTCCTGGCCGACTCGGGTCAGCAGACCCTGGGCGAACGACCGCTCCGGCTGGCCCACCTCCGCGAGGCGGACCCCCTCTTCGGCTTCCCGCTGGCCGCCCGGAGGCTCGCGCGGGAGCGGCTCGTCGCCGCGCTGCAGCGCCTGGTGCAGGGCATCGACGACGGGGCCATCGACGGGTCCCGACCGGAGCGGTGGGTCTCGGAGATGGTCCGCCACGCCGCCCTGGATCCCGACGACATGGCCGACCCCTGGGGTCACCCGCTGGGCGTCAGCCGGCGGCCCGAGGGAGTCCTCGCGCCGTCCCTGGAGGCCACGGGGTACACCCTCGCCTTCCCGGGCCCCGACGGTCGCCTGGGCACGTCCGACGACATCGTCGACCCCTTCGCCCGCGTGGTCCCCGCCGGCACCCTCTACGCCGAGGTGTCCGGCGAGGAGGCCCTGCTGCGGGCCCTCTCGCTCATCGTCCCCGTCGACGCCACGATGCAGGGTTGGGTCGCCGTCCTGGAGCGGGTCACCGCGGCGATGCAGGCCACCCTGATCGGCGACGCCGCCCGCGCCGAGGCCATCGGCGACAGCCTGGGCTTCGGCGGGCTGGGTCTCGTCGGTCACGGCGCCGGGGGCGGGGGATCGGGCTCCGGGTACGGTCGCGGTGCGTTGGGCAGCCGCGGCCGTCGGGCGCCCCGGGTCCGCACGGGCGCCGCGGGCATCCTGGACGAGCTGGGCTCGCGGGTGCGGCAGGACTTCCCCGGGACCCTGCTCTTCGTCCCCGCGATGCCCACCGGCGATGGCGGCCTCACCACCCTCACCATCCCCCTCGCGGACGCGGCGACGAGCTACCTGGTCGAGGTCGTCCACTGGCGGCTGGACGGCTGGAGCGCCTCCACCTCGACCCGCTTCGCCACCGCCAAGCCGCTGGTGGTCGAGGCGCCGCTCCCCCCGCTGGCCCGGGTCGGCGAGGTGCTGCGCATCCCCGTGCGTGCGCGGAGCCGGAACGCCGTGCGGGCGGAGGTGGGGCTGGTGGCCGAGGGCGACCTCGACGTGGTCATCGGACCGACCCGGACCGTCGACGTCCCGGCCGGCGGCGCCGCGGTGGGCTTCGTGGAGGTCGAGGTCCGCGGTCCGGGATCCGGGAGCCTCGTGGCCGTCGTGCGGGGCGGCGAAGACGACGACGCGATCCGCATGCCCTTCCGCGCGCTGCGGGACGTCCGGCGGGTGACCCGCGAAGAGGACCGGCTGCTGGTGGGCACCACGGTGCTGACCTTCGGCGCGACGGCCCGGGAACCCGAGGCCTGGGCCCTCGAACCCTCCCGGGTGACGCTCAGCTCCGCCGAGGCGCTCTTCGCGGGCGAGAGCAGCCCGTGGGTCGCCTGGGCCGCCGCCCTCGCCGGGGAACCCCGACCCGTCGCTCCCGGCGCGATCTCGCTGGGAGGCGATCTGACCCGGGCCGCCGCCGAGTGGGCGAACCGGAGCGACGACGACGGCGACCGACGCCTCTTGATGGACGCCTCCACGGCCCTGGACCAGCGGCGCGAGAGCCCCATCGCGCGGGCGCTGACCCTCCTGGCGCTCGCTCCCGCCTGGGCGGCCCGCGACGCGCGCCCCGCCCTGAGCGACGACCTCGGGCGCCTGCGGGACGCGCTCCTCGAGCGGGTGGAGGCCGAGGCCACCGAGAGCTCCGACGACCACGCCCTCCACGCGGTGGCCGCGGCGGCCCTCGCCGCGCACGATCGCGCTGCGCTCGCCGCCGAGCTGGTCCGCCGCGCCCGGCGGGGTCTGATCCGGTTCGGCGAGGACGTCTGGCTCCCCGGCGGAGGATCCCTCGGGTCCCGCGGCGCCAGCGCGGCGCTCGGTCTCGCGGACCGGATGCTGGGTGACACCGAGGAGGCCTTCGCGCTCCTGCGGACGATGGCGGCCCGGCGCAGCGAGGAGCCGGCGGTGCACGGCGGACTCCGGCCCGACGACGAGGGGCTCGCCCAGGCCCTCGCTCGACGCCTCACCGGCGCGCCCCTCACCGAGGTCGAGGTCGTCCTCGGGGAGCGGACCCGCACCCTCCGCTTCGTCGATGGCCGGGCGACCTTCACCGCCCTCCTGCGCCGCGGCCGCGGTCAGGTCCCGGTGACGGTGCCCGCGGACCAGGTGGTGGTCGCCCGGGTGACCAGTGAGCTCGCGCTCCCCTGGCCGGCCGAGGCCCACGCCGGCGGCCCCCTGCGCGTCACGCGCGTGGGCGACGAGACCGTCGCCCTCGACGGGCACGGCACGACGACCCTGGTCGTCCGCAACGCCGTGCCGCGCTCCCTGCGGGAGCCGGTGCTCACGGTCTCCCTCCCCGCCGGAGCGGTCCTCGACGCCCGCTCGCGGGCCGAGCTCGATGCGCGCCTCGCCGCGCCGGTGGGGGTGGAAGACGGACGGCTCCGACTCCGGCTCCGGCCGCTGGTCCCCGGGCGCTCCGTCGAGCTGCCCATCACGCTCCGCTACGAAGTGGCGGGGGAATTGCGCGGCTTCGGCGTGGACGCCTTCGTGGCCGACCGCGAGGACCGGAGGACCGTCGTGCCCCCCCGGGCGGTGACCGTGAACGGAGGAGACCCCCGATGAGAGCGATGATCGGCTTCCTGCTGCTGGCCGGCGCCGCGAGCGCGCACGCGCAGGTGAACGGCTTGGAGATGAGCATCGACGGCGCCACCGAGGTGCGCACCGGCGAGGCGCAGCTCGCCGTGCTCACCCTCCACGAGGTGCGCGGCACCGACGCGCTCCGGCCGGCCGCGGGCGCGCGGCTCACGGTCACTGCCTCGTGGCGGGCCGATGGCCCGCTGGCGCAGCTCCGCACCGACGCGCACGGCCGCGCGCCCCTCGCCTTCACCATCCCCGAGGACGGCGCCGAGGAGATCGTCGTCGACGCCTTCCTGGGGAGTCGGTCGCGGCGCTTCCGCTTCCCGGTCCACGCGACCCGGCGGAGCCTCCTCTCGCTCACCCTCCTCCCGGAGCGGGCGGTCCCGGGGGGCGAGGTCCTGGCCTTCGGCCACGCGACCGATGACCTGGGGCGCCCCCTGGCCGAGCGGTCCATCCGCGTGGCCATCCCCGGCGGCGCGACCGCCACGGCGACCACCGACGCGGTCGGCGCCTTCGTGGTGGCGCTCCCGGCGCCACGCGCTTCGGGGACCACCGAGGTCCGGGCGACCCTCGACTCCACCGACGATCCCCGGACCCCCGGCGCCGGCGCCGGGGCGTCGCTGGTGGTGGCCGAGGCCGAGGAGCCCCAGGGCCTCCGCGCGCGCGCGCTCCCTCGGGAGCCGGTCGTCTCCCCAGGCGCCACGGTGGCCATCGACGTCGAGGTCCGCGACGGCCTGGGTCGCCCGGTGCCCGCCCAGGTGCGCCGGGACGGCGACCCCGACCCCGTGCGCGCCGGGGCCGACGGCGTGGCGCGCTTCAACTGGCACGCGCCGAGCGTCAGCGGGGTGGTCGATCAGCGCTTGGCCTTCCTCGTCGAGCTCCCCGGCGAGCTCCCCATCCGCACCCACGCGACCGTGCGGGTGGCCGCCGTGCCGGCGGCGGTGGACATCGCACCGGAAGGCGGCGCGTTGATTCCCGGGGTGCCCACGCGGCTCTTCGTCCACGCGGTCCGCGCCGATGGCGGGCCCTACCGGGGACCGCTGCGCCTCGCCGCGCCGCGGCTCGGGGACCACACCCTGACCACCGACGCCGAGGGCCGGGGAGCGGTCGAGGTGATCCTCGCCGAGACCGGCGCCCCCGACGCCTGCGGCGGCGCTACCGCCGTCGCCGTCCAGCCGCGCTTCGAGGGGCGCGATGGCGCCGCGCGCTGTCTCCCCGTGGACCCCGACGCCGCGGTGCGCGTGCGCGCCGAGCGCCGCGAGGGGCGCCTGCACGTCGAGGTGCATCGGCGCCCGGCGGTGGCCCGGGACCCCGCGAGCGTCACCGTCTTCGTCGAGCGCGAGCACCAGCGACTCCCGGTGGCCACCGAGGTCCTCCCGGCCCGCGCCGACGCGGCCGACCTCGCGATCCCCGAGTCCCTCGCGCAGGTCCCGCTCCTGGTGCGGGCCCGCGCGCTCCACGGTTCGGACGACGCGGCGGTGCGCGGCAGCTTCGCGCGGGTCGACGGCCGTCGCGCGCCGCGGGTCTCCGTCGTCCAGGGTCACGCCAGCGGCGAGGGGACCGTGGCCTCCGTCCGGGTCCCCCTAGCCGTCGCCGAAGCCCTGCGGACCCGCTTCGCTCCCGCCGACGCCCTGGCCCGCGCCCGGGACCTCCCCCGGGACACCGGGGCGCCCCACCTGCTCGTCGGAGGCGACATCCGGCCGGCGCCGCCGGTGGACGACGCGGTGAGCCTGGGGATCCTCCGCGACCCCTGGCGGCAACGCGCGCTCTTCCGCACCGGGCGCTTGGCGCTGATCTTCCGGGCCCTCGAGAGCCGCCTCGCCGCCGCCGCCAGCGCGGACGACCTGGAGACCCTGGCCTACGCGCGGAACGGTCGGCGGCGCTTCAAGGAAGACCTCCTGGCGACCCTGGACACCGGCGAGGTGGGCCCCGAGGGCGCGCGGGACCTCGGCGGCGAAGCCCTCACCCTCGCCCGGCTCCGCAGCATGGATCGAGCGTTCTCCCTCGACGCCGTCGCCCGCCGGGTGACCCGCAAGGCGCTCGTCGACCTCCTGGTCCAGTGGCGCCCCTGGGTGCGCGAGCGGGACCTCGACCCCGCCTTCGCGCCCCACGCCGACCCGCGCCACTGGTACGCGGCCTTCGCCGAAGAGAACGGCTGGGCCCGGGACGGGTGGGGTCGCCCCTTCGGCCTCACGCCCGCCGCCCGGGACTCGCGAGCGCCGGTGGTGGTGCCCGGCTGGGTCCTGACCTCGGCGGGACCCGACGGGCGCCTCGGGACCGGAGACGACCTCACCGAGCCCTTCGCCTCGATGCTGCCCCCGGGGGTCTACGCCGACGCGGTCGGCGAGGCCGAAGTGGTTCAGGCCTTGAGCCGCGGCGTGCTCGACCGGGAGACCCTGCGCCTGCTGGACATCGAGGGATCGAGCTCGGGTCGCACCGAGCCCGTCGCGCTGGCGTTGCCCGGCCCGCTGTCCACCGAGCCGGCGCCCTTCCTGGCCCCCTCGACCCGCTTCGACGTGGCCGTGGGTGACGCCCGGCACCAAGCCCCCCTTCCCCCCGCGCTGGTCCCCCACGCGGTGGTCGCCCTCGGCTTCGGCGGTCCCGCCGGCGTGCGGGTCGCGGTAGCGCCCGTGGAGGGTGCCGGCGGCGCGCGGTTGGCGACCACCGAGATCCAGCGGCTCCACCCGGACGCCCCGCTGACGATCCCCCTGGTCGTCGTGGGCGCGGAGCGGACGGAAGGGCTGCGCTTGGAAGTCCAGGCCGAAGGGCTCGAGGCCCGGCTGGACGACCCGACGGTGGGGACCCTGGCGGTCGGCGCGGTCGCCGAGCGCTCACTGACGCTGACCGCCGCCGAGGTCGGCCGGGCCCGGGTGCGGGTGCGCCTCCATCGAGAGGATCGCCTCCTCGCCGAGCGGGTGCTGGAGCCGCGGGTCGTCGATGGCACCCCGCAGCGAACCCTGTGGGCGGGGCAGGTCGCGCGCGGCGAGTGGGACGTCGCCTTCCCCTTGCCCGAGGCGGCCCGAGAGCCGCACGTGGAGCTGATCGTCACCGCGCCGGGTCGGGTGGATCGAGACCCGCGCTTCGCCTTCGACGCCATCGACCGCGCCTGGGCCCAGCTCATGGCGGGGCGCGGTGAGGCGGTCCATCTGGACACGCTGCCCGCGCCCACCGACGGCGTCGAAGCGGCGCAGCTCACCCTGCTCTGGGCCGCGCTGAGCGATACGCCGCGGCACCCGACCGCCGAGGCCCGGCTCCGGAGCGCCGACGCGACCGAGGCTCCCCGCCTGCTCACGGTCCTCTCGGCGATGGCCCTGCCGCGCTGGAGCGAGAGCCCGCGCGTCGGCGCCGCCGCGGAGGCGCATCGGCTCCGCGAACGGCTCTGGGGCGTCCACTCGACCGAACCCGCGGAGCTGGCGCGCATCGCGGCGGCGCTCCTGGTCACCGACCCCGCGGACGAGCACGGCCGGGCGGCGTACGTGCGGGCGCGCCGCGAATGGGTGGACGCGGGCGACGGCGCCCGGGCCCTCCCCGCGGAGCGACCGGCGGACCGACTGGCGGGGACCCTGGCGTTGGCCCTGGCGGCGCACGCGCTCGGCGAGGAGGCCACCCGCGACGCGCTCCTCGGCTCGGTGGGCCCGCGGGTCCACCTCGCGGCCAGCGCGGAGACCGACGCCGACTTCTGGCTCCTGGCCGCGTCGGCCCTGGGCGCGTTCGGCCGGGACGAGGGGGAGGCCACGCTGGTGGTGGATGGCGACGAGCGCTCCCTGGTCTTCGAGGACGGCCTGGCGCGGGTGACCCTCGATGGTTCCGCGGGCGTCGCCTTCCGGCTCGTCACCGGAGCGCCGCACCTGGCGCGGGTCGAAGCCCGCTACGGGCGGCCGGTCGAGGCCCGGGACGACGCGCCGCTCCGCGTCGAGCTGGAAGGGATCGTGGGCGCGGCCGGGCGACGCGCCGGCTACGAGGTCCGGGTCGACGGAATCGCCGCCGTGGGGTCGCCGGTGCTGGCCATCACGCTGCCGCCCGGCGCGCACCTCGAGGAGAGCGCGCTCCGGGCGATCCGGGGCTCGTCGGCGGTGCGCGCGGTCGACGGGCCCGACGCGCGCGGCGTGCTCCGGGTTCGGCTCGCGGCCGTGGCGGCCGAGGCCTCGGTGCGCTTCCCG
>DCLA01000016.1:58681-111545 GCA_002320815.1 Myxococcales bacterium UBA1660
CCGAGGCCTCGGTGCGCTTCCCGCTGCCGCTGCGCTGGACGGGCGCGGGCGCATGGACCGGGCTGGCGATGGCCATCTGGGAACGGGACCGTCCCTGGGCGGTGACCTCGGTGCCCGCGCGGACGATCGAGGTGCGCTGAGGCCCGCGCTCGGTTCTGGTAGGGTCGCCCCGCATCGAGGGAGGACACGTGAAGGTACTGGTCATCAACTGCGGCTCGTCGAGCGTGAAGTGGCAGGTCGTGGAGAGCACGTCCGGGGCCCGCCTGGCCGAAGGCAAGGCGGAGCGCATCGGCGAAGGCGGGCGCACGCTCGAAGAGGCGCTCGCCGAGATCCTGGAGGAAGCCAAGGCCCACGGACCCGAGGCCGTCGGCCACCGGGTGGTCCACGGCGGTGAGGCCTTCCACGACGCGGTGGCCATCGACGAGTCGGTCGTCGCCGCCGTCGAGGCCTGCATCCCCCTCGCGCCGCTCCACAACCCCGCCAACCTGGAGGGCATCCGGGCGGCGCGCGCGCTCCTGCCCGACCTGCCGCAGGTGGCCGTCTTCGACACCGCCTTCCACTCGCGGATGCCGCGGCGCTCGCAGGTCTACGCCATCGACCGGGAGGTCTCGACGAAGTACGGCATCCGCCGCTTCGGCTTCCACGGCACCAGCCACGCCTTCGTGGCCGGGCTCGC
Organism: Myxococcales bacterium UBA1660; assembly: GCA_002320815.1. GTDB lineage: Bacteria > Myxococcota_A > Polyangia > Polyangiales > Houyiibacteriaceae > UBA1660. Next base: position 59,358 of record DCLA01000016.1, read on the forward strand.
GGCCGAGGCCATGGAGGCCGACCTGCGCGACCTGCGCATCGTGACCCTGCACCTGGGCAACGGCGCCAGCGCCTGCGCGGTGGAGTTCGGCACCAGCTCCGAGACCTCGATGGGCATGACCCCGCTCGAGGGCCTGGTCATGGGTACCCGCTCGGGCGATCTGGACCCCGGCGTGGTGCTGAAGCTGGCGCGGGAGCTGGGCATCGATGCCACCGAGGAGCTCCTCAACCGCAGCAGCGGCCTGAAGGGGATCAGCGGCATCGGCAACGACCTGCGCGATCTGCAGGCCCAGGCGGAGGAGGGCCACGACGGCGCGCGCCTGGCGATCACCGTCTTCGCCCATCAGGTCCGCAAGTACATCGGCGCCTACGCCGCGGTGATGGGCGGGCTGGACGCGGTGGTCCTCACCGGCGGCATCGGCCAGAACAGCGCGGCCATGCGCCGGCGGATCCTGCAGCGGCTGGAGTTCCTCGGCATCCGGGTGGACGAGGATCGGAACCAGGACGTAGCGGTCACCGACGACGATCCCGTCGCCGAGATCAGCGCCCCCAACTCCCGGGTGCGCACCTTCGTCATCGACACCAACGAAGAGCTGGAGATCGCCCGGCAGAGCGCCGCGGTGGTCGCCGGCGCCAAGAAGGTCGAGGCCAAGCCGCCGATCCCCATCGCCGTCAGCGCGCGGCACATCCACCTGCACCGCGAGGCGCTGGAAGCCCTCTTCGGCGAGGGCTACGAGCTGACGCCCTACAAGGACCTGAGCCAGCCGGGGCAGTTCGCCTGCGAGGAGAAGCTGAACCTCATCGGGCCGCGCAACCGGATCGAGGGCGTGCGTATCCTCGGGCCGCTGCGCTCGGCGTGTCAGGTGGAGATCTCGCGGACCGACGAGTTCTTCCTGGGCGTGGACGCGCCGGTGCGGCACTCGGGCAAGGTCGAGGGCTCGGCGCCGATCACCCTCGAGGGCCCCAAGGGGACCTATCACCTCGAGGAGGGCCTCATCTGCGCCTGGCGACACATCCACATGACCACGGCGGACGCCGAGATCTACGGCGTGAAGGACAAGGAGTACGTCGAGGTGGCCATCAAGGGTGGCCCCCGGGATCTGATCTTCGGAGACGTCTTGGTGCGGGTGAAGGACAGCTACGCCCTGGAGATGCACATCGACACCGACGAGGCCAACGCGGCCGAGCTCGGTCGGGCCTCCCTGGGAGACCTGGTGGACGCCGAGGTCTACATCGCGCCCGAGGTCGGCGAGGCCGTCATCCAGTCGAAGCGCTGAGAAGGGGGGCGCGGGGCTCCGTTGACCGGGGCCCCCGCTCCGGGGTACCAAGCCTCCCCATGAAGCGCTTCCTTCTCTCGCTGGGCCTCGTCCTCTCCTTCGCCACCGCCGGCTGCGGCGACAACGAGGGTTCGGGCTGCGAAGTCGACGGCGACTGCGACAGCCCCCTGGTCTGTGGCCAGCTCGCCATCTGCGACGAGCCCGGCAACTGCTTCGGCGTCTGCACCGACGTCTGCGAGGTCGACGACGACTGCCCCGGCGACACGGTCTGCCGCGCGGAGCCCGGCGGCGCCCGCCTGATCTGCCGCGGCGCTCGCTGAGCGCTCGCTGAGCTCCCCCTCCTCGACGGGCCCCCCGCTTCTCCGCCATGCTGCGGCGCATGAAGCTCGGAGAGCCCGTCGACCCCCGTCTCCCCTGGATCCGTCGCGTCCCCACCCTCGACGAGGCCCGCGCCGTCACCAGCGCCGGACCTCGGGGTCAGGCGTTGCGGCGCGCGGCGGAGCTCCTCGGTGAAGACCTCCGAGAGGGCTCGCGGGTCCAGGCCGTTCGCACCCTGCCGCTCTCGACGCTGGTCTACCCGACGACCTTCGCGTTCGACCGCGCGGTCCCGATGCCCTGGCCCTACGTGGTGCTCACCCACCGCTGCCTGCTGGTCCAGGTCCGCGCCGAGGGCGCGATCCGGAGCATCCTCTTCAACCCCACGGACTACGTGGCGAGCGAGGCGACGCCCTTCTTCGCGCGGCTCGTCGAGCGGATGCCCGATCCGGAGCTCGGTCGGCGCCTGCTCACCAAGCAGTGGGGTCAGGTCGACGCGCAGCTCGCCCAGCTGGGGATCGCCCCGGAGGACATCGACGTGATCGCGTTCGATCACTTCCACACCCAGGACCTCCGGCCCCTGCTGGGCTCGGCGGTACCCAGCGTCGACGGGGCCTTCGTGGGCGCGCGCTTCCCGAACGCGCTCCTCCTCGCGCCCCGGGCGGAGTGGGACGACTGGGATCATCTGCATCCCCTGCAGCGCTCCTGGTTCATCGCCGACGGCAAGCAGGGCGTCCCCCAGGACCGGGTGGTGCTGACCGACGGGGACTACGCCCTCGGCGAAGGGTGCCTCCTGGTCCGCACGCCCGGACACACCACCGGCAACCAGACGCTCTTCGTGCACGGCGAGCGGGGGGTCTTCGGGTGCAGCGAGAACGGCACGGCCGCGGACAGCTGGACCCCCCGGGAGTCCGCGATCCCCGGGCTCCGCACCAAGGCGCGCGACTACGGCCTCGAGGTAGTGCTCAACTCGAACACCCCGGAGCTGGCGGCCGAGCAATACAACTCGATGCTCCTGGAGAAGGCGCTGGTGGACCGGTCGGAGACCGACCGGGCCTACGTGCAGATGTTCCCCTCGAGCGAGGTGACGCCCTCGCTGCTGGCGCCCGGCGTGCGGCCTTCGATGCGCTACGAAGAGCGGGACAGCGGGACGCTGGTGACGACGCGGGACCGCGCCGCGGCGAGCTGAGCTCGCCGGGCGCGGGAGCTCACTCGGTGAGCGAGGCGTGGTCGCGGCCGGGCTCGGCCGAGGTGGCCACCGGGAGACCCGCGGCGGCCCAGCCGGCTTCCTGGAGCCGACCCATGGTGTCGCGGGAGCCGCCGTAGCCGGCGAACTGATCGCGGAGCTCGCTGTAGCCCGCGGCCTCGAGGAGCTCGGCGGCGGCCTTGCTCCGACCCCCGGCCTTGCAGCCGACGATCAGCTTGGCGCCCTTGTCCGGGAACGCGGCCTCGACCTCTTTCACGAAGTCGCCGTTCTCCTTCATGCCCCCCTGACCCATGTGCTTCAGCGGGATGTTGTAGGCCCCCTCCGGATGACCGCCCTCGAACTCGGGGATCGAGCGGACGTCCAGGTAGGCGTAGCCCTCTTCGTCCATCAGGCGCTGCGCTTCGGCGGGGGTGACTTTCTCGGCCATACTGCTTTCGTTTCTCCGGTGTGGGTCCTTCGGTCGCTTTCCGACCGGGCGGGTTACCTCGCGTAGCTCCGCGGGGGTCGCCTATGGTAGACCGAGCGGCCGATGGCGCACGACTCGATCGGTACGGCTTCCACCACTTTGCCCGGTCTGCACGACTGGCTCCGGCTGGTCCTCACCTACCGCGCTCCGCACCCGGATTCCCAGCGGATCCTGGACCTGGTGGAGCACCTCCTGGATCACCCGCACACGGCCCACGCGCTGCTCTACGGGGAACCGGGGACCGGCAAGGAGGGCCTCGCGCGGGCGCTGCATCAGGCGATGCACCCCGGCGGCGAGGCGCCCTTCGTGAAGATGCCCACCGGCGGCCGCGACCCGGCGATCCTGGCGCTGCACCTCTTCGGCACCCACGAGCGGCGCGGCGCGGTGGCCCGGGCCGAGGGCGGCACCCTCTTCCTCGACGAGGTGGCCACCCTGCCGCGGGAGATCCAGGCGCGCCTCGCCCCGGTCCTGCGCGGTCGCTACCGTCGCAACGACGACGAGGCCCCCCAGCCTTGCTCGGTCACGGTGATCGGCTCGACCGATCACGACATCGAAGCCCTGGTCGCCGAGGGCCACTTCCGCCACGACCTTTTCTACCGGCTTTCCCGGATCGAGCTGACCATCCCCCCGCTCCGCGAGCGCACCGACGACATCCCCCGCTCGGCGCTATGGGCCGGGAACCGCCTCCTCGAAGAGGCGGGCGAGGCGGTGCGTCTGGTCGCCGAGGGGGAGCCACGCAACGAAGGCGACATGCTCTTCGGCGACGACGCCGCAGAGGTGCTCCAGGCCCACGGCTGGCCGGGGAACTTCCGCGAGCTCGACCGGCTCATGGAGCGGCTGCTCTTCCTGACCAAGCGGCGCGGCGTCATCGACGCCCGCACCATCCGGGCGAGCCTGGAGGCCTGATGATCCCCCTCGCGCGGCCCTGGACGACCGAGGCCGAAGAGGCGGCGGTGCTGCGGGTGCTGCGCTCGGGCTGGCTCGCCGCCGGACCCGAGGTGGCCGCCCTGGAGGCGGGGTTCGCCGAGCGCACCGGGCGCGCCCACGGGATCGCGGTCTCGAGCGGGACCGCGGCCCTCGAGCTCGTGCTCCAGGCCCTCGACGTGGGCCCCGGCGACGAGGTGCTCTGCCCGGCGCTCACCTGGCCGAGCCCGGCCCACGCCATCGCCCGGCTCGGCGCGCGCGCGGTGTTGGTCGACGTGGATCCCGAGGACTGGAACGGCGCCCCCGAGGCCTTCGCCGCGGCCCGGACGCCGGCGACCCGCGCGGCGATCGCGATCGACCAGTTCGGGAACCCGGTGCGCGCCGCCGCCCTGCGCGCGGCGCTCGGCGACCTGCCCCTCGTCGAAGACGCGGCCTGCGCGCTGGGTTCGTCGTTCGCCGATGGCGCGCCTTGCGGCTCCCTGGGCGTGGCGGCCTGCTTCAGCCTCCACCCGCGCAAGGTGATCACCTGCGGAGAAGGCGGCGTGGTGGTCACCGACGACGGTGACCTCGCCGAGCGACTGCGGGTCCTGCGCAACCACGGCCAGCGCGCCCCCGGCGCGTTCACGTCGCCGGGCGCGAACCTCCGACTCTCGGACGTGAACGCCGCCATCGCCAACGCGCAGCTCGCCCGCCTGGACGCGATCCTCGACGCCCGCCGCACCCACGCCGAGGCGCTCCGGGCGCGGCTCGGGGCGCACTATCGGCTGCAGCTCGGCCCGGCCGGGAGCCGGCCCAACCACCAGACCCTGGGCGCCCTGCTCCCGCCCGGGCGCGACCGGGAGATGTTCATCGCCGCCGCCGCCGAGCGGGGGGTCCAGGTGGGTCGCCTCTCGTACGCGGTGGACCGCCTGGGTCAGGTGGGCGACCAGGGGCCCCTCCCCAACGCTCGCGCTCTCGACGAACGCGGCGTAGCCTTTCCGCTCTTCCCCACCATGACCATCGACGAGCGCGAGAAGGTGGCCGACGTCTTGGAGGCCATCGCATGAGCGGCGAAGCCCTCCCCGAAGCCTCGGTGAGCGCCGACGCTCCGGCGGCCTCCGCCGGGACGCCGGTGCTGCGGGTTCGCGACCTGAAGAAGACCTACGTCGTCGGCTTCATGCGCAAGAAGGTCGAGGCCGTCCGCGGCGTCAGCTTCGAGGTGCGCCCCGGCGAGATCTTCGGGCTCCTCGGTCCCAACGGCGCGGGGAAGACCACCACCATCAAGTCGATCCTGCGGCTCGTCCACCCCAGCAGCGGCTCGATCGAGCTCTTCGGCGGCAGTCCGGCCGACCCCGACGTGCGGGCCAAGGTCGGCTACATGCCGGAGAACCCCTACGTCTACCAGTACCTCACCCCGCGCGAGTTCCTCGATCTCTGCGGGCGTCTGGTGGGGATGGGGAAGAAGGAGCGGCGGGATCGAGCCGAGGCGATGATCGACCAGGTGAAGCTGCGGCACGCGGCGGACCGGCCCATCGGCAAGTTCTCCAAGGGCATGATGCAGCGCGTGGGGTTGGCCCAGGCGCTCCTGCACGATCCGCAGCTCCTGGTGCTCGACGAGCCGATGAGCGGCCTGGACCCCATCGGCCGCAAGGAGGTCCGGGACGTCCTGCTGGCCCAGCGGGACGCGGGCAAGACCCTGCTCTTCACCAGCCACGTGCTCAGCGACGTCGAGGTGCTCTGCGACCGGGTGGTGATCCTCCGCTCCGGTCTCGTCCGCGCCTCCGGCGAGCTCCGGGAGTTGGTCCGCGCGGAGGTGGAGCGCTACGAGCTCGAGCTCGCCGACGTGGCCGATCCCCTGGAAGCGGCGCTGGCGCCCCTCGGCGAGCTGGTCCGCCATCCGGCGCGGCTCCACCTCACCCTGGGCGAGCGGGCCGACGTCGACCGGGCCCTGGCGCTGGCCATGGAGCACGGGGCCCACGTGGTGGCCCTCCGGCCTCAGCAGCGGTCCCTGGAGGAGCTCTTCGTGGAGCAGACCACGGACGCGGCGGCGCCCTGATGGACGAGCTGATCGTCATCCCCTTCTCCCACTTCTGCGAGAAGGCCCGCTGGGGTCTGGAGCGGATCGGACACCCCTTCCGCGAGACGGGGGCCATGCCGGTGCTCCACCTGCGGGTCGCCAAGCGCGCCATGGCCGGCGCCCCCCGGCGGAAGGAGAAGCACGCCTCGCCCTACGCCGTGCCCATCCTGGTCACCCCCGAGGGTCCGGTGGCCGGCTCCACCGCCATCCTGGACCACGCCGACCCCGCGTTCTGCGGAGGCGAGAAGACCCGCGCGCTCATCGCGGACTTCGACGACCGGCTGGGCCCCCACACCCGGCGGGTGGCTTACTACCTGGTCTTCACCACGCCCGGCGCCTTCGGAGCGCTCGTGCGCCACAACGCGCCCTGGTGGCAGCGACCGCTCGCCCTCGCGGCGCCGCTGGTGGTCGGCCGGATGCAGCGCGCGATGCGCATCGACCGCGAGGGCTTCGAGCGCAGCCGCGCCCGGGTGGACGAGGTCCTCGACGAGGTGGACCAGCGACTCGCCGACGGCCGCGCCTACCTCGAAGGCGACGAGTTCGGGGCCGCCGATCTCGCCTTCGCCGCGCTCCTGGCGCCCGTGCTGCTCCCGCCCGAGTACGGCGCCTGGCTCCCGCCCGTCGAGCGCTTCGGGCCCGAGGGGCGCGCCCTGGTGGAGGAAATCCGTAACCGCCCCAGCGGCCGGCACGCGCTGCGCGTGTACCGCGAGCACCGGCGCTGACGGCTCAGCGAGCCCAGTGGGGCAGCGGCGGCGCCTCCCGGAGGATCCCCGAGAGGTCGGCGCCGCTCAACGTGTGCCAGTAGAGCCGCGTCCCGCCCGACTCCCGGGCATCGCGGAGGAACCCGGCGAAGGCCTTGCCGGTGTAGGTCGGGTCGAGGACCAGGCCGTCCTCGGCGGCGCGCCGGATGGCTTCGTTGCCGTCGGCGGACTCCACGCCGTAGCCCCGGCCGTAGAGGCTGGAGTCGATCTGGATCGCCTTGATCGCCCCGCGGGCGACGTCGGGGAAGGTGTGGTCGACCTCCCGGAGCAGGTCCACGATGCGCTTCACCAGGTGGGTCACGATCCACTGGTTGCAGACCGCCCGCGGGGTCACGCGCGTGGCCACGATGGGCACGTAGAGGCCGGCGGCGGCCAGACCCACCGCGAGGCCGGCGGCGGTCCCGCCGCTGCCCAGGGCCACGTGAATCGCCGTGGGCTCGGGCATCTCCCCGCGGTCGATCTGCCCGGCCAACTCCAGGCCCGCCTCCACGTAGCCCACCGCGCCCAAGGGCGAGGAGCCCCCATGGGGGATCCGGTAGGGGCGGCGACCGCGCAGCTTCAGCCCGGCGATGTGGGTGGCGAGCTGGGCGGGGAGCAGCGCTGGCCGCGCGACCTGGTGGACCTCCGCACCCACGGCGAGGTCGGCGCGCAGGTTCTCCTCGACGTGGTGGGTGATCGGCTGCGGCACCAGGAGCAGGTGCACGTCGAAGCCCCACTTGCGACCGAAGAGCGCGGTCGCCAGCGAGTGGTGTGAGCCGTAGGCGCCGGTGGTGACCAGCACGTCGCAGTCCTGGCGCCGCGCGTCGCCGATGAGCCGCTCGAGCTTGCGCACCTTGTTGCCGCCGTAGAGGTCCGCGCTGAGGTCGTCGCGCTTCACCCAGAGGTCGGCGCCGGTCTCGGCGGACGCCTGGCTCAGGCGTTCGACCGGGGTCTCCTGGACGAGGGGGACGTGGGGGAGGCTGGCGAGCCTCGGGAAGCGGGCGCCGAGAAGCGTCATGCGAGCGCAGCCTGGCCGACGGCGCCCGCGGGTTCAACTTCGGAGCGTCAGAGCGCGTCGCCCTCGCTGGCCGAGGGCACCCGCGGCGAGGCGGGTTCGTCGTGGGGCTCGCGACCCCGGGCCTCGAAGGCGTAGAGGATCTCCTCCGCGCGCTCGAGGAGGTCGCCCTCGAAGCGGGCGACCAGCGAGGGGTCCAAGAGCCGGCCCCGGACCCGCCAGAGCCAGGGCTCGTCCGGATCCCGGAGGACCACCGCGGCGGCGCCGGGGTAGACCCACGGCGAGGCGAGGACCGCGTCCCGGAGGGCGGCCCGGGCCTGCTCGGCAGGCGCGTCGGTCTCGAAGCGGACCAGCACCTCGTGCTCGCGATCGCCGCCGGCGTCGCTGGTGATGGGCGCCTCGATGAGCTTGCGGTTGGGCACCTCGAGCTGGCGGCCCATCACGTCGGTGAGGAGCGAGGAGCGCCAGCCCACCTGCTCCACCTGCCCGGCGAACTCGTCGCCGACGACCCACATGCCGGCGCGGATCCGGCGCTCGAAGGCCAGGAGGAAGCCGGCCACCAGGTCGGGCAGGACGTCCCGGGCGGACCACCCCAGCGCGATGGCGAAGCCGCCGAACGCCAGGAGCATCACCAAGGTGGCTCGGGGCGGGAGCATCCGGATGAGGAAGGTCAGCGCGAAGGCCACCGCGATGAGCCGGAGCCCCAGATGCACCAGGGCCAGGACGGTGGGCACCAGGCCCCGCATGGGCAGCTTCTCGCGCACCCGGCGCACCCCGTAGGCGGCGAGGCCCGCGAGCAAGAGCCCGATCAGGAGCAGGGCCAACGCGCCCAGGGAGCGGTCGTCGCCGAAGAGGAGCGCCAGCTCCTCGATCTCGGCGCCGAGGGTGTCCTCGACTGGCTCCTCGGCCGTCGGCATGGGGACCGTCGGCATGGGGACGAAGCGGGTCTCGGTGTGGGTCTCCGTGTGGCGCTCGACCCGGGTCGACGGCTGACCGACCTCGACCTGGCCCCGGGGCTCGGCGGCCTCCGCCGGCGCACTGGGCTCGGTGGGCTCGCCGGGCGCGGGATCCGTCGTCGCGGCGGGTTCCGCCGGTTCGGCTGGCTCCGGGACCGGCGCGGGTTCCTCGACCGCGCTCGCCGCGCTCGCCGCGCTCTCGGGCGCCGGGGCCGGCGGGGCCGCGGCCGGGGGCCGGGCCCGCGGCGCCGGATCCGCGGCGGTCCCGCTGACCGCCGGCGGCGCCGGCGGCGTCGGCTCCGGGACCGGATCTTCGTCGACGCCCCGGGAACCGGTGGCGCCTTCCCCGCGAACCGTCGGCTCGGTCGGATCGGTGGGATCGGTCGGCTCCTGGCCCAGCGCCGGGACGGCGATCCCGAGCGTCAGGACGAGGGCGAGCAGGCGGCAGTTCATGACCACCCCCGCTCGCGGATGACCCGCGCCAGCGCGCCCCGCAGGTGGAGGGACACGCGGAAGATCAGCCCGTCGCCCGACTCCAGGAGCCCCAGGTGATGCAGCCGCGCGAGCTGCGCCCGCGCCGTGCGCCGATCGGTCCGGAAGAGGTGCGCGAGGACCGCGTCGTTCATCCAGCCCTGCCGGGCGACCTGGAAGAGGAGCATGAGCTGGTCGGTGGGCAGCCGGCTGACCGCCGTGTAGCCCGACGAGGGCACGTGGCCCACGTGGACGATGTCGTCGGCCTCGATGCCGCGTATGGAGGTCAGCCAGAGGCGCAAGGCGTCGCGGACCAGACCGCCGGTCGCGGCGTGGAGCTCCTTGAAGTACTGCTCGTAGGGCCGCCGGAACTTGCTGGCGCTGCGCGCGAGCCAGGCCTCGAGCCAGGACTCGCCCTCCAGCCGGTCGAAGGCGTGGCCGTAGCCGCTGAGGCGGTGGCGCTCCATGACCGCGGCGGTGAGCTCGTCGATGGTCAGCGGCTTCAGCTCGACCACCTCCGGGAAAGCGTCGGCGATGGGCGCGACGGCGGAGGCGTAGCGCCAGAAGACGTCCTCGGCCTGGACCAGCCAGCTGCGCTGATCGCCGTCGGCGAGGACCCCGTCGACGAAGCGCCGCAGGGGCTCGAAGCCGCCGGGCTTGGCGGCCACCATCCAGAAGAGGCCGTCGACGACCACCAGCGAGGCGCTCCGGGCCTCCTCGAGCAGGCCGTTCACGTCGGCGACGGTGAAGGGTCGGTCCAGGGAGAAGCGCTTCACGCTCTTCCAGCGGCCCCCGCGGATGATGGCGCTGGTGACCGAGGCCTTACCCACGCCGTCGAGGCCGACGACGGCCACCGCGCGGCGGCGGCCCTGACCGCGGGTCTCCTTGGCCGGGGCGAGGAACTCCCGGGCCCGCCGGATCTGCTCCTCGCGGCCGGTGAGGACGTCGCTGGCCTCCATGGTGTCGGCGGCGAAGAGCCGCTCGTAGACCAGGGGCAGCTTCACCCGGGGCGCCGGCGGGGCGAAGACCTCCGGGGCGACCACCAGGTCGTCCCGGGAGGCGGGCAGGCCGAGGAAGCGGCGCCAGAGCTCCAGGCGGGTCTCGCCGATGAGCAGCACCACCGCCCGCCGCGCTTGGGTGCGCACGTCGCGGAGGAGCTCCGGGAGCCGGATGGCCCGGAGCGCCAGGCGGCGGCGGTTCGCGCTGCGGCGGATCTCGTCCAGCTTGGCCCGGGTGATCTCGCCGTCGACGAGCTGGCCCCGGAGCTCGGTCAGGGTACCCAGCGCGGCCTGGTGGAGGTCCTCGCCGAGCCGCTGCGGCCACCCCCGCGCCTCGTCGAGGAAGGCCTCCAGGGTGCCCTCGCTGCGATCGAGCTGACCGACGACCATCTCCTCGACCAGACGCAGGGTCTCGGCGGGGATGGGGTCGTCGCCCAGGAACTCCAGCTCGCTGGTGGCGAGCTCGGTGTTGAAGGCCAGGAGCCGCTCGGCCTCGCGCATGGCGGTGACCAGGGGCTGGATCTCGTCGGCCATGGCGCGGGTGGCCTTGAGCAGCCGGGGCGCGACCCGGGTGTCGATGGCGTCGAGGACGGTCTCCCGGAAGGGGACCTCCACCGGCGGCACGGCGGGAGGCAGCTTCCACTCCCCGTGCATCAGGCGACCGGCGATGACCTTGTAGCGCATGGTCAGCGCAGCGGCGGCCGCCCCCAGGGCCTCGATCAGCGGAGCGATCTTCTCCTGGTCGAGGAGCTCCTCCCGGAGCTCCCGAGCGATGCGCGCGGCCTCCCCGGCGGTCTTCTCCGCCACCTCGGTGATCTGGCGGACGGCCATCGCCAGCTCCCGGCCACTCTTGGCCGAGGCCATTTCCGAGCGCAGGTGCTGCAGCGCCTCCAGGAAGCTCTCTGCCACCCGGTCGCCCTGCTGGACCACCCGGCGCTGGACCTCGCCCTCGAGCCGGGCCCGGTGGCCGCCGAGAAGATCCTTGGCGCGCGCCTCGAGCCCGACGAGCTCGAGCTCCATGGCCAGGAGCGCGTACTCGCCGCCGGCGCTGTCCCGGAGCTCGGTGAGATCCTTGGAGAGGGCCTCGAGGGCCTCCACCCGCTCCCGGAAGACCCGGCTCGAGCGTCGCTCCCAGTCGGGGAGATCGAGGGTCCCGTAGAAGGGCGCCTCGTCCTTCACCGAGCGCAGGCCCTGGGCCAGGATCAGGCCGGTCCGGCGGACGCCGTCGCGGCCGATGCGGTTCACCTCGTCGAGGGCGAGCATCAGGCCCTCCTCGACGTCGGCGCGGACCTCCTTGACGCGGACGTCGATGTCCACGCTGGGATCCTGGAGGTCCGCCGCGAGCCCATCGTAGGCCTGCACGATGGCGTCGAAGAGCTGCCGGGTGCGCCCGGCGAGGTGCCGCTCGGCGTCGACCACCAGCGCCGCCACGCCCTCGAGGCGCATCGGGGTGAGCCCGGCCATGTGGTAGCGCACCAGGTCCCGCAGGGGCAGCTCGTGCTTGGCCATGGGCCGGCCGAAGAGCCGCGCGGTGCGGCGGCGGATCCGGAGCCCGGTCCGGGCGGAAGCCTTGAGCAGGCCGTCCCCGGTGTGCGACTCGAAGGAGCGCGGGTGGTAGGGCACCCGCATCGTCTCCGGGACGCCGGCCACGACGTCGTCCAGGGACTCCACGATGCGCTGGGGCGACCAGAGGGTCCGGCTCCGGAGCTGCGCCGCCCGGGAGAGCACGCTGGCCCTCCAGCGCTCGGCGAGCTCCGCCTGCTGGTCGTGGAGCATCAGCGCGAGCTTCTGCCGCGCCTCGTCGGCGCCCTCGGTGTTCTCCGCGTCCACGAGCTGCTTCAGGCCGCGCGCCTCGACCAGGATGCGGCGATGGTGCCGGAGGTACTCGCGCCGCAGCTCGCGGAGGTAGGTCTCCGCGTCCTTGCGGAAGTCGTGCATGGCCCCGTCGGAGACCTCGCGCACCATGGCGCGCAGGTCCTCCTCCAGGGAGTCGAGCTGGCGGTCCAGGGGGACCGAGCCCGTCGCCGGCGGGGTGCCCCAGTCGACCGGCGCCACGTGCTCGGGCCAGGGCTCGATCTGCGAGGGCCGGGGTCCGGCGGGGCCGACCTCTTCGGCCGCCTCTTCGACCTTGCCGGACCCGATCTCGCCAGCCAGCCCGAGGGCAATCTTCAACGCGACCGGGCCGAGGACCTCGTTGAGGGCCACGCCGGCGATGAGCAGCCCGGAGAGCGCGTGGACCTCCTCGGGGAAGCGGTCCGGGTTGGCCAGGAAGCTGGCGAAGGTGATGGCCACGCCGGCCTGGCTGAGGAAGCCCATCCAGCCGTACTTGCGCGTGGTGGGCTCGGCGTTTCCGATCATCGCGCCGAACTTCACGCCGATCCAGATCGCGAAGATGCGCGCGGCGACCAGAGCGAGGGCGAAGGCGCCCAGGTGGATCACCTCGTCCAGGTGCAGCTTGGCCCCGGCGACGGTGAAGAAGACGACGTAGACCGGGGTGCTGAGCCGCTCGACCTCGTGGATGAGGGTGCCGCCGGTCTTGCTGAAGTTGGAGACCAGGAAGCCCGCGGTGAGGAAGATGAGCACCCCGTCGAGGTGCAGCTCCACGCTCACCAGGGTGGTCACGTAGACCACGCCGACGATGAAGAGCAGGAGCTCTTTGCCGACGAAGCGCAGATAGACCGCGATGAGGACGCCCACGGCGATGCCCATCCCGATGGAGCCGAAGATCTCCTTGAAGAGCTTGAGCCCGAGCGACTCTTCGCCAGCGGTGCCGAGCTCCTGAGCGGCCCACGCGGAGAAGACCCCGAAGAGCACGACCACCACCACGTCCTTGAGGACGACCGCGCTCAGCACCGTCCGGCTCATCGAGCCCTTGGCGCCGGTCTCGTTGATGACGGCGATGGTGGCCGCCGGCGAGGTGGCGAAGGAGATGGCCGCCACCGTCAGACCGATGGGCCAGACCGCCGAGCTCAGGTCGCCGAGGCCCGGCAGGGCGATCGCCGGCCATACGCCGCTGACGGCGTAGAAGAAGAGCGTGATGATCACCAGCACGGTGACCAGCTGGGCGAAGAGCACCCCCAGGATTGCCCGGAGGCCCTTCCTGAGCGAGTCGAGTTTGAGCTCGCCGCCGGCCGTGAGCGCGATGAGCGCGACGGCGAGGGTGGTGAGCGGGCTGAGCAGCTCGATGACCGAGGTGCTCAGCACGCCTTCGTCGAAGGGGGGCCAGAGCTCCACCGGAATGAAGCCCGCGATCGACGGCCCGAAGATCATGCCGGCCAGGAGGTAGCCGGTGATGTGCGGGAGCTTGATCACGTCGACCAGCGAGCCGATCGTGAAGCTCGCCAGGATGACGAAGCCCAGCGCGAGCATCGCGGTGGGGTCGAAGCGGCCATCCTCGCTGGCGACCGCCAGCCAGTGCAGACCGATCATGCCGCCGGTCAGCGCGAGGACGATGGCGAGCTGCCGGAAGGTCGCGCCCTCGCCGCCGCCATGACCGTGGCCGCCGTGGCCGTGGCCCCCGTGGTCATCGCCGCCGTCGTGGCCGTCGCCGCCGTGGCCGTCGCCGGGGTCGGGGACCGCGGCCATGCGCTCGGGCTCGGAGATCGGGGCCGGCGCGTCGGCGACCGAAGCGCCGCCGCGGATGGCGGCCTCGGCGGCGTTGGGCGCGGCCGGGCCGCCCTTCTCCATCTGCGGAGCGGAGGGATCCGAGGCCGGTCCGAGCCCGGCCTCGGCCTGGACCGCCGCGTGGCGCTCCAGGGCCATGACGGCACTCCCCGCGCCGACTCGGAGGTCCACGGGCGGCTCGGAATCGGTCGGTGCGGAATCCGGCGGTGGAGGAGCGGAAGCGGGCGGCGCGGCCGCCGACTCGGAGGTCGGCGCCGCCGGGGGGTCGGACTCGGGCGCCTCGGACTCGATGATCGGGTCCTTCTCGTCGTCGCGGTCGGTCATCGGCGCCAGAACTCCGGGACGAGGAGTGCGAACATGGTGAAGAACTCGAGGCGACCGAGGAGCATGGCCACCACGAAGAAGACCTTGGAGACCCCGGTGTAGGCCGCGAAGTTGTCGCTGAAGCCGGCGGCGTCGTGGAAGGGCGCGGGGCCCATGTTGGACAAGCAGGTGAGCATCGCGCCGAAGGCGGTCTGGGCGGGAACGGCCTCGATGGTGGCGACCACCAGGACCCCGACCCCGAGGGAGACCATGTAGACCACGAAGAAGACGGCCACGTCGGCCAGGACCGGCTTGCTGACCACCGCGCGGCCCATGCGCACCACCTGGACCACCGCCGGGTCGAAGCTGCGCTTCACCTGCGCGTAGGTCTGCTTGGCCAGCATGACCACACGCTCGATCTTGATGCCGCCGGCGGTGGAGCCCGAGCACCCGCCGACGAACATGATCAGCAGCATGATGGTGAAGGCCGGCATCCCGTACGCGGTGTAGTCGTCGGTGCCGTAGCCGGTGCTGGAGACCGTGGTGGCCACCATGAAGAGCGCGGTCCGCGTCGAGGCGATGAAGTCGTACTCGTGCAGGTCGAGGTTGAGCAGCGCCAGGAGCGCGGTGCTCAGGAGGACCAGCGCCACGTAGGTACGGAACTCGATGTTGCGCACCAGCACCCCGAAGTCCCGGCCGCGGAGGAGCAGGTAGTAGAGGCCGTAGTTCACGCTTCCGATCAACATGAAGATGGCGATGATCCACTCGAAGGCGGGCACCCCGAAGCCGCCCACGCTGGCGTCGCGGGTGGAGAAGCCCCCCGTCGACATGGTGGTGAGCGCATGGCAGAGGGCCTCGAAGAGGTCCATCCCGAAGGCCGCGAGGAGCACCATCTCGATGATCGTGAAGGCCGCGTAGAGCTTCCACAGGGTCATCGAGGTCTCGGCGATGCGCGGCTTGAAGCCCTCCGCCTGGGCGCCCGGGGCCTCGCCCCGGTAGAGGTGCTTGCCGCCCGCGCCCAGGTTGGGGAAGACGGCGACGAAGAGCACCACGATGCCCATGCCGCCCAGCCACTGGGTCATGGAGCGCCAGAGCAGGAGGGGGCGCGAGAGCCGGTCTTCGATGTCGGTGATCACCGTGGCGCCGGTGGTGGTGAATCCGCTGACCGCCTCGAAGAGGGCGTCGAAGAAGCCCATCCGCGCGCCGTAGACGAAGGGCAGCGCCCCGCAGACGCCGGCGCCGAACCAGATGAGCGTCACCGCGAGGAGCGCCTCGCGCCGGGTCATGTTCTCGCTGGCGTAGCGGCGACCGTAGAAGAAGAGCAGCGCGCCCATGCCGATGCTGGTGCCCGCGGCGCCGGCGCAGGCGAAGTAGCCGCCCTGCGGGAGGTGGGGCGCCGGGGCGAGCCAATCCCACACCCCGGCGACCCCGGCGGTGAAGAGGATCGCCACGCCGACACCGACCATGACCGCCCCGAGCGGGCGGGCCACCCCGCGGAAGTCCCGCCAGGTGTGCGCGTTGACTCGTCGCCGAGCCACGAGCTAGCGGGCCCTCCCCCGGAAGAGCCGCTGCACGCTGGGGCGGGCTTCCTTGGTGGCCATGAGGATCACCCGGTCGCCGGGGAGGACCTCGTCGTCGCCGCGGGGGATGATCACCTGGTCGCGCCGGGAGATGGCCGCCAGGAGCGCGCCCTTGGGGAGCTGCATCCGGCGCAGCGGCTTGCCCACGGCGCGACATCCGCTGCCGGCGGTGAGCTCGACGACCTCGGCCTGCCCGCCCGCGAGCTGGTGCAGGCTGTGGAGCTCGTCGGTGCGCGCGAAGCGCAGGATCTGGTCGGCGGCGACCGTCCGCGGCGAGAGCACGATGTCGATGCCGAGCTCGCGGTAGATGGGGCTGTAGTCGGCGCGCTGCACGATGGCCGCGGTCCGGCTGACGCCGCTGCGCTTCGAGATCAGCGCCGCCATCAGGTTCACCTCGTCTTCGTGGGTGACGCAGGCCACCAGGTCGAAGGTGGAGATCTCGATCTCCTCGAGGAGCGTCTTGTCCGTGCCGTCGCCCTGGACGACGGTGATGTCCCCGTGCTCGGCGGCGAGCTTCTCGGCGACCTCGGGGTCCCGCTCGATGATGGTCACGTGGACCCCGTGGGGGAGCACCGCCCGGGCCAGGGCCTGACCGACGACGCCGCCGCCGATGATGGCCACCCGGCGCGCCTCGCGCTTGGTGCTGAAGAGGTCCTCGGCGCCCAGGATCGCCTCGGGCGTACCGATGAGATAGATGGTGTCGCCGGGCAGGAGCACGTCGGCGCCGCCGGGGACGACAAGGTTGTCGTCGCGCACGTAGGCGGCGATCAGCGTGTCCTCGGGCATGGTGAGCTTGGACAGCGGCTTGTTGGCCATCCGCGAGGTCATCTCGATCTCGACGAGCTCCACCCGGGCCTGGGCCAGGTCCATGACGTCGGTGGCGCCGTGGGAGCGCGCCACCCGGCCGAGCTCCTGGCCGACCAGGACCCGGGGGTTGATCACCACGTCCACGCCGAGGAGCCCGTAGCGGATGCCCTCGGTCCAGCGGGCCCACTCGTTGCCCTGGGCGCGGGCGATCACGCGCTCCGCGCCGAGCTGCTTGGCGGCCAGGGCGGCGATGAGGTTCACCTCGTCGTGATCGCTCACGGCGACCACCAGGTCGGCGCGGTCCACGCCGGCCCGCTCGAGGACCTCCTGGCTCGCGCCGTAGCCCTCGAGGCTGGCCACGTCGTGATGCTCTTCGGCGTAGGCGATGGCGTCCGCCGAGTTGTCCACGGCGACCACGTCGTGGCCCTCCGCCTGGAACACGCCCAGCAGGTGGCGGCCCACCTCTCCGAGCCCGATCACCACGATGTACATCAGGCGCTCTTCCCTTCTCCTGCGAGCTCCGGCGGCAGCATCGTGCGCTCGCGACCCACGTCGCCGGCGTCGACGAGCAGGTCGCGCAGCAGGCGCGGAGCGACGAGGTCCATCACCACCACGGAGGCGAGGATGGCCGTATAAGCGATGTCCACGACCGGGCCCTCGTAGACCACCCGGAAGGAGACCGCCATCGCGATCGTGACCTCGCCCTGGCCCAACAGACCCCGGTAGAGGTCCTTGCGCATGGAGCTCATGCCCCAGGCAGCGACCTTGGAGGCGACCCACTTGGCGCCGAGGCGCACCAGCAGGAAACAGCCGAAGACCAGGCCCGCGGCGGTCCAGGAGTCGCCGTCGCTCGGCATGTGCCAGAGGGCCCCGGCGAGGACCAGGAGCACCAGGTTCATGGGCTTCTCGGTGGTCCGCAGGGTCTCGCGCATCAGGCGGCCGGTCTTGGCGAAGCGGACCAGGACCAGCCCGATCAACACGTTCACCGAGAGCGGCGAGAGCTCCACGAAGTACGCGGCCCCCGAGGCGAAGGTGATGATCCCGACCAACGCCAGGAAGCGGCCGTTGGGCGACTCGTTGCCGCCCAGGAAGGGCGTGAAGAGCGCGCCCAGGCCGAGGCCGAGCAGGATCTGCAGGAGGAACCAGTTGGCGGCGAAGGTGGGATCGGTGCCGCTGGTCTGGCCCCAGGGCACGTGGAAGAGACAGAAGGCGACGCCGAAGACCAGGATCACCAGCACGTCGCTGATGCGGCTGACCACCTGGAGCTGCCGGGCGACCGGGCCCTCGATCTCGTAGCGCCGGGCCACGATCTCGAAGGGCGCGTGGGAGTCGGAGGCCGCCGCGCAGGCGAGGACGAAGGCCGAGGCCGCGGCTTCGCGCCAGGAGACCTCGGGCATCAACCCCATGCCCTGGCTCATGTAGAAGAACCAGTAGGCCGCACCGCCGACCAGGGTCCCGGGGAGGAAGTGGTGCAGCACCACGGTGCGCACGGTGCCCGGCGGGCGATCGGCCAGCCGGAGCGTATCGAGGTCCATCCCGCGCAGGAGCCCCACCCAACCGGCGGCCAGGGCGATGATGGGCATCAGCCCGCTCAGATCGCCGAGCACGTGGACCGAGGGCACCTGGGGGCCGAGGGCCACGCCCAGGAGCAGGTACTCGAAGCCGGTGACGATCAGCAGCCACTGCTGGAGCCGATCGACGATGAGGTTGGCGCCCAGATAGGCCAGCGCCACCAGGGCGAGCGCTCCGACGACGGCCGCGGTGGTCCCGGGGTCGCCGCCCCCGCCGGAGGCCTGGGCGAACGAGGGCCCGGCAAGGACCATCGCCGCAGCGAGGCCGACCAGGGTCGGTAGAGTGGACGGAGATCTCCGCACGCGCGCCATCATGGACCGTCTTGGGGTCGAGGATCGAGAAATCCCATGATGGGGAGCGGCCCGAGGCCGGAAACTTGCTCTCGGGCGTCCCCTCGAAACGCCCGCGGGCCCCCGCCGTTCCAATCGGACGGCCGGTTTTGCCCCGCTCGCGGCCGCGGCGGGTATGCTCCGGCTCCGGGCCTCGGCCCCCGCTTTGACCGTGACGATCCACTCCGCCCCACGCTCGCCTCGCCTCTGGCTGGGCGCCCTCGCGCTCCTCCTCACCGTGAGCTGCGCCCGCGACTATCGCCGCTTCCCCATGGAGGAGCCGATGTGGCGCGACGAAGAGGACTTCCGGGCCTTCGGGCCCATGCCCGAGGAGTACTTCTCGCCCTTCGCGTGGGACGGCGCCGACCAGATGCTCTTCCGGCCCATGGCCCGCTTCTTCGCGGTCGATCCCGCGGGGGAGGCGATGAACGTCAACGCCATGGACGAGGTGCCGGACTCGAGCTGGTACACCAACCGGATGTCCCGGGGTCCCCTGTCCCGGGCGGAGCTCCTGGCCGGCCCGTGCGGCGACGAGCCGCCCCTGGATCCCACCGGGCCCTGGAAGATCACCAGCGCCAAGCCCAACGGCGCCAACCCCGGCTTCATCATCGAGGACGCCGACGGCCGGGCCTTCCTGCTCAAGTTCGACAGCCCCAACCAGCCCGAGCGCGCCACCAGCGCCGACGTGATGGGCAGCCTGATGTACTGGGGCGCCGGCTTCTCCACCCCCTGCAACCGGGTGGTCTTCTTCGACCGGGACATCCTGCAGATCGACGAGGGCGCCACCGCGGAGATCGCGGGTGAAGAGGTCCCCATGAGCTGGGGAATCCTGGAGCCCGCCTTCGAGAAGGCGACCCAGCTCGCCGACGGCCGCTTCCGGGGCACCTCGAGCCAGTTCCTCCCCGGCCGGCCCATCGGGCCCTGGCGCTACGAGGGCACCCGGGACGACGATCCCAACGACGTGGTCCCCCACCAGGAGCGGCGGGAGCTCCGCGGCGGCTACACCCTGGCCTCCTGGATCAACCACTTCGACGCCCGCGAGCAGAACACCCTGGCGATGTTCATCCCCGAGAGCGACGCCGACGACGCGCCGGGGTACGTCCAGCACAACTACATCGACTTCGGCGACTCGTTCGGGAGCCTCTGGGCCTGGGACGGCATCAGCCGCCGGCTGGGCCACTCGAGCTACTTCGACATGAAGCACCTGCTCATCGACTTCGTGACCTTCGGGGTGATCGACCGCCCCTGGTATCACGCGGAGTACGGCGAGGCGGGGGACACCCTGGGCTACTTCGGCGTGAGCCGCTTCGACCCCGGCGAGTACCAGCCCGGATACCCCAACCCGGCCTTCCTGGCGGCCAGTGACCGCGACAAGGCCTGGATGGCGCGCATCCTGGCCAGCTTCAGCCCGGACGACATCCGGGCCATCGTCGACGCCGCCTCGGTGCAGGACCCCACCGTGGACTCCGAGCTGAAGCGCATCCTGGTCGGCCGCCACGAGCGGATCCTCCGCTACTGGTTCCGAGAGCTCTCGGCCCTGACCCGGCCGCAGGTCGTGGTGAGCGACGGCGAGGCCATGCTCTGCGCCGAGGACCTGGTGGTGATGCGCGACCTGCTCCCCTGGGGCGAGCGCCCCTACTGGGCGCGGGCCTGGCACCACGTCGGTGGCGACGACCTGGAGACCGCCGAGACCGGGCGACTCGTTCGGCGTCGCCCCCATCACATCTGCGCCGGGCTCCCCTCGAGCGCGGACGCGACCCCGGCGGATCCCGACTACTTCATCGTCGACCTCCAGGCGATGTGGGGCGCCGACGACGACCGCAGCCGGCCCCTGCGCGTCCACCTCTACCAGACCGGCGCGGTGGACTACCGCGTCGTGGGCGTCGAGCGCCCCTACGACCTCGACGCCCCCTCCGCCCGCGACTGATCACCAGCCACACCGGCCACGAGCGGCGCTGACCTACCAGCAGCGGGTCGCGTGCGCGGCGGAACCCGCGTGATGGCCCGCGGATGCGTCCGTGGTCTTCAGTCGGTGGGCTCGGCGCCGTCGGTCGGTGCCTCGTCCGCCTCCGCAGACGAGGCGTCCGGCTCGAGGCCCGCCGAGGCGCCGTAGGCCGGGAGCTGCACGCTGAGGGCGTCGGGGGCCTCGTCGATCTCCAGCCGGCCCTCGGGCAGGTCGGCGCGGACCAGGGTGGTCCCCAGCCGCCGCGCGCCGCGCCCGGCGAGTCGGGCGGGGCCGTGGGGGAATTCCCGCAGCAGATCGGCCACCTTCGACTCGTCATTGCGCCCCAAGGTGACGAACGCGCCGTCCGGGGTCACCGAGACCTCCAGGCCTCGCTCCCGCCCGGAGGCGACCAGGCTGGCGACCACCGACGGGGTCACGGGCGACGACGCGCGGGCCTCGCCCAGGAGGACCAGGGCCCGCCGGTAGAGCGTCAGCGCCTCGCGCAGGGCCCGCTGTCCGTCCCGGACGGTGCCGAGCTCGAGGAGCGCCTCGAGGAGCTCTCCCACCCGCTCGGTGGGCGCGCCCAGCGCGCGGGCCGCCGCGGCGAGCAGCCGGGCCCGGCCCTGGAAGGCGCGGGCGGCGGTGGCGGGATCCATGGGGCTCGGCCGACGGTTCTCCCGGGCCTCGGCGGCCACGAAGGCCAGCTCCATCTGCTCCCGGGCCACGTCGGCGGCCCGCTCGCGTCCGATCTCGGCCTCGCGCGCGCGCCGCTCGGAGCGGGTATCCGCCAGCTCCTGGGCCAGGGTCTCCTCCTGGGCCTCGTCGGCCAGGCGGGCCTCCTCGAGCTCGAGCCGGTCGGCCTCGACCAGCGCGGCCTGGAGCCAGAGCCGGGCCTCGGTCGCGTGGTCCCCGGCGGCGGCCTCGTCGCCGCGCTCGGCGGCGGCCAGCGCCAGCTCCCGCGCCCGCTGAGCCCGGAGCAGGAGGTCCGGCGCGCGCTCGGCCCGGTCCACGTCGGCGGCCTCGAAGGCGACCTCGATGCCCGCGGTCGACGAGGTCGCGCAGGCCCCCAGGAGAATCAGCGCGAGAACGCAGGGAAGGGAGCGGCGCATCAGAGCTCCCCGCCGTCGTCGGCGCCCTCGTCGCCTTCGCTGGCCGCCTGGGCCGCGGCCTCGCTGGCCGCCGCCGGGGCGGTCTCGGTCCGGACCCGCTCCAGGGCGTCGAGGGCCCGCGCCAGCCGCTCGCGCAGGTCGGCGAGACGATGGGCGGCCGCCTGCCGCTCGGAGCTCTCCAGCGCCCGGGCCACCTGGCGCTCGGCGAGCTCCGTCGCCGCCCGCGCGATGGCCTCCGCTCGCTCGGCGGCGTTGGTGTCGCCCTCCGCGCGCAGGGATCGGGCTCGGGCCAGCGCCCCGCGGGCCTGATCCACCGTCCCCTGGGCGACGTTCACGAAGGTCGACTCGGCGACCGCGTCCAGGCGCGCGGTCAGCGCCGTCTCGTCCGGGGTCAGCTCGGCCTCCTGACCGAAGCCCACCGCCGCCAGGCCCAACACCATCACTCCCAGAACGAGCACACGCACCATCGCGCGGAGCCTACACCGCCCCGCGCCATCCCGCTGCGCCCACGATCGCCCCGCGCCCCGACTGGCAGAAGGGACGTGCAGAGGGGGCGCGCCCACGGGCAGCTCGGGGGCGCTCCTTCCCTCCCGGTCACCACCCCCCGCGACCGGGGAAGCGATGGTGTAGGATGCCGGCCGATGGCTCACCTCGAGCGCGCGGCCCTGCACCAGACCCGCTTCCGGACTCCCGGTGTCTCCCCCGACGCCCGCGGGGTCGTGCTCGGACAGAAGGGGCTGGTCCTCTTTCCCAGCATCGATCGGCTGGTGGCCTTCCTCCGCGCCTATGGCGACGAGGGCTCCCTCGACGAGCTGCTGCCGAGCCTGGTGCTCCGCCGGCTGGAAACCCCGCTCCGGACCCGGGAGATCATGCTGACGGTGGCCGCCGAGTCCAGCTACCGCATGGACCGCATCGCCGGCGTGGCCAAGCTCGCCGGCGGCCTGGTCTTCACGGGGACCTCCCGGCACTTCGTGAAGTACCGGGACACCTCGTCGCCCCTCGGCTACGACGTCGTCGAGCTCCTCGACGAGCCCGCCGACCTGGTGCTCTACGACGACGCCTTCCGGCAGGCCTACCGCTTCGACCGGGACCTCGCGTTCCGCGACCTCGTCTTCAAGCTCCAGCCCTTCCGGGTCCCCGCCCATCGCGGGGAGGCGCTCCCGGCGCGCCTCTGGGCCACGGCGGAGATCGGCGTGGGGGGCGCGATGCTCTCCTATCTCTTCCGCTGGCAGGTCTCCGCCCAGGCGGCCCTGGCCGAGTGGCCCCCGGCCAGCGCCTTCGAGGACCGGCCGCGCCGCCTCTACCTCTTCGACGTCTCCGAGACCCCGGAGCGGGTCACCCGGCTCTTCGCCAGCCTCCCCGGGGTCCACGTCTTCGAGCCCCTGGGCTCGTCGTTCGGGGTGGAGCTCGGTTTCCGGCACCCCATCGCGCTCGAGAGCTGCGCCAGCCTCTTCGGGGACGAAGCCCTGCACCTCTTCAAGGGCGATGGCGAGGTCCTGGTGGTGGACCCGCTGCCGCCCTTCGCCCCGGTGCGCTCACTGGTGCGCACGGGCGTCGACGTCGACGCGGGCGCCGCGGTGAGCGAGGGAGCCGGCCTGGAGCAGAGCCTGGAGCTCTCGCTGCCGCTCCGGCTGGCTCCGTCGACCGATCCCTGGCGGGCGGTGACCGCCACGGTGGTCCCCTTCACCCAGCGGGAGTGGCTGGCGCGGATGCTCTACGCGCTGCCCCCGAACACCCTCGCCGCGCTGCGCATCGCCGTGGGCGAGGACCGCTTCTATCTGGTGGACCCCAGCGGCATCGAGGGGGTCCCCCTGGGCAGCTTCCACTCCGAGGTCGCCCCGCGCATCTACGTGCCTTCGGGCCTGACCCTGGTCCCCGCGGTCTCGCCCGCCGTGCTCCAAGACCTCGTGCGCGATCGCGGCGACGGCTTCGTCTTCTTCGATCCCGCCGTGGACGCCCCCCGGGTCGTGCCCGCCAAGGCCTTCGGCCCGGTGTCCCGCCGAGTACTGCGCGACGTCGCCGCGGTGCCGCTCATCGCCGATCCCCTCCAGGACGTGGAGCCCGAGCTGCCGCTCTTGGAGTACGAGGCGCCCCGCCGCTTCCCGCTCTGGGGCGTACCGCTCAAGGACGCCGAGCCGGCCGACGTGCCCGCGCTCCCCTCGGGCGACGACTGAGCCATGGCCGCGCAGGACAAGGTCCACGCCCACTACCAGGAGCTGGTCGCCCGCTTCCTCGAACCGCTCCTCACCGGCGGCACCGTGCACGGGACGCGCGCGATCGCGCCCGCCTGCCTGGAGCACTTCTCCCTGGCGCGCCCGATGGACTCGGTGGTCGAGGGCTCCATCCTCGAGGCGCTGGCGCGGCAGGCGTCGGAGCTGGCGCCGGTGGAGCTGGTGGAGCTCGCCGAGCCCGGATTGATGGCCACGCTGATGGCCGCCCACGACCTCTTCTGGCTCACCGATCCGGCCCTCGATCGGGCCTTCGCTCGCGGCTCCCGGGAGACCGTGCGGCAGTGGGTCTTCGACCTCGTCGACCGCATCCCCGTGCCGCGCACCCGCTCGGAGGCGCTGGGGCGCCACGTGGTCCTCGAGCGCTGCCTCGAGCTCCAGCGCGAGGACACGGTGGTGAAGAACTGGGCCTACACCTACCGCTTCTACGGCCGACCGCCGCCCGCCAACGTGGTGGCCATGCCCAAGCTGCGCTTCGTGCGCCAGGAGAAGACCCGCCGCTCCCTGGTGGAGCTGGCGCGGGAGGGCACCCCCGACCTCGAGCTGGAGACCCCGCTGCTGGCGCTCCTCTCGCGCTCGCCGATCACCCAGCTCCTCCATCACGACCTCACCCCCGACCTCCGCTTCGGGCAGGCCACCCTGGCCGTGCTCAGCGACGCCGTGCTCCGCGCGGGGATCGCCCAGGAGCTGGTGAAGCGCGGGACCGGCGCGGTGGCCCAGCCCTTCGGTCACGCGCTCCGGGTGCTCTCGGCAGAGGACCCCTCGCCCCGGCACCTCTTCGTGGCCATCGCGCTCATCGCGGACATGCAGGTGCTCGAGCTCCTCGACGCCCGCGCCGGCCACCGGCCGCGCAGTGAACCCGCCGTCGGCGACGAGGAGCTCTTCGCCGCCGTGCTCCCCGCCTTGGTGCGGCACCACGGTCCCCTGGAGGGCCTCATCGCCCTCAACCAGAGCGACCGCCGGGACCTGATGGAGCGCGCTGCCAAGGCCGCCCACCAGGCCGGCGAGGACGCGGTCCAGATGGCGCTCACCCTGATCGAGCGCGCCGTCCCGGTCTGATCAGCGCGGGGGCGGGTCGAGGCCCGCGCCGCTCTCGATGATCGCGTAGGAGCGCTCGTCCCACTCGGCGAGGAGCTGGGGCCCGGCGCGGTGCGGGTTCCCGTCCCAGTCGACCAGCAGCGTGCCGAGGGCCTCGCGGATCCCCTGGACCAGCCAGTCGGCCTGGTCGGTGCGCTCGATCCGCTGGTTCATCGGTGCGCGGCCGCGACCCTCCACCCGCACGTGGGCCGGTCCGGTCCCGGCGACGCGCACGATGAGGATGCGCTCCGGCTGCGCCGCGCCCAGGGCGACCACCGGCTCCCCGAGCGCATCGGAGAGCGCCGTGCGCAGCGCGGGCGCGGTCGTCTCCGGGTCGGCGCTCTCCAGCACCAGCACGAAGCGCCCCTCGGTCGGCTCCGCGTTCTCGGTCGGCCCGGCGTCCTGGGCCGCCGCCGAGCTCGCGACCGCCCAACCCGCGAGCGCCACCATCACCACCACACGTCTCACATGGGGAGTGTGCCACGGCGGCGGCGACGCGCGAAGAGGAGCGCGAGGCCGACCAACGCCGCACCTCTGGCGCCCGAGCCGCCCGCGGCGCAGCCGGAATCGAGGGCCATCTCGTCCAGCTCGGGATCCCAGTCGTCCTCTTCGTCCTCGTGGAGGTCTTCCTCGGGCAGCGAGGAGGGCTCGGGGTCGCAGGCGTCGCCGACGCCGTCGAGGTCCTCGTCCGCCTGGTCGGGGTCGAAGGTGTCGGGGCAGACGTCGACGTCGTTCAGGATGTCGTCGCCGTCGCGGTCCTCGTCGCAGGCGTCGCCGAGGCCGTCGCCGTCGCCGTCGAGCTGGTCGGGGTCGGCAACGTCCGGGCAGAGGTCCCGGCCGTTGCGCACGCCGTCGCCATCGCGGTCGGGGTCGCAGTCGTCGCCGAGGCCGTCCTCGTCGAGGTCACCGGGGCCTTCGCCCGCGAGCTCCGGGCACAGGTCCCGGGCGTCGTTGGTACCGTCCTCGTCCGAGTCGTCGCAGACGTCGCCGCGACCGTCGGCGTCCCAGTCGGCCTGGTCGGGGTTCGCGCGGCCGGGGCAGTTGTCCATCTCGTCGCGGACGCCGTCACCGTCGTCGTCGCCGTCACAGGCGTTGCCGCGGCCATCGCCATCGCGGTCGGCCTGACCAGCGTTGCGCACGCCGGGACAGTTGTCGCGATCGTTGGGCACCCCGTCGCCGTCCTTGTCGCCGTCACAGAGGTTCCCGCGGCCGTCGCCATCCATGTCCGCCTGGCCGCGGTTGGCCACGCCGGGGCAGTTGTCGCAGCGGTCCCCGATGCCGTCGCCGTCGCGATCCGCCTGGCCGCCGTTGGCCACCGCGCGGCAGTTGTCGCAGGCGTCGCCGATGCCGTCGCCGTCCCGGTCGCGCTGCCCGGGGTTGTCCCTCCCGGGGCAGTTGTCGCAGACGTTGCCGCGCCCGTCGCCGTCCCGGTCCGCCTGGCCGGCGTTGGCGTCGCCCGGGCAGTTGTCCCGGTCGTTGCGGACTCCGTCGCCATCGCGGTCGGTGAAGAAGAGGGTCTCCCGGCGCGAGGCGGCCACGGAGAGCTCGATGTGCAGGTGGTCGTGGTGCGGATGGGGTCCGCCGTAGGCCGCGTCCTTGCGGCCCGAGCGGTGACCGCTCCACGAGGTCCGATCCCATACCAGGTACTGCATGCCGACCCGCTCGGCGTTCTGGACCAGCCAGTTGGCGACGGCGTCGCCCTTGTCGTTGTCCGCCTGACCGCCGTGGAGGGGGATGAAGAGGTCGATGGCCCGGCCAGTGCCGTGGATCGACATGCGGCTGAGGTTCGCGGTGTTCTGCCGACAGGAGTAGCCGCCGTAGCTGCTGGTCTGCCGGGGGAAGCGGTTGCGGAGGAACTCGGCCACCGCGCGGGTGCCGGGGCGGATGCCGCCGGCGCAGTTCGCCGGGTTCCAGGCCGGGCCGTCGTCGTAGCGGACGTACTGGCTCTCGCCGGCGCGCCGGACGGCGGCCGGGAGGGTCCACGGGCCCGGGCGGGAGACGGCGGACCAGGCGGAGTCGACCTCTTCGCCGTCGTAGGGATCCGGGTCGGCGCCGGGGTCCAGGGGCTGGCCCACGCAACCGGCGAGGAGCACCACGCCGGCCGCGCCCAGGCGACGGCGGCGAAGAGCCAAGAGCACGAAGCCCAGGAAGAGGAGCGCGCCGCCACCGGCGGAGCCGCCCGCCGAGCAGCCGCTGCTGAGGACCATGGTGCCGTCGTCGTCGCCGGCGATGGTGGGGTCGTCGGCCGGGGTGTCGGTGTCGTAGTCCGGGCGCTCGGCCAGGGGCACGTCGGGCTCCGGGTCGCAGGCGTCCCCGAGGTCGTCTTCGTCGGCGTCGGCCTGGTCGGCGTCGGGCACCTCGGGGCACACGTCCTCGTCGTTGGCGAAGCCGTCGCCGTCGACGTCCACGTCGCAGACGTCGCCGATGCCGTCTTCGTCGAAGTCGTTCTGGTCGGGGTCGGTGTCCTCGGGGCAGAGGTCGTCCACGTCGGGGACGCCGTCCTCGTCGGTGTCGATCATCTCCTCGAGGTCGGTCAGCCCGTCGCCATCGCTGTCGTCGCAGGCGTCGCCGCGCCCGTCGCCGTCGATGTCGCCCTGGTCGGCGTTGGCGCGGCCGCGGCAGTTGTCCTCTTCGTCGGGGACGCCGTCGCCGTCGTCATCGCCGTCGCAGCGATCGCCGCGTCCGTCGCCGTCCCGGTCCGACTGACCGGCGTTGGCCACCCCGGGGCAGTTATCCGCCTCGTTGGCCACGCCGTCGCCGTCCTTGTCGCCGTCGCAGACGTTGCCCCGGCCGTCCTCGTCCATGTCCGCCTGACCGCGGTTGGCCACCCCGCGGCAGTTGTCACAGACGTTGCCGATGCGGTCGCCGTCGTCGTCGGCCTGTCCCGCGTTCCGGTCCCGGGGGCAGTTGTCGCAGACGTTGCCCACGCCGTCGCCGTCCCGGTCCGCCTGGCGGCCGTTCGCCTCGCCGGGGCAGTTGTCGCAGACGTTGCCGACGCCGTCGCCGTCCCGGTCCGCCTGACCGGCGTTGGCGTCCCGCGGGCAGTTGTCGCGGCCGTCGGGCACGCCGTCGCCGTCCCGGTCCGCCTGCCAGAACGCCGCGCCCATCTCCCGGTACACGTTCCGGGTGTGGCTGGCGTAGTGCGAGTAGCGCTGGGACCAGCAGGAGTAGCTGGGCGCGCAGCCATTGTAGTAGTGGGTGACGGTCTTGATCCACGGGTCGAAGCGGCCGTTGCCGATGCGGACCCCGTTCATCCAGCGGATCGCCTCCGCGCGGGTGGAGACGCCCGAGATGTAGGCCGAGCGGATGACCATCGCGACCACGAAGTCCACGCCGGCGCGGGTGTTCCCGCGGATGCTCAGGATGCGGTTGCCCTCGCGCCGCAGGGTGTCGTCGAAGTCCCCGGCGTCGAACTGGAACATGCCGATGCCGCCCTGCCGCAGGTAGCAGGGCCCGTCGCCGGCGCCGGCCACCACCGGGCCCCCGCCGCAGTCGCTGCTGTTCGGCCCCTGGCAGGCCCAGGTGAGCTCGCGCCAGCAGTGGCTCATCTGGGTCTCGGCGTCGGCGATGCCCGCCAGGAGCCACCCCTGGGTGATGCCGTCGACGAGGGCGGCGTCGCGGATCTGCCCGGCCCGGGTCCGGCGCTGGGCCGCGGTCAGGTCGCTCGACGCCGAGGCGACGGTGGCCTCGGCGAGATCCGCCTCCGGCTGGGGGGCCACGCAGGCCACCAGAAGGGAGCTGAACACCACCGTACGAAATCGACACACACCCATGGCCCCAGGGTGGATCCGGGCGTCCGACCCGATCCTTACCTCGCTGGCGCATCGCCCGCGGGGAGCCTCCACGCCCCGGCGGTGAAAGGGCCGGAGCCCCCCGGTGCGAACGCTGACTCTCGCCTTCCGCAGGCCTTCCTGGTACCAAAGGCACCCTGTGAGTCAGGACGCGCACATCGCCCGCAAGCTGCAGCACGTCGCGCGGCAGCTCGAGACCACTTTCCTCGGCAAGTCCGAGGTCGTCCGGCTGATGCTGATCGCCGCGCTCGCCGGCGAACACATGGTCCTGATCGGCCCGCCGGGTACCGCCAAGAGCGCCATCGTCCGGCTCTTCTCGAAGCTCATCCAGGCCAACTATTTCGAGTACCTGCTCACCCGCTTCACCGAACCCAACGAGATCTTCGGGCCCATCGACATCCAGGCGTTCCGCGGCGGCGACTATCGCCGGCGGACCCAGGGCATGTTGCCCGAGGCGGAGATCGTCTTCCTCGACGAGGTCTTCAAGGCCAACTCGGCGATCCTCAACTCGCTCCTGAGCGTGCTCAACGAGCGCATCTACACGGTGGGTGGCCAGCGGCTCAACGTGCCGCTCATCAGCGCCTTCGGCGCCAGCAACGAGGTCCCCAACGACGAGGACCTGATGGCGGTCTTCGACCGGTTCCTCCTCCGGGTCCGCAGCGAGAACCTCGACAGCTACCACTTCCACGACCTCCTCCTGAAGGGCATCGACCACGAGGTGTCCAAGCTCACCGGGAGCTACGACAAGCTCCAGCCGGTGCTGACCAGCCAGGAGCTGCACAACACCCACGGCAACTTCGCGCCCCGGATGAAGTTCACCGAGGACTTCCTCGCCGCCTACAAGGGCCTGGTCTTCCAGATCCGCTCCGAGGGGGTGTCCCTCTCCGACCGCCGCGCGATCAAGATGCTGAAGCTCTTCGCGGCCAGCGCGCTCCTCGACGGGCGACCCACCGCGGACCCGAGCGACTTCTTCATCCTGCGGCACACCTGGAACAACCTGGACCAGGCGGACATCCTCGAGGGGATCACCGGACCGGTCCTCGAGGCCTGGTACCGCGAGCACCCCGAGTCCCGCCGCTTCGGCGCCGCCGACGTGGGCCTCGACGCGTTGATCCAGGAGATCAACCGCATCCGGGATCTGCTGACCAGCGACCGGCCGATGAGCGACATCCAGCTCTTCAGCCACCTCAAGGCGCTCAACGAGATCAAGGCCGCGCTCCAGGCCATCGGGACCCAGCCCGCTCGCGAGGCCATCGGCCGGGTCGAGCAGCTCCTCGGCCACGTGTTCCAGAGCGGCAAGTTCGCACAGTGAACGACGGCGCCGCTGAAGCGGCCGGGCCCGGACTCCGTCTGCCGCCCATGCTTCGTTTCGGGTCGGCCCTCCTGGGCGCGCTGCTCCTCGCCGCGCCCCTCTACGCCCAGGACACCGAGGACCCGCCGGTTCCGGAGTGGGCCCGAACACCCCTAGCCGACCAGGCCCCGGCGAACCAGGCCCCGGCGAACGCGCCGCCCGCAGCGGCCCCGGCCGAAGCCAGCGCCGAAGTCGACGCGAGCGCCGCGTCCGACTCGCCGGCCGTACTCGTCGAGCGCTTGGAGGACGGCCGGCCCCGCTACGTCCCCGCCACCACCGATTGGCCGGCGCCGGGCGGCGTCTTCCGTGGGCTCCCGCCCTGCGAGGTGGGGGCGATGATCCCCAACCGGGCGACCGGCGAGCCCTACACCTGCCACCCGCCCTTCCGGGACCCGGGCAACGAAGTGCTCTTCCACCTGCAGATGGGCCCGGGCGTGGCCCTGGACGGTGTGGATACCGAGCGTTCGTTCGCCGGGGGCTTCGACCTCTCGGTCTTCCCCTTCCGCTCCTTCGGCATCGGCGCCGAGTGGATGGCCATCCGCGCCCGCCAGACCGGGCACGACCTCGACGGCGACGGCTTCTTCGACGTCCGCGCACCCCATCTGCGGCTCCACGCCTTCACCGGGCGCTTGGTCTTCCGCCACTACCTCAACGACAGCAACCGCCGCTCGATCGGGTTCTTCGCCCAGGGCGGCTATGGCGTTTCGATCACCGACCGCGTGCCCAACATGCCCCTGGTGGGCGGGGGCCTGGTCCTGAGCGCCGGCACCACGGGCAGCTCCCACATCGCCGCGGACATCGAGCTCGGCCTCCGCTACCTCCAGGGTCTGGGCGACGGGAGCGAGTTCCGCACCGTGCTGCTGACCTTCGGGGTCGGCATGGGCAGCCGCATCCACGCGCCCCGGGACTTCTCCACGCCGCGCCGGGGCGGGCCCTTCCGTTTCTCGCTGGCCATCGTCGCCGGCTCCCAGATCCGCACCGGCGGGATGTTCACCGGAGAGGTGACCCTGGGCCTGGACGTCCATCCGCTCCTCGAGCCGCGGCTCCGCGCCGAGCTCGGCGGGCTGATCACCGAGGACGCCCTCGGCGAGGACGAAGCGCCCTTCACCCGCGCCCTGCTCGGGTCCCTCGGCCTCCGGGTCTACGCGCCCCTGCGGGTCCCCATCTTCGGGGAGCTCGGCGCCGGCGTCGCCAGCTTCTTCGGCGACACCCCGCGCAACGCCGAGCCGGGGGCCTTCGTGGACCTCCGCTTCGGGGTCCCCTTCCTGGGGTGCGGCGGGGGCGGAAACGTCACCCTCAGGTACCGGGCCGGGGTCTCCCATGGATACCGCGGCGAGCACTACATCGGCGCCGCCTTCGAAGTCGCTTTCGGCAACTACCGCCATCTCCGGGCCTACTCGCGGAACGTCCCCCTCGAGCAGGCGTGCCCCGCCCCCAGCGCGGGCCGCAACCCGCTGCCGCCGGCCCCGCCGCCTCCGCCCGCTCCGCCGGAGCCCGAGTCCGTCCAGGGCGGCGCGTCGGGCTCGGTCGGCGTGGACGTCGAGGTCGAGATTCCCCAGGTGGAAATCGAGATCGAGCCGGTCACCGTCGAGGTGGTCATCGGCTACGTCCTCTTCGGCGGCGCGGTCGACATTCGGCTGAACGTGGCCTCGCTTCCCCTGGCGCAGCTCCGCCAGGCTGGCTGGGTCGAGGTGGAGATCGTGGGTCCCCCGGCCGCCCGCGCCCGGGCTCGCGCCGAGCTGAACGCGGTCCTCTCCCGGGAAGGGGTGACCGTGAACGCGGAGGCCGAGGCCGACGCTTCGGGAGCGGTGCAACAAGTGAAAGCCATCTTCACCATCTGGCCAAATGGCTCTCGTCCCTCGGAAAATTGAGTTTTCGCCTACTTTTGGGTTCGGAATCCCCTCTATGGGGCATTGACGCGACCTCTTAGGTCGAGTTTCCTGGGCCACCATGGGTGAATCACCCTGGCGACATCTCTGGTTGGAGACTCCCCTCCCGGCCTCCTACTGGGAGCCCCGGGATGGGGATATGGTGCTCGTCGGCGTGAACCCCGCAGCCGAGGCGATGAGCCCGTCGGCGGCGGCCTTCATCGGCCGAGGTGCCGCGGAGATCGCGCTGCCGGGGATGGTCCGGGCGCTGATGCAGGCCACCGCCGCCGACGGAGAGACCCGGGACACCCGCGCCTCCTACGAGTCGCCCCTCAGCCGGATCAACTACGAAGGGACCTTCCGCGTGGTGGCCGTCCCCACCGGGGTCCTGCTCTTCATCGACCCCCCGAGCCATTCTTCGGGGGAGTTCTCGCTTCCCCCGTCGATCGAGACGCTACGCCAGCGACTGGGGGGCGCGATGCTGCGCGGCGCCTTGGCCGCCGCCTACGTGTGGCACGTGCAGCCCGACGGGGACCTCACCCTCGCCGACTTCAACGAGGCGGCGGTCCGCGCCACGAAGGGCGCCGTCGCCGACCTCCTCGGACTCCGGGCCCAATCCCTGTACTGGGACCAGCCGGTCTTCATCGAGTTCCTCGAGCGCGCGCGCGACGAAGGCAGCGCGGAGCACGACGAGCTCCCCTTGCGCTACGTGACCACCGGCGAGGTCTTCTACTTCCGCGCGCGCGCCATCCGCGAAGGCGACCACGTCGCGGTCTTCGCCGAGGACCGCTCCCAGGAGCTGGCGATGGCCCGGGATCTCCGGGAGGCCGAAGCGCGACTGCGACAGGTGGAACAACTCGACGCGCTGGGTCGCCTGGCGGGAGGTATCGCCCACGACTTCAACAACCTCCTGGCCGCGCTGCAGACCACCGTGGACCTGCTCCGGGAGCGGGCGCCCCGGGACCTGGAGCCCGACCTCGACCTCCTGCGCGAGATGGGTCATCGGGGGGCTCAGCTCACCGAGCGACTCCTGGCGTTCGGCCGCCCCAGCGAGGTCCAACCGCGCGCGGTGGCGCTCCAGGAGACCCTCGGCGCCTACCTGGAGCAGCGCCCGGCGCGACCTCGGGTGGAGGTGGATCTCGTGGTGCAGCCCGACCTCGGCCCGGTCTTCGTGGACCCGCGCCGGCTCCTGGAGGCGCTGGAGCAGCTCCTGACCAACGCGGAGGAGGCCATGCCCGAGGGCGGGCACATCGTGGTGAGCGCCGAGCGCGCCGACGGCGTCGAACGCGCCGCCTACCCGCGGGACCTGAAGGGCGCGATGGCCGTCATCCGGGTGAGCGACGAGGGCGTGGGTATCCCCCCGGCGAGCTTGCCGGTCCTCTTCGAACCCTTCGTGTCCACCCACACCGGCGGCCGGAGCCGCGGCCTCGGCCTGTCCATCGTGATGTCGGTCGCCCGCGAGGCCGGCGGCGACGCCCGCGCCCGCTCGCTCCTCGGCAAGGGCAGCACGTTCTCCCTGGCTCTACCCCTGGCCGAGAAGCGGCCCGGGACCCGGGGACGACCCCGGGCGGTGCTCCTGGTGGAAGACGACGCGATGCTGCGCAGCGTGCTCGCCCGACTGCTCCAGGTGGAACGCTTCGAGGTGACCACCGCGTCGAACGGCCTCGAGGCCCTCGAAGAGCTGCGGCGCAAGAACTTCGACGTGGTGGTCAGCGATCTGGTGATGCCCGAGCTGGGCGGCACGGAGCTCGCCCGCCGAGCCCGGGAGGTGCAGCCCCAGTTGCCCTTCGTGTTCTGCTCCGGCCACTACGACGAGAACCCCCTCGCCACGATCGGGCCGCCCGCCGTGCTCCTGCGCAAGCCCCTGGGCCGCAAGGAGCTCGCCGACGCCATCCGCACCGTGGCGGACACCGAGGGAGACGCGCTCCCGGGGTAGAACCCTGCGCCCGCGACGTACCATCGACACCATGGACCAGCTGCCCTGCCCGAAGTGCGGTCAGATGACCGAGAGCCTCAAGGCCTATCGGCTCCCGACCTTCGTCCTCTTCCTCTTCGTCGGTGCCTCTTTCAAGCACGGCGAGGTGATCGCGTGCCCCACGTGCATGCGCAAAGAGCTGGGCAAGATGGCGCTGATCAACATCCTGCCGGCCAACGTGCTGTGGCCGCTCTTGATCGCGCCCTGGTACTCGATCGCCGCGCTCCGCTCGGCGACCAAGGGCCACTCCAGCAAGGCCCGGGAGTACGCCGCGCTCAGCGCCAGCTATACCGGCTACGGCTACGATCAGCCCGCGCCCCAGCCCTTCGACCCCTACGGTGGTCAGCCCCCGGTCAGCAAGGATCCCTACCGCCGCGAGTAGGCGGGCTGGCCGTGGTACACCTGCGGGGTGCCGGTCGGTGAGCATCTGAAGTCGAGCCCCGCCGCGCGAGCCATCGGTTCGCTGGCGCTCTCCGTCGTCCGCAACGAGAACCCGATGCTGGCGCTCCGGGCGGCCCAGTGGCGCACCGCCCTGGACCGGGTGGCGCTGGAGGTTCCCTTCTGGGCGGTGCACGACCTGGGGCTCCTCATGGTGGTCGACCCCACGTCGGTCCCGGTGGGGCCCCGCCCTTTCCTGGCCCAGCTCGGGCTCAGCGGCGCGGCCGGTCAGGCGCTCCAGCTCTACACCGAGACCCTCCAGGAGCTGGCCGAGAGCGAGGTCCTGGAGAAGGCGCGGCAGTGGCGCCTGGAGGACGACCTGATCAGCGTGGTCCTGCTCAAGGTCCTGGGACCGATGTTCGAGCGCTACCGCGGCCAAGTGGGATCCGCTGGTGGCCCGGCGCAGCTCCCGTTGGATCCGGAGGTCTATCGCGACCTCGAGCCCCAGCTTCCGCAGCTCTTCCGCGCCTCGGACCGCACCGACGACCTGGGCTTCCTGGAGCACCTCACCCGGGAGCGGCTCCGGCTGATCACCGCGGTGGAGCAGATCGACCTGGACACCCTGAAGCTCCTGGGGATGTTCGGCGCCGAGGCTTCCGCGGCCGGGGCCCTGCGGATGCTCGACCTGCTCAACGTCTTCGAGTCCCCGGAAGCCAACGACGTGGTGAACTTCTCCTTGGACCTCCTGCCCAGCGTGCTGGAGACCAAGCGGGCGAGCGGGCAGCAATCCTTCGCCGTCGACGGCTACTCCGGCGTGGAGCGGCGCGGCACCATCGACTCGTTGGTCCTCAGCGAGCTGGCCTTCGACCCGGAGCTCTTCGACCGGCGCTTCGCCGAGAACGAGGTCTTCTACTACGCCCGCGAGAAGCAGCACGAAGAGGACCGCCGGCTCCACTACATCCTGGTCGACGCCAGCGCCTCGATGCGCGGTCAGCGGAGCACCTTCGCCCGGGGGCTGGCGCTCACGCTGATCAAGAAGCTGATGCTCCAGGGCGAAGACGTGTACCTGCGCTTCTTCGACTCCCGGCTCTACGAGGTCCAGCACGCGCGACCGGGCCGCAGCGACACCGGGGGGATCAGCGTGCCCTACGTGCTCTGCTTCAAGGGCGAGCGGGGGCGCAACTACGCCAAGGTCTTCGGCATGCTGGTCAGCGAGCTGCAGCGCCTGCAGCGGCGCGAGCGGCGGACGCCGATCGTCTACGTGCTCACCCACGCCCAGTGCCACGTCCCCCTGGACACCGTGGAGCGGCTCCGGCAGGTGGCCCGGCTCTATGGGGTCTTCATGTTGCCCAGCACCGGCGAGCTGGACCTCGAGTACCTGCATCGGCTGCACACCGTGCAGGTGGTCGACGCCAAGGCCCTGGGACACCGCGACGTGCGCGCGGCCCGCGCCCTCGAGATCGTCGAGGACGCCGCCAAGGAAGAGAAGAAGGCCGCCGCGGTCTCCGAGGACGACGACGAGCGGGAGGAGCGCCGCTCGCTCCCCCCGCGCGAGTTCCTCTGAGCGGGGGGCTAGCAGGGCGCTGAAGAACGAGCCCGAAGGGCGAGTTCGGAAGCGTCCTGCCCCGTGCCCCACCGTCAGGTGGATGCCCCGCCGTCAGGCGGATGCCTCGCCGAAGGCGATTGCCCCGCCGTCAGGCGGATGCCCGACCGTGTCGATTGCAGAGAGATTCAAGCCGAGCCCGGTCATGAGTCTCACGCTCTCAGCCGAGAGACCCGCAGGAGGTTGTAGGCGGCTCCGGTGGTTCGAGGAGCGACCGCGCATGACGCCATCCGATCACCCGCCGGCGTGAAGTCGATCCGCAATCGGCAGGGACGACGAAGAAGCGCCCATGCCATGCCCCTCGATCGCGAGAAGCTCGGCGTCTACCACCGCTCGACCGACCGGCGATCGATCAAGCCTTCGACCTCTACGAAGCCATCGTCGCCATGCTGGTCCGCCTCATCAAAGCCATTCGCTCCTAGAATACAGAGGCATCCGCCTGCGGCGGGGCAATCGCCATCGGCGAGGCATCCGCCTGCGGCGGGGCAAGGGAACAGGTCGATGAAACGCGGCCTTCGGCCGCTATTTCATCAACCTGCTAACGCCCGATCGCGTCGCCGAAGCCGGTGAGCGCGCCGTCCTCCAGGGTCCACGCCGCCGCGAAGGGGATCCCGTCCGGGGTGCCCAGGTGCACGAAGGCCGCGCCCGCGCCGCCGTTGCGGAAGGGGGTGCCCACCGCGAGGTCGTCCCGGCCGTCGCCATCGAGGTCGCCGAAGCCCATGCCCTGGGTGACCCGGTTGGCCTCGAAGCCCACGCTGGCGCCGATGGCTCGGCGGTGGGCGGTCGAGGCCCCCGGCGGGCTCGAGGGCAAGCCCCCGGTGCTCCCGTGGTAGACGAAGGCGTACCCGATGAACCCGCTGGTCACCATGCCTTGGGGAGTCGGCGCGACGACGACCATGTCGCCGATCTCGTCCCCGTTCACGTCGCCGGCCGGGGCGATCACCGCGCCGAAGTCCTCGGCGTGGAAGGTGGTCACGCCGCCGCCGGGATCCCCGGGGAGCTTGCGGAGCACGCTGGCCACGCCGCCGAGACCGGCGGCGCCGCCGTGGTACACGAAGACCGCGTGGGCCGCGGGCGCACCCACGGCGACGTCCGGGTATCCATCGCCGTTCACGTCCCCGATGCAGGCCACCGCGGCGCCGTAGCCGCCCGCGCCGCCCGAGCCCCCGAGCTCCCCGGCCGGCACGAGGCCGGCGGCCGAGCCCCGGAAGACGGTGGCCGATTGAGTGCCGCCCACGACCACGTCGGCGTAGCCGTCGCCATCCACGTCGCAGGCTCCGGTGAGCGCGCGCCCGAAGCCCGGCGCGCTCGCCGGGAGCGTGTCCCCGTCCATCAATCCGCTCGTGGAGCCCCGGTACACGCGGAGCCCCGCGTCGTCGGCGACGACCAAGTCCGCGTAGCCGTCGCCGTCCACGTCGCCGGCGGCGGCCGCGCGCGCCTCGGCGCCGAGCGCGAGGCGGGCATCCGCGTCGGCGGGACTCGCCGTCGCCGGCAGGCCGCCCGCGCGGCCCCGAAAGACGAAGAGCGCGTCGTCGCCGGTGATCCCGAGGTCGGCGAAGCCGTCGCCGTCCACGTCGCCCAGCGCCAGGACCTGGTGGCCGAGGCCGGTCGATCCGTCGAGGCGGACATCGGGCGCCGGGGTGGTCCCCGCCGGTGAGCGTCCCCGGTAGAGGCGCACCGCCGACGCCGCGGGAGCGCCGACGGCCACGTCGGCGAAGCGGTCGCCGTCGTCGTTGACGATCGGACCCCACGACGCCGTCGCCGCCAAGCCCACCGCGCCGCGGACTACGAAGGACCACACCGGGCTGGTCGCGCTCCCCAGGACGCCATCCTGCATCCCGGTCAGGCGGAAGTGGAAGACTCGCGAGGTCGCCCCCGGGTCCGGCGGGACCAGGGTCCGGGCGGAGTCTCCGGTCACGTCCAGGCGCTCGATCACGTCCACGCAGCCGCGGTCCCGGCAGACCTCGAGGCGCGCGCCGGTCGCTGGTTCTTCGAGGGCCCACCGGAAGAGGATGTCCGGCGAGGTCACGTGGTGCGCGGAGGCCGGACCGAGAGGGCGCGGCGCCGGGATCGTCGCGGGGTCGATGGAGCCACCGTCGTCTTCGGTGAGATCCCCATCCCGCACGCTCGCGTCGCCGCCATCGGGACCGGAGTCCTGGCCGGCGTCGGTGACGGCGGCGTCCGCGAGGACCCGGGCGTCCATCGGCTCGGCGGCGCCGCCGTCGGGGTCCGGTGCGGCGTCGTCGGCGCAGGCCCCCAGCGCCAGCGCCAGGATGATCGTCCATCGTCTCTTCATGTCTCCCTCCCGATGCCTTGGTGGATCCCTTGGGGGATGCGTCGAGCCAGCGCCGCGCCGAAGCCGGCGGTGGCGGATTGGGTGACCAGCGACCCCGTGCGGACGAGGGCGCCGCCGCGGTTCCGGTAGACCGTCAGGCTCCGCGAGCCGGGCGCGCCGATACAGAGGTCGGCGGAGCCGTCGCCGTCCAGGTCGCCCGGCCCCGCCAGGGCGTCGCCGAAGCGGGTCTGGCCCACCGGCGCGTACTCCATCGCCGGGTCGGTCTCCATCCCGCTGGGGCCGCCCCGGTGGAGCCAGACCGTCCCGTCGCCCGGGGCGCCCACCAAGAGGTCGTCGAAGCCGTCCTGGTCCGCGTCGCCGACCGCGCTCAGGCGGCGCGCGTAGGTGGCGCCGCCGGGGGAGACCAGGGTGGCCACCGGCGCGGGTCGGAGGAGCACCCCATCGCCGGCGCCCGCATACACGAAGACGGCCTCG
Organism: Myxococcales bacterium UBA1660; assembly: GCA_002320815.1. Taxonomy (GTDB): domain Bacteria; phylum Myxococcota_A; class Polyangia; order Polyangiales; family Houyiibacteriaceae; genus UBA1660. The sequence continues at coordinate 98,092 of DCLA01000016.1, forward strand.
GCGCCCGCGGCGGCGGTGGGCGCCCCCACCGCCAGGTCGCCCCGGCCGTCGCCGTCGAGGTCGAGGCCGCCGGCGAGGCTCCCTCCGAAGCCGGCCACCGCGCTGCCCTCCAAGCGCGTGGCGGGTGCGGTGACGGTGACGGGCAACGCCGCGGCGCCCCGGACCACCCACACCTCGCCGGCCGCCGGGTCCCCGGCGGCGAGCTCGCCGAAGCCGTCCCCGTCGAGGTCCCCGAGGGGCGCGAGGGCCGAGCCCAGGACCGAGCCCTCGGGTCCGGTCCAGGTGGAGTCGACGGTTCCGTCGAGGGTCTCCCCCCCGCGGTAGAGGTAGACCCGCCCCGAGTCCGGACCGCCCACCGCGAGGTCGGCGAACCCGTCGCCGTCGACGTCCCCGGCCGCGGCGAGGACGGAGCCGAAGCCGCTGCCGGCGTCCCCGACCAGGATGGTGGGAGCCCCGGCGGCGACGCCGTCGGGTCCGCCGCGGTAGAGGTAGACCCGGCGGATCGCCGGAGCGCCGACCGCGAGCTCGCCGTAGCCGTCGCCGTCCATGTCGCCCGGCGCCGCCACGGCGACGCCGAAGCCCGAACCGGAGGTCTGGGTGAGGCCTCCCGGGACCAGACGAGGGTCGCCATCGGGTTGGCCGAGGAGGATCCGGACCTGATCCCCCTCGCTGCCCACCGCGAGGTCGGCCAGGCCGTCGCCGTTCAGATCCAGGGTGACCCCCAGCGCGCCGTCCCGGCCGCGCTCCCGGGCCGGCAGGGTGAACGAGCGGACCGGGGTCGCCGTCGAACCGGTGGCGCCCCCCGCGCGGCCGTAGAGCCGGTAGAAGAGGCGACGCGAGCCGCTGGCGCTCGCCGCGAGGTCGCCGTGGACCCGCAGCGACTCGCCGGCGCCCTCTTGGCGGAGCACCACGTCGGCGCACGCCGGGTCGCGGCAGAGCTCCAGGAGCACGCCGTCGGAGCCGGCGCCGAGGCGCCAGCGGAAGGTGGGCCGGAGCGAGGTGAGCCGGGCGAAGCCGAGGGGCGCGACCGGCACCGGCGCGGCGACGTTGGGGCCGGGGGAGCAGCCGCCGGCGGCCATCTCGTAGCCGGGATCGCAGAGGAAGCCGCAGGCGGTGCCGTCGCAGGAGGCGGACCCGTGGCTCGGGGGGCTGGCGCAGGGCTCGCAGCGGGCGCCGCAGCTCGTCACCTCGAAGTCCGAGGCGCAGGCCGCGCCGCAGAGGTGCGCGCCCTCGCCGCACTCGCTCCCGCACACCCCGCCGTTGCACGCCGCGCTGCCACCGGTCGGCGCCTCGCAGACCACGTCGCAGGCGCCGCAGTGCAGGGGGTCCCGCTCGGTGTCGACGCACTCGCCGTCGCAGAGGGCGGTGCAGACCACCGGGCCTCCGTCGCCGCGGTCGACCACGCCGGCGTCGGTGCCGGCGTAGGCCGGGAGCGGCGGGCGACGGTCGGCTTCGCAGCCGGTGAGCCCACAGCCGAAGCCCGCGTCGCAGACCCGGGCGTCGGCGGCGAGGCAGCGGGCCGCGAGCACGACGTCGAGCAGCAGGGTCTCCTCGGGCCGATAGGTGGCGATGGCCCGGCGGGTGAAGAGGCGGTCGCCGTCGGGTGCGATGGCGTCGACCTCCACCCGGAGCTCGCCCGCGGGTCGCGCATCGGGCACCAGGCCGAGGGTGGTGGGCAGGAGGATCGCGCCGCCGGCGCTGCCCAGGGCATAGGTGCGGTCGAAGTGCGCTTCCTCGACGCCTTCGCTGTAGACCCGCACCGCCACCGAGCCCAGCTCGCCCGCGGGCCCCTGGGTCATGTCCGTGCGGAGCTGCAATACGATCTGGGTCCGGGCCTCGGTGCACCCGAAGACCGTGCCCAGGGCGACGACCGCCGCGAGGACTCGCGGGCTCATCGGGTCCTCCCGAGCGCGGTGGTCACCGTGCCGAGCTGGGTCGGGAGGGGATCCTCTCGCCGCGGGTTGGCCGCGAAGTAGCCCAGGGTCGCCGCCGCGCCCCCGGCCACCAGGACCGAGAGGACGACCGCCAGCACGATGCGGCGCCGGCGCGTGGAGCGGACGGTGAGCGCCAGCCCGACCTCCCGGTCCTCGAGGACCTCGACGGCCTGGGTGGTCTCGTCGCCGCGGTACTCGGCCAGGACCTCGTGGCGCCCGACCTCGAGGGTGAGCACCCGATCGCCGGTCCCCAAGGGCCGACCGTCGACGACGACGGCGGCGCCGTCCGGGGTCACGTCGAGGGCCACGGTGCCCAGGTGGGTCGCGCTGGCCAGGACCACCTGGACCAACCGTTCGCGCCCGGCCTCCACGGTGAAGCGCTCGCCGGCGGAGACGTGGCCCGGCGCCTCCACCTGGAGCTGATGCTCGCCGGGGTCGAGGCGGAGCTCCCGGGTCCCGCGGGGCACCGGCTCTCCGTCGAGGGAGAGGGCGGCGTCCCGCGGCACGATGTCCAGCCGGACCTCGCCCAGCGACGCCCGCAGGGTCCGCAGGTAGCGCCGAGCCTCCGCGGCGCGGGCCTCGTCGCCGTTCGCGCCCACCGCGGTGAGGAAGCGCTCGAAGGCGTCGATGCCCGCGCGCAGCCGGCCCACCGCGCGGTAGGCGAGCCCGAGGTTGAAGTGGATGGAAGCCGTCGGGTAGAGGGCCCGCGCCTCCTCCAGGTCTTCGATGGCGGCGACGGGCTCGCCATCCGAGAGGTGCGCCACGCCTTCGCGGAAGTGTTCGATGGCCCGGTCCCGGGCGGACTGGGCCGCGGCCGAGCTGGACCAGGCGACCAGCAGCAGGAACCAAGGGATCGCTCGCCTCATCATCGCACCTCCACCTGCACGCCGAGGCTCTCCACCCCGCCGCGATCGATCGCCGACACCACGTAGGTCCCCGGCAGGGTCGCCACCGACGTGCGCGACGCCGGGAGCCACTGCTCCAGCCGCCACGCGCCGGCGTCCTCCGCGTAGAGCCCGTATCCCCGGACCTCGTCGGGCTCCGGGTGGGCCAGACTCAGCCCGCCGAGGACCGGAGTGACCTCCGGGGGCTCCACCCCCGCGTCGTAGCCGGGGACCTGGGGCGGCCGGGCCGGGATCGCGTAGAGGTCCCGGAACATCGCGTCGAGGGCGGCCGTCCGCGAGCCGTCGCGGAACCAGGCGTGGCCGCCGTGGACCGGGCCCAGGGCCCGTAGCAGGGCCACCTCGGCGCGGAACTCGTCGGTGGTCCACTCGGCGCTGGCGCCGAAGCGGTAGAGCCCGAGCGAAGGCATGAGGTGCCGACCGCCCGTGGGGAGCGCGGCCCACCACTCGGCCAGCGGCCCGAAGGGCTGGCCGGTCGACGCGGTGGACCAGTAGAGCTGCGGCGAGATGTAATCCACCCAGCCCTCTTCCACCCAGCGCTTCGCGTCGGCGGCGAGGACCTCGTAGGCGTCGAGGCCCACCACCCCGGCGGGCTGGCCCGGGCGATAGATCCCGAAGGGCGCGATCCCCCAGCGGACCCAGGGCTTCACGCCGTGGATGCGCGGACCCACCGCGGACACCAGCGCGTCCACGTTGGAGCGGCGCCAGTCGCTCTTGGAGAGGGCTCCGCCGCCGTCCACGTAAGCCAGGTAGTCGGCGTCGTCCGGGAAGGGCTCGCTGGTCGGGTAGGGGTAGAAGTAGTCGTCGAAGACCACCCCATCCACGTCGTAGCGGGTGACCACGTCTTCGATCACGTCGAGCACGTGGGCCCGGACCGCGGGGTCCGCGGGGTTCATCACCAGGCCCGACCCGTAGGCCAGGGTGGCCGCCGGAAAGCGCTGGGCGACGTGCAGGGGATCCCGGGGGCTGCCCGGATCCGTCGCGGCGCGGTAGGGGTTCACCCAGGCGTGCACCTCGATGCCTTCGGCGTGGGCCAGGTCCACCAGGAGACCGAGCGGGTCCCACCCGGGATGGGATCCCTGCGCACCGGTGAGGAAGCGGCTCCATGGCTCGAGGGCCGAGGCGTAGAAGGCGTCGCCCTCGGCGCGCACCTGGAAGAAGAGGGCGTTGAGCCCCTGGGCCCGGGTCTCCGCGACCAGCGCCCGGAGCTCGGCCTCGGCGGCCGCGGCGTCGAGGCCGGCGGCGGAGGGGAAGTCGAGCCGGAAGACGGTGGCCACCCACATCGCGCGGAGCTCTCGCACGTGGCTCACCGCGACCGGGGGGACGCCGAGGTCCTCCGGGCCGGCGTCGGACCCGAAGTCCGCGCCGAGATCCAGCGCACCGAGGTCCGCACCGCCGTCGCCGGGGTCCACCTCGGCGGAGGCGTCGGAGCCGAGGTCCCGGGCCTCCTCCCCGCCGTCGTCACCGCAGGCGACGACGGCGAGGAGCACGCCGATCTCGAAGGCGCCTATCTGGAGCGCGCGGCTCACGGGCGGGGCGCCAGGGCCACGCCGCGGAACTCCATGTCGGCGGGCGCGGTGGCCAGGGAGGTCATGGCGCCCCCGGCCCCCCGACCGGCGGCGTCGCGGAAGGTGAAGAGCTCGCCGGCGCCGGCCGCCTGGGCCACCGCGACGCAGACCACGTCGCCCAGCTCGTCGTAGCAAGCGACCCCGAAGGTCTGGGATTGGGCGAAGGTCGCGCTCGCGGCCCAGGTGCCCCCGCTCTTCACGTAGCGCACGACGCCGTCGGAGCGGCTGGCCACGTAGAAGGTGTCCACGCCGGGCTCGGCGGGGTCCAGGTCGAAGGCGGCGAAGCCGATGGGGTTGGCGGCCGGGAAGAGGTCCTCGGTGGTGGCGCTCCCGGTGGGCATGCCCGTGCCCACCCGGGTCAGGACGCTCCCGTCGGACCCGCTGGCCGAGTAGAAGAGCTGCCCCTCGAAGATGCCCACCGCGCGGCCGTCCCGGGGGCTCGCGGAGACCTCGGTGGCGTCGGCGGTGCTGCCCACCGGGGTGCTCAAGATCCCGGTGCCGCCCCCGACGGCCCACACCGTGGTTCCGTCGGTGACCGCGCCCTGCGGGCGCCCACCCGCGAGCGAGGTCCCCAGGGTGGTCGTCGTGTCGAGGCCCGCGGGCGTGGCGAAGTCGCCCGCGTCGACGAGGGCCACCACGCGGGGGCCGGCGACCGGCGCGGCGCCCACCGCGTCCGACTGCCCGAGGAGCGCCAGGTACCGCCCATCCGGCGAGCGGGTCAGCGAGCCCTGCAGACGGGGGGAGTACCCGGCGCCGGGCAGGGTGATGCCGTGGTTGGCCCCGCTGCTCACCGCGGGGAGCGCCAGGGTCTCGGTGACGGTTCCGTCGGAGAAGCGTCGCCGCTCGAGGAAGAGGGGCGCCGCGTTGGCGCTCAGGGGACCGGAGCCATCGCCGACCCGGAGCACCACGAAGTGGGTGGGGAACGGAGGCTCGAAGCCGGTGAAGGTGGGCGAAGCGGGAGTGACCGGCGCGCCCTGGGCGTCGACCAGGAGGTCGTCGGCGCCGACCGCGTAGCTCGCGCCCGGGGTCTGGGGGGAGGTCGTCAGGGTCAGGGTTGTCCCCGCGGCGACGGCGTCGGTGACCGTCAGGGTGGGGATCACGAAGCGCGCGGCGCTCACCGACGCGGGGTCCGCGGGGCGGTTGGTCGTCACCTCCAGGGTGGTCGCGCCGGTCGCCATGGCGCTCTCGATGCGGAAGGGCTCGAGCACGGTGACCGTGAAGGGCGAGCTGGTCCCGCTAGCGGTGGTCACGGTGAGCGCGGCGCTACCCGGGGTGGCGCTCGCCGGCACCGGACCGGCCTCGAGCTCCGTCGCGCTCTCGGCGACCAGGGGCAGGGCGACGCCGCCGAGGTCCACCGCGGCGCCCGTCAGGTTCTCGCCCCGGAGGGTGAGGACCGAGTGACCCGCCACGACCGTGGTGGGGTCGACCTCGGTGACCTGGGGGACCATCGGCGCGTAGCCCGGGAAGAGGGCCTCGCGCACCGAGCTCGCGGTGAGCCCGTGACCGTGGGTGTCCCGGACGCCGGCCGCGGTCACCGCGTAGCTCGCGCCCTCGGTCTGCGGATCGGTGGTCAGGGTGATCACCGCGCCGTCGACCGCGACCTCCACGACGGCGAGACCGTCGATGACGAAGGCGCCCGGGTCCACCGTCGCGGGGTCCAACGCTCGGTCGAAGGTCAGCCGCACCGAGGTCGCGGTGGTCGCGACGGCACCGGCGATCGAGAGGGGACCCACCACGGTCACCGCGAGGGGCGCCGAGCCCGTGGTCCCCACGAAGGCGCGGACCTCCTGGTCCCCGAGGGGCGTGGCCGACCCCAGGGTAGCGACGGCGAGGGCCCCGTCGGCCTCGACCGCGAACCCCTGGCCGACCCCGCCGACGCTCAGCTCGGTGACGCCCGCGAGGTCCGAGCCCTCGACGCGCGCGGCGCTCTCCACCGCCAGGGTCGTCGGGACCACCGCGGTGATCGCCGGGGCGACCACCTCGGCGTCCGGTTGCCCGCCATCGGGCGTCGCCGCGTCGGTCCCCGAGTCCACCAACCCGATGTCGGGCAGGCTCGCTCCATCGTCGCCGCAGGCGCTCAGCGCCACGCAGGTCCACAGCATCATCGTTCTCGTCCTCATCACATCGTCCTCCTGGTGCTCGCCATCACTCGAACTCGGTCATCGGGCGGGGCCCGGTCGGGCTGGGGGCCTCGGGCGTCGGGCGCTCCGGCGCCTCGGCGGCGGGGGCCTCGCGCCGGGGGCGCGGTCGCCACGCCCGCATCGGGGTCGGGGCCGGTGCCGCCGGGTCGGTCGCGGTCGACGGGTCCTCGGCCGGCTCGGCCCGAGGGGGGACGGCGGCCTCGGCGGGTACGGCGGCCTGAGTGGGCCCGGCCGCGGCGACGTCCGGCGCATCGATGGGCGCCGGGTCCACCGACTCCGCTCGGGCCGGGCCCGCGGTCGGCGTCGGTGCCCTCGGGGACGGGTCCGGCGCCGACCCGCCGAGCCACCACGCGCCGAGCGCGAGGAGCGCGACGAGGCCCACCCCGAGCCCCACCCGGCGCGCCGACTTTCCGGCCACCGGCGCCGCGCGGGTGTCGTCGAGCTGCTCGAAGTCGACGCGGAGCTCCTGGCTCCAGTTGGGCACCGACGTCCCCGAGTCCTCGAACTCGTCCAGGAGCACCGCCGCGCGCCGCAGGGTCGTGGTGTGCTCGTCCCGATCGCTCGGGAAGAGTCGGTCCATGTAGCGCGCGACCCGGGGAGCACCCGAGGGGTCCCCGGTCTCCATGATGTACGCCTCCAGGGCCTCGGCGAACTCCTGCGCGGTGCCCCACCGATCGTCCCGGTCCCGGTGGAGCGCGCGGGCGATCGCCTCGTCGAGCGAGGGCGGCAGGTCGGGCACCACCTCCGAAGCTCGCGGGATGGGGTCGTTCATCACCGCCATCGCCGTCTCCGCCTCGCTGCGGCGCTTGAAGAGCCGCGTCCCGGTGGCCGCCTCCCAGGCGACGATGCCCAGCGCGAAGATGTCCGAGCGACGATCCAGCGGGTCCTTCACCAGCTGCTCCGGGGACATGTAGGCGAACTTCCCCTTCACCTCGCCGACCGCGGTGAGGTCGTCGTGGGACTCCCGCTTCGAGGCGTAGGCGATGCCGAAGTCCATCAGCTTCGTCTGGCCCGAATAGAGGACGAAGATGTTCTGCGGGGAGACGTCGCGGTGGACGATCCCCAGGTTCCCGTCGGGACCCCGCAGCTCGTGGGCGGCGTGGAGGCCGAGGGCGGTCTGCGCGATCACCCGGGCGACGATGGGCGGCGGGATCCGCTCTTCCTGCTGAGAGGTCCGGCGCAGCAGCGCGTGCAGGGTCTGCCCGCTGAGGAACTCCATCGCCAGGTAGCAGATCCCCTCGACGCTGCCGCAGTCGAAGACCTGCGCGACGTTGGGGTGGTCGATCTGCGCGGCCAGCGAGGCCTCGGCGAGGAACATGCTCTCGAAGCGCTCGTCGCCCGCGTGACGGTCGTGGACCACTTTCATGGCCACCCACTTCTTGAAGGCGCGGTTCCCCCGGAGCTGGGCCAGGTGGACGCTCGCCATGCCGCCGTCCGCGATGTGCCCGAGCAGTCGGTAGCGACCGAATCGCTTGGGCTTTTCCATCAATGACATCGACATGGCGGGTTCTCGGGGTGGCGGGGTTCGGGGGCGGACGGACGTTCGGCGGAGACTCGGCGGGCGCAGCTCGGCATCGCGGGCGCCGGGGCGCCTCGTCGGCCGGGCGAGCGGGTGGGTCCCGAGCCCCGCGAAGAGGCTCGGCTCGGGGGACGGCGCGCGCTGGGCGCACCGCTCCCGCGGTCACGCCGGGATGGCGTGAACCTGGATCGGGCGAAGAAAGGAAGGGGCGGCGCGCCGGGGCGCGCTCAGCCGCTCGACTCGCGATCCTCGGACGAGCCGTCGCCGGGCCAGTCCTGGTTCATGAGTCGGTCGAGCTCCTCGGAGAGCTCGGACGGCAGCGGGATCTCGCTGGACCGTCGCAGGTCTTCTTTCATGTCCTCCGGGGTCTCCGGATCGTCGACGAGTCTCTTCGGAGGTCTGTCGTCAGTCATCGTCCTGCCGCTCCCTTCGATAGGCCTCCGCGAACTTCCTTCGCGCAGTGTGGACCCGACGATACGCGGTTCCGACGGGAACCCCGAGCGTATTGGCGAGCTCGTCGCCGGAGAGACCCTCGACCTCGTAGAGGACGAAGGTCACCCGATCGAGCAGTGGGAGCTGCGCCAGGCTGCTCTGGACCCGCTCGAGACTCTGGAGATGGAGCACGCGCATCTCCGGGTCGCTGCCGTCTGCGAGGGCCACCGAGTCGAGGCTGCACTGACCATGGCGATGGCGCTTGCGTCGCTCGCCCGCCGCGACGCGGTAGGCGATGGAGTAGAGCCAGCTCCGCGCGCTAGCGGTGCCGGGCACGAAGCCGCCCTTCTGGTGGGCGATGAGGAACACCGTCTGGGTGAGGTCGGCCACGTCCGCGTGATCGAAGCCGAGCCGGTGCAGGAAGCGCGCGACGGCGACGCCCTCCTGCCGGAACAGCTGGCCCGCGCCGAGGCGGGCTATCGGTCGTGACGAGTCGATACCCGTGTATGCGGTCGGCGCCGAAAACCTTCGCGCTTCGGAGAAAGAATTCGCCGAAAAACACGAATGAATCGTGTCATCGGAGTTTTCCAGTGAGGGGCTCGGAAGCGAGGGACGTTCGCTCGCGGGGTCGTCGCCGCTCACTCGACGTGGATGGCGTTGGAGTGGACCCAGGGCAGCTCGCGGACCAGGCGGGCCAGGGAGCCGAGGAAGGGCGCCGTGTGGTGCGGCACGATCCGCACCTCGACGCGATAGGCCCCGGGCTCGCTGGGCTCGAAGCGGAGCTCGCCCTCGGTGGCGCGGGCGACCTCGACGGCTCCGCCCGCCGTGGCCCGGAGCAGACGCGCGGAGATCGACGGGGCCGGGTCCTGGGGATGGCCCGCGTCGACCCGGGGCACACCGACCACGAGGGTGGATCCCAGCGGCGCGCTGTCGCCCATCTCCCAGGTGTCCGCGTCCATCGCGGCGTGGAAATCGAAGCCGACCGGGGTCCCGAAGACCTCGACCACGGCCGCGTTCCGCCCGGCGCCGAGCGCAGCCTCGACGTCGGCCACGCTGCGCGAGTCGGCCAGGACGTGATTGGTGATCCAGCTCATCATCCGCCGATAGCTGTCGGCGCGCTCGCCGTCGGTCAGCTCCATGCCCAGGGCGTTCTCGTGGGCATCGCAGCCGCCGCTGGCGGCCACCCGGGTTCCCTCGGCGAGGAGCTCGTCCCACCGCGCGAGGGCGACGCGGTTGGGGTCGAGGAAGGTCATCACCGCCAGGTCCGGCGCGAGCCGCGCGGCCGCGCGGGTGAACTCGAGCAGGTCCGGAAGGAAGGGCGCCGCCTCGAGCCCCAGGCTCTCGGTGCGGATCCTCGGGTCCACGTTCGCGTGCAGATTGTAGAGCTCGAGCCCATCGGGCTCCACCCGCCGGAGCCACTCCGGCGTCTTCTCTTCGGTGTGGGCCACCCAGATCAGGGCGCCCGCGTCGCGGAGGCCGGCGAGGACCTCGGGGGTGGAGCCCTCGTAGCCCTCGCCGAGCGAGGCTCCCTCGGGGACCGTCGGGTGCCGATCGAGGCCGAGGGGCATCAGCTCGTTCTCGCTGCCGGCGGAGAGCCCGTGTCCATGAAGGTCCCGGGCCACGCGGGCGGAGGCCCCAGATCCGGCCGCCCGGCATCGACGCCGGCATCGACGCCCGCGTCCACGACGGCGTCGTCGTCCCCACAGCCGAAGAGGAGCGCCGTCGCCAGCGCGCATCGGAGGACCACACCCATCGACCCACGGTACCGCGGGCGGGCCCTCAGGGCACCAGGCAGAAGCCGCGGCGCAGCACGTCCACCCCACCCCGTCGATCGCGCATCACCGCGATGAACTTCACCGTGCGCCCCTCGGCGGGGAGCGGGTCGTCCGAGTCCGCCTCCGCGAGGAACTCGAAGTCGGGCACCGGGGTGTCGTCGTCCACGAAGGTGAAACGCCGATCGAGGGTCCCCTCGGTCACGAAGAGGCTGTTCTGCAGATCCTCGGAGACCTCTTCGGGATCGGCGCCCGGGATCTCGCGCTGGTAGAGCTCGCGGCTCCCCGCGACCGCCTCGAGGGTCATCATGACCTCGTCGTCGAGACGGACCTCGGGGAGAGAGCCGCCGGCGCAGGCCTGGCGGGACTCGGTGACCTCTTCGGTCAGCTCCACGCCGCCGAGGGTCACGCGAGCGATCCCGGGCCGCAGGTTCCGGTCGCCCGCGTCGTATTGGACGGCCACCGAAGCGGAGACGATCTGACCGACCCCTTCGGCGGTGGCGCAGGGGCGCAGCTCTTCGACCGAGCTGGTGGGATCGATGGCGGTAGTGACCACGCCGCCCATGCAGATGGCGCCGAGGATGACCACCGAGTCGGCGGCATAGTCGGCCGGGACCGGGATGGTGATCTGCGGCGGCGTCTCCTGGGGCTCGGTCTGGACCTCGACCTGAAAGGGCGTGTCGCCGCAGACCGGGGCGCCGAACTGCTGCGCCGAGGGCGTGCAGGCCACCAGGAAGTAGGTGGAGGCCGGGATCGGCCCGGGGGCGTCGAGGACCCACTCGATCTGGAGGGTCTCGCCCGGCTGGGGCGTCGAGCGCGTGGCGTCGCCTTCGACCGTCGCGAGGGCCCCGAGGACCCGGGCCTTGTTGAGCAGGTACCCGGGATCCGGCGACTCGCCGCAGGCGGTCAGGGCCAGGAGGACCACGGTGAAGAGGGCGCGCTTCACAGCTCACCTCGGATGCCCAGGGCGGGGATGATGGGCAAGCCCGTCACCGGCACCGACTGGGTGTAGTCGTAGTTGTAGGACTGGCCCTCCTGGTTCTGCCGGTTGTAGACGTTCCGGATGTCCAGGAAGAGCGCCAGGGTCCAGGCCTCGAACTTCCACTTCTTCTCCACCCGCAGATCGAGCCGGTGGTAGAGCGGGTTCCGGATCCCGTTGTTCTGCCCGTAGATGGGCAGGTAGGTGTCGCGGTCGGCGTTGTAGATGCTGCCGGTGACCGGGGTGTAGGGGTTGCCGCTGATGATCCGCATGGCCGCGCCGACCTCCCAGTTCCTCGGGAGCCGGTAGCTCAGGGCGAGGGTGAAGATGTGGGTCTGGTCCGAGTCGAAGACCCGCCAGTCCTGGCCGTCGCCAGGGTGGTCCTTCCGCTCGCTGCGCATCAGCGTGTAGCTGAGTTGCCCGAAGAGAGGCAGCTCCCGGCGGGGCTGGAGGCGCACGCTGAGCTCCATGCCGTAGATGCGCCCGATGCCGTCGTTGGTGAAGCCGGGGGCCACGCCGCCCTCGGTGCTCACCACCCGGTCCCAGATGTACTTGTAGAAGCCTTCCACGCCCACGTTGAGCCGGAGGTCGTCGTTCTCGTACTCCACGCCCAGGCCGGTGTGGACCGAGTGGATCCAGTCGAGGTCCGGGTTGCCGATCTGGGGCGCCGACTCCTGGAACTCCGGCGGCTGGCTGTAGAGCCCGAGGCCGGTCTTGAGCCGCCACTGCTCGTTGAGATCGAGGAAGCCGCTGAAGCGGGGGTCCACGTTCCAGCGGTCGATGGTCGAGTCGTAGTCGGTGCGCAGACCGAGCACGAGCCGGGTGGGCGCCAGGTCGAAGGCGCTCTCGATGTAGAGGGCCGGCCGGGTGGCCACGCCGTCGATCTCGAGGCGCGTGGTCGAGTCGTCGATCTCCTGCTGACAGTTGCCGCCCTCGCCCTGGCAGGGCGGCGGGCCCTGGTAGGTCAAGGTGTAGGGCGAGATGTAGCTGTCCATGCCGACGATGAGCTGGACCTTGGAGGTCGGCCGGTGGGTGACCTCCGCCCGGGTGTAGACCTGGTGGTTGAGCAGGTCGAACTCGATGAGGTTCCCCAGCCCGAAGTCGAGGCGCACCGGGCCGTACTGGAGATCGAGGTCGACGTCGGTGCGCCGATCGATCTGTCGCTTCCAGTTCAGGTGGAAGAAGTTGAAGCGGGACCGGAGCCCGACGTCGCCGCGGATGTCCGGGTCGTCGCCGAGGGAGTCACCGAGGAAGATCTCGAAGCTGTCGGTGGACCCGTAGGCCAGGAGGCGGATCCGGTCCTTGTCGGTGGGCCGGTAGGTCACGAAGGCCTGCCAATCGTAGTAGACCGGGAGCTGCGTGAGCCCGATGTCCAGGTCCTCGGGCACGAGCTGATCGAAGACCACGTCGATCATGCTGCGCCGGAGGCCGATGGCGCCGGCGGCGTTCTCGCCGAGGGGGAACTCCGCGAGGATACCCACGTCGATGACGCTGAGCTCGAGGACGCCGTGGAGCCCGTCGCCCCGCGGGTCCCGGGTCTCGACCTCGAGGATGCCGCCCATCTTGCGGCCGTAGCGGGCGGAGAAGTTGCCCGGGTAGAAGTCCACCCGCTCGAGGAGCCGCGACTGGATGAAGCTGGTCAGACCACCGAAGTGGTAGAGCAACGGGATCGGTATGCCCTCCAGAAAGGCCTGGCTGTCCTGGGGCGCCGCGCCGCGGATGATCAGCGCGCCGGTGCCGAAAGCGGGCCGGGCGACGCCGGGGAGGATCTCCACGGCCCGGAGCGCGTCGCCGCGGGTGCCGGGGATCGAGGTGAGCTGCTCGCGGCCGATGGAGCGGCGGGTGACCTCGCGGGGCGGCGGGTCGACCACGGCCTCGGCGCCGAAGACCGGCTCGTCGCTGGGAGCGTCCTCGGGCGGGGGCGCGAGCCGGTAGGTCACGTCGGTGACCTCGCCGGAGGCCACCGTCTCGGTGGACTCGGTGTCGCCGTACTCGGCGCCCAGGATGCGCACCTGGTAGGCGCCGGGCGGTAGATCGTCGATGCGGAAGGCGCCGCGCTCATTGGCCACCGCGCGCCGGGCGATGGACTGGTCGGCGCTGGTCACGATGATCTCGGAGCCGGGGACCGGCTGGTCGTCCTCGGGGGTGAGCACGGTGCCTTCGAGGCGACCCGGCGGCGGCGGCGCGTCGGGCTCCGGCTCCGGCTC
>DCLA01000016.1:111829-160495 GCA_002320815.1 Myxococcales bacterium UBA1660
CCGGCTCCGGCTCCGGCTCCGACTTCGGCTCCGGCTCCGGCTCCGGCTCGTCGAGCTCGAAGACGTAGCGGTAGCGAATGCGCACCGGCGTGGGCGTTCCGTCCACGGTCGCCGGGCGGAAACGGAAGCGCCGGACGGCCTCGAGGGCCGCCTCGTCGAAGCCGTTCCCCTGGGGCTCGGTGACCTCTGCTTCGGTCACCGAGCCGTCCACGCCGATGGTGAGCTGGACCTCGACGGTCGCCTCGAGCTGCTGCTCTTGGGCCGCCGCGGGGTAGGTCGCTTCGACGAAGCCCTCCAGCTGCGGAGGCACGACGACCGGACGTCGTTCCTCTTCGGACTCTTGCGCGAACGCAATTCCGGCTTCCACACCGAGCCCGGACGCCGACAGCGCCAGGGCGAGGACGAGGGTTGATGCCCGCATCGGCGCGCAGCATAGGACCAACCCATCGTCCTCGGCCACCCCCGTGGCGCCTGGAGTCACATCGGGCGCACACAAGTGACGTTGCGCAGGTTGCACACATAGGGCAACGCGCACTCCGCCGCGGTCGCGCCGCCGCAGCAGCGCTCCCCGAGGCCGCCACAGCTCTGGCAGACGCCACCGCCGCAGACGGCGAAGGGCGCCGAGCAGCCGATGTCCCCGGGACAGCAGGCGCCGCCGATGCGGCCACAGGCCCCATCCTGGCAGCCCCCGGCCGAGCAGGTGCCGGCGCCAGCGCCGCAGCTCTCGGTCTCACCGACGCACATACCCCCGACGCAGCAACCGCCGCCATTGCACGCCTGGCCCTCGCAGCAGGCCTCGCCGGGATCACCGCAGGCCTCGCAGTCGCCGCCGTCGCAGATGGAGTCCGCCTCGGTGCAGAAGCGGCCGATGGACGAGCGGCAGCAACCGTCCCCGATCGAGCCGCAGTCACGGCCGTCGGGGCCGACGCACTCGCTGGCCTGGCAGGTGAAGGTCACGCTCCCGCCGCCGCCGGTGTTCTGGGTGAAGCACTCGGCGCCCGCGGCCGCGCAGGTCCCGTTGAGGCAGCAGCCGCCTCCGTCGCAGCTGTTCCCGCCGCAACAGGGCTGACCGGGACCACCGCAGTCGGAGACGGCGCCGTCGCTGCAGACCTGGCCCATGCCCGCCGTGTAGCCGCTGGCCACGCAGCTCGCGCCGTCACAACAGCCGCCGCCCTCGCAGGCGTCGGCGCCGGCGCAGCAGGCCTCGCCGGCGAAGCCGCAGACGCTGCAGCTCCCGTCGCTGCCGCAGGTCCCGAGGCCACAGTCGGCGCCAGTGGGCACGCAGGTGTCCGAGTCCGGGCTGCAGCAACCCGAGTCACAGGTGTCGCCGGCGCAGCAGGGCTCGCCGGGGCCGCCACAGGCGGAGCACACGCTGCCCGCACAGGCGAAGCCGGCGTCGCAGCTGTCCCCGGCGCAGCAGGTCTCGCCGGGACCACCGCAAGCGGCGCAGATCCCCGCGGCGCCGCAGCCGAGGCCCCCGTCGCAGGAGTCCCCGGCGCAGCAGGGCTCGCCGGCGCCACCGCAGGCCACGCAGGTGTCCGCCGGTCCACAGGCGACCCCGCCCGCGGTGCAGGTGCCCCCGAGGCAGCACGCTTCGCCGACGCCGCCGCAGCCGCCGCAGCTCCCGTCGGTGCACATGATGTCGAAGATGCAGTTGTCGCCATTGCCGACGCACGCGCCACGCACGCAGCAGCCACCGCCGTCGCACGCGCCGCCACCGCAGCAGACCTCGCCCGGCCCGCCGCAGCCTTCACAGATCCCGCCCTGGCAGACGGCGTCGCCGGCGCAGGACTCACCCGCGCAGCAGATGTCGCCCTCGGCGCCGCAGGCCACGCAGCTCCCGCCCTGGCAGAGGCCCTCGTCGCAGGCGCCGCCGGCGCAGCACTCGGTCCCGACGACGCCGCAGGTGGGCTCGGGCGCGCAGACGCCATCCAGGCAGACCCCGTCGGCGCAACCTTCGCCGTCGCAGCAGGGCAGCCCGAGCTGGCCGCACTCGGGCTCGCCGGGGCCGCAGATCCCCTCCGGGAGGCAGGTGAGGTCGCTCCGCGCGCAGAGGCCGCCGTCGCAGCAGGGTTCGCCGGCGTCGCCGCAGGCGGGCATCTCGTCGGGCACGCAGAGCCCGGCGTCGCAGATCGCGTTGGCCGCGGTGCACTCGCCGTCGCAGCAGGGTTCGCCGACGAAGCCGCACGAGTCCGGCGCGACGCAGAGGCCCGCGGTGCAGGTGAGCCCGGCTTCGCAGAGGTCCCCGTCACAGCAGGCCGCGCCGCGCGCGCCGCAGGCGTCGACGCCGGTGTCGACGTCGACCGAGCCGCCGCCGTCGCGCTCGATCACGGTCGACTTGCTGCACGCGACGAGAGCCAACGCCCCGACGACGATCGTCCAACCACACCACTGCCGCTTCATCCGGGAACCTCGCTTTCGGGCGCGACCCTGCCAAAGGGGCGCGCCGGGATCAACGGGGTGACCCCTACGACTCGTGCGAGGGAAGGGCCGCGGAGAGGATCTTGTGGGTCAGCCGGGGGACGCCGAGCTCGCTCAGACCATCCAGGCGCTGGGGAACCAGGGGGCTCTCCGGCCGGGTCCGCGCCGCGCTCAGCCGCCAGACGCGGACCCGGTAGCGCCGGTGACTGAGGACGTGGATCACCTCGCCCCGGGGGTCGGCCTCGAGGGTCCCGCTCACCCCGTGCTCCCGGGCGCAGCGCTGCGCGTCGTCCCGCAGGGACCCGGCGGCCTCGTCGCCGAGGGCGAGCTGGGTCGGCCCGGCTTCCACCATCGGGACCATCCACAACCCGGCGAAGAGCTCGCCCTGGGCCCGGCGCTCGAGGAGGACCTCCCGATCGGCACCCCGGCCGCGCGTGGCGACGACCGCGGTCAGGCTGACCGGCACCGGCTTCTTCTTGGGCCGGGGGACCGGCAGGGAGGTCTCCACACCGGCGGCGTGGGCCGCGCAGTCGGCGGCCCACGGGCACGCTCCGCAGCCCGGGGCCTTGGGCGTGCACACCAGGGCCCCGAGCTCCATCAGCGCCTGGTTGAAGTCCCCAGGCCGGGGTCCCGCGACCAGCGCCTCGGCGCGAGTCCAGAGGGCCCGTTCCGTCTCCGCGCGGCCCAGCGGGGTCTCGATGCGGTCCAGGCGACTGAGCACCCGGGCCACGTTCCCGTCGACGATGGGCTCCGGCAGGTCGAAGGCGATGGAGCCCAGCGCTCCCGCCGTGTAGCGCCCGACCCCCGGGAGACCGCGACGCTCTTCGGCGCCTCGGGGCACCGCGCCGCCGTACTGGGCGACGACCTCCTTGACCCCCGCGTGGAGCAAGCGCGCCCGCCGGTAGTATCCGAGGCCACTCCAGGCGGCGAGGACCTCGTCTTCGGTGGCCTCGGCGAGGTCCCCGGGGGTCGGGAAGCGCTCCAGGAATCGGTGGTAGTAGGGGATCGCCGTGTCGACGCGGGTCTGCTGGCACATCACCTCGCTGACCCAGATGGCATAGGGGTCCGAGGTGCGGCGCCACGGCAGGTCCCGGCCCTCGCGGTCGTACCACTCGAGGAGGGCGCGGCGGAGCTCGGCCGGCGCGCTCAGAACTCGTCCTCGTCGTCGTCGTCGAGGGGCAGGGTGATCCGGAAGAGCGCCCCGGGCTCCGCGCGGGGGACCAACGAGAGCTCGCCCCCGACCCGGTCGATCATGTTCCGGGCGATGGAGAGACCCAAGCCGGTGCCCGCCTGCTCGGGCGAGCGACCGCCGTCGATGCGGTAGAAGCGCTCGAAGATCCGCTGCCGCAGGTGGGCCGGGATCCCCGGGCCCTGGTCCTCGACCTCCAGGACGGCGTTGTCCCTGTCCTCGCGCAGCCGGATGGTGACCGTCGTCTTCTCCGGTGAGTACTTGATGGCGTTCCCGATGAGGTTGGTCAGGGCGTGGTCGAGCGCGCGCGGGCTCACGTCGACCACCACCTTCTCCTCGGGGAGCTGGAAGCGCAGGGTCATGCCCTTCGCGTGGGCGGCGCCCTCGAGGCTCCCGGCGCTGTCCCGGCACACGGCGCGCAGGTCGGTCTGCACGGGCTCGAAGTTCTGCTTCAGGGACTCGGCCTGGGCCAGGGTCGTGAGGTCCTCGGCGAGGCGCTGGAGCCGGAGGGCATGGCGGAGGATCGCCTGCAGGAAGCGCTCGGCGGTCGGCCGGTCGTTCAGGGCACCGTCCCGGAGGGTCTCGGCGAAGCCGCGGATGGCCGTCAGCGGCGTCCGTAGCTCGTGGCTGGCGTTGGCCACGAAGTCCCGACGGATGCGGTCGGTGGCCCGGAGCTGGGTCACGTCGTGGAGCACGGTGACCACCCCCTCGCCATCGGGGAGCGGCGAGATCTGCGCGTGGAAGGCGTGGTCCTTCCCGTCGATGGTCGCCTCGAGCTCCACCTGACCGGCGACCCCCTTCTTCCGGGCTCGGCGGATTGCGCGCTTCAGCTCGTCGTTCTTGATGACGTTCTTCGCGCGGCGGCCGACGACGTCCTTGGGCATCAGGTCGTCCAGGGCCGAGTTGGTGAGCGTGACCCGCCCCTTGGCGTCGGTGACGTAGACCGCCTCCACCATCGAATCGAGGATGGTCAGCAGGCGGGCCTCTTCGGCGGTCGATCCTCGCTTCTTCTTCTTGTCGCTCACGACGGCTCTCCGAAGGGGATAGCACGTAGCAGCACGCCGGAGAACGAGCCCGCAGGGCGAGTTCGAAGGGGTGCTGCCCCTTGCCCCGCCAAGGCGGATGCCCTTGCCCCGCCGTCAGGCGGATGCCCTTGCCGCTACTACTCGACGACCGGGAAGGCCTCCGGGGAGCGGGTCCGGTAGTTGGCGTCCATGTGGTCCATCAGATCGAGCATGAAGGTCTCCATCTGTGCGCCGCCCGGGTTCGAGTCCGGGGAGTCGGCGAAGAAGGTGCCGCGGAGGCACTCGTCGCCGCGGCAGGCGCCGTCCGGGAAAACGAAGATCATCTTCTGGAGCCGCCCCGCGGCCCCGAGCCGGCGCGACCCCATGTAGCTCCAGAGGAGCAGGCCCGTGGGCAGCAGGTCGTCGGGGGTCATGCCGTAGCCGTGGAGGACGTAGACCACCGGGTAGGACATGCCGGCGTTCTCTTCCTCGAAGTACCCCGGCGGGAGGACCACCGAGACGGGGCCGGTGCGGTCGCGGGACGAGGTGAAGTCGAACGTGAAGTAGTTCACGTAGTCGCAGGACCCGCTGAGCGAGGTGCAGATCGTGTCGCTGACCACGGTCCGGTCCCCGTCGGGCCAGCGGTGGCTCATCCAGCTCACCACGGCGAGCAACCGGTTGAGGATCTGGGCGTTGGTCCCCACGTGCGCGCCGTCGCCAGCCTCGAGCTCCGCTTCGTTGGCGTCGACGTGGCCGTAGCGGAGCTGGAGATGACCGCCCAGGTCGTCCCAGGGCACCTGCTGATGGTCGAAGGCGTTGTCCCGATCGTCGCCGTCGAACGCGAGCGAGGCGTGACCGTCGAAGAGGGCCATCGGGTAGCCCCGGGCCACGAAGGCGCCGGCGAGCTGGTCCTGGTTCGAGGCGAAGTTGAAGAGGTCCCGGACCCCTCCGTCCCCGAAGAAGTCGAGGTCGCGCAGGACCTCTTCGTCGGCATCGAGGACGAAGCTCCGGGGGTTGTTGGCCAGCATCCGGGCCATGCCCCGCGACATCGTCCAGCACTCGTCGCCCTCGCCGGCGTCGTAGCCGCCCTCGCCGAGCTGCGGGGTCCCGGCGACTCCGTCGAGGCCCGTGTCTTGGAAGAGCTCGCCCACCCCGGGGCCCGCCGGCGGGCTGGTGCAGTCGCCGACCGGATCGCCCACGTAGTCGCGGAGCCAGTTCTTCTCGGTCCCGGTGGGGTTGTACTGCCAGTCGTAGTCGTCGCCCGCCGGGTCCGGGTTGGTGAGCGCGTCGTAGCCGGGCTCGTCCTCGTCGCAGAGCTGGTCCAGGCCGCAGTCTTCGAAGGGCTCGCGGCCCTGACGGATCACGGGCTCGCCGGGGCCCCGCTTACCGTCGCCGTCGATGTCCACGGCGAGGGCGACCTCGATGGGCCGGTCCTGGGGCGCGTCGGGATCGGGGTTCCAGACGCCGATGTCGCGACTGCCGTCCACGGTGATCTCGTTGCCGTCGCAGAAGGTGATGACCGGGTAGCGGCCCTCCGGGTTGTACTCGTCGTCGTAGAAGCCGGTGGCGGCGTCGGCGTCACCGCCCTCGGCGTTCGGAGGGATGACGACCGGGTCGGCGCAGCGCTCGGCGTCGGTGCGCATCCGCTCGGAGTCCGGGACCCCGGGGGGCGTGATGTTCGGCGCGAAGAGATCGAGGCTCCGGGTGGAGTTGGGGTTCTCGTGCATCCGGGCGAGGTCCCGGAAGATCTGGATGTAGGAGCGGCGGTCGAAGGTGCCCCCTTGGCCGCCGAGGTCGTCGACGAAGTTCCAGTGCTCGAAGTCCTGGCGCACCTCGTTCAGGCGCGGGTTCGCCGGGGTCCGGTCCACGCTGGCGCCGGCGGCGCAGCCCTCCGGGTCCACCTGCCGCTCGGCCTCGGTGCAGAAGCCGCCGAGGTGCCAGGTGCGGATGTAGTGGAGCATGTGGATCCAATCGACGGGCCCGCCGAGGGGCCCCACGAAGTCGAAGCGCTCCGGGTTGTGGGTGCCGATGAGCGCGGCCCCGGCCGAGCCCATGGAGACGCCCATGATGCCGCGATAGGTGAAGGTGCGAGCCCGGGTGGTCGGCGCGTCCTCGCGGACCACTGCCTGGTAGGTGCCCAGCCGCGGGACCAGGAAAGTCACGAAGCCCGGCCGACCGACGAAGTCGGGGCTGGCCACCGGGACGATCCGAGGCTCGTGGACCGTCGTGCCCACGTAGGCGAGCTCCACGTGACCCCACCGGGCGCCCTCCGGGAGCAGGGCCACCTCGGCCGGCACGGTGATGGGGATCTCCCGCGAGAGCCGGACGTGGGTGGGTCCGACGGTGACGGCGCCGCCGAGCGCCCGGTAGCCGGCGGGCACGATGTCCTCGGCGCAGGCGACGGTGGCGTCGAAGGGCTCCACGTGGGCGGCCCCCGGGTCCGCCGCCCCCGCCTGGAGCGCGACGCCGATCCCGCTCGGGGCGCGGACCTCGCCGCCCGGCTCCAGCGATCCGCTGACGGAGCCCTCGCAGGCCGGCACCGTGGCCGGGGCGACGCGGACCTCCAGCGTCGCCTCGTAGGTCTCGCCCTCGGCCGAGTGGCGCGCCGTCACCGTGGTGGTCCCGGGCGCCACGCCCTCGACGAGGAGGGCCACCGAGCTCTGGTCGGCGGACACGACCACCGACGCCGGGGCGGTGGCGATGGCCGGGTCGGCGACCTCGATCGCGAGGGTCAGCGGGTCGCAGACGTCGACCTCGAGGGCGACGGTGGCCTCCCGGGCGACCCCGGGCGTCGTCGCGACCGGCGGCGACGACCAGTGCAGATCCATGGGGACGCAGCGGACCACCGCGGCGTCCGGCACGGCCGCGTCGACCTCGTCGATCGGGGTGACGTCGTCGTCCCCGCAGCCGAGGGCGACCAGCGCGGCGAGGAGAAGGAAGCGGGAGGAGCGCATGCGCCGAGGAGGATAGACGAACGCGTTTCAGCTCGCCCTTCCACGAGCTGCACGTCGTGCGAACGCACACCTCGGCGCGGGATCGGTGCGGCGGGCTCAGCCCTGCTGCATCTGCGCCATGATCTGCATGCCGATCTGGAGCGCCTGCGAGTAATCGCCGGCCATGCGGAGCTTGCCGCCCATGAAGAGGGCCTGGAGGTTGGTCTCGCCGTTCTGCATCGCTTCCATGTCGTCGTAGGCGATGGTGGCGGTGAACTTCGGATCCTGGGGGGGCTCCGGCGCGTTGAGGCCGATCTTGATCGGCACGTCGCCGAGGTCGGGCACGCCGGTGGCGATGACGTGGAACTCGAGGCTGGTCGCGCCGAGGGCGTCCTGCAGGCGCTTGCTGGCGGTCATGACGGCGCGCTGGGCCGCCTTCTCGTCCTCGAGCTCGCCGGCGGCCTTGGCCTCGCCGAGGAGCATCTCCATTGCCTTCGCGGGCGCGGCCACGGCGAGCTTCACGTCGCCGGGCGCCGGAGCCGCGTCGAGCACGGTCATCTTGCCCTGGTCGGCGCGGAGGTAGACGGTCTCCTCGCCCTCGACCTCGAGGACCACGGCGCCGGTGGCGCCCTTCACGTCGGCCAGCGCGGCCTGGGCCTTGGCGTCACCGGAGGCCGCCTTCGCCTCCAGGTCGGCCACGCCCTTCTCGAAGAGGCTGGGGAAGGTTTCGCGGAGGAAAAGGACGACGTCGCTCATGGCGGCCGACTCTATTCGTTTCGGCCGGTACCGCAAGGGGTCTCAGCGGGCATGGGGGCGCCCCCCGTGGTATGGCAGCCGGGTGACCCCCGAAGAGATGCTCAAGCGCGGCTACACCCGCGAGACGAACATCCGCCGCGATCGGCTGGGCCACTGGTTCGACGGCGAGGTGCCCATCGAGCACCCCAACCTGATCCGCTCCTTCGCGAGCTGGATCGACCGGGCGCCCGACGGCCGCTTCTGCCTGCTCAACGACATCCACTGGGTCTACGCGACCATCGAGGGCGCGCCCTACTTCGTGCGCTCGGTCGCGGTGGACGCCGAGGGCCTCGAGCTGCGGCTCTCGGGGGACCGAGTGGAGCGCTTGGATCCCGCGACCCTGCGCCTCGACGGCGAAGGCCAGCTCTGGTGCGACGTCCGCGGGGGGCGGGTGCCGGCGCGCTTCGAGAGCGACGCCGCCAATCAGCTGGCGGACCATTTCGTGGAAGACGACCAGGGCATCGCCCTGCGCATCGGCGACGCGCTGGTGCACCCCCCGCAGGTCGAGGACCCCCTCGCCGGCTGGGATCCCTCCAAGGGACACGTGGAATCGTGAGCGAGAAGAAGACCGACGCGAAGCGCCCGAGCGGGCAGGACCAGGAAGAGACCCGACCGAAGCGAAGCCGCGACCCGGAGCGCGCCCGCCGCGAGATCCTCGCCGCGGTGCTCACGGGGGTCATCGCCCTGCCTCTGGTCGTGGTCGTGGCCATGGCCCTGAAGGACGCCGTGGTTCGCGCCGACGAGGCGCCGCTTCGCTCCATGCTGGGCGACGAGCGCTACGAGGAGCTCGTGACCGAAGGCGGCGGGGGCTTCCCCCACTACTACGGCAACGAGCGGGTGGCGCCGGACTTCACCGTGCCCGACGGCGACGGCCGACCGTGGTCCCTCGAGGATCAGCGCGGCAAGGTCGTGGTGCTGAACTTCTGGAGCAAGGACTGCGCGCCCTGCCTGGAGGAGCTGCCCAGCCTGGAGCTCCTGGCGCACATGACCGAGACCATGGACGACGTGGAGGTCGTGGCGATCTCCACCGACTCGGGCCCGGAGGCGGTCGCCTCGGTGCTGCCCCAGAACCCGCGCGTCACCTACCTCTACGATCCCGACAAGGCGATCGTGCAGGGCATGTTCGGCACCGAGCTCTACCCCGAGACCTGGATCATCGACGGCCGGGGCACCGTGCGCTTTCGCTACGACGGGTCCCGCGACTGGTCGAGCCCGCTGGTCCTCGATCTGATCGACCGCTTCCGGTGAAGCTCGCGGCGCGGGTCGAGCGCTGGCCGATCCGCGGGGTCTTCCGCACCGCCAAGGTCGCCCGGCGCGAGACCGTCGTGGTGGTGGTCGAGGTGCGGGATCGGGACGGCGTCCTCGGCCGCGGCGAGTGCGTGCCCTACGACGGGTACGGCGAGACCGTCGAGAGCGTGCTCGACCAGCTCCGGGGCGAGCCCGAAGCGCTGCTGGAGTCGCTGCCGCCCGGGGCGGCCCGCAATGGGGTCGACCTCGCGCTCTTGGACCTCGAGTGCCGCCGGCGCTCGGTGCGGATCCACCAGCTC
Organism: Myxococcales bacterium UBA1660; assembly: GCA_002320815.1. Taxonomy (GTDB): domain Bacteria; phylum Myxococcota_A; class Polyangia; order Polyangiales; family Houyiibacteriaceae; genus UBA1660. Next base: position 121,719 of record DCLA01000016.1, read on the forward strand.
CTCGGGCGCCCGGCCTTCACCGGGACACGCACCGCGTACACGCTGGGCATCGACTCCGCCGAGGCGGTGGAGCGCGGCGCCCGGGAGCGCGCTTCGTTCGGCACGCTGAAACTCAAGGCGGGGCCCGAGGACGCGGTCGTGCTGGCGGCGGCCGCGCGACGGGGGGCCCCGAGCTCCGCGCTGGTCGTCGATGGGAACGAGTCCTGGTCGTGGCCCGCGCTGGAGCGGGTCGCCGAGCCGCTGGCCGCGCTGGGGGTGATCGGGATCGAACAGCCCCTGCCGCGCGACGCCGACGCGCCCCTTCGGCGGGGAGCGCTGGCGGTGCCCGTCTATGCCGACGAGAGCTGCCACGGGGTCGCCGACGTGGCGCGGCTCGCCGAGCGCTACGACGGCGTGAACCTCAAGCTCGGCAAGACCGGTGGGCTCCGCCCGGCGCTCGAGGTCCACGACGCCTCGCGGGCGGCGGGCCTCGAGATCATGGTCGGTTGCGCGGTCTCCACCTCGCTGGCCATCGCGCCGGCGCTCCTGCTCACCGAGGGCGCCCGCGTGGTGGACCTCGATGGCCCGCTGCTCATCGAGCGCGATCGCGAGCCGGGGATCACCTACGAGGGCGACCACATCGCGCCCTTCCCGGCGGCGCTGTGGGGCTGAACCCCGGGGTGTGGGGTCGAGGCTACGACCCCGCAAACGCAACGCGCCGCGTCGAGAATCCGACGCGGCGCATCATGCGTAGCGACTGACGCACTTCGCGCGCGGATGGCGCGAAGGGTGTGACGCACCTGCAGGCACGCCACACCTCCGTCAGGCGAGCCTACGGCCGACGCACTCGAACTGGAGCTCGATCCGTCGGTTCCGATCCATGCCCATCCAACCGTCGTCCTCGTCGCCAAGGGTGGACGCGCCGTCCGGGCCGAACAGCGCGTTCTGCCGGCACAGCGCCTCGAGGTTGTTGAGGATCTCGTCCTGGTTCTCGTTTTCGTTGGTGTACTTCTGCATTGGGCTCTTCCCCCGCTCTTTCGATTCGCGATGCGCGCGCTCTCCGCGCGAGTTGCCCGAAACAAAAGCAGGAAGCCTGCCAACGAGCGCGATGGTGCGACGCGTCATGGTAAAAGCGCGCCCTCGCACCTGGCAGCCGCGGGATCGCTTCAGCGGGGGAGCCGACGATCCAGGGCGTCGTCGGGCATGCGCAGCGCTTCGGGCAGCGGGCTCGACCGAGGCAACGGAGGGCGCGGCGGGGGCGGAGGTCCCGCGTCCGGGATGCCCGCGTCGTGCGCGCCGGCGTCCAGCGCGGTCCCGGCGCGGCTAGGGGCGGCGTCGGTCGCTGCGTCCAGAGCGGCGTCGTCGAGGCCTGCGTCGAGCGCGTCGGCGCCCGCGTCGCTCTCGATCGGGACGTCGCGCAGCGCCAGACCGCGTTCGTGGGCGGCCTCCTCGCAGACCTCGTCGCGGACCATCCAGCACACGGACTCTTCGAGCCACTCGTGGAAGAGCGCGTCCATGTCGCCGTTCATGGTGTGCTCCACGCCGGGCACCTGGACGAGCTCCACGTCGAAGCCGATCTCCTGGAGCCGGCCGAAGAGCGCGTTGGTGGGGTCGATGGGGATGATCGGATCCGCCGTGCCGTGCATGGAGCGGATGGGCGAGACCTCGCGGTCCCGTCGGAGGTACGAGGGCTCCAGCGGCGGAGGCAGCCACGAGGCGAGAGGGATGGCGTAGCCGACGACGTCGTCGTGGTGGACCGCGAGGGTGAGGGTGAGCAGGCCGCCCTGGCTGAAGCCGGTCACGATGGCGCGCCCCTGGGTGTGGCGCGCGTCCTGGAGCTCCCGGATGAAGCGCGCCAGGTCGTCGGCGGTCTCGAAGAGGGTCGACGAGAGACGGTCCACCAGGCCGTCGCCGACCCGGACCGGGAGCCACTGCCACCCCTCCCCGAGGGGCTCGGGGGCTTGGGGCACCACCACCCGCACCGGGTGGGTGAGTCCCAGGAAGGGTCCCCCGGGCACGTGGGCGCGGTCGCCGCGGCCGTGGAGGACCACCACCAGCGGCAGCGGATCGTCGAAGTCCGCGTCGCCGATGACCGCCTCGAGCAGGTAGAGCCCGCTCCGCCGTTCCTGCCGCACCTGGAAGCCGGGGCGCGACGGCGGGAGCGTGGGCAGCGGCGGCCCCGCGTCTTCCGGGGGCCCCATGTCGCTCGGCCGAGTCGTGCCGGCGTCGAGGGTCCCCTCGAGCTGGCGCGGCGGCCACGCGGCGCCGCCCTCCTCCTCCATGAGGGCCTCGGCGATGTTGCTCATCTCGCGGAAGCGATCCTCCTTGGTCGCGTCCGAGGCGAGCCAGCCGAGGCCGGCCCCGGCCAGCAGGGTCAGCGCACCGACCACCAGCCGCTGGGCGCGCGCCCGGGTGGGGTGCGGCGTGTGGGAGCGCTCCTCGCGTTCGCGACGCCGCTCGCGGCGGCTCGCCGGGGGCAACTCGGGGTGCGAGGGCCTCATCGTTCGCCTCCGGCGCGGAGGGGCGCCGCGGCCTGGGGGTCGTCGTCGACGAACGGGCGCTCGAGCTGGTGTTCGACGAGCTGGCGGTAGAGCCCGCGCGCGGCCATCAGCTCCTCGTGGCGTCCTTGCTCGACGATGCGACCACGGTCGAGCACCACGATCCGGTCCGCGTCGCGCACGGTGGAGAGTCGATGGGCGATGATCAGGGTGGTGCGACCCTTGGCCGCTTCGGCCAGGGCCTGCTGCACGTAGGCCTCGCTCGCCGCGTCGAGGCTCGAGGTGGCCTCGTCGAGGATCAGGATGTCCGGGTCGACGAGGAGCGCGCGGGCGATGGCGATCCGCTGCCGCTGACCGCCGCTGAGCTTCACGCCCCGCTCACCGCACACGGTGTCGTAGCCGGCGGCGAAGCCGTCGATGAAGTCCGCCGCGAACGCCCGCCGCGCAGCGGCCTCGATCTCTTCCTGGGTCGCGTCGGGGCGGCCGTAGGCGATGTTGGCCCGGATCGAGTCGGCGAAGAGGACGGGGTCCTGCGGCACCACCGCCATGCGGGCGCGGAGCGCGTTCAGGTCTGCCTCCCGGAAGTCCACCGCTCCGAGGGTCAGGCGCCCGGCGGTGGGATCGAAGAAGCGGAGCGCGAGGTTGGTCATCGTGGTCTTGCCGGCCCCGGAAGGCCCCACGAGGGCGACCGTCTCCCCGGGCTCGATGCGCAGGTCGATGCCGCGCAGGACGTCGCCGTCCTTCTCCCCGTAGGCGAAGCGGACATCCTCGAAGACCAAGGGCTGGGGCCCGGCGGGCAGCGAAACCGGCGCCGGCGGACTCTGGACCTCGGGCTCGGTGTCCAGGATCTCGAAGAGCCGCTCGGTGGCTCCGCCGGCGCGCTGCAGCGACTGCCAGAGGGACGCCATCGAGACCAACGAGCCGGCGACCATGCTCGAGTAGAGGACGAAGGCCATCAGGTCGCCCGCGGTGATCTCCCCCGCGGCCACGCGGCGGATCCCGAGCCAGAGGATGGCGCCGAGCGCGACGTAGCCGGCTAGGGTGGCGATCGCGAAGAAGGACGCCCGCCACCGGGCCAGGCGCAGGGCGCGGCCGAAGGCGTGCTGGGTTCCGTCGCGGTAGCGCTCGGTCTCCCGGGTCTCCTGGCCGAAAGCCTGGACCGTGCCGATCGCGCCGAAGGCTTCCTGGATGCGCGCGTTGGTCTCGGCGAGCGCGTCCTGGACACCGCCGCTGAGCTTGCGGATGTACCGCCCGAAGCCGAGCACGATGGTCACCATCGCGGGCACCGTCGCGAACATGAAGACCGCCAGCGACGCGTTCACCACGAAGAGGAGGACCGCGGAACCGACGAGCTGCACCGCGTTTCGCAGCGCCATGCTCAGGCTGCCCCCCACGAAGCCGTCCAGGGTGGCGACGTCGCCGGCGATGCGTCCGACGAGCTCCCCGCTCCGTCGGTCGTGGAACCAGCCCGGAGGGAGCCGGAGCATGTGGGACGCGACCCGGACGCGCAGGTCCACCACCGCGCGTTCGCCGAGCCAGCTCATGATGTAGTGGCGGAACCAGGTGAAGACCGCCTGGACGCAGAAGAGCAGGACGATGCCCAGGCCGATGGAGTCGTAGGTGGCGAGGTCGGCGTCGCTCCGAGTGGTCTCGTCGAGGGCGTAGCGGAGCGCCTGCGGGTAGACGAGACCGATCCCGCTCCCGAGGAGGAGGAAGACGGTCGCCAACACGAAGCGCCCCATGTAGGGCCGGACCAGCCCGAGGATCCGGCGCGTCTGGGCGGCCGTCGCCAGCCGATGACGGAGCCACGCGGTCATCGCTCAACCCACCGAGGTGCACCGCTCGACGAAGCGGTACGCGTCCGCCCAGCAGCGGCGTGCGTTCTCTCGGAAGACGAAGGCATGGAAGGCATGGGGCTCGCCCGGGTAGTACGTCGTCTCGCAGGCCACACCGCGACGCGCGAGCGCGCGTTCGAGTCGCCGCGTGTCGTCCAGGATCGGATCCTTGGTCCCCACCGGGGCGAAGAAGGGGGGCAGCGGGCGGCGGGGCTCGACCTCCGACTCTAGGAGCACCAGCGGGTTGGCGAGGTCCAACCCGTGCTCTGGTGGATCGCCGCCGAGGTAGCCCCGTTCGATCTCGTCCATCCGGTCGGTGACCCAGGGCGAGAGGGGCCGACGCTGCGCGAAGCGGGCGATCTCGGAGACGTGGAGGAGGCCGCAGAAGGGCATCGCGCCGACGGGCACGACGCCGCGCTCGAACACCCGCCGCGCGTAGGGCTCGGGGCGCTCGAAGGTGGTCGCCAGGACCACGCTCGTCGTCAGGTTCGCGCCCGCGGACTCGCCGGCCACGACGATGCGCGAGGGGTCGCCCCCGAACTCAGCGGCGTGGTCCAGGACCCACTCGTAGGCAGCACACACGTCGTCGACGGCCGCGGGGAAAGGATGCTCGGGGGCCAGGCGGTAGCTGACGTTGAAGACCACCGCGTCGCGGCGGGCGAACGCCAGCCCCATCACCCAGTGGGTGTCCTTGGACAGGATGCGGAAGCCGCCTCCGTGGATGTGCAGGATCACCGGGAGCGGCGCGGTGCGCTCGCGAGGGCGATAGACGTCGAGCAGGTGCTCCGGCCGACCCGTGCTTCGATAGGGGATGTCTCGGAGGACCTCGACCCCATGCCGCTCGGGTCGCGCCGCCGGGTGCAGCCGCGCCGCGCCGGCCAGGCCTTCGAAGAAAGCGCGGGACGTGACGCCGCCGAGGCGCCGACGGAGCCGCTCGCCGAGAACGCGCAGGCGGCGCCCGGTCTGGGCCGAACGCTCCACCCTCGGGGGCCTCAGAGGCTGCGCTTCTTGGCGCGGAGACCGCGCCGGCTGCCCTTACGCTTCTTTTTCTTCTTCTTCCACGACGGCTCTTCCTCGTCGGCCCCGCCGTCGTTGAATTTGCGGTCGTCGGGGTCGTAGGAAGGAGCGGCGAGCTCCTCGGGCGAGGGAGGCGGAGCGGACCGGCGCGGCGGAGGCCGGTCCGACGGGCCGCCGCGCTTGAACTCGGCGATCGGGGAGGGACGGCCGCGACGTGGCGGGCCTCCGCGACCCGGACCTCCGGGACCACCTCGGGGTGCGCCACCCGGACCGCCCGGACCGCGCCGGCGGTCGTCGGCGGCGTTGATGTTCAACTGTCGCCCTTCGAAGTCGGCGCCGTTGAACTGCTCGATGCAGGCCCGAGCCTGGTCCTCGCTGGCGAAGGTGATGAACCCGAAACCCCGGGGTCGCCCCGTTTCCCGATCCGTCGGGAGGAAGGCATCGACCACCTCACCGGCCGGCGACAGGAACGCGACGAGCGCCTCCTTCGTCGTCCGATAGTTGAGGTTTCCCACGAAGACTTTGGCTGAAATGGTCTCTACTCCTCGGCGGCTTGCCGCTCTCCTGACCCCGAGGTTAGTGGATCGGCGCCGTGGTCGCTAGCAGGCCCCCGCGCGGACCCCGCCGGCGACGACGGGGTCGCGCTGGCGGAGTCGAGCGAAGGCCGAGCGGCTGCGGCGTGGGAGAAGCGGCCCGGCCGTCACGCGGCGTGGCTGCTCGGCCCCACGCGACGGTCGAGGTGGTGACGACGGCTCTCGCCCTCGCGGCCGCGAACGACGCGCTCGCCGACCATCCGGCCCCGGGTCTCGGTGACCACCGTCGCCTGCATCTCCTCGCCGTCACGCTCGCCGAAGATCACGACCCAGTCGTCGGTCCGGTCCAGGTCGTGGGCGAGCTCGGTGTTGGAGTACATCGCGCGGAAGGACCACCCCTCGAGTTCGGTGCGCAGGATGGGCAGCCAGGCTTCCTCGTCGGGGTTGTTCCGGCGCGGCGCGATCTTCGGCAGGGAGCCCTGCCGCACGGCGCGGCGGTAGTGCTCGTCGACCTCCAGCAGGAGGCGGACCGGCGGGCGGCGGCGAGCGCGCACCGGAGTCCGTCGTCGCGTCAGGATGGCGTCCAGGCTCTCGCGGATCCGCTTGGCGGTCGCGGCGCCGACGCCGTCGACGTCGTCGATGTCGTCGATCCGCTCGGCGAGGTCCCGGAGCGACTCGACGCCCAGGGTGTCGTGGATCCGCTCCGCGAGGACCTCGCCCACGCCGTCGAGGAGGGTCAGGTGGTCGAGGGGGCCGACCGCGCCATGGAGGCGCTCGAGCATGCCCCGCGAACGACTGTCGACGTGATCGCGCAGCACGCTGGCGATGCGCGGTCCGATGCCGGGGATCTCCTCGAGCTCCTCGCGGCTCATCGAGGCGAGGGGCTCGGGGTGGTCGACCACGGAGGCCGCGGCGGCGCGGAAGGCGCGCACCCGATGGACGTTCTCGCGGGCTGCCTCGAGGGCATCGGCGATCGCGCCCAGGTGGGCGGCGAGCGATGCGTTGTCCAGGTGCTCGGCGGCCGCGAAGGGCAGAGCGGTCTGCTCCATCGGCTCGATGAGCGAGAGCTGAAGAGGGGCCTGGGTTTTCGTCGAGGGGCTCATGGTTCGTCCTTTCGCCGGGTCTGACGACGAGAAGGTGTGCAAGACCCGTGCTCAGAATCCGGAAAGGATGCGCAGCACTGAACACCTGTAACGTCGAACGAGGAGGAAGCTAGCCCTGGGGTGCGACGTTTTTGGATATCCCCCCGCCAGAGACTTGCCCCGAGGCCCCCTTTGCAGCAGCCATGGGGTGTGGTCGGCGTCGATTGGCGAACGAAACCGTCGTTTCTCGGGGCGGCGAAGTGGCTGGCCAAGGGTTTCCTTCACCGGCGTCCCTTGGAAAAGGGCAGCAGTCTCGCGTTCGATACCGCGTTCGCCGCCGTTCCCTTCCTCGTCCTACTCGTGACGATCTTGAACATGGCGGGCGTCTACTCGCCATTGCGCCACGAAGTGCTCGACCCCTGGTTGGCCACCGCGTTCGAGGGCGAGGGCGAGGGAACCAGCCTGGCGACGGCCCTCCGGCAGCTTCTGGCGACCGTCGACGGCGCCGATCTGGCCGCCCTCGGCTGGGGTGGGCTCCCGGTCCTGCTCTACGCCGTCATCCTGGTCTTCTCGGCGATGGAGGCCGCGCTCAACGACGTCTTCGACGCCGACCGGCACCGGCCGTGGGAGCGACGGCTCCGGGACTACTTCGGGCTCTTCTTCCTGCTGCCCATCGGCGCGGGTCTGATCACCCTCACCGCGGCGACGCTCCATCGGCTCCACGTGGCCGAGTCGTTCCCGCCCGCCATCTTGCATCTGATCGCCGTGCTCCTCGGGACCGTCGCCTGCGGCATCGTCTACAAGGGCGTCGCCAACACCCCGGTGCCCTGGAAGTCCGCGCTCATCGGGGGCCTGGTGGCCGCGGTGCTGGGCTACGCGACCTTCCTGGTGGAGCTCAAGGCCCAGGTCATCGTGGCTCGCTACGACGCGCTCTACGCGGGTCTGGCGGCCATCCCGCTCTTCCTGCTCTGGATCTTCTCCAGCTGGCTGATGGTGCTCCTGGGCGCCGAGGTCGCGGCCTACCTCACCGACTGGCAGAACTACGGCTACCGCCTCGGCGAACCCTGGCCCGGCTCCCGGCTGATGGAGGGGGTCGCCGCCGCCGCGGTCGAGGCCGTCGCCGCGGCGGAGATCGCCGGCCGGCCGCCGCCCCGGCTGCGTACCCTGGCGCGCCGGCTCGGCGTGCCGCGCGCCATGCTCGAGAAGGCGCTCGATCCGCTCCGGCGCGCGAAGTTGGTGCGGGTCGTCGGTCGCGACCAGCGACCCCGGGTCGCGCTCATCCGGGGCGCCAAGGACACCAGCGTGAAGGAAGTCCTCGACACCATCCGCGGCTCCGAGCTCCCGGCGGCGAAGCTCCACGAGATGCAGCAGGCCTCCTCGAGCAACGCCGAGTGCAGCCTGGCCGACGTGGTCACCGGCAAGGGTCAGCTCTGAGATGAGCGCACGTGGTCCATGCACCACGCGACGACCCCGGCGGCGGGTTTACCCCGCAAGGTGTGGCTCGCGTCCCGCGAGCCTCCGACCCCGAACCAGTTCCACAGGTAGTAGCCGGCACCCGGGCGCGCCTCGTAGGCCTCGCAGAAGGCGCGGAGGAGCTCCGCCTGGAGCCAGGGCGCGCGCTCCTCGCTGGCGAACTCGTCCCAGGGGCGCTCGGCGGCCCGCGCGTGGGCGGGGTAGCCGACCTCGGTCAGCAGGAGCGGGCGGTCCCCGGCGAAGGCCTCCATGCGAGCGAGCTCGCGGGCCCACATGCCCGGGGAGTCGGGGAAGTAGGCGCTGACCCCGATGACATCGACGGCGTCCCAGAAGGGGACCTCGGTGTATCGGTCCCAGTTGGCCGAGTAGGCGAGGCGACCGTCGAAGCGCGCGCGGACGTCGGCGACGAGTCCGCGCCAACGCTCCTCGTGGCGCTCGAGCGCGCTCAGCTCGCTGCCGATGACCAGGAGATCGACCTCGGCGGCGGCCGCGGCGGTGGCCGCCCGGCGGAGCGCGGCGCCGTAGCTCGCGAACCAGGCGGCCGCGCCGGCCGGTGGGTCGATGCGGCCACGCCAATCGCCGGGAGCGCGATGGGCCAGGCGGACGATGGGCATCCAGCCGACCCGGAGCCCCAACGCCCGGGCCTGGCGCGTCGTCCGGCGGAGGGTCGCCTCGCTGGGGCTGGTGCCGGGGACTCGCGCGAGCGAGGTGCCGTGGACATCGTCCTGGACCCAGGGGTCGACCAGGAGGACGTCGCTCGCGCCGCGGGCGGCGAGCTCGCCCAGCATGGGGCCGTAGTCGAACTCGGGGTCGGTGGCGAAGAGGCCCAGGGACACCCCCCGGGTGTCCCGGTGGGCCCCCGGCGGCTCGCTCGGAGCGGCGAGGCCGACGAGCGCGGCGAGGGCACCGGCCATCAGCGCGACGGGCAGTCGAAGCGGCGGGTTCATCCCGAGGGCGGCGGCTGGATGCGGGAGTACTCCGCCCAGGATCCGTCGTAGTTCAGCACGTCCTCCTCGTCGGCGCCGAGCTGGAGCAGCGCGAAGGCGAGCGCGGCGCTCCGGGTCCCGGACTGGCACCAGGTCACCACCGGGGTCTCCGGCGCGACGTCGATGCGAGCGAGGGTGGCGCTCAGCTCGGACGGCGAGGCGAGGCGGGCGTCGTCTTCGGAGCGCAGGAGGGCGGTCCACTCCAAGGCCAGGGAGCCGGGGATGACGCCCGCGCGAGCTGCGCCGGGGTGACGCTGCTCGCCGGCGTGCTCGGCCGCGCTCCTGGCGTCCACCAGGACCGCGCCCCGCTCGTCCTGGAAGCGCTGGACCTCGCTCCAGCGACCGGCGTCGGCCGCGCGCTCGGGTGGATGGAGGGCGACGTCACCGGTGGTGGTCTCGGCGCCATCGCCGCCCGCCAACCGATGGCCCCGCGCCACCCAGGTGCCCACACCGCCGTCGAGGACGCGGATGTCGAGCCCGCCGACTTCCCGGAGGGTCCACCAGAGTCGGTGCGCCTCGGGGCCGCCGTCGGTCATCGCGACCACGACCGAGTCGTCGTTCACGCCGTGGGCCCGAAGGAGCGCCTGGAGCTCGGCCGGGGACCGGCTCATGCCCGGATAGGGATCCCCCGACGAGTAGTCGTCGCGGCCGAGGCGCCGAGCGGAGGGGAGATGACCCGCGACGAAGCGCTCCTCGGGGCGCACGTCCAGGAGCACCAGCCGGGGTGCGCCCAGCGCGGCCGCGAGCTCGGGCACGCTGACCATCCACTCCGGATGGGCGTAGCCCTCCGCCCGGGCGTCGTCCCCGAAGGCGTCGAGGGCGTCGGTCGCCGCCCCTTCGTCGGCGGCGTAGGGGTCGAGGGGTTCCTCGGGTCCGGAGGGCTGCGAGGTGGCCTGGGCTTCGCCCATCATCGGGGTAGCGGCGGCGGTCTCCCAGGGGCTGCGCAGGCTCCAACCCAGGCCCAGCACGGCGAGGCCCAGGAAGGCCGCGCTCCATCGCCGACCCTTCGCGGGCAGCACCGCGGTGAGGGGCCAGGCGGAGGCGCCGAGGAAGTCCTTGGGGAAGGTCGACACGCCGCGGAAGCCGAGGCGCTCGGGCGGATGGTCCGGCATGTACGCGGTGCCGAAGATCCAGTCCCAGGTGCTGAAGATGATCCCGAAGTTCTTGGTGGTCTCGGCGTCGCCTTCGTAGTCGTGATGCCAGATGTGCATCTTCGGGCTGTTCAGGACGTAGCGGAGCGGGCCCCAGGAGAGGTTCAGGTTCGCGTGGTTCAGGTGTCCGATGAGGGTGCCGAAGATCGCGTGGACCATCACCGCGATGGGCCCGAAGCCGAACCAGGCCAGGGGCAGATAGAGCAAGGTCCGGTAGACCACGATCTCCGTCCACTGGAACCGGAAGGCCACGATCCAGTCCATCTCGCCGTCCTCGATGGAGTGGTGGCATTTGTGGGTCTCCCACAGGAAGCCGACCCGGTGGAGGGCTACGTGGATGGCCCACTGGAGGAAGTCGATCACGACGAGCGCGACGAGGATCTGGACCCACACCGGCCAGGTGGCGGCGGCGTTCCGATAGACCAGGTCACTGAGCCCATGGCTGGCCAGGAAGCCGTCCAGGTGCGGGAGGATCCAGGTGTCGGCGATGCCGTAGAGGGCCAGGCCCAGGAAGTGGCCGTTGATCACCAGGTGGACGAAGTCCCAGCCGAGGTTGGGCCGGAGCTGCTTCTGGTCCTTCCGGTGGGGAAAGGCCCACTCCAGCCCGAAGGTCAGGAGCGAGATCGCAGCCAGCGCGATCGGGTAGACGTAGGCTTCCATCTCAGTCGAAGTCCAGGTGCGCGTAGCCGTCCATTTGCAGGTCGGTGAGGCGCACCAGGGCGCCGGGGACGACGATCACGTCGGGGTGGAGGTCGGCCTCGGTCCAGCCGTGCTGCTGCATGGTGCTGGAGCAGAGCTCCACGCGGACACCGCGCTCGGTCAGCGAATGGATGAGCTCCGCGTTGGGGTTGGTGGTCCGACCGTTGGCGCCGGGATCGGCCGCGAAGGACGCGTCGTTCAGGAGGTGGAAGCCGGCCTCGCCGTGGAAGACGAGGACCATGTGGATGTCGTCCGGGGCCACGCCTTGGCGCTGGAAGGACCCATGGAGCTTGTCGGCGTAGTGGAGCGCGGTGCTCACCTCGTTCTTCCACAGGTCGGCGGAGGCTTGGAAGACGACGCGGGCGTCGTCCCGATGGCGCATCTCCGTGGAGGTGGCCGGCGGTGGGAGGCTCCCGGCGCAGGCGCCGAGGCTGGTGAGGGTGAGGGTGAGGAAGAGTGCCTTGGACATGACCCCCTTTATGCCGGCCCTTCGACCATTTGTCAAATTATCATTTGATCGTTTGTGGCATTGACCGATACCGGAGCGAGCAGCAGACTGGGGTCGTGACCCCCGACGACGCCCTCGAGATCAAGAACGGCGAGGTGGCGGCCATCGCCCAGGCCCTGGGCACGCCGGTCCGGCTGGCGATGCTCGGTCTCCTGGACCAGCGGCCGCACTCGGTGACCGAGCTCGCGGACAAGCTCGGTCAGTCCAAGGCGAACACCAGCGCGCAGCTCAAGGTGCTGAACGCCGCCGGCTTGGTGGAGAGCGAGAGGGAGGGCCGCCAGGTGTTCTCGCGCCTCGCGTCGGCGCAGGTTCGGGCGCTGCTGGGCGCGCTCCAGGGGACCGCGGTAGCCCATAGCGCGCGCATGCGGGAGCTGGTGCGCACCTTCTACGAGCTCCCCGAGCAGTGGTCACCGGTGACCCTGCGGGAGCTCCGTCGGCGGGTCCGCGAGGGCGAGGTGGTGCTCCTCGACGTGCGGCCGCGCGACGAACACGAGCACGGGCATCTCCGAGGCGCCCTCTCGATTCCCCACGACGAGATCGAGGCCCGCATGGCGGAGCTCCCCGCGGACGCACCCGTGGTCGTCGGGTGCCGCGGCCGCTATTGCGTCCTGGCCGCGGCGGCGACCCGGGCCGTCGCCGGGTCGGGCCGCCAGGTCACCAACCTCGGCGCCTCGCCCCGGGCCCTGGCCGCCCAGGGGTTCCCCTGGGTCGGCGCCTGACGGAGCTCAGCAGTCGGGAGCGGACCAGGGGAAGTCGCGGTCCTGGGCCAGCGCGGCCACGTCGTCGGCGGGGACCCCGCTGAAGCAGACGAGGGCGTCCAGGAAGTCGGTGAGGTCGATGCCCGAGGCGCCGCGATCGGTCACGCCGGCGCTCCCGAAGTACTCCACGAGGAGGCGCATCCAGTCCTCGAGACCCAAGGAGACCCGGTCGAAGGGCTCGGCCGGATCGGCGGCGTCGAAGGCGTCCCAGGCGATGGCCGAGACGACCTCCTCGCGGAGGTTCCCGGTCGCGGTGCCGTTGGTGGTCCCGTAGAAGTCGGGGTCGTCGGCGCCGTTGAGGGTGACCCCCTCCTCGTCGATGCTGCGCACCGAACCGGCGAAGGTGTCCAGGATCAGCGGCGCGCCCCGGACGACCGCCGCGAAGGCGTAGGCGATGCCTTCACCATAGGCGAGCACCGGAGAGACGAGCTGGTCCCGGTGGGACCCGCCCGGCGAGTCGTCGGCCGAGTGGTGCTCCACGAAGTAGTGGCCGAGCTCGTGGAGGATGATCAGATCGTCGTACTCGTCGGTGTCGTCGAGCCCGCCGCCGAGCGAGATCTCGTCGTCGCCGTAGCAGGAGCCGCAGCCGAAGGGCTCCGCGGCTTCCCAGCGGTAGGTCAGGGTCGGCGCCGGTCCCACGTAGGGCGCGTAGGCCACGAAGGCTTCCCAGCTCACCGCGACGATGTTGAAGGGTCCGCCGCCCTCGTCGACGGTGGCGCGGACCAAGGTCTCGGCGTCGGGCACCGCGGGCGCGCTGACGGAGTAGGTCGTCGCGCGGCGGCGGCGGTCGGTGACCACGGCCTGGTGGCCGTCGTGCTCGGTGTCCGCCCAGGCGCGCACGGTGACGCCGTCCATCTTCGCCTCGAAGGCGAAGCGACCCTCGGCGTCGGTGCGGACCGTCTCGAGGACCTCGTCGCCCGCGTCCAGGAGCTCGACCCGGACCTCCGGGGCCGGCGTGTCGACCACGACCCCGGTGAAGCCGCTCGGGTCCTGGGGCCGGTCTTCGTAGACCACCTGACCGAAGTAGGTGGCCAGGGTCCCGGCGTCGGGCGTCCCGGCGTCGGTCTCGGTGCCGCCGTCGGTGCCTCCGCCGTCGGTGGTCACGCCGCCGTCGAGGCTGGCGTCCAGGTCGGGGAGGCTCCCATCGGGGGCGAGGTCGGTGCCGTCGTCGTCGCCACAACCGGCGGCGACGACGAGGCACGCGAGAGCGAGGCTACGGCGCATCGCGCCAGCCTACTTCAAGGCTGGTAGAGGAACACGCCCGACCGGTCCTCGGTGGCCGAGATATAGGTCCGGCCGCCGGTCCGCTCGCGGAAGCTCCATGCGCGAAACTGGTAGATCATCCCCGTTGGCTGCGCTCAGCCGAAAAGCGTGCAGCAGCCGGTCAGACAGAAGTAGTTGGCCGGACAGAGGGCGTCGCCGTCGAGGCCACAGGGCTGACGACCGTCGGGGCAACGCGGGCTGGGGGTGAACATGTCGGCGGGGGGAGCCGAACCGTCGGGCGGGGTACCCAGGTCCATGGGCGTGCCCATGTCCTCGGGGGGCGGGGGGAAGCACTCCTCGGGCAGGTCCTCGGGATCGCGCCCGAGGCAGAGCTCGCAGGGACCGCAGTCGTTGAAGCAGTCGGTCTGCTGGGTGCAGGGGTGGCAGGCCTCGAAGTCTCCGGCGATCGCCGCCTCGAGGGTGCAGGTGTGGGTGTCGGTGGCGCGGTCGTAGGTGCCGACGAAGACGGTGTTGCCGGCGATCTCGCAGCAGCCGAAGCAGTCGCAGCCGTTGGGGGTGAGGGGCTGGCAGAAGTCCAGGCACGCGTCGGGCTGGGTCTCGCCACACCGCGCGTTGCCGGGCGGAGGCTCCACGTAGGGGCAGAGCTCGTCCGGGCTCTCCATGTCGCAGCGCGCGTCGAAGCTGCACCGGTCGTTCCCCGAGCCCTGGTCGCTGTCGTAGTAGCAGTCGAGCTTGCAGTTGGGCGTGTCGCCCCCGGGGATCTCGTGGTAGAGGCCGGTCTCGTTGTTGTCGCAGGCACCCAGGCAGTTGGGGTCCATCGAGTCCACGAGGCCGTCGCCGTCGTTGTCGATGCAGTCGCCGCAGGCGTTGATCCGGCCCTGACAGGTCGCCGGGAAACACACCGAGCCGCCGTCGAGGACCACCGCGCCGTCGGGGAGCATGTCCTCCGCGCCGCCCATGTCGGTCACCGGCGTGTCCATGTCCGTGCCGCTGCCGCCTCCGTCCGAGGTGGGGGTGCTGCCGTCCGGGCCGTCCATGGACATGTCGGAGCCCGTGCCGCCCATGTCGGTGCCGACGGTGTCGCCGTCGCCATCCTCACCGGAGTCGTCGCCGCAGTCGCAGCCTCCGAAGACGAGGACAGCGAGAAGCAGCGAAGAGAGGGTACGCGATGAAGTACGCATGCAAGTTCCTTCCGGCGGTGGAACGCCGTTCAGCAGCCGAGGATATCTCCATCGGGGGTGCGTGAGCAATCTCGCCTATGGGGTACCTGCGCGGTCGCGTCCATCCCCTCGCCTGGACCTCGCTCACCCTTCGGGGTACAGACGGCGGCCCATGAGCAAGGTCGAGAACGAGAAGGTCGTCACCCTCAGCTACACGCTCTTCGACCCCAGCGGTCGTGAGCTCGAGCGCAGCGCCGAGGATCAGCCCCTGGTGTACCTGCACGGCGCGAAGAACATCGTGCCCGGGCTGGAGAAGGAGCTCACCGGCAAGGAAGCCGGCGACGAGTTCCAGGCGGTGGTGTCCCCCGAGCAGGGCTATGGGCCGAAGCGCGGCCTGAAGCCGGTGCGCGTGCCCCGCTCTTCCTTCGAGAAGGACGCGAAGCTCGAAGCGGGCATGGCCTTCATGACCCGCGGGCCCCAGGGCCAGCCGATGCCCCTCTGGATCAAGAAGGTCCAGGGGCCGACCGTGGTCTGTTCGGTGGAGCACCCCTTCGCCGGCGTGGAGCTCCACTTCCGCGGCAAGGTCGTCGACGTCCGCGACGCGGCCGCCGAGGAGATCGAGCACGGTCACGCGCACGGTCCCGACGGCCACGGCCACGACCACTGACGCTTGACGCATCGGGGCGCGCAGCGAACGCTGCGCGCCCATGAGCGAAAAGACGCGAACCAAGCGAGTCCTCCACTTCGCCGTGACCAGCGCGCTGGTCGTGGCCCCCGCCATCGGATTCGGCTGCGGCGGCGGTGACGCCGAGGAGCCGCACACCAACGTCGCCGCCGGCGACGAGGACCCGGACACCAACGTCGCGGCCCACGTCGAGGGCGAGCCCCACACCAACGTGGCCGCTGACGACGAGATGGCCGAGCCCGAGGTCGACGTGGACGACGCGGCCGCCGCCGACGACGCGGCCGATTCGCTCGCCGACGAGTGAACGACCGGCTCCTCGAGCCCACCACCCGGGCGCTGGGCGCGATGCACCGCCACCAGGTGCATCGCGACCCCTGGCCGGCCTTCGACGCCTTCGAGCCCGCCGTCTACCCGCTGGAGCTCCGGCGGCGCGCGGCGTGGCATTGGATGGCGCGGGCCCGGGCCGAGCACGGGTCGGTCCATCAATTCAGCGGGCTGGTGCACACCTTGGCCCGCGCCTGTGGACCCCTGGAGCTCCAGGGAGCGCTGGCGCGGTTGATCACCGACGAGGTGCGCCACGTCGAGCTCTGTGCCGGCGCCGCCCGGGCGTTCTACCCGGAAGGCGACGAGGCGTTCTTCGCCTGGAAGCCGCCGCGCGCCCCCTGGGCGGACGCCCCGGGACCGGAGGCGACCCGCGAGGCCCTCTTGGGCTGGGTCAGCCGCGCGATCCTCACCGCGTGCTGCATCGGCGAGACCCTCTCGCGCCCGATGCTCGAGGCGGTCGCCACCGTGGCCACGGACGCCCTGCCCCGGAGCTGCGCCGAGCAGATCCTCCGGGACGAGCAGCTCCACGCCCGCTTCGGCTGGGAGGCCCTGACAGTGCTCCTGCCCGAGCTGGGCGACGCGGAGCGCGAAGCGCTCCAGGGGTGGCTCGCGCGCTCGCTGGCCGGCTTCGAGCGGACCACCTGCGGCGCGGTACGCATCGAGGACCTCGCCGGCTCGGCCATGACCATCGAGCCCGGGGACCCCGAGCGACCCAATCTGGGCACGCTCACCGAAGAGCAGTTCGCGATGATCTTCTACGCCACCCTGGAGCACGAGATCTTCCCGGCCTTCGGGGAGCTGGGGCTCGATGCGCAGGCCGCCTGGCGCGAGCGCTTCGCGTACCCGGCGCCCGGCAAGCGGCCGGACCCGAGCGCCGAGTCGCGCTCCGCGGCGCCGAAAGGCTAGCGCGGCGCCGAAGGGCTAGCGCGGCCCCGAGGGTTGGCTGGGCGGCCAGAAGCTGGCGCGGCGCCGAAAGGCTAGCGGGGCAGCCAGAAGGAGAAGGTGGTGCCCTCCTCCTCGGAGGAGCGCACCGCGACCTCGCCGCCATGGGCCAGGACCACATGGCGCACGATGAAGAGCCCGAGGCCCAGGCTCCCCTTCTTGCGCTCGGTTCCGTGGCCCCCCTGCTGGAGGGGCTCGAAGATCGTCGCCTGCTGCTCGGGGGGGATCGGATCGCCGAGGTTGTGGACGCTGACTTGGAAGCGCTCCTCGTCGGTCTCGGTGCGGACCCGGATCCCCGAGTCCGGCGGCGAATGCCGGATGGCGTTCATCAGGAGGTTGCTGACCACCTGCTTCAAGCGCTCGGCGTCGACGTTCACCGTGCCGTGCCCGGCGCGCTCGTGGACCAACAGCCGATCCGGGTGGGCGACCTTGGCGTCGCTGACGATCTCCCCGATGAGCCAATGGCCGTCGTGGGGCGCGGGCTCGATGGGGATCCCGCCGCCGAGGCGCGCCTTGGTGAAGTCGAGGAGGTCCACCACGAGCTGGGTCGCGGTGTCGATGGAGCTCCCCATGCGCCCCAGGACGGCGGTCTGCATCTCGTCGAGGGGCGCGTTGGCGAGCATGTGGACCCCCATCCGCAGGGTGCCCAGCGGGCTGCGCAGGTCGTGGCTCACCACCCCGACCAGGAGCTGCTCGAGCTCGGCACGGATGCGCGCGTCTTCCTCGCGCTGCCGCCGTTCGCTCACGTCGATGACGGTGCCGACGAGGGTGTCGTCCTGGAGCATCGCCCGGAGGACCACCCACAGGCCGGGCCGGAGGGCGAGCTCGAGCTCCATCACCGGACCGCCAGCGCGCATCTCGCGCAGCGCCGTTTCGAACTCCTCGCGGATGACGGGGTCCACGGCGGAGAAGGGGTCCTCCCCCGGGCCCACGCCGAAGATCTCCTGGGCGCGTTCGGAGAGGGTCCAGCGGTATCCGTCGAGCTCCCACGCGCCGAGCTTGGCCACGGCGATCGCTTGCTGGAGACGCTCCTGGGTGCGGCGCCGGGCTTCTTCGGCCGCCCGCTGTTCGGCGAGGACCTTGACCAGCTCCGCGTTCTGCCGGCGGATCTCCTCGGCGGCGGCTTGGGGGTCCGCGGTGAGAAGCTCCAGGCGCAGGGCCTCGAGGATCTCCGGGGCCGGCTCGCTCGGCAGGCGCTTCTCCAGGCGGAGGCCCTTTTCGCGGACATCGGTCCAGTCGACCATGCGACCCATCTCCGGCGCCGGGCCGGCGTAGCCGTCCACGCTGAGCACCAGGAGGTCGCCCTCCACGGCGACCCGCAGGGGTCCCGCGTTCTGCTCGCGCGCGCGACGGGAGACCTCGGAGGCGGCCGCCGCGAGGCGGGTCTGGTCCTGGGTGGAGAGGCCGAGCTTCTCGGCGACGGAACGGGCGGCGCGCCGGACGGCCACCAGGCTCGCCTCGGAAGACAGGTCCAGCGCGCCCAGCTTCACTGCTCGGCTCCCAGTCGGAGCGCGAGCACGCAGGCGTCGTCCGTCGAGCGCGCCCCGGCGCGGTAGAGGAGCGCCGCGTGCAGCAGGGGCGTGACGGTCGCGGGGACGGGGACCCGCCGCCGGGCGGAGATGCCGTCGGAGTGCACCAGGAGGGTGTGCCGGCGCGGCAAGGGGAAGGTCTCGGTGCGCAGGGTCGGCAGCCGCGGTCCCAGGATGCCGTCGCGAGCGGCGACCCGGTGCGGGTGGGTGGGGCCCTCGACGCGCACGGCGATGTTCCCGACGATGGAGGCCTCGACCATCCAGCTCTGGCGATCGATGCGCAGGGCAGCGCCGACCGCGCCGCGGGTGGTCCCGATGCCGGCGGCGGCGGCGCGGAGGATCTCCTCGGGGGAACCCGGGAAGACCCGCGCCTCCAGCGCCGCGCGGGCGGAGGCGGCGGCCCGGCCCCCGTGGCCGAGGGCGTCGACCAGGAGGACGTAGTAATGGTCCGGGGTCTCGGCGACCTTCCACCCGTCGCCGCTCGGGCACGACCAGCCGGTCTCGTAGCCCCGGGGGTACGCCCGCTCGACCACGGCCCAGTCGGCGTCTTCGCGCCCGGCGGGCCCGACGCGGGCCCGGATGATGGTGCCCTCGGAGCTGGTGCGGATCTCCACGGAGTCGGACTGCCGCTGGAGCACCCCGAGCCCCTCGCCGAGGCCGCCGGCGGTGGAGTAGCCGGCGGTGAGGGCCTTCTCCATGTCCTCGATGCCGGGGCCCCGATCGATGGAGAGGATGTCGTAGCCCTCGCCAGCCACGGCGATGAAGAGCTCGCCGCCCGTCGCGTGCCGCTCGAGGTTGGTCGCCAGCTCGGTGGCCACCAGGATGGCGCGGTCCCGGGTGGCGTCGGGGAGTCGCCCGTCGATCGCCAGGCTGCGGATGCAGCGGCGGACGGTGGCCGACCCGGTCGTGCCGACCGAGATCCAACCCCGCGGTTTGTCGAGGCTGCTCAGCGTCTCCATGCGGTCCCTTCGACCGTGGTCCCGGCCGGGCTGGTGTCCACGCTCAGATCCCCGAGGAGCCGGCGCGCCCCCGAGAGTCCCAACCCGAGCCCGCTGCCGCTGGTGTAGCCATCGGTGAAGGCGAGCTCGAGGTCGGCGATGCCCGGCCCCTGATCCACGAAACGCATCCGGATGCCGACTTTGTCGCGCGGGCCGTCGATCCGTTCCAGGAAGACCTCGCCGCCGCCGCCGTAGATCACCGTGTTGCGCGCGAGCTCGCTGGCCGCGGTGAGGACCTTGGTCGCCCGGATCGAGGGGAAGTCGAGCTCTTTGGTCCAGTAGCGCAAGCGCTCACGCAGCCGACCGACCGCGCGAGTGTCGGGGAGCGCGATGCGTTCGCTCTTCACCGGACTAGAGTCCGCGGCGCTTCAGACTGTGCCGGAGCATGGCGAGCCCGCGGTCGACGTTCATGGCGGTGCCGACCTTGGGCAGATCGACGCCGAGCTCCACGAGGGTGATGGCGACGGCCGGACGCATGCCGGCGATCACCAGCTCGGCGCCCAGGAGCTTGGCCATCTCGGCCATGCGACCCAGGGTCGCGCCAATGAAGGAGTCGACCACGTCGAGCCCGGAGATGTCGATCAAGACCCCCTGAGCGCTCCAGCGGTCGATGGCCTTGCCGATGTCCTCCTGGAGGGCTTCGGCGAGGTGGTCGTGGAGATCCACCTGGATGCTGACGACCAGGATCTCACCGACCCGGAGGACCGGGATGCGCTCCACCTCAGGCCCCGTTCACCGACTTCAGCACGTAGCCGCGCTTCCGGAAGGCATAGCGCAGGGCCGCGGCCATGGTGGAGCGGGTCTCGACCGTGCCGAGGTCGACCCCGAGGGTGACCATGGTCTGGGCGATCTGCGGACGGACGCCGCTGATGATGCACTCCGCGCCCATCAGGCCGATGGCCTTGATGGTGCGCAGCAGATGCTGGGCGGTCGCGGTGTCCACCATCGGGACGCCGGTGATGTCGAGGATGGCCACGTCGGCCTCGCGCTGGACGATCTCTTCGAGGAGGACCTCCATCACCACCTGGGTCCGCACGGAGTCCAGGGTACCGATGACCGGCAGGGCGACGATGCCATCCCAGATGGACACCACCGGCGTGGAGAGCTCCTCCATCTCCTCGCGCTGCCGCTCGATGATCGCTTCCTGGCGGCGCTGGTGCACCTCCATGGCGCGGAGCCCCAGCCGGTCGATGAAGTTGCTCGCCGTCCACAGCTCCTGGAGGAGCGCGTCGGAGTCGTCGCCGATCTGCTCCTTCAGGATCTCGAAGAGGGGCTCCTTGAAGGACAAGATGTAGGTCGCGGTCTCCGCCGGAGTGTAGCCCCGGTCACTGCGGCTCAGGACCAGGTCCTCGATGCGGTCGACCAGCGACTCCTCGTCCACGCCGGCGCCGCTCTGGATGCCCGTGCGGATCGCGCGAACCAGAGCGAGGGAGTCCTCTTCGATCTGCGCCTGGCTCAGTCCTCGCTGGGCGTCGGGCTGGGTCTCGACCCATCGTTCGGCCAGCTGCTGATCGTTGTCCTCGATCAAGGCCTTCCAACTTCTCTCGGGCATCGTTCCTCGCAAGTTCGCACCGTCTTCGGTTCGACGGTCGGTGTGGAGTCTATGGTCGTCGCAACGAATTAAGGAAGGCCCGAGATCCCATAAGGTATCATTAGGCCACGCCTTACGGTCAGTCGCACCCGTCGAGGACGACCTCGTCGATGACCTCACCGGTGACGCTCACCGCCTCGCCGTGGAGGGAACACCCGTGAATCGTGGCGCGAAAGAAGCTGTGCTGCTGGTCGTCGGTCGTCTCGGCCCACCACTGGTCCACCACGTCGCCCCGGAGACCGGCGCCGCCGGCCCCCGCCACGATGTAGGTGATCCCCTCTTCGGCGTTTGCCGCCGTGCAACCCCCACGCAAGGGGAGCGTCCGTTCGTAGTGATGGTCGTGACCGGCGAGGACCAAGTCCACGCCACCGGCCTCGAGGACCGGCAGGAGCTGGGAGCGCACCAACCCGTTGGGCGAGCGGCTGCTCGAGCTGTAGGGCGGGTGGTGGAAGATCGCGATCTTCCACTCGGCGTCGGAGGCCGCGAGGTCGGCCTCCAGCCAGTCGAGCATGTCGTCGTCGATCGCGCCGTTCAGGTCCAGGCCGATGGGGATCAGCCGTGCTTCGTTGGAGTCCAGGGAGACGAAGTGCACGTTCCCCTGGTCGAAGGAGTAGTAGTACTCGTTCTCCTCGGCGCGGAGCGCCTGCTCCGGGAGGTAGTAGACGTCGCGGTAGGGCTGACCCGCGGCGGTCTTCATCTCGTGATTCCCGATCGTCGGCCAGCTCGGGACCCGGTGCAGGAGATCGCGGTAGACCGCGAACATCTTGGTCTCGAACTCCACGAAGGTGCCGTCGCCGTAGGCCATGTCCCCGAGGTGCAGGAAGAGGTCGTAGTCCTGCGCCTGGAACATGTCGCGGAGCGCCGCCTGGTTCGCGCTCCCGTCGCCGCTGTCGCCGAACGCGAGCAGCCGCACCGGGCGGGTCGGGCCTTCGCCGTCGATCCAGCCAGTCCGCAGGGTCAACCCGGTGGCGACGGGCGTATCACCGGCGAGCACCTCGTAGCAGTAGGCGGCGGAGGGCTCGAGCCCGGCCACCTGGGCCACGTGCGCGGTGTAGTCCTCGAGGTCGGCGGTGCGCGCGGTGTCGAAGAGCTCGCCGTCGGCGGGGATCGTACGCCACTCGTCCGAACCGCTCGGCCGCACGCGGAGGGTCCCCGCCTGACCACCGGTGGTGGTCCAGACGACCTTGGCCGAGGTCGGGGTCACGCTCTGCAGGTAGGGCCAGCGGCGGAGCGCGGTCCCTTCGGGGAAGGTGGGCTCGCCACAGTCCGCCTCGGGAGCGGGCGCGGCCGGGCCGGCGTCGGCGGGGTCCGGAGCCGGGCCCTCGTAGGGAGCGCCGCAGCCGCCGCCATCGGGGGGACCGAGGTCCGGGGGACCGAGATCGGGGCGCCCGAGGTCCGCCCCCAGATCGAAGCCCGCGTCGGCGGTCCCGCCGTCGTCTCCGCAGGCAGCCAAGAGGATCGCCCCGATACACCAGATCCGTCGCCCCATGGCGCGGCACCCTACGCCACCGGGGCCGGGCCCGGGTAACCGCGCGACGGATGTCACGGCTTTGGAACTCAGGTGAGCTGCGCCAGCGCTGCCCGGAGGTCGGGCCCCAGGTCCGAGCGGAGGTCGAGGCGCTCGCCGTCCAGGGATCCCACGACGATGCGGGAGGCGTGGAGGAAGTGGCGGGTGAGCCCGGGAAGGTTCGCGCCGCCGTAGAGCTCGTCGCCGACCAGCGGATGGCCGAGCGCCGCGAGATGGGCGCGCACCTGGTGTCGCCGGGCGCTCTTGGCGCGGACCTCCACGCGGCTGAAGCCGCCGCTGCCCACCAGCTCGGCAGCGAGGACCTCCGTCGACGCCGGGCGGGCGCCCATCCGGTCGGCATCCTCCGGGCGCTCGCAGACGACCATCCGGCGGCGATCCGCCCGGTCGTGGGCGATGGGCCAGTCGATGAACGCCGGGGCGTGCACGAAGCCGCTGGTGAGCGCGAGGTAGCGCTTGTCGACCCGGCGCTCGGTGAGCTCGGTGGCGTAGTGGGTGAACCCCACCGCGGTCCGGGCGGCCATGAGCAGACCGCTGGTGTCGTTGTCCAGCCGGTGCAGGAGCCCGGCCTCGCGCACCGCGCGGCCCACGCCGCGCATCTCCGGGTACCGCGCCACCAAAGCGTTGACCACGGTGCCGGTCTCGTCGGGGCGGAGGGGATGGCAAGGGAGCCCGGCGGCCTTGTCGACCACGACGAGGTGGTCGTCCTCGTGGACGATGGTCAGCTCGAGATCGGGGTCGGCCACCGGCTCGAAGTCGGTCGGCGCCGGGAGCTCTTCCAGCCGGACGGTCTCCCCGGGGCTGACCCGGTGGCCCTTCTTCACCCGGCGGCCGTCCACCCGGACCTTGCCCTCGGCGGTGAGCGCCCGGGCCTTGGCCCGGCTCATGTGCTCCACCCGGCGGACGAGGAAGACGTCCACCCGGGCTCCCGCGTCGTCGTCGCCGACCGTCAGGGCCTCGCCGGTGTCGTCTCGTTCGTCCGTGGTCATCGGCCCCGTGATGGCATGGAAAGGCACCGCGCGACAGGGGCACACGGGCGAATGGCGTCTCGGGGCGGCTGCACCCATACTCGCCCGGTGTCGAAGCGCGACTACTACGAGGTCCTGGGGGTCCCCCGCGGTGCCAGCCCCGACCAGCTCAAGAAGGCGTTCCGGACGCTCGCTCGGGAGCTGCACCCCGACCGGAACCCGGACGACCCGGCGGCGGAGGCCCAGTTCAAGGAAGCGGCCGAGGCCTACCAGGTCCTCTCGGACCCCACCCAGCGGGAGCGCTACGACCGCTTCGGGCACGCCGCCTTCGACCAGTCCGGCGGCCCCGGACCGGGCGACTTCAGCGGGTTCGGGGAGATCTTCGAAGGCCTGATCGGCGAGATGTTCGGGGGCCGGCGCAAGAAGCGCCGCGGCCAGGACGTCGAGGTCGAGGTCGAGGTGAGCTTCGAGGCCGCGGCCCTGGGCGCCGAGGAGACCCTGAAGGTCACCAAGCCGGTCCCCTGCGCCACCTGCGAGGGCACCGGCGCCAAGCCCGGGACCGCGGTTCGCACCTGCAACCAATGCGACGGCAAGGGCGAGGTCCGCTTCCAGAAGCGCCTCTTCGCCACCAGCCGGACCTGCCCGGCCTGCGAGGGCAGCGGCAAGAAGATCGAGACGCCCTGCAAGAGCTGCCGGGGCGCGGGCCACGTCCAGGGCGAGGAGGAGATGGCCATCCGAATCCCGCCCGGGGTCGAGGACGGCGCCACCCGGACCGTGCGCGGTGCCGGATCGCCGGGGCCCGGGGGCACGGGGGATCTCTTGGTGACGATCCGGGTGAAGCCCCACCCGCTCTTCGAGCGCGACGGCGCCGACGTGCTCTGCACGGTCCCGGTGAGCTTCCCCCAGGCGGTCCTCGGCGACACCCTCGACGTGCCCACCCTGGAGGGCCAGGTGCGCATGAAGCTCCCGCCGGCCACCCAGTCGGGCAAGGTCTTCCGGCTGCGCGGCAAGGGCATCCCGGTCTACGGCGGGATGGGCAAGGGCGACCAGCTGGTGACGGTGCTGGTCGAGGTGCCGGAGAAGGTGAACCGCAAGCAGCGGAAGCTCATCGCCGACCTCGCCGAGGAGATGGGCACCGAGACCCACCCCCAGCGCCAGTCCTTCCTGACGAAGCTCAAGGACCTCCTGGAGTAGCCGGGTAGTCGGATCCCCGGGTCGCCGGGCCGCCCGGGGACGCGGCTCAGCCGCGGTAGCTCACCCGGTACACGACGCCGTTGCCCTCTTCGGTGAAGTAGAGGGCGCCGTCGGGGTGCGAGACCACGCCGACGGGCCGGCCCCAGGTCGTCGGCCCGGCGGGG
Source organism: Myxococcales bacterium UBA1660 (assembly GCA_002320815.1). Classification (GTDB taxonomy): domain Bacteria; phylum Myxococcota_A; class Polyangia; order Polyangiales; family Houyiibacteriaceae; genus UBA1660. The sequence goes on from DCLA01000016.1 coordinate 146,542, forward strand.
TCCACCAGGAACCCCTCCACGAAGGCTTCGTAGCTCCCCTCGGGGCGGCCGCCGGTGAAGGGCACGAAGACGATGCGGTACCCGGTGCCCTCGCTGCGGTTCCAGCTCCCGCGGTGGGCCACGAAGGCGCCCTGGCGGTAGCGCGCCGGGAAGGGCTCGCGGTCGTGGAAGGCCACGCCCAACGCGGCGGAGTGGGCCTGGAAGAGCACGTCCGGCGTCGTCGTCCGCGCGGCGAGCTCCGGCGCCTCGCTGCGCTCCCCGCGCATCCGGCGAGGGTCGAGGTTCTCCGGGACGAGCCAGGCGTAGGGCCAGCCGTAGAAGGCGTCCTCGACCACCCGGGTGAAGAAGTCGGGGACCAGGTCGTCGCCCATCCCGTCCCGCTCGTTGACCGCGGTGTAGAGCGCGCCGGTGCCGGGATGGACCGCCAGGCCCACCGGGTTGCGGAGCCCGGTGGCGAAGGTGCTCATCGTCCCCGAGTCGAGGTCGAGGCGCTGGACCGTCGCGCGGGGCGACTCCTCGGGGCTCACGTTGGTGGCGCTGCCCACCGAGACGTAGAGGTGCCGCCCGTCCCCGGCGGGGATCACGTTGCGAGTCCAGTGCTGGTTGTAGCCGCCACCGGGGAGCGCCACGACGTGAGCCCCGGCGCCCTCGAGCCGGGTCTGCCCCTCGCGCCAGGGGAAGCGGCGGACCTCGTCCTGGTTGCCCAGATAGAAGGCGTCGCGCTCGAAGGCCATGCCGAAGGGGATGTCCACGCCGTTGGCGTCGTCGGCGAAGACCCCACGTTCTTCGGCGACCCCGTCGCCGTCGGCGTCCCGGAGCCAGGTGATGCGCTCCTCCCGGGACTGGGCCACCAGCACCCGGCCGTCCGGGGTGACCGCCAGCCAGCGGGCCATGGGCAGCTCGGTCGCGAAACGCTGGACCACGAAGCCCGCGGGCACCGCGAGGGTCGCCTCGTCGGGCGGCGCGACGACATCGGGGGACTTGCGCGCGCTCTGGGTGGCGAAGGGCTCGGGGAGGTCGGCGACGGTGAGCCGGATGGGCTCGGGGCTCAGGGTCCGGGTGGGCACCGCGTCGGCGACCGAGGCCTGGGACTCGCGTTCGGGCCCCTCGGGGCGCTCCGGTTCCTCGGTCTCGGGCGCCGGGGCCGCCGCGCGGTGCTCGCCGGCGCCGCAACCGCTCTCCGTCCCGCATGCGAGCGCCAAGGTCAGGGTCAGGAAGAGGGCGCGGCGGGTCATGGGACGGGTCTGTGGGGAGCCTCGGAGATCGTCCGTGTGCTTCCGCACGCCCGAGGTGGCAAGCTCCCGCCATGTCTTGGTCCCCGGACTCCTGGAAAGAGCGCCCCGTGGCGCACGCCCCGCCCTACGATGACGAAGAAGGCCTCGCCCAGGCCGTCGCCGCGCTCCGGCGCCTGCCGCCGCTGGTGACCTCCTTCGAGGTCGAGCAGCTCAAGAAGCAGATCGCGCAGGCCCAACGCGGCGAGCGCTTCGTGCTCCAGGGGGGCGACTGCGCCGAGACCCTCGACGACTGCACGCCGGACGTGATCACCCGGAAGCTCAAGATCCTCCTGCAGATGTCGATGGTCCTGGTCCACGGGAGCAACCGCCCGGTGACCCGCATCGGTCGCTTCGCCGGTCAGTACGCCAAGCCGCGCTCCAAGGACATCGAGAGCCAAGATGGCGTGGAGCTGCCCAGCTACTTCGGGGACCTGGTGAACCGAGCGCCCTTCGAACCCGAGGCGCGCAAGGTCGATCCCCAGCTGCTCCTCGAGGGCTACAAGCACGCCGGGCTCACCCTGAACTTCATCCGCTCCCTGGTGGACAGCGGCTTCGCCGATCTGCACCACCCGGAGTACTGGGACCTCTCCTTCCTGGAGAGCGCTCATCTCAACGAGGAGCTCCGCGAGCAGTACCGGCAGACCGTCGGCGAGGTGAGCGGCGCGCTGCGCTTCATGCAGGCCCTCGGCGAGAGCTCGGTGGACGAGCTCCACCGGGTCGAGTTCTTCACCAGCCACGAGGGGCTCAACCTGCACTACGAGTCGGCCCAGACCCGCACCGTGCCGCGGCGCGAGGGCTGGTACGACCTGACCACCCACATGCCGTGGATCGGCGAGCGAACCCGGGATCCGGAGGGCGCCCACGTCGAGTTCTTCCGCGGCATCCGCAACCCGGTGGGCGCCAAGGTCGGTCCGACGGCGAGCCCCGACGACGCGATGCGGCTCCTCGACGCCCTCAACCCCGACGACGAGGCGGGCAAGATCGTGCTCATCACCCGCATGGGCGCCTCCCACGTGAAGGACGGGCTCCCGCCGATCCTCGAGCGCGTGAAGAAGGAGGGCCGCACCGTCCTGTGGATGAGCGACCCGATGCACGGGAACACCCACTCGACCAGCTCCGGCCGCAAGACCCGCGACTTCGACGCCGTGCTCCAGGAGGTCGAGGGCTGCGTCGCGGTGCATCGCGCCTGCGGCACCGTCTTCGGCGGGGTCCACTTCGAGCTCACCGGCGACGACGTGACCGAATGCACCGGCGGCGCCGAGGGGCTCACCGAGGACGACCTCGAGCGGAACTACGCCACCGTCTGCGACCCGCGCCTGAACTACCGCCAGGCGCTGGAGATGAGCTTCCGGATCGCCTCGGCGATCTGAAGGCTACGACTTCGACTTCGGCTTCTTCGAGCGGCGCCAGCCCCCGTGGAGGAGCCCCTCCTCGCGCCAGGGCCGGAGCCGCTCGGGGTCGTAGGATCCGAGATCCACCCGCAGGCTCCGAGTGATCTCGTAGGCCTGCAGGGTCGGCCGGACCTGAAAGGCGCGGAAGCGGACTCCGGCTTCGGCGGCCACGGCGCAGGCCGCCGCCAGGGTCGGGTCGTGGAGGCGCGAGGGCCGCACCGCGCGGAGCGCCTCGGAGCGCTGGACCACGAAGAGCACCGTCGCCCGGCCGCCCTCGCGGACCACCTCGGCCAGGTGCTCCACGTGCCGGGTGGCGCGCTCGCTCACCGTGTCCGGGAAGTAGATGCGCCGGTCCGGGTAGAGGACGTTGCAGTTCTTCACCTCGAGGAGCCGCGGGCGCGCCCCGCCGAGGACGAAGTCGATCCGCGATCCGTCGGGCTGCTTCACCTCGCGCTCCAGGGTCCGCCAGCGGCGGAAGCCGGGCAGCGCGCGAGCCCGCAAGGCCGACTCGATGATCCGATTGGGCGCGGTGGTGTCGACGCCCATGAGCGCGCCGTGGTTCTCGAGGAGCGTCCAGGTGTAGCGCAGCTTCCGCTTGGATCCCTCGGGCGCCGGCGTCAGCCAGACCCGCGAGTCGGGCACCAGGAGCCCCTCCATGCGACCGGGGTTCACGCAGTGGGCCCGCACGACGGTGCCATCGGTCAGGGCGATCTCGGCGATGAAGCGATCCCAGCGCGCGAGGAAGCGCCCCTCGATCAGGGGGACCGGGTGGGGGACACGGTGGAGGACGGTCACCGGGGACCTCCTCGCCGCGCCATCGCGGTTGTCCACGCCGCGCCCCTCGTGCTTCGATGCGTCCCATGGCCATCCCGCGCAGCATCCTGGTCGCCGTGGACACCGACGCGCTCTCCCTGGAGGCCCTGCGGCGGGCGGTGGAGCGCGCGGCGCTCTTCGGGGCGAAGGTCCGCATCGTCCACGTCTACGCCAGCGCGGCCCCGGCGCCGCCCATCCCGCTCCCCGGCGCCGCCGCGCTCCACCAGGAAGCCCAGCGGGCCCTCGAGGACGAGGTGCGGCGCAAGGTCGAGGCCTTCCTGCCCACCGACGAGCTCGCGGGCGTGGAGCACTCGCTGGAGATCGTGCGCCACGCGAGCCCCGGCGAGGCTCTCTGCGAGCTGGCGTCGAAGGGCGACGTGGACCTGCTCCTGGTGGGCTCCCATCATCGCACCGGCCTCGGTCGGGTCTTCCTGGGCAGCGTGGCCGAGCGGGTGGTCCGCACCGCGCCCTGCGACGTGCTGGTGGTCCGCGCCGCCACCGACTGAGCCCCGCTCAGAATGGGACGCGGATGCCCGCCTGGGCGATGACGGCGTTGCCGAAGCGGCTGGTCTGCCAGAGGTACTCGAAGCTCGTCTGCAGCCAGGCGTCGCGGAGGGCGTCGAGGGCCGTGTCCCCGAGGAAGGCCAGGCGCACCGCGAGCTGGAAGCCCAGCAGGTGGCTGTGGAAGGCGCTCATCTTGGGGTCGGCGGTGACGTAGTCGGCCGGCGTGGTGTCGATGTCGTACTCGTCCTGGTAGAAGAACGAGCGGCTCTGCCGGTAGTAGCGGTAGCGGATGCGGGCCTGGGCGAAGCGCGAGATCTCCTGGTACACGCGCGCCTCGGGGGTGACCGCGCCGACCCCCCAGTTGTCCAGATACGCCCGGTAGAAGAGGTGGAGCCCGGTCCGGGTCCCGCGGACGAAGTGCGCCAAGTGGCCCATCAGGGTGTAGCGATGCCGCACGTCCGGGTGCTGCTCGGGGAAGAAGCCCGCGCCGACGCGCACCTGGCGATAGGCGTTGGCCAGGAACCCGTTGAGGTGCCCGTACTGGTAGCCGACCTCGAAATAGGTGGTCGGCGAGAGGATCTGCTCCCACGAGATCGAAAGCACCAGGGCGTCGAAATTCTCGTCGAAGGTGAGCGCCTCCATGGCCGCGCCGCCGAGGCCCCGGTTCACCTTGCGGACCTCGTCGTGGAGGTAGCCGACGTTGAAGCGCAGGATCGTGGTCCGCTGCGCGAGCGAGAGCGCGGCAGCGAGCCCGACGCCGTTGCTCAGGTAGTCCGGCTCGCGGCTGACCCGGTAGCTGCCGCCGATGAGCAGCTCCGCGTCGCCGAGGTCGAACTCGTAGCCGCCCCCCAGCGAGACCTGGTGGCGGATCTCGGTGAAGCTCACGTCCTCGATGAGACCCGCGGCCTGGCTGGCGCTGGTGATCGAGTCCACCAGGTAGGCGCCCTCGACGTAGCCGCCGGTGGGCAACTCGAGGGTCGCGGAGACCGCGGGCGCGACCACCCGGGTGGAGCGCTCCCAGTAGTAGTTGCCCAGCACCTCGACGGTGCCGGTGACGGTCCCCGATGCTTCGTCGGCGGCCGCCGGAGTCGACGGAGCGACGAGGCCGGCGAAGCCGATCAGAGCCAGGAGCGCGCGACGCACCGCCCCCCTTTAGCCGAGATGGCGCGTTCGCGAAAGGTGTCGGTTCACGGCGTCGACACCCCGCGGTCTATGCGCGCTGCTCAGTTGCAGCCGCAGCCGCCGCCGGTGCTGCCGAGGCCGCCGGTGGCGCCTTCGCGGCTGTCGTGCACGTGGGAGCGGAACTCGGCCGCCTCGGCCTCGCTGTTGATGTCGCTCTGGGGGCGCGCCAGGTCCTCACGCTCGTAGGGCGCGACGTGGACACAGCCCCCCAGGAGGAGCGTCAGGGCGAAGAGGGTACGCATCAGTCTTCGACGACCCAGCGGGCGAAGGCGACGATGGGCTCCAGGATCGCGCGGCTCACGGCGCGGAGTCCGTCGTCCTCGCGGATCTCGTCGGCGGCCGCGGGGCCCACGTCGTAGTAGGCCTCGACCAGCGCGCGGCCGGCGCCGTTGCTCATGAGGTAGCGGTCGCGGAAGCGGCGGAGCACGCCGATCTCCTCGGCCATCGGGGTCCCATAGGTCGCGGTGGCGACGAAGCAGGGGGACACCGTGGTGAACTTCACCGCCGTGGTCTGGTGCTCGGCCACGACGACCTCGCCGGCCGCCGAGCAGCTGTCCACCGCGCGGATGCCGACGTAGTAGGTCGACTCGCGCTCGAGATGACCCACGTCGACGGAGACGGTCTCACCGGGCAGGGCGGCGTGGGGATCGATGACCACCCGCTCCTCGGCGGCGGCGGCGACCTTGGCCTCCACGCCCCACTCGTCGAAGGGCGTGCTCGGGTCGTAGGGCGTGCGCGCGACGCGGACCTGGTACTCGAAGATCTCCCGGGTGCTGCTCGGCGCGGTGAACTCCACCGTGGCCTGCTCCCAGCTCCGCTCCATCGGCGTCACCTGCAGGTCCGCGACCGGCATCGGCGCGGCGGCCACCTGGTCGTTGCACTCGTCCAGGCACTCGTTCTGGTAGCAGAGGAAGCCCTCCATCCCGCAGTCGGCGTCGATGGAGCACTCCTGGAAGCAGGCGTCCGGCGGCTCCGGGCCGTCGCAGACGTTGGAGGGCACGACCCGCAAGGTCAGGCGGGTGTCGTCGCCTTGGAGCAGCAGGCGGTCCGCGCCGCTGCCCGGCGCGCCCACCGGGTCGTTGCTGATGGTGGCGTCCAGGGGCCGGACCTCGCCGTCCATGCCGTGGATCTCGCCGTACCCCATGGGATCCCGAGCGGTGTAGACGCCGCCCTGGGAGTTCAGGGTGAAGGGCACCGCGTAGAGAACCGCGGGCTGTCCGCGGTAGGGGTAACCGTAGTTCTCGGCCCAGGTGTCCCAGCGCGGCCCGGTCGGGGTGGGGAAGCGCTCCGGCCCCCACTGCGCGCCGTTGTAGTCGCCTTCGACGTTCACCTCGACGTAGAGCACGTACTCGCCGGGCTCCCAGCCGGCCGGGAGCGCGAGCTGGAGCCGATGCAGCCGCTCGCCCGCCGGGGTCGCCATGGTCACGGCGTCGATCTCGGGCATCGCCGTCCGGGTCTCGTCGAGGAAGAGGCGGGAATCGGGGTGATCGTCGGCACCCCACTGGTCCAGGTCCCGGCGCGCCGGGTAGAGCGAGGTGAGGTCCATGACCCGCATGTCGGAGGTCACGCCCATCTCGTCTTCGAAGGGCTCGGCGTAGCCGCCGACGACGTCGCCCTCGGTCAGGTAGCGACCCTTGTCGCTGTTGAAGACCGTCGGGCAGGCCATCGCGTCGACGGTCGGGTCGATGCCTTCGAGGGTCTCCTTGCTGGAGAAGTCGCGGTTGAACGAGAGGCAGTAGAAGTCGTCTTCACTGGCGTCCGCGGTGGTCCGCGAGGCGAACCCCTCGCTCGCGCGGTCCTGGAAGATCACGCGGCGGAAGGGCTCGCCCTCGCCCTCGAGGCGGCGATGGCCCCAAATGGGCAGCACGCCTTCGCGGCGGCCGTAGGGCCAGTGGTAGCCGCTGTTCATCTGGAGGGCGCCGGGCCGGTTGCCGATCCCGCGCCGGGCCACCGCGTCGGTGAGCCGGAAGGTGCGCAGGTAGGTCCCCTCGCCGGTCTCGACCCAGATGGCGATCTGGGCCCGAGCCGTCGGCGTGTAGGAGAGCTCGAGCACGCGGTTCTGCGCGCTCGCCGGCGCCGCGCCGAGCGCGAGCCCGAGACACGTCAGCAGCGCACCGACGGAAATCTTGGCCAATTGGTTCCCCACGGTCGGGGAAGGATAGGATCCATTCCGGCCCCGGTCCACCGGGGCACCGGTCTCAGGGCGCCGTCGACCCCGCCGGCGGCGGGCCGGCGACCTCGGCGAGCTCCCGGCGCATGGCGAGGACCCGCTCGTCCTGCTTCCAGGCCTCGCACTCTTCCTGGTGCTCCAGGGCGTAGCTCATGATCATGCACTGCTGCGCCTCGGGCGGAAGCGCGTTGCACGCGCGCAGGAACGACGCCTCGTCGGGCGGCTCCCCGGTGCCCTCCTGGCCCGTCTCCTCGCGGAGCGCCGCGATCATCGCCAGCGCGCCCTGGTAGGCGGTGCCGCACGGGGTGTCCGCCTGGACCGCGGCCCCGGCCTCGAGCGCGGCGCCCAGGGCCTCGCCGGCTTCTCGGAGCCCCGCGGCCGCCTCGTCGGCGATGGGCGCCTCGACGGTCTCCCGCTCCGGCGCGGCGACCTCGTCGGTCGGCTCGGCGGCGGGCGCCGGGGGATCGGCGGGGTCCTCGCAACCCACGAGGGCCAGGAGGAGCGCGGGGACGAGGCACGGACGGAAGCGACGCATGACCCCTGGGTCGTATCACGGAAGGCGCCCGTTTCGCCTCCCGGGGGCTCGACGCGTTCGAGCCGAGCCAGCGCGGGGCGGGCTCGGCTCGAGGCTCGGCGCGGCGAGGTGCGGCCGCTACTTCGACATCTGCAGCTTCTCGCCGATGAAGCCCCCCATGAGGGTGATCATCACGCCGAGCATGCCGCCGACGATCATCGCCATGAGCGAGAGCTTGTCGACGATGGAGATGTAGTCGATCCACAGCAGGGTCGGCACCACCGCCAGGAGCGCGCCCACGGTGGGCTCGAGGAAGGTCCGACCGGGCGAGATGAAGCCCACGATTGCGCCCCCGACGAACCAGATGCCTGCACTGATGAGCAGGGCGGAGAGCCCCTCGGGCTCGTAGGCGTCAATGACCATGGGGAGCACCACCAGGGCGATCGCCTGCATGACCAGGTACATCCCCACCGCCACGATGACCCACTTCCAGTGGAAGCCATCCTGCTGGTGACGACGGGCGTGTTCTTCCTCGGCGGTGAGGCCGCGGCCGTCCAGCGGATCCAGCTTCGCACCGCACGAAGTGCAGCGCGCCTGATTCCCCTCGTTCTGCGCTCCGCAGATCGAGCAGACGATTACATCGGTGGACGCCATTCTCTCCTCTGTCCCTCTTCGAGATCGAGGCCCCTCGGCGGGGCCCTCCCTGTGTCGCGCATCATCGCCGAACGCGACAGGAGTATCAACTCTCCGGCAGGGGCATCCTCGCGGGGTGGCGAACGGTGGCGCCGGGGGCGCGCCGGGGACCCGACCGAGCCGACCACCCGCGCGCCGGCGACGGCGACCGAGCCCACCCCCGACGCGGGCTTCGCTTTACCACCGCCCGAGGGCGCGATATGGGCGCTTCCGATGGTGCCCGTGCCCCGCCGACCGACCGTCTGGTCCCACGTGCGTGGCGCGCTCTTGCTCGGCGTCCTCTTCCTCAACTTCTGCCAGGGGTTCCCCGGCCCTCAGCTCGACGCCGAACGGATCGACCGGCCCCGCAACAAGCGAGCGGTGGCGCAGTGGTCCTCGATCCTGACCACCCTCGGTCATCCGATCACCCCCGACGAGCTCCGGGACGCGGTGCTGGAGTACACCACCGCCTTCAACATGAAGCAGGGGGAGTTCCTCGCGCCGGTGGCGCCCGCGTTCCACTGGACTCAGATCCGGCAGCGCTGGTCCCTCTTCGGCAGCTCGGACTCCACCCCGTGGTGGATCCACATCGAGGGGCGATTCCACGACGAAGACCAATGGCGCCTGCTGTGGCGGCCGATGGACCCCGACGCCGACGTCCTGCAGCAGCTCTTCGAGTACCGGCGGCTGCGGGGCATCTGGAACCCGGGCGCCGAGGATCTCCGCCCGGACCACCCGCGCTTCGTGCGCTTCGCGGCGGACACCCTCTTCGACCGGATCCCGGAGCTGGACGAGGTGCGCATCCGCTTCCAGCGCTTCTACGTCCACGTCCCGGGCTCCGAGCCACCCAACGCCCACGTGGAGTGGCGCTGGGAGTCCCGGGACACCCGCGCCGGGGCCACGCCCCTGGATCCGCCTCCCCCGGAGGCGGAAGCCCCGACCGGTTCGGCGAACCCCGAACCCGAGGTCCTGGAGTGATGTCGCGCTGGCGTCGTTGGGCCCTCTTCCCCCGCCGCTTCTGGCGGCATTGGGTCACCCTCACGGACCTACGCGAGGACGGCACGAGCCTCGCGCTGGTCCGCCTGCTGGTCGGCTTCGTGCTGCTCGCCGATCAGCTCATCGCCGGCCAGCTCGGCCTGGTGGAGCACCTCTGGGGTCCGCACACCTCCGGCGGCCTGGCCCTGGCCGCCGACGCCCACCCGATGCCGCTGATGTTCGAGGTTTTCGGCGCCGAGCCCGGCACCGCGACCATCCTCTGGTGGACGATGGTCGTCGCTTGCCTCTGCCTCGGCCTCGGGTTCCTCGGCCGGCTGGCGGCCGCGGTGGTCGTCTTCGCTTCGGCCCAGGAGGCGATGATCTTCCCCATCGGTGACCGGGGCATCGACATCATCCTCCGGGCCATCTGCCTCATCCTCGTCTTCTCGCGCTGCACCGCGACCCTCTCGGTGGACGCCTATCTGCGCCGCGGGAAGCTCCACACCGGCGAGCGGATCCCGGCGTGGCCGCGATACCTCTGCGTGGTTCAGCTCCTCTGGGTCTACTTCTCCGCCGGCATCCACAAGCGCGGCGATTGGTGGCCCTGGCGCGGAGCCTCCGCGCTCTGGCGGATCCTCCACGACCCGCACTTCGCGCGCTTCGATCTCACCGATCCCAAGTGGGAGTGGCTCTTCCCGCTCACCCAGCTCGGCACGATCGGGACGATGCTCTTCGAGATCACCCCGCCCGTCTTCCTGCTCGCGCTCTACTACCAGCGCTTCCCCCAGCGAGCGGGTCGCGTCGGCACCTTCCTGCTGCGCATCCACTACCGGGAGCTCTTCTTGGCCCTCGGCATCACCTTCCACGTGGGCCTGATGGCCAGCATGCGGCTCGGCATCTTCCCCTACGGCGTCCTGGCCATCTACCCCGCCTTCTTCGCCCCGGACGAGATCCTCGCCTTCGCTCGCCGCGTCCGCGCGAAGCTGCGCCGCCCGACTCCCGAGCCCACCTGAAGGCTCACCCGAGCAGCCGGTCCCAGAGACGCGCGGCTCCTGCGGAGGACCGGCCCTCGCGGCGGACCAGCCGATACTCGACGGGGCGGAGCCCCTCCAGAGGAACCGCGACGACCCCCTCCGGCAACCGACACACGTCGTTGACCACCGCCGGTCCGATGCCCAGTCCGACCAGGTGCAGGGTCGCGGGCCAGCCCTGCACCTCCACGGCCACCTGGAGACGCCGCCCTCGCTCGGCGAGGGCAGCGTCGACCCGGTCCCGGAGTCCCGCGCCCGCAGGCGGCGCGATGAGTGGGTGCTCCGCCAGGTCCTCCAGCTCCAGTCGCTCTCGCCGCGCCCAAGGATGGAACCCGGGAACGGCGACGACGGACCGCGAGACCGCGAGCAGCGCGTTCTGCAAGCCGACCGACCCACTCGGTGCCGTCTCGGCGACCACGCCCAGGTCGGCGGCGCCCTCTTGCACCGCCGCGAGGATGGCCGGGCCGCTCCGAACCTGCAGCGCTACCTCCGCGCCCGCGTCTACGAGCGCTCGGAGGGCCTGGTCGACCACGTAGAGCAGCGCGCCCTCGCCGAGCGCCAGGCTCGGTGGTCTGACCGCCTCGACCCCCGCCAGCTCGCTGGCGAAGTCCCGGCAGCGCTCCTGCACCTCGCGACCGAACGCGAGGGCGCGCCGGCCCTCCTCGGTGAGGACGAGCCCCCGCCCTCGACGGCGGTAGAGGGTCACGCCGAGGCTCTCGCCGAGCTTCCGGACCTGCGCATGGATCGCTGCCTGGGAGAGATGGAGGCGACGAGCGGCCGCCGCGAAGCCCCCCTCTTCGGCGAAAACGACGAAGGTGCGGAGGAAGTCGAGGTTGGGAGTCGTCGGTCCGTCGTTCACCAAACGTGACCGTAGCTCAGAATCGATCGATTCCCCTGAACGATAGACGCGCCCATTCTTCGGGGCATGAGGCTACGATCCATGCCCCCGATGCCCCGAGACCTCGTACGGAAGTCGAAACACCTCTCCTGGCTGCTCCGGCACGGCGCCCGCGAATCCGGGTTGCCGATGGACGCCGCCGGTTGGTGCGCGGTCGATGACGTGCTCCAGAGAACGGGGTTGGCCCGAGCCGAGCTCGAGGAGGTCGTGCGGACCAATACCAAGGGCCGACTCGAGCTGGCGGGCGACCGCGTCCGGGCCTGCCAGGGCCATTCGCCGGAGGGCACGCCCGTGACCGTAGAGGCCCTGGAAGCGAGCTGGACGCCCTGGACCGGAGTGGCGCCGGTGTTCCATGGCACCCACCGCCACGCGCTCGAGGCCATCGCGCGCGATGGGTTGAAGCCCCTGGCGCGGACCCACGTGCACCTCGCGCCCAGCCTGGACAGCGACGTCGGCAAACGCTCGGGCGTGGGGCTGGCGATCGCCGTCGATCCAGCGAGGTGCGCGGCGGCCGGGGCGCCCATCCACGAGGCGCCCAATGGGGTCCTGCTCGCCCGCCACGTCCCGGTGTCGGCGTTCGTCGCGCTGCACCCGATCAGCCAACGGGCCCAGCGCGATGCGGATCATCTCCGACGCCTGCTGGGCCTCGGGGGCTGAGCGCCGAGCTCAGCTCAGGCAGGCGTCGATGGCGTCCCAGACCTCGGTGGAGGGCGAGGGACAGGCCGCGATGGCCGGGTTCGAGGCGTCGTGGCAAGCGTCCATGGCGCCCGCGAGGCTCCGTTCAGCGCCGGGGCCGCTGGGGCTTGCTCCCTCGGCGGGTGCGCTTGGGGGCGTCGCGGCCTTCCAGACGCTTGATCTCGTCGCGGAGCTCGGCCGCCTTCTCGAAGTCCAGGGCCTCGGCAGCGCGCAGCATCGCGTCGCGGATCGCCTCCAGCTTCTCCTCGATGGGCATCTCGTCCTTCACGCCGTCGACGCGCGAGACGGTGGAGAAGTCGCGGGTCCCCATGGTCGGGTCGAGCTGCATCACCGCCTTCTTGACGGTCTTGGGCGTGATCCCGTGCTCGGCGTTGTAGGCGGCCTGGATCTCCCGCCGGCGGGCGGTCTCGTCGATGGCGAGCTTCATGGCCGCGGTGATCTTGTCCGCGTACATCAGGACCCGGCCCTCCACGTTTCGCGCGGCGCGGCCGATGGTCTGGATCAGCGAACGCGGCGAGCGCAGGAAGCCCTCCTTGTCCGCGTCGAGGATGGCGACCAGGGAGACCTCCGGGAGGTCGAGCCCCTCGCGCAGGAGGTTGATGCCCACCAGCACGTCGAACTCGCCGCGCCGGAGATCGCGCAGGATCTCCACCCGCTCCAGCGTGTCGATGTCGCTGTGGAGGTAGCGCACCTTCACGCCGAGCTCCGTGTAGTACTCGGTGAGATCCTCGGCCATCCGCTTGGTCAACGTGGTCACCAGGACCCGCTGGTCGTTCTCCACGCGGGTCCGGATCTCGCCCAGGAGGTCGTCCACCTGGCTCCCCACCGGGCGGACCTCGATGACCGGGTCCATCAGGCCCGTGGGCCGGATGAGCTGCTCGACGACGACGCCCTCGGCCTTCTCCATCTCGTACTCGCCCGGGGTCGCGCTCACGTAGAGCGCGTCGACCACGTGCTTCTCCCACTCCTCGAACTGGAGCGGGCGGTTGTCGAGGGCGCTGGGCAGGCGGAACCCGTGACTCACCAGGACCTCCTTCCGGGCCCGGTCGCCGCGGAACATCGCGCCGATCTGCGGCACGGTCTGGTGGGACTCGTCGAGCACCATCAGGAAGTCGTCGGGGAAGTAGTCGATCAGTGTGGGCGGGGGCTCGCCGGGCTTCCGGCCGCTCAGGTGCCGCGAGTAGTTCTCGATGCCCTGACAGAAGCCCATCTGCTCGAGCATCTCCAGGTCGAACATGGTCCGCTGCTCAAGGCGCTGCCGCTCCAGCAGCTTGCCCGCGGCCTCCAGCTCGCCCAGGCGTTCGCGGAGCTCCACGCGGATCCCCTCGATGGCTCGGGCCCGGTGTTCGTCGGGGGTGACGTAGTGGGAGCCGGGGTAGATCCCGTAGCGATCGAGGTCCGCGAGCACCTTGCCGCGGAGGGGGTCCACCTCGGTGATCCGCTCGACCTCGTCGCCCCAGAACTCGATGCGCACGGCGGTGGAGTCCGAGTGCGCGGGAAAGACCTCCACCACGTCGCCGCGGACCCGGAAGGTCCCCCGGTGGAAGTCCACGTCGTTGCGCTTGTACTGGATCTCCACCATCCGCCGGAGGAACTCGTCCCGGCGCAGCTCCTCGCCCCGGCGGATGTCGATGAGCATCTCGTGGTACCACTCGGCCGAGCCGATGCCGTAGATGCAGGAGACGCTGGCGACGATGATGACGTCCCGGCGGCTGAGCAGGGCCCGGGTCGCCGAGTGCCGCATCCGGTCGATCGCGTCGTTCACGATCGCGTCCTTCTCGATGTAGGTGTCGCTCGTCGGGATGTACGCCTCGGGCTGGTAGTAGTCGTAGTA
>DCLA01000013.1 GCA_002320815.1 Myxococcales bacterium UBA1660
CTTGCCATGGGGACGCACTTGCCAAGTTGCGCATCGGGCCCGCCCCGTCGCCGCGGAGCGAAATGACGACCATGACGACGATCGTCCCTGGATCCCGTCGCGGGTCAGAGGCGGAGGAATCGGTGCTCGACGGTCACCGGGAGCGGTGCGCAGTCGGCGCAGAGGGTGACCTGGTAGGCCATCGGGAAGCTCATCGAGACGACGTCGCCGCTGACGCTGGACCGAGCGATGCCGGGGGAACCGACACTGCCATCGGCCTCGATGGAGTCGACCGAGATCGGCAAGGCCGTCGGGGTGGCGACGAGGTCTTCGGTCCATCGGACCGCCGCGAACTCGCGGTCGAACCAGGGCCGTTCGTGGCATTCGATGATCGCGGGGCGCTCGCCGCCGAACCGACCGTACTCGCGGCGCACGTCTCGGTGATCCTCGATGGCCAAGCCCAATAGAACGCCGTCGGGGCCCATCGCCCACAGCGTGTCTTCGGTGATCAGCCACTGGGCATCGACGGGCACGGTGGCGCTGCCCAGCGCGATCGCCGAGTCGGTCGGCGCGTCGATGATCGACGCCGTGTGTCGCCACTGTCCGGTGAAGGTGTCCTTCGCCATGTAGCCCGAGCCGCGACCCGTGGTCGGCAGCGAGGTGCAGTCCTCAGTGCCGTCGACCGGTAAGGGCTCTCCGCAAGCGAGGAGACCGAGGGTGGCGAATGCGAGGGCGGACCGCATGGCGACGGTGGCAGCAATGGGCGTGCCGTCTTGGTCGCCGAGGAATCCGGCGGTCTTCGTGGGTGTGAGAGCGCGATGCCGTCAGAGGAGTGACGGCGAATCGTGCGCGATGGTGATCGGAGCGAAATGACGACAATGACGACGATCGTCCCCGAAATGACGACAATGACGACGATCGTCCCTGGTCAGGCGCCGACTTCGCGGAACTCTTCGTCGGCGGGGCCTTCTTCGGCGTCGAGGAGGGCGAGGTGGTGGGGCCAGAAGGGCTTCTTCAGCGCCATGCGGACGGGCACCAGCATGGCGACGAAGAACGGGAAGAGGATGCCGATGGCGCTCGCCTTCACCAGCCACAACACGGTCAAACAGACGAGCTGGACGCCGGTGTACCAATGCACGTAGCGCAGCGGGACGGCGCGCAGGTAGTGGGTCGGCGGGTAGAGCTTGGGATCCATGATCCAGAGCTTCAGCCGGTCGACGAACTGGTTCCCGCCCAGGGTGCCGATGCCCATGAAGAGGAAGAGGCCGAAGAGGACGGCCATGGGGATCAGCGAGAGGTAGGGCAGGAAGAAGAGGACCGCGGCCCCGATGAGCAGGTGGATGGTCAGGTTGGACACCCGGTTCTCCACCACGCCCACCGTGCGCCCTCGCTCGTCGAGGATGGTCAGGCTCTTGGTGTGGTTCAGCGAGCGCACCACGGCGCCGACGACCCAGGGCAGCCCGAACATGCCCATCAGGCCTACGAGGAAGCCCATGACGGCGATGTCCCAGTGGAAGGCGGGCCCTTTCTTGAGCTTGTAGTCGGGGCTGTTGGTGAGCCGCGCGGTGATGTTCTGGTTCACCCAGATCAAGATGGTCAGGAGCAGCGCGGGGATGGCCGTCGCGCCCCAGACCCAGGTGGGCGCCTCGAGCGGGTTCACCAACCACGGCCGATCGATGGTGGGCCCGAAGTGCTCGGGCGCGTCGAGCTTGGGTAGCTCGATCGCGGACCACGAGTGCGCCAGCAGCGTCATGGCCAGGATGGCGATGGCGGGACCGAAGTCGCTGAGGAACTCACGGAACCGATGGCGCAGGTAGGGCTTCCGCCGGAAGCGCGAGAGGGCGATGGCCACCACCGTGGTGCCCAGCGCGAGGAGCAGGGAGAAGAGGGCCGAGGCCTCCGACTGGTCGGGGTCGTGGAAGGCGCCGCTGAGATCGTGGGCGGCTTCGCTGATGAAGATGAGCCCGATCAGCGCGGCGAAGACCTCGTCGGTGAAGCGCGTGAAGTAGCGGATCAGCGCGCTGGCGTCGGTCGCTGCCAAGATGAAGAGGAAGAGTCCCGCCCAGAGCCCCGTCCAGGCCACGGTGGGTAGGAAGGGCACCTCGAAGCGTTGGCAGAGCCCGTAGAGGATGCCGGTGAAGATGACGTTGGGCCCGGTGGCGCCGACGATGGGCAGCGGCTGGCCGGCGAAGAGGGACCAGAGGACGCCGCAGACCGCGGAGGCCAAGAGCGTCTCCACCGCGCCGATCTGACCGCCGGTGAGCGTGGAGAGGAGGCCGCCGAACGCGACCGCCGCCGCCAGACAGGCGACGAACATGAAGAGGACGCTGCCGAGCACCTTGGTGCGGAAGCCGGCCTTGAAGTCGTCGAGGTAGTGCGGCGCCCGGCGCTTCAGGTCGCGGACCATGCCGCCGAAGAGCCGCCCGGTGCGCTGGAGCTCCGGCGGGATCCGCTCCCGGTCCACTTCGCGCTTCAGCGCGTGCTCGAAGGCCGCGACCAGCTCGTCCGGGGTCTCCGAGGCCATGGCGGCGTCGGCGAGATCCTGATGATGCATCAGGTGCGCGAACTCGGCCGCGGCGCCCACGTGCGGGTGGGTGGCCTCGCTGGTGATGAGCACCCAGATGAACTGCACCCGACTGCCCGCTTGGTCGCGCAAGGCGAGGGGCTCGGTGGTGCGCACCAGCACGTCGACGTCGATGGGGGTCTCACCGGCGGCCGCGACGGAGTCGTGGACGATGGCCACGCCGCCGTCGAGGACCTCCGGCCCGGAGTCGCCGTGGCGACGGAGGCTCTCGCGGATGATCTGGGCGTCGGCCTTCGAGGAGTCGCCGGTGACCTCGCGGGCCACGGCGTCGAGGACGCCGTCCAGGTGGTCGGCCTCGACGTCCAGGAGGATCAGCGTGCGGCCGTCGGCGAGGGCGCGCTTGGCCTTCTCGCGGGACCGCTCCACGGGCGCGCCGGCGACGCTGGGTGTCTTCGAGATCTCGGTCACGATGCGCGGACGGAGGTGGGGGCGGACGGATGGATCGCGGGGAGCGGTCGCTTCATCGGGCCCCGACCCTGCCATCGGGGGACGGCGATGTCACGTGTCCCCGGTCGGCGATGCTCGCGCCGAGAGCTCCCGTTGGGCGAGGGTTCAGGGTTCGGGCGGCCGCTGGGCTCGCCGCCTATGGGGAACCATCGGTCAGCGCTTGCCCCACCACTCGATGAACTCGTCCCAGTCGATGACGCCGTTCTCGTTGCCGTCGAGGGCCTGGAGGCCGAGCTGGACGTCCTCCTCGGTGAACTCGGGGTCGAGCGCGACCAGGAGCCGCCGGAGCTCTTCCCGGTCGATGACTCCGTTCCCGTCGGAGTCGTAGTGGTCGAAGATCTCCTTGAGCTCTTCCAGCTCGTCGTCGCTGAACGCCATGGCTCCCGTGTACCATTCGGGGACGACGTCGGCCTCATCGAAACGCACGCCGCCCTGGGTGACGCGAGCGGTCAGTCGAAGTGGCGTCGATGGTGAGTGGTCACGGGCCATGCTCGGCCCATGACGTCCCTCGAGCTCTCGCCCGACCAGAGACCGCTGGCGCTCGCTGCTCTTCGGGCCGTCGGGACAGGGGGCGCGGGCGAGGCGCTGTCCGTGCGCGAGCAGGACCTCCTCGCCGCGCGCGCCGCCGAGCTGGGCCACACCGGCTCCCTCGACGCGTTGCCGGCCCACGATCCGGTGGCGCTCGCGCGTATGCTCCCCGAGCCGGAGCGCCGCGAGGCGTTGGTGCGGGAGCTGGTCCTGATGGCCATGATCGACGGCGAGGTCGACCCCGCCGCGGTGGCGACGGCGCGCTCCACCGCCCGCGCGCTGGCGGTGCGGCAACCGGCGATCCACCAGCTCGAGCTCTTCCTGCGGGGCCGGCTGCGTCGATTGGGCTTCGACCTGATGCGCCGCAGCTTCCTCGCGTCGCAGCTGAAGCGGGTGTGGCGCGAGCAGGGCCTCCGCGGGATCTTCCGGGTGATGCGCCAGATGCGCGGCAAACCCGACGCGAAGCTCGCCGCACGCTATCTCGCGCTGGGCGACCTGCCCGAGGGGACCCTGGGCCGCGCCCTCTTCGACCACTTCCGGGCGGCGGAGTTCGCGCTCCCCGGCGAGCAGGGGAGCGCGCCGGAGACGCTGCTCTTCCACGACCTCGGTCACGCGCTCACCGGGTACGGCACCGACCCCGAAGGCGAGGTCCAGATGGCCGGCTTCGAGGCGGGCTACATGGGCGGGAGCGATGGCTTCAGCGTGACCCTCCTCGGTCTCTACCTCTTCCACCTCGGCGCCGACATCAACCCCACCGCGAAGCCCGCGCGGGGCGCCTTCGCGCGGGCTCCCTTCGAGGCCGCGGCGGCGCGGGGCGCAGGCATGGGCATCGACCTGCGCGATTGGGACCCCTGGCCGCACATGGCGCGCCCGCTGTCCGAAGTGCGCGCCGACCTCCACTGCTGATGCCGACCTTCCGCGCCGTCGCCAACCTCCTGTTCGCGTTCGTCGCCGCGCTCGGTCGGCGGCTCGTGGGGCGTCCGCTTCGACCGTCGTGGCCGCTGGGCTACGCCACGGTGGTGGGCTCGCTGCGTCGCAACGCGCGCTGGACGGCGACCCAGCCGCTCGCCGAGGCGCGGCAGTTCCAGGAGCGGCTCGCCCGCACGCAGAAGCCGCTCCCCGCGGTGCGGCGCGAGGGGGCGACGCTGGGCGGGGTGCCCGTCGTGCGCCATGGGCTCCGCGTGCTGAAACCGGTCGCGCTCGGGGAGTCGGCCGCGGTCGAGGTCGCCGGCCGTCCGGCCGATGAGGACGCCGATGGCAAGGCCCAGCAGCTGCCGTGGCTGCTCTACCTGCACGGCGGGGCGCACGTGGCCGGGAGCCCGGCGACGCACGGCGATCTGGTGGACCGGCTGGTGATCGCAGGTGCGTTCGCTGCGGTGGTGCCCGCGTTCCGCTTGGCGCCCGAGCACGCGGTGGACGACGCCGTCGACGATGTCCTCGCCGTGCACGGCGCGCTGCTCGATGCGGGGCACCGGGTGGTGTGGGCCGGTGACTCGTCGGGGGGCGCCTTGGCCGTCCTCGCGTCGGTCGCTGCGCGAGACCGGGGAATCCCGCTCCCCGAGCGGGTCGCGCTGATCTCGCCCTGGGTCGACCTGCGCTGCCATGGTGCAGCGTTCGCTCGCTTCGAAGGGGTCGACTGGGGGACCCGCGCGGCGCTCCTCGACCAGGCGCGACTGGCTGCCGGAGGCCGTCGCCTCGACGATCCTCGGCTCAGCCCGCTCTTCGCCGAGCTCCACGGGCTGCCGCCCTCGTTGATCCACGTGGGCGGTGCGGAGATCATCCAGGACTCGGTGCTCGCCTTCGCCGACGCCCTGGACGCGGCCGGCGGGTCGGTCACCCTCGCGGTCTGGCCCGACCAGGTCCACGCATTCCACCTGCTCGCCGCCTTCCACCCCGAGGCCCAGCGAGCCGTCGACGCCCTCGCCGCGTTCCTGCACGCCTGAGGTATCCTCCCGCGCGATGGGCACGGGTGGCTCGGTGGTGGCGCGGTTGGTCGAGCTCACGTGGACCCGCCTGGTCGAGATGGGCTGCGCCGAGGCGGTTTTGAGGCAGCGCGTCTCCTTCGAGCCGCCGCGCGAGCGTCTGGCCCCGCTGCACCGACGGGTGCCCTACGCGCACCTATGTGAGCTGGTGGCGGCGGGCGCGGAGCTCACCGGCGACCCCGCGCTGGGGCTTCGGCTGAGTCTCCCGATGGACCCGCGCACCGGAGGTCTCCTGGTGCTCGTCATGCTCGCTTGCGACGACGTCGAGCACGCGCTGCGCAGGCTGGTGCGCTACCAGCGCGTCGCCTTCGACGCGTACCGGGTGGAGCTGGACGGAGGCACGATGCGGGTCTCGTTTCCGGACCCGGCGCATCCTGCGGTGCCGCACCTGGCGAGCTGGTTCGTGGAGGACACCCTCCGTGGCATCGGGACGTTGGCCGGGACGCGTCCCGTGCCGATCACTGTGGGGCTCCCGGGGGACCCGGCGCCTCGACTCGAGCGCGCCTTCGGCTGCGGGGTTCGCGGCGGCGAGACTGGGGTGACCATCGCCTTCGACCAGGCGACGCTGCGGTCCCCGCTGCGCCATACCAACGGGCTCTTCCGCGCCGCCCTCGAGCACGAGGTCGAGGGGCTCCTGGCGCGCCTGCCCCGGGGGCGTCGCTGGGCCGACGCCGTGCGGGCGGCGCTGATCGAAGAGCTCCCCCACGGGCCCACCCTGACGACGGTGGCGGCGCGGCTGGGCCTGGCGCCCCGGACGCTCCAGCGCCGCTTGGACGCGGAGGGCACCACCGTGGCGGCGCTGTTGGAAGCGCTCCGGAGGGAGCGAGCGGTGGAGCTCCTGCGGCGCGAGGTGGACATCGGCGAGATCGCGTACCGCCTGGGGTACGCCTCGCCCTCGAGCTTCCACCGCGCGTTCCGGCGCTGGTTCGACACCACCCCGGCCAAGTTCCCCCACGGCTGAGCCCGCCCCGACTTGCCATGGGGACGCACTTGCCAACTTGCGCATCGAACGCGTTCCCCAAGGCAAGTTGGCAAGTGCGTCCCCAAGGCAAGTTGGCAAGTGCGTCCCCAAGGCAAGTTGGCAAGTGCGTCCCCA
>DCLA01000011.1 GCA_002320815.1 Myxococcales bacterium UBA1660
AGCACCCCGGACCCCGCCGACGCCCGTACCCCGACGCCGCCACCCCCCCGGTCGTCGCGGAACCCTGTGGCCTCTACACCCTGAGCCAGCGCGTCGAGTCGGGCGGCCGGCTCCGTGCCTTCGCCGGCGACCGGGACGCCCCCTACGTCGCCGGCTTCGTCGTCCGGCCCATGTGGGAAGACCTGGAGCCCACCGCGGGCGCCTTCGACTTCTCGTCGGTCGTGGACGCCCTCGAGCGCGTCCACGCCAACGGCCAGCGCCTCACCCTGCAGATC
This sequence comes from Myxococcales bacterium UBA1660, assembly GCA_002320815.1. Lineage (GTDB taxonomy): Bacteria > Myxococcota_A > Polyangia > Polyangiales > Houyiibacteriaceae > UBA1660. The sequence goes on from DCLA01000011.1 coordinate 276, forward strand.
CTGGGCACCGAGCCCGACCACGTCATCGCCGAGGCCGACGAGACCTGGCGCTGGCACGACACCAACCCTCGGCACACCGGCCCCTGCACCGTGGCCCCCGGGTGCCTGCGCTCGCTGCCCTGGGACGGTCCCTCCCTGGACCGGCAGGAAGCCCTGATCGCGGCGCTCGCCGACGCGCCGGTCGACACCCCCGCCGGCCCCGTCCGCTTGGCCGACCATCCCGCGCTGGACCAGGTGCTCCTCCCGCTGGTCGGCTGGGGCCGCATCCGCGAGCTCGGCGTCGAGGTCGAGGACTGGCCCGGCTACACCCGCGCCCGCCTCCGGGACGCGACCCTCGCAGTCGTGCGCATGCACCATCGGCACTTCCCCGCCCTGGTCCACCAGGTGCAGCTCTTCCGGGTCAGCGACGACGGCACCGACGGCCTCTGGCAGGACCTGGCGCGGAGCATCGTGGACGGCCTGGCCGCCGACGGGTCCCCCGCGCCCATCTTCCTCATGGAGAACCTGGTCCACGCCAACGACGGAGCCCTCGACACCTACCGGCCGGGGCCGACCATGGCCGCGGAGCCCCTGGTCTTCGCCGCAGACCAAGGAGCCTTCGTGGGCTTCCAGATGCTCACCTCGTGGGCCCGCCCCTTCCCGGGCCAGGAGGCCGCCGTCGCCGGGGGGAGCCCGGCCGCGGCCATCGACTGGGCCCGGGCCACCTTCGGCGCGCGCTACTTCGAGATCTACCCGCCCGACGTGGACGCCGCCGAAGCCGGCGACGGCGAGTGGGCCACCCTGCGGGCCGAGCTGGTCGCCGCCGCGCGCCCCCTCTGCCCCTGACGAGGGCTATTTCCCCGCCGGCCCACCCGCCGTTCTCCTCGGTAGAGATCGCCCGTCACCCTCTCGTCCCCTGGCGCGACCTCCCCAGGTGGCGATGGACGGAACCTGGAGCCGGAATGCGATCCTTCTTCGCCGTCGTGATACCCTCGTGGGAACTGGGTTCATGTGACGGCTCCAGCGACAAAGAAAAGTTCCCGCAGGATTGCAGAGAGCGTCGGCCGCTACGACGTGCTCGGGCGCCTAGCCAGCGGGGGCATGGCGGAGATCCTCCTCGCCGCCCTGGAGGGCCCGGGCGGGTTCCGCAAGGTCGTCGTCATCAAACGGATCCTCCCGCACCTCGCGGACAAGGAGGAGTTCCGGCAGATGTTCCTGGACGAGGCACGCATCGTCGCCTCGCTCCGGCACCCGAACATCGTGCAGGTCACCGAGCTCGGCCGGGACGACGGCGAGCTCTTCCTGGTCATGGAGTACTTGGAGGGCGAGCCGCTGGCGCAGCTCATCCGCCGCACCCGCCGGGAGAAGATCCCGCTGGATCCCGCGCTCCTGGCCCACGTGATGGCCTCGGCCTGCGCAGGGCTCCACGCCGCCCACGAGTACAGCGAGGACGGGGTCGTCCAGGATCTCGTCCATCGCGACATCTCCCCGCAGAACCTCTTCGTCACCTACGACGGGTCGGTGAAGCTCCTGGACTTCGGCGTCGCCAAGGCCGCCAACCGCTACACCCACACGAGCACCGGGCAACTCAAGGGCAAGTTCGGCTACATGTCGCCCGAGCAGTGCCTGGCCAAAGAGGTGGACCGGCGCACCGACATCTTCGCGATGGGCGTGGTGCTCTGGGAGGGCCTCACCCGGCGTCGGCTCTTCAAGCGCGAGAACGAGCTCCTGGTCTTCAAGGCCATCTGCGAGGACCCGATCCCGCCGCCGCGGGCCCTCTACCCGGACATCCCCGAGTCCCTCGACGCCATCGCCGTCAAAGCGCTGAACCGCGACCGGGAGGACCGCTACGAGAGCGCCGCCGACATGCGCCGGGACCTCCTGCGCGCGGCCGCCGAGCTCGCCCCCGGGCGCCTCCTCGACGACGAGCTCGTGCAGCTCATGCACCGGCTCTTCCCCGACGAGATCGAGGAGAAGCAGGCCCTCCACCAGGCCGTCGACGCCGGTGATCGCGAGGTGAGCATCCCGGGCACCCACGAGGAGTCCGAGGCCAGCGAGTCGTCGAGCATCATGCTCCCCCAGACGGTCCGCCCGCCGGGCATGGGCGAGGTACCCGCCGGAGCGAGCGACGAGCTCTCCGGCGCCCGGATGACCTCCGAGTCCATCGACCTCGAGCTGGAGATGGAGAGTCCGCGGTCCAAGGTCCCCTGGATCGTCGCCGGCGTCGTGGTGGCCCTCGGCGTCCTGGTCGCGCTCCTCTGGCCCAGCGCCGACCCGGAACCCGTCGCCGCCGCGGAACCGCCGGTGGTCCCGGCGCCGACCCCCGAGCCGGAGGTCGAGCCCGAGGTGGAAGCGGAGGTCGAACCCGAGGCGCCGGCCACCGTGACCGTCCAGCTCGACTCCGAGCCGTCCGGCGCCACCGTCCATCGCGGCGACGAGGTTCTGGGGACCACGCCCATCGACCTCACCCTCGCCCGCGGCGAGGAGCCCACCGAGCTCCGCCTGGAGCTCGACGGATACGAAGGGCGCAGCGAGAACGTGGTCCCCGACGTGGACCAGCGCCTCCGGGTGCCGCTCACCCGCGAGGCCCGGCGGACGCGCCGGAGCGCCATGCGCGCCCAGCCGGCGACGATGGACGCCAACGAGTTCTTCCGCTTCGACTGAGCAGCGAACGAGGAACCCGCGGCGAACGAGCGGCGACCTGCTGTGAACGAGCGGCGAACGAGCCTCCGAACGCGCCCGGTGAACGGCCGCCGCGGCCCCCTACGCGCGAACGACTGGCCACCCATGACAAGCCGACCCTCGGCCGTGACGCCTTCGCCGGCTCGTCCGCCCCGCCGCGAACCCCGTCCCGGCCACCAATGACAAGGGATCCGTCCGGAAGCGACATGGCCCGGTCGACCCCGGCTCCCTAGGCTACGACCATGCCCATCACCGCCACCGCCGCGCGCCGGAACGACCACGACATCACCGTCCGTCGGATGGACCTCACCTTCGACGAGTCGACCCCGACCTACTGGTTCGACGACAACCCCTACCTCACGTCGATCCTCAACGCGCTGGCCATCCCCTTCCCGCCTGGCGAGCGGGACTTCATCCGCAGCGTGCGGCACTTCCTGCCGCAGGTGGAGGACACCGGGCTCCGCGCCGCCGTCCGGGCCTTCATCGGTCAGGAGGCGAACCACACCAAGGAGCACATCGCCTTCAACCAGTTCCTCGAGGACCGGGGCTTCCCGGCCCGGGCGATGGAGGACTTCGTGACCCAGCGGCTGGAGACCATGCACGCCCGCTCCACCCCAGCGGAGAACCTGGCGCGCACCGCGGCCCTGGAGCACTTCACCGCCATCCTGGCCCACTCGCTCCTCGACTCGCTGCCCCTGGTGGAGACCATGAGCCCCGAGGCGGCGCGGCTCTGGGTCTGGCACGCCATCGAGGAGATCGAGCACCGCTCGGTCGCCTTCGACGTCTACGAGACCGCAGTCGGCGACGAGAAGCTCCGGCTCCGCGTGATGGTGCAGGCGACCTTCTTCTTCCTGCTGATGAACTCGCTGCGCGCGCGGGAGCTCATCAAGCGCAGCGACCCCGCCAAGCGCGGTCTCCGGCCCGCGCTGCGCGCCGCCAACGTCCTCTTCGGCAAGCCCGGCGTCTTCCGCAAGGTGCTGCCCCTCTACGTCTCCTACTACCGCCGCGGCTTCCACCCCTCGGACCACGACAACCGCGAGGTCGTCGAGCGCGCCAAGGCGCGCTACCTCTCGGAAGCCGCCTGAGCCCGGTACTGGGTCGGCGTCCGCCCGGTCCAGCGGCGGAAGGCGCGGGTGAAGTTCGCCGCGTCCACGTAGCCCAGCATCGTGGCCACCTCGTGGGCGGCGAGGTCCGGGTTGTCCAAGAGCCGCATCGCGTCCCGGCGCCGCGCGCCCTCGAGGAGCTCGGAGAACCCGGTGCCCTCGTCCTTGAGGTGCCGCCGCAGGGTCCGCGGGGCCATGCCCAGCTTGCGCGCCGTCTGCTCCAGCGAGGGGTAGCCCGAGGGCCCCGGCTGCAGGTCCGACTGGACCCGCGCGGTGACCCTGCCGTCGGCCATGCCCCGCATCCGCTCCTCGCGCTCGCACCACTTCACCGCCGCCCGGAGCCCGACGGGGTTGCTCATGGCCAGCTTCCGCTCGAGGAGGTGCACCGGGAAGCGCATCTGCGTGGTGGGCATGTCCCAGCGGACCCGGGGGAGTCGCTCGCGCACGTAGTCCCCGTGGTCCGGCTCGGCGAAGTCGAACCACACCTCCAGGTTCTCGGGCCCCGCCGGCATCATCGCCGTCGCGCCGCGGACCATGCTGACCATGGTCGTCTCCTTCACGAAGGTGTCCACCCAGCGCTCTGCGCTCACCCGCAGGTCCAGGGTCACGCTCCCCACCTCGCCCGCGGTGTCCACCACGATGGCCGTCGCGCGCCCGATGAGGTGCCAGAAGCGCTGCAGGAGCTCGAGGGCCTCGCCCAGGTTCGCGCTGGCCAAGATCGCGTAGCCCACGCTGCCCAGGGCCGTCGGCGGTAGCCGCCAGCCGAGCTCGAAGCCGAGCCGCGGATCGCGGAGCTCCCCATGGATGGCGGCGAGCACCTCGGCGTGTTGGCCCATGGTGACCCCGGTCTCGAAGATCTCCGCGCGCGGCGTGGCGATGCCCGCCCGCTCCAGGAGTCCGTCCACGTCGACCCCGCGCTCCTCGGCGATCTCCAGGAGGGTCACCGGGACCACGCCGGGCACGAACCAGCGCCGCCATTCTTCGTCCACCGCATCCGATCATGCCGGCGGTGGCCACAGATGACAACGCCGCCGCTCCGGCGCGCCCACTGAGATCCCCATGCCTTTCCTGCCGATGGCGCCCGCGTGGCCACTCATGACAAGATCTCTGTCCGCTGCCCCCCATGCTTTCCGTGGCGTTTGCCCTTAGCCTACTGAACTCCGGTCAACCGGAAGGAGAGCCATGAGGACGATGAACGACAAGGTGGTCGCGCTGACGGGCGCGGGCTCGGGGATCGGCCGCGCGACGGCGCTACGCTTGGCCCGGATGGGCGCGCGCTTGGCCCTGGCCGACGTGAACGAAGCGAACCTGGAGCGGGTCGCCGGCGAGTGCCGCGCCACCGGCGCCGAGACCGTCGCCACGGTCCTCGACGTGGCCGACCGCGACGCCATCTACGCTTGGGCCGCGGCGACCGCGGATCACTTCGGCGTGGTCCACGTGGTGATCAACAACGCCGGCGTCGCCATGGGCGGCCGCCTGGAGGACGTCACCGACGAGGACTTCCAGTGGCTCATGGACATCAACTTCTGGGGCGTGGTCCACGGGACGCGCGCCTTCATGCCGCACCTGCGCGCCAGCGGCGACGGCCACGTGGTGAACATCTCGAGCGTCTTCGGGATCATCGCCATGCCGCTCAACGGCCCCTACAACGCCTCGAAGTTCGCGGTGCGCGGCTTCACCGAGGCCCTCGCCGAAGAGCTCGACGTCGAGGGCGCGCCGGTCAGCGTGACCTGCGTCCACCCCGGCGGCATCGACACCAACATCGCCGCCGCCGCGCGCTTCACGCCCACCAAGTCCTGGGGGCTCCTCAGCTCCGAGGGCACCGCGGACGAGTTCAAGAAGCTGGCGCGCACCAGCCCCGACGAGGCCGCCGAGGCCATCGTCGGCGCCATCGTGCGCAAGCGCCGGCGCCTGCTCATCGGCACCGACGCGCGGATCATCGACGCCGTCCAGCGATCGATCCCGGTGCTCTACCAGAGCCTGGTCGCGCGCATCGCCCGCCGTACCCGCTACCGCCCGGGCGCCGCGCCCGCCCCGACCGAGACCGACGCGCCCGCCGCCGCGCCCCGGGCGGAGACCCGCCCGTGATCCGCGAAGAGCTCGACGTGGTGATCATCGGCGCCGGCCTCAGCGGCATCGGCGCCGGCGCCCATCTGCGCACCCAATGCCCCGGCAAGCGCTTCGCCATCCTGGAGATGCGCGACGCCATCGGCGGCACCTGGGACCTCTTCCGCTACCCCGGGATCCGCTCCGACTCGGACATGTACACCCTGGGCTACCAGTTCAAACCCTGGACCCAGCCCGACGCCATCGCCGAGGGCGCGGACATCCGCGCCTACATCGAGGAGACCGCGGCCGAGTACGACCTCGAGCGCACCATCCGCTATCGCCACCGCGTGCTGGGCCTCGACTGGTCCAGCACCGAGGGCCGCTGGCACGTGCAGGTCGAGCTCACCGACACCGGCGAGCGGCGCACCTACGTGAGCCAGTACGTCCTCTGCTGCGCGGGCTACTACCGCTACGACGAGGGATACACCCCGCACTTCGAGGGCCGCGAGGACTTCCGCGGACCCATCGTCCACCCGCAGCACTGGCCCGAGGACCTCGACTACGACGGAAAGCGCGTCGTGATCATCGGCAGCGGCGCCACCGCCGTGACCCTGATCCCCTCGCTGGCCGAACGCGCCGAGCACGTGGTGATGCTCCAGCGCTCCCCGGGCTACGTGGTCTCGCTGCCCAAGCAGGGCGCGATGATCAACAAGGTCCGCGAGCGCTTCGGCGACACCGCCGCCTACACCCTGGCCCGCGGGTTCCGCATGGCCATGGGCGTCGCCAGCTTCCAGGTGATCCGTCGCTTCCCCGAGCGGGCGCGGAAGTTCTTCCAGGACCAGGTGGCCGAGGCGGTGGGCCCCGAGTTCGACATGGCCCACTTCACGCCGAGCTACGCGCCCTGGGACGAGCGCCTCTGCGCGGTCCCCGACGGCGACCTCTTCGACACCATCCGCGCCGGGAAGGCCTCGGTGGTCACCGACCACATCGACCGCTTCGTGCCCGAGGGGATCCTCCTGAAGAGCGGCGAGATCCTCGAGGCGGACATCGTCATCACCGCCACCGGGCTCCAGCTCCAGGTCCTCGGCGGGGCCGGCCTGAGCCTCGACGGAGTCCCGGTGAACGTGGCCGACAAGCTCTACTACAAGGGCGCCATGCTCGAGGACGTGCCCAACCTGGGCATGGTCTTCGGCTACACGAACGCGAGCTGGACCCTCAAGGCGGACCTGATCCTCGACTTCTTCTGCCGGGCCATCAACGAGGCCGACCGGCGCGGCAAGGAGGTCTTCACGCCGCGCAACACCCAGGGCGCCGGCGACGGAGGGCCCTTCTTGAACCTCAGCAGCGGCTACGTGAAGCGGGCCCAGCACCTGATGCCCCGGCAGGGCGACCGCATGCCCTGGAAGCTCTACCAGAACTACTTCCTGGACTACGTGCTGATGAAGCTGAAGCCCCTCGACGACGGCGCGCTGAGTTTCACCCGGCGCCGCCCCAAGGCTCGGCGGGCCGCCCCGAAGCGGACCGAGACCACCGCCCCCGCGCCCTGATCCACCCCCACCGGGCCCGCGCTCACGTTTCGACTCGGTAGAATCCGGGCGGATTGGCCGCGGCCCGGTGGACACCGGGTCAAGTGGTTGCATGATGCATGCATCCATGTCCGCGCCCGAAGGAAGCCACGAACGCCTCGACGCCCTCCTGACCCGCCTGCGCCGTTTCTGGGAGCAGCCGGAGGTCCTGGAGGGGATCCGCTCGCGGCTGGGCACCCCGGGCCGACCCAACCGCGACTTCCGGACCACCCGCGCGGTGGAGAAGCTCGGCGGGCTCGCCGACGTGAAGAGCATCGCCGCCGAGCTGCGAATCGACGCCTCCACCGCGAGCCGCCACGTGGGCCGCGCGGTCGACGCGGGGCTCCTCGAGCGCACCGCCTGCCCGGACGACGGGCGCCGGTGTCTCCTCGCCATCACCGAGCAGGGCCACCAGGCCATGAAGCGCGTCCGGGACGCGCGGGTGGGCGTGCTGGGCGAGCTGACGGCCGATTGGTCCCCCGAGGACATCGCCACCTTCGTGCGGCATGGCGAAACCCTGATGAGCGCGTGCGACGCGCTGGAGTCATCGCATGAGTGACGGACCGCTGGGCCGCTATCCCTACCAGGTCATGGGGGTCGCCCTCCTGGGCACCTACCTGACCGCCATCAACACCACCGTCCTCGGCGTGGCGCTGCCCTCGATCAGCCACGGCCTGGGCGCCACCGGCGACGGCGCCGACTGGATCATCAACTCCTACCTGATGGCCCTGGCGGTCTCCATGCCGCTCACCGGCTGGCTCGCCGAACGCCTCGGGCGCCGCGGCGCCTTCACCGGCGCGATGGCCACCTTCGCCATCGGCGCGGTGGTGAGCGCGGCGGCGCCGGACCTCTCGACCCTCCTGGTCGGCCGGGCCCTGCAGGGTCTCGGCGGCGGTCCCCTGGTCCCCTTGGCCGTCTCCATGATCTACGAGCTCTTCCCGGTGGAGAAGCGCGGCACCGTCCTGGGCATCTGGGGCGTCGCCGTCGCCGCGGCCCCCGCCGTGGGTCCGCCCCTGGGCGGCTGGCTGGTGACCTACGCGAGCTGGCGATGGATCTTCGCCGGCCTCGGCGTCGCCGGCACCGTGGGCTTCCTGGTGGGCCGCGCGCTGCTCCGGAACCTGGTGGCCCCCAAGCGGGTCCCCCTGGACGTCCGGGGTTGGCTGGCCATCTCCACCGCCACCGTGACCCTGGTCATCCTGGCCCGGCAGGCCCGCACCTGGGGCCTCACCGCGACGCCCACGCTGATCCTCGCCGCGCTCCTGGTGGTCTCCACCGTCGTCTTCGTGCGCGGCGCCCTCCGGCACCCCAGCCCGGTCCTCGACGTGCGCGTCTTCCGCGAGCGCACCTTCACCGTGACCATGGCGATCATGGCCATCTTCTCCACCGGCCAGTACGCCCGGCTCAACTTCCTCCCGGTGGAGCTGCAGGTGGTGCGCGGCATGAGCGCGCTGGACGTCGGCCTCCTGATGGCCCCCGCCGCCCTCGCCGTGGCCCTGGCCATGCCCCTGGGCGGCCGCCTCTCCGACCGCTTCGGCCCGCGGATCCCGGTCACCGCCGGCCTGACCATCCTGGCCACCTCGATGGCGGGGATCTCCCTGCTCCAGACCGACACCCCGCCGGTCTTCGTCATGCTCCTCCTGGTCGCCCAGGGCTTCGGCAGCGGCCTCTGCTTCTCGCCGGTCCAGGTCACCGCCATGGCCGCGGTGCACAGCCGGCTCAGCGACCACGCCGCCGCCATGACCCAGCTCAACCGCCAGGCCGCCGCCGCGGTGGGCACCGCCGTCATGGCCGCCCTCCTCATCGGCCAGGTGGGCGCGGTGGCCCCGGTGGTGGAGACCCCCGCCGACGCCCTCGCCGCCCAGGCGGGCTTCAACCTCGTCTTCCAGGTCGCCGCCGCCATCCTCGGCGTCGCCGCCCTCTCGGCCCTGCTCCTCCCCGGCCGGACCGGTCAGCGCGCCCTGCAGGCCCTCCGCTCCGCCGAGCACGAAGACTTCCTCGCCTCCCTCCCCGACCCCGCCGAGTGACTCATCGCTGGAAGCCCGCGAGCGCCGCGCCGAAGAGCTCGGGGACCGAGCCCTCGGTGTAGTCGCGGAGGACCCGGAACGCGCCTGCGCGGTGAAGAGCTTCCGCGGTGGCTCCGTCCGCGATGCCCACGAAGGGCAGCCCGAGCGCGCGAGCCGTCGCGGCGTCCCAGAGGGCGTCACCCACGAGGACCTGCCCCTCCGTCGGCCCGACCGACGCCAACGCGGCGCGCACGATGTCGACGCGCCGCGGCCGGCCATCCGACCCGAAGACGCTCAGCTCGCCGAGCCCCGCATGTCGGAGCTTCGCCTCGGCCGAACGCGCCCAGCATCCCGTCGCGACCACCACGCACCATCCGACCTGGCGGAGTGCATCGATCGCTGCCCGGGCACCCGGCACGGGTTCGCACGCGGCCGGCCGCTCGGTGAGCGAGGCTTCGATGCGCCCCGCCAGCGCGTCTCGGAGCTCTCTCAGCTCCGGCGCCGTGGGCGGGCGACCGCGGAAACGGGTAAACGACTCCCGCGCGATCCCTTCGTCGGACACGTCCGCGTAGGAGCCCCAGTCGGTGTCCAGGTCGATTCCCCAGACCTCGCGAGTCGCCGCGACGAGTCCGGCGGTATCCAGCGCCGCGCTGCGACAGAGGGTGCCGTCCAAGTCGAAGACGGCTACCGAGTGACTCATCGCTGGAAGGGGTAGAAGTCGCTGCCCAGGGAGAGGAGCTGGGTGAGCTCGTCGAGGGCGGTGCGGACCTCGTCGGTCAGGGCCGGGTCGGCCAGGTCGGCGGGGCGGAGCTCTTCGCGGTAGTGCTCGGTGACCCAGGCGCGGAGGGCGGCCTCGCGCTCGGGGGTGAAGACGCAGCCCTCGTGGACCTCGGCGCGCTCGGCGTCGGTGAGCGGGACGCGGAGCCGTAGACACGCCGGGCCGCCGCCGTTGTGCATGCTCTGCCGCAGGTCGAGGGTCTCGACGCGGGCCACGAAGCCCTCGGCGACCATGGCCTCCGTGACGGCGCGGGCCCGGGGATCCTCGGCGCACTCCATCGGCGCGACCAGGACCCAGCCGCCCGGGGTGCTCAGGAGCTGGGAGTTGAAGAGGTAGGTCGTCACCGCCTCGGCGACCGAGAGGTCCCGGTCCCGGACCACGAAGACCTGGAGCTCGCCGCCCAGCGCGTCGAAGGCCTGGCGCACCCGGGCCAGGGCGTCCTCGGCCTCGAAGGCACGCTCGTGGACCAGGAAGTGGTCGCCCGACCCGACGCTGATCACGTCGTTGTGGAAGACCCCGGCGTCGATGGCCGCGGTGGCCTGCTGGATCAGCACCGCCGACCGGACCCCGTGGCGCCGCACCAGGGCTTCGCTGGCCTCCCGGGTCTGCCGCGCCGGATAGCGGGTGGGCGCCGGGCCACCGCCGAAGGCGCTGCGCCCGAAGACGTGGAGCTCGAGCCCGCCGCGCCGGGCGACGAAGCGCGTGTGGTTGGCGGCGCCCTCGTCGCCGAAGGCGCCCATCCCCGGCAGCGGGTCGTGGTGGACGAAGACCTCGCCGGGGAAGATCCGCCGCAGCGCCCGACCGGTGTGCTCGGGCTCGAGGGAGCGGTGGAAGGTGGAGGCGAGGTTGGCGGGCGTGAAGTGGACCCGGCCGTCGAGGGTGTCGGCGCTGGCGGAGACCGTGGCCGCGTTGGCGGTCCACATGGGCGACGCCGAGGACACCGCCGCCAGCAGGTGGGGGGCGGCGTCGGCGACCGCGCGCAGGACCTCGGCGTCGTCCCCGAGGAAGCCGAGCGCGCGGAGGACGTCCAGCCGGGGCCGGGCGTGGGGCGGAAGGATCCCCTGGGGGAGCCCCAGGTCCCGGACATGGGCCATCTTGCTCAGGCCCTGGAGCGCGGCCTCCCGCGGCCGCGAGGGCTGCCCGCCGTGGGTGCGCGAGGCGACGTTGCCGTGCGAGAGGCCCGCGTAGTTGTGGGTGGGGCCGACGAGGCCATCGAAGTTCATCTCCACGAGTGCCCTTGTCTGGTGTGGCGGCCGCGATTGCAAGCCCGGCCGCGATCGCTGGGCCCCGATCGCGAGTCCGGGGTAACCCCGCGCCCCTTCCGCCGTCCGAAGCGCGATGTTCTCTCGCGTCACCGCATTCGCCCTCCTCGGAGCCCTGGCCTGCTCCGAACCTCCCGCCCCGCCCGCGACCGGGTCGGCCCCCGCCGAGCCCGAGCGCGCCGCGGCCCCGGCCCCCGCCGGACCCGAGGACGCCGGCCCCATCCCCGAGGCCTGGGTGAACCGCCGGGTCTCGGAGGCCCGCGGTCGCCTGGAGAGCTCCGAAGCGGGCACCTTGATCTGGCAGGCCATCGAGGCCCACGGCGGCCTGGCCCGCTGGCTCCAGGCCGGGACCCTCACCTTCGGCTTCGACTACCGGCCGATCGGCGCGCCCGAGCGGCGGATGCACACCCGGCAGCACGTCGACCTCTGGCGGGCCCGGGCGGTCCACGAGGAGCTCGAGGGCGGCGCCGGCGACCTGGCCCGCTTCGGCTGGGACGGCGAGCGCTCGTGGATCACCCCCGACGCCGCGGCCTTCCCCAGCCCGGCGCGCTTCTGGTCGCTGACGCCCTACTACTTCGTGGGCATGCCCTTCGTGGTCGCCGACCCCGGGGCCCAATACGAGCGGCTCCCCGGTGCGGAGCTCGACGGCCAGCCCTACGACCTGGTGAAGATCACCTACGACCCCGGCACCGGCGACTCGCCGGACGACTACTACGTGCTCTACCTGCACCCGGAGAGCCACGAGCTGGCGGCCCTCCGCTACGTGGTGGCCTACCCCGGCTTCTTCCCCGAGGGCGGCCACACGCCGGAGAAGATCATGCGCTACACCGACCTCCACGAGGTCGACGGGCTCCGCTTCGCCGGCACCCTGGACACCTACGCCTGGGACGGCGAGGCCGCGACCCCGGGCGCGAAGGTCACCGAGATCACCGTGGACGACATCGTGATGGCCGAGCCCATCCCCGCCGACCGCTTCGCGCCCCCCGCGGGCGCGGTGGTCAGCGAGGCCATCGAAGCGACGCCGCGCTGACGCCCGCTCGGTCGTTCGAAGTGTGCTAACCACGCCCGGTGTCCCCCGTCGTCGTCGTGATCGCGGTGCTCTTCGTGGTGGTGGTCCTCGCCGGCCTCGCCTTCATGCGCCGCTCCGGCGCCGACGAGCTGCCCGGCGCCGTCGGAGGTTCCCCGGCCCTGCGCCCGGCGCCCGAGACCCGCGACCGCATCTTCTTCCTGCGCTTCGAGGGCGCCGACGACGAGGACTACGTGGGCGGCATCCTCGGCCGCCACGGCGGGAAGACCACCTCGGCGGCCAAGGCGCGGGAGATGGCCCTCGATCTGGTCCGCGCCGCGCCCACCGCCACCCATGTACACGCCGGCCCCGCGGCCGACGCGCCCGCCGGTCCCGGCCTCGCCCGCATCGGACTCCCGGGCGGCGTCGTCGTCGGCTTCCACGTCGTCTCCACCCGCAAGCTGGGCACCGTGGCCGACGACACCGACCTGAGCGCGGTGGTCGCCGAGCTCCGCGCGGTCGCGGCCTTCACCGACGCCGAGCTGCAGAGCGCCGAGCTCATCGGCGCCGAGACCGACGTGGACGCCAACGCACCGGCCTTGATCGCGGTCGACCCCAGCACCCGGCCCGGCCACCAGCAGTGCAGCTACTGCCGTACCTCCTTCCCCGCCCACGACACCCGCTGCCCCGCCTGCGGCGCGCGGGTGGGCGTCTGATCCCCGGATGAGCATCGACGCGAAGAAGCTGGCCCAGCGCCTGAACCGCCACGCCCCGAAGAACGCCCAGATCCGCCTGGTCGCCGAGAAACCCTTCGGGCCCCAGCTCACGGTGCGCACCTGGAACCTGGCCAACGGCCTGCGGGTCCACGTGGTCCCCGACGACAGCGCCCCGGTGGCCGCCTTCCAGACCTGGCTCCGGGTGGGCTCCCGGGACGAGACGCCGGGCAAGACCGGTCTGGCGCACTTCTTCGAGCACCTGATGTTCAAGGGCACGCCGAGTCACCCCCAGGGCGAGCTGGACAAGCTCCTGGAGGGCGTCGGCGCCGAGACCAACGCCGCCACCTGGACCGACTGGACCCACTACTACGAGACCCTGCCGGCGGCGCAGCTCCCCTTGGCGATCACCCTCGAGGCCGATCGCATGCAGTACCTGGCGCTGGACACCGAGCAGCTCGACTCCGAGCGCGAGGTGGTGATCAGCGAACGCCGGGATCGGGTCGAGGACGACGTCGAGGGGATGACCTCCGAGGTCCTCTTCCGGCAGGCCTTCCGGGAGCACCCCTACGGCTGGCCGACCATCGGCTGGATGGCGGACATCGAGAGCTACACCGTCGAGGACTGCCTGCGCTTCTACCGGCAGTACTACGCGCCCAACAACGCCACCGTGGTGGTGGTCGGCGAGGTGGACGAGCCGATCCTCCTGGGGCTGATCCAGGAAGCCTACGGCGGGATGCGTCGCTCGCGGATCCGTCGGCCGGCCCGCGCGGCCGAGCCCCCTCAGACCCGCGCACGCCGCAAGCGCCTGCGCTTCCCCACCCACGCGGAGAAGGTCGCCATCGGGCTGCGCAGCCCGGGCCTCGGCGATCCCGACTGGGTCCCCTTCGCGGTCCTCAACGACATCCTCTTCGGCGGCCGCAGCTCGCGCATGATCCGGCGCCTCGTGCTCCAGGACGAGCTGGTCACCGAGTGCTGGGGCGCGCTCACGCCCTTCGGCGAACCGGGCCTGATGGAGATGGGCGCCGACCTCCGCGAGGGCGTCACCGCCGAGCGGGTGGAGACGATCCTCTGGGAAGAGATCGGTCGCCTCCATCGCGAGGGCGTCAGCGAGCGGGAGCTCCTCAAGAGCCAGAGCCGCCTGGAGCTCGGCGTGCTCACCTCCCTGGAGACCGCCGGCGGCAAGGCCGAACAGATCGGCTTCGACGACACCGTGGTGGGCGACCCCACGGCGTCCTTCGCGCGCCTCGACGCCTACCGCGCCGTCACCCTGGACGACCTCCGCCACATCGCGGGCACCTACCTGCGCCGACGCAGCTCCACCACCGTCCTCGTGCGGCCCACCGCCGGGAGCCAACGATGAAGCGCTACCGCACTCGCTTCGGCAGCGACGTCCTCGTCGAGGAGTCCCGCGCCGTCCCCGTGGTCGACCTGGCCATCGTCTGGGACGTGGGCGCCATCGACGACCCCGTCCTGGGCAGCGCGCGCATGCTCGCCCGCCTGCTCCGCCGGGGCAGCCGGGGCATGGACCCCACCGCCATCGACGAGGTGGCCGCGCTCCTGGGTGGCCGGCTGGGCATCTCCATCAGCCGCACCATGATCCGCATCCAGGGCTCGGTGCTCGCGCGGAACCTGGCGCCCTTCGTGGCGCTGCTGGCCAAGATGCTCCGGAAGCCCGCGCTCCGCGCCGCCGACCTGAAGCGCGAGAAGCGCCGGGTCACCGCCGAGCTCGAAGGGCTCCTCGACGACGACTCGGCCCTCGCCGGCCGCATGTTGCGCCGCGCGGTGCTCGGCGGCGGCCGCGACGACCACCCGCTCACCCAGCCCGTCGGCGGCACCCTGGCCAGCCTGCGCGAGGTCCAGCGGAGCCACCTGGTCGAGCTCCACGGCGAGGCCCTGGTCGGCCGCCGGCTCCTCTTCGGCGCGGCCGGCGACGTCGATCCCGAGGTCTTCCTCGCGCTCTTGGAAGAGACCTTCGGCACCCTGGCCAAGGGCCGGACGCGCGCGGTGAAGCTCCCCAAGCCGGAGCTCCCCGAGGGCCGCCACGTCTACGTCGTCGACAAGGACGAGCGCAGCCAGACCCAGCTCGCCATCGGCACCTTGGGTTCGCGGGTCCGGGACCCGGACCTGGCCGCGATGGTCGTCGCCGACACCGCCTTCGGGAGCCTCTTCTCCTCGCGCCTGATGCAGGAGGTCCGGGAGAGCCGCGGCTGGAGCTACTCCGCGTACAGTCACCTCGGCGCCGGCCGGCAGCGCGAGACCTGGGCCATGTGGACCCACCCCTCGGTGGCCAACGCCTACGACTGCGCCGCCCTGGAGATCGGTCTGCTCGAAGACTGGACCGCCCACGGGCTCCGGCCCGAGGAGCTCCGCTTCGCCAAGGAGTACCTCATCGGCTCCCGCTGCCTGGACGAGGACACCGCCAGCCGCCGGCTGGATCTCGCCCTCGACGCCGTGACCCTCGGGTTCCCCGAGGACCGGCCCCAGGGCTACGTCCAGCGCATCGGCGCGGTCGACGGCGAGGCCGCCGACGCCGCCGTGCGCAAGCGGCTCGAGCCCGCCCACCTGGCCATCGTCGCCGTGGGCACCGCCAGCGCGCTGGCGCCGCGGCTCGAGGCGCTCCCCGGGGTCCGCGACGTCACCGTCGTGAAGCCCCGGGACCTGCTCTGATCCGGGAGGGCGCCCCGTCGGCGCCCGCGGTTCAGGTGCCTTCGGGGATCGAGAACCAGTCGCCGCCGCTGAGGTTCCCGAAGTTGATCAGGTGCGCGCGGCTGAGCCGCACGTGGATGTTGTTGTCCTCGCCGAGGCAGGCGGGCACCTCCGCCGAGAACGCGGCGAGCCCGCAGGTCGAGGCCTCGGTGAGGGGCGCGCAGCGCTCGGCGGTCGCCGAGAAGACATAGGAGTAGGTCCAAGCCGGCTCGCCGTCGTCGAACTGGTAGTTGTCGTTCTGGTCGGCGTAGATCTGGAACTGGTAGTTGAACCCCGAGTCGAAGACCGATGGGATGCGCACTCCGTCGGGGCGCCGCATGAGCTGCCCCAGGCGGTAGAAGCCGACCGGGCGCTCTTCCTCCACGCCGCCATCGATGGTGGGTAGGAAGGTCCCCGTCGCCCGGACCTCGAGGGGCACCTCGGGGTCGAGGGGGTCCGGGCCCCGCTCGATGCGGTCCTCGTTGACCAGGTTGGGGCAGAAGTCGACGATCAGGTGCGACCCACGGCCACGCGGGGTGACCAGGTTCACGAAGTTGAAGTTGTGCACGAAGGTCGGGTCGTGGTCGGGCAGGCAGAGCCCCTCCACCGTCCAGGTGTGGTCCTGGGGCGGGTCGCTGTAGACCCCGTCGCCGTTGAAGTCGGCGAAGAAGTCGAGCTGCGGCCGCTCCCGCTCCGGGTCCTCCAGCGCGGGCACCGCGCCGGGCAAGGTGATGTCCACGTTGGGGTTGGTCAGCGGGTCGAAGATGCCCACCGCCAGGAGCTCGGTCTCGGTGGCGCCGGCGCCGGCCCCCGGGTCCAGCTGGGTCAGCCGGATCTGGACCTCCTGGTTCAGGTGCGGGTTGAACTGCCGCAGATCGAGCTCGAGATCGCAGCCCTCGTCCTGGACGAAGTCGTCGGTGCTGGCGATGACGAAGCAGCCGCTCCCCAGCGGGGCCAGCAGCGCACAGAGCAAGAGAGTGAAGCGCATCAGAAGCTGGTCCTCAGCGAGCCCGAGCAGCCGCTCGGTCCGCACATGAAGCCGCCGGTGGTCCGGGCCTCGGCGTCCTCGTCGACGTCGATGGAGCGGCCGGTGAAGAGAAGGATGACGCCCGCGACCACGGTGGCGCCACCGGCGAAGAGCAGGATGTCCGCCGCGAGGCGCGGCCGCTGGACCGACTTCTCCTCTTCGGCGAGGTCGAAGCCGGCAACGCAGAGGTCGTCCGGGCAGCTCGCCTCGAGGTCGTTGCGCGCGTTCAGCGCCAGCACGCCGGCCACCAGGCCGCCGGCCATGATCGCCACACCGGCGCCGCCGACCACCCAGCCGACCGGGTTCAGCGACTGGGAGGCCTCGATGGCCCGCTGCCGCTCCTCGGCGGCGCGGCGCTCCGCTTCCTCGCGCTGACGCTCGGCCTCGGCGCGCTGGGCATCCAGCCGCTCCCGCTCGGCCTCGGCCTCGGCGGCCTGGGCGCGGTTTTCGGCCAGGGTCCGCTTCATCGCCTCCAGGCGCTGGCGCAGCGTGGCGGCGTCCTCGGTGTCGGTGTCGCCCTCGAGGTAGAGCTCGAGGGTGCGCACCGCGTCCTCGAGCTCGCCCGCGTCGCGGAACGAGAGGTAGGCGTTGAAGAGCAGCGAGCGGCGGCCGCTCAAGCGGTAGGCGCTCTCGAACTCCTCGGCGGCCTCCAGGAAGCGGCCAGCCATGTAGAGCGCCTGACCGACACGGAAACGCGCGCGCGCCTGCTCGTCGTCGAGGCCCTCGGTCCGCATGGCCGACGCCCCGGATTCCTCGCCGTCCTCACCCTGGGGGGCCATCTCCTCCGCCTCCTCCTGAGCCGAGGCGAGGGAAGGCCCGCCGAGGCACAAGAGGAGCGCGAGGCTGACGCCACACCCGATCCCGCTACTCCAGGTCATGCGGGGGTAGCCTAGCGCGCCGCCACCCGTTTGGTCCCGGAATCGACGGATTTGCTGGCTTCGGGTACACCCGCCGGCATGCGCCATCGCCTCCCCTGGGTGCTCGGGGCCCTCGCCCTCGGCGCCGTCGCCTGCACCGAAGACCCCGCCGATTCGGACCAGGAGGTCGAGTCGGTCGACGTGGTCCCCGCCCCCGAGCCCGAGGCGACCCCGACCGACGATCCGGCAACCGACCCGCTCCGGGAGGACGGCCTCGACGCCGTGGCGGCAGACACGGAGGAAGCGGAGGACGAGGTCGAGCCGAGCACGCTCCCCCCCGAGGCCGAGGCGGAATTGGAAGAGCTGACCGAAACCCTCCGCGCCGCGTCCACCGCCGCCGAGACCTTCGAGACGGGTTCGACGATCTGCGAAGCGGCCCACGCGAGCCTGGCGGCGATGATGGAGGAGGTCGCCCGGCGCTACCCGGAGCAGGTCCGGCAGACGCCCCCCCGGGGTGCCTTCGTCCAGGCCTGCGAACGCCTGCCGGAGGAGGCCCAGGAGTGCCTGCTGCCGCGCCACGCGCTGGCCCACGTGGAGGACTGCCGGGCCATCACCGAGCGCCTCGATCCCGAGCAACGGGAGCTCCTCCAGAACGCGCTCGGCGGCTGAGCCCGGGCGGCGCGAGAGCCCGACCCGTTCAGGGATAGTCGAGGTCGAGCTGCATCCCGAGGGAGCGGCGCGTCGTACGCCGGATACGACGCCGCCGCGGCGCCGGCTCCTCGGACACCTCCGGCGCCTCCTCGGAGACCACCGGCTCCGGAGCCGCCGGGGTCGGCAGGGTGAGCTCGGGGAGCTCCACCTGGGCGTCCTCCCGGAAGAGCGCGTCGTAGCGCCAGAGCTCGTGCCCCTCGTGGACGGCCCGCACGTGGTGCGCGGCGTCGCCGGCTTCGAGCTCCAGCGTGTCGCCCTCGAGGGGCTCCCCGTCGACCACGAGGGTGACCCCGTCGGGGACGTTGGTGAACTGCACCTGGACCACCTGCGGCTCCTCCAGGGCCGGGGCCGGCTCGACGGGAGCCTCCACCACGGGCGGCGGCGTGGGCGGCGGGTCGCGACGGAGGAAGAGAGCGGTCAACGCGAAGGGCACCACGACCAGCCCCGCCGCGAGCCCGGCCCACTTGGCCCAGGGCGGCAGCCGCGGCGAGGACGACGAGCGCGGCGCGACCACCCCCTCGTCGCCGATGGCGGAGCGCGGCCCGGCCTCGACCCCGATGAGGCTGCTGTCCGCGCCCAGGATGCTGGGGTCCACCGGCCGATCCGGCGCGTAGAACTCCTGGTCGTCCGCCTCCGGGACGCTCCGCGAGAGCAGGTGCGCGACCAGCTTCTCCTCTTGGGGCGGCGACTGCGCCGCCAGCCATTCCCGCAGCGCGACGGTGAGGCTCTCGCAGCTGTCGAAGCGATCCGTCGGGTCCCGCTCGAGGGCCCGCATCACGATGGCGTCCAGCTCGGGGGGCACCGGACGGATGGACGAGGGCTTCGGCACCTCGTCGTGGAACATCGCGGTCACCGTCTGGAAGGCGTCGTCGCGCGCGAAGAGGCGCTGCCCGGCGAGCATCTCCCAGAGCACCACCCCCAGCGCGAACACGTCCGCCCGGTGGTCCACGTCGCGGCCCCGCGCCTGCTCGGGCGCCATGTAGGCCAGCTTGCCCTTGATGACCCCGGACTCGGTACGGTTCTTCTGGAAGGCGCTCTTGGCGATGCCGAAGTCGAGCACCCGCACCTGCCCCTCCCGGGTCAGGAAGAGGTTGTGCGGGGAGATATCACGGTGGACCAGATCGAGCGGTCGCCCCTTGCGGTCGCGCTTGCGGTGGGCGTAGTCGAGGGCCGCCGAGGCCTGGGCGATCACCGCCGCCGCCGCCTGGGGTCCGACCGCCAGCCCCTCGTCGCCGAGACGGGTCAGCACCGTCCAGAGGTCCCGGCCCTTGAGGAACTCCATGACGATGCACGGGCGCCCATTGAGCACCGAGACGTCGTGGATCTTCACGATGTTCGGGTGGCTCAGCATCGCCGCCACCCGCGCCTCGCGCATGAAGTCCTCGACGAAGCGCTGGTCCTCCACGAGGTGCGGGAGGATCGCCTTCACCACCACCGGACGGATCACGCCCCCCTGCATGCGCTGGGCGGCGAGGTAGACCTCGGCCATCCCACCAGTCCCCAATTTGCGGACGAGCCGGTAGCTGCCGAGGGATCCTTCTCGGGCGCTGTAATCCGGTGCAGGCAACCCTCCCAGGGTAGTCTGCTTCGGGTCCTCGCTCACGTTCCTTGCGAGTTTTTGCCGTTCGCCGCGCCCCGGCGCCCGATGGTATGGTCCAAGAAATGGCACGAGTTTGCAGCGCGGGGGCGGTGTGGTGCGCCTGGCTGCTCGGGTGCACGATCGCCCTGACCGCGGTCCCTGCCCACGCGGACGAGAACGCCGCCCGGGAGGCGTTCCTCGAGGGCGCGCGGCACTACGAGGCGGGCGAGTACGAGCGCGCGGCGGACGCCTTCGAGCGCTCCTACGTCGAGCGCCCCGTCGCCGTGGTCCTCTTCAACCTCGCCCAGGCCCTCCGCTTCGCCGGCCGGCCCGGGGAGGCCCTGCGGACCTTCCGGCAGTACCTGAGCGACGAGGCGGATCCCGGCGCCGCCCGCCGGGCCGCGGTCCTGGCCGCCATCGCCGAGCTGGAGACCGAGACCGGCGAGCTCCGGATCGCGGTCGAGGGTGGGGCGGCCTTCCGGGTCGAGGTCGACGGCCGGGTGCTGACCCGGCTCGACGTCACCCAGCCCTTTCCCCTGGGGGTCGGCGATCACCAGGTCACGGTCCACGCCGCCGCCTCCGAGCCCACCACCCAGTCGGTCCACATCGTCGCGGGCCAGACCGCCCGGATGCGGGTGGCGCTCGCCGCCGCCGGGCCCCGGGTCTGGGTGGGCACCGACCCCACCGGCGCGCGGGTCTGGGTCGACGGCGAGGAGCGGGGCCGGAGCCCGGTCGAGGTCGAGCTCGAAGCCGGTGCGCACGACCTGGAGGTGACCTTCCCCGGCCGCGCGTCCATCGCGCGCTCCCTGGACCTGGAGGCCGGCGAGCAGCTCCGCCTGGAGCTGACCCTGGGGCCCGAAGAGCGCCTCCGGGATCAGTGGTGGCTCTGGGCGGCCGTCGGCGGGGTGGCCCTCGGCGCGCTGGCGGTGATCCTGGCCGTCACCCTGCCGCCCGACGACCCGGCGCCCCTCGACGGGACCCTGCCCACCGTCCAGGCGCTCCACTGGGGCTCGTTCTGATGCGGGCCCTCGCCATGGTGCTCGCGCTCGCCCTGGGGAGCTGCGGCGAGCCGGTCCTCACCGAGATCTTCGTCTGCTTCGAGATCGACCCGGAGCTCGTCGGACCCGACACCGAGGCCCGCGTCTGCGTCCTGGACGACGAGGGCGTGGTGGTGGCCGGCTGCGAGGAGGCGACGACCCTGGGCCTGGGCCGCGATGGCGTCACCCGGAGCCAGGGCTTCGTCCAGGCGGATGCCGAGCGCGTGGTCGTCCAGCTCGAGGGCCAGGTCCCGGTGACCGCCCCCGATGGGTCGGTCTCCTTGCGGGACCTGGAGCAGTCCATCGACCTCGCCTTCGCCGAGGGCCGGGTGATCGACGTGGCCCTTCGCCTGGAAGCCGCCTGCCTGGATCGCTTCTGCGCCGAGGGCGAGACCTGCGTCGCCGGCCGCTGCCGCGCCGCCTCGGTGCCCAACGAACGCTGCTACACCGACCATGGCGAGGAGCCCGACCCCCTCTGCGCCGACGACGACCTGCGCCTGACCCGCGGCTGCGCGGTGGTCGCCGAGTAGCGTCGCGGGCGCGGCGCTGTCAGAACGAAGTCGTGGCCGACGAAGGCGAGAAGCACGACGGACCCGCCCACGCGTCCCCCTATGGGCTGAGCACGCTGGCCCCCGCGATCCGGTTGGTCGACGTCGCCCAGGAGATCGCCGAGGCGGACCAAATGATCGGCGCGGTGGCGAGCTCCAAGCTCGACGTGATCGCGCGGCAGATCCGGGCGCTCCAGGAGGAGGCGAAGCGGGTCCTCCAGGAGACCAAGCGGGACCTCGACCTGCACCGCGCCGAGTGCCGCTTCACCCGGCGGCCGGGGCACGTCTACCACCTCTACCAAAAGGCCGATGGCCGCCTGGTGTGGTCCATGGTCGGCCCCGAAGAATGGGGCGGCCGCGGACCCCACGAGTTCCGCGGCTCGTACCGACTCGAGGCCGACCGCTCGTGGACCCCGACGAGCGAGCTCGCCGACCGCGACGAGGCCCTCGCCCCCGAGGCCATCCTCCGGCACCTGCTCCCCGAGTAGGCCGCCGGGTCCATGGACCCACGCGAGCGGGATCGCTATGGTCCCGCCCGTGAGCGTCGACCGATTCTTCACCCGCCGCCCCAACGCGGGCACCGTCCCCCTCCACGTGCTCGAGCCCGAGGAGGCCAAGCGCTTCCTGGCGGCCCACGAGACCTACCAGCGTTGGGCCAAGGCCAACGACTTCTCCCCGAAGCCCGGCCGCACCCTGAGCCTCCCCGGCGCGGATGGCACCATCGCCGGCGTGCTGGTGGTCCGCCCCGAGGACGCCAGCCCCTTCGGCCTGGGGGATCTCCCGGCCCGCCTGCCCAAGGGCCGCTACGCCGTGGAAGGCTGCACCGACGTCGCCGCCCTGGAGGCCCTGGCCCTCGGTTGGGCCCTCGGCCAGTACGAGCTCGAGCGCTACCGGAAGCGCCGCCGCGTGCCCCGCACCCTGGTCTGGCCCGCCGGCGTGGACACGGACCGCGTGACCCAGCTCGCCGAGGCGACCTATCTGGTCCGCGATCTGATCAACACCCCCGCCGAGGACATGGGGCCCGATGCCCTCGAAGCCGCGGCCCGCGTGGTCGCCGAGCGCCACGGCGCCGCCATCGAGGTCACCGTCGGCGACGACCTCCTCGAGGCCGGCTACCCCGCGGTCCACGCCGTCGGCCGCGCCGCCGCCGTCGCCCCGCGGCTCATCGACCTGCGCTGGGGCCCGGAGGACGCCGCCAAGGTGACCCTCGTCGGCAAGGGCGTCTGCTTCGACACCGGCGGCCTGGACCTGAAGACCGCCGACGGCATGAGCCTGATGAAGAAGGACATGGGCGGCGGAGCGCACGTGCTCGCGCTGGCCAGCCTGGTCATGCAGCGGAACCTCCCGGTCCGTCTGCGCATGCTCCTGCCCGCCGTCGAGAACTCGGTGGCCGGCAACGCGATGCGGCCCAGCGACATCCTCCAGACCCGCAAGGGGATCACCGTCGAGGTCGGCAACACCGACGCCGAGGGACGGCTCATCCTCGCCGACGCGTTGGCCGAGGCGGCCACCGAGACCCCCGAGCTCATCCTCGACTACGCCACGCTCACCGGCGCCGCCCGCGTCGCCTTGGGCAGCGACGTGCCCGCGCTCTTCGCCAGCGACGACACCCTGGCCCAGGGCCTCCTCCAGGGCGGCGACCGGGTCCACGATCCGCTCTGGCGGATGCCGCTGGTGGAGGACTACGACCGCTACCTCGAGGGCTCCATCTCGGACATCAAGAACATCGGCGGCGGCCGCTACGGCGGGGCCATCGTCGCCGCGCTCTTCCTGCGGCGCTTCGTGGGCAAGACCATCCCCTGGGCCCACATCGACGTGATGGCCTTCAACCGCGAGACCCGCCCCGGCCGCCCCAAGGGCGGCGAGGCCATGGGCCTGCGCGCCGCGCTGGCCATGCTCGAGGAGCGCTACGTCGCCGGGGATCGCCCGAAGAAGGCCGCGACCAAAAAGGCGCCCGCCAAGAAGGCCGCTTCCAAAAAGGCGCCCGCCAAGAAGACCGCTTCCAAAAAGGCGCCCGCCAAGAAGGCCGCGACCAAAAAGGCGGCGCGCAAGGCTCCGGCGAAGAAGAAGGCCTCGCGGAAGAAGCGCTGAGTCAGCGAGCGCGGATGCCGTCGAGCACCATGCTCACGACGATTCGCGCGATCTCGTCGCCGTGCGCGTCGAGCTCCCCGCGCAGGACCGCCAGCGCGAGCTGCTCGACCGCACCGACGACCGCCAGCGCGCTCACCCGGGGGTCCGAGACCCGCAAGAGGTCGTGGGAGACCGCGACGTCGGTCAGATGGATGGCGCCCTGGGACATCTCCAGGGCCAGCGCCCGGATGCCCTCCGTGGACGGCGTGGGCGGCGAGCGGTTCTCCTGCAGGTAGAACTGCGCGACCTTGAGCCGGGGCAGGGTCACCCCCGCCAGCTCCAGGGCCAGCGCCGCGTAGACCGCGTTGAGATCCGTCCCCGCGTCCGCCCGCCCCAGGGTCACCGCGCAGCGGCGCATCGCGGTGCGGACGTCGCTGGCGATGGGCGCCAAGATGGCGTCGACCAGGGCCCGCTTGTCGTCGAAGTAGCGGTAGAAGTTGCCCTTGGCCATGCCCGCGGCCTTGGCGAGCTCGTCGATGGTGACCACCTCGACGCCGCGCTCCAGGAAGAGCTCGAGGCCCGCGTTGACCAGGGCCTCGGTGCGTTCACGTCGATTGCGCGCCCGCTTTCCTTCGGGCTTGGTCCGCGAGGCGGGGGAGCTCACGGCCACAGAATACCCCATCGGGGCCGTGGCCGGGGCTCCCTCGTGCGGACCTCCTGCATCAGGGGCAGTCGTAGACGCCCAGGCCGGTCTCGTCGTTGAGCGAGTCCGCGCCGGTGCCCGTCCAGTCCAGCAGGTCGAAGGGCGCGCTGGCGTTGGTCTGGCCCATCGCCACGGTACAGCTCCGCTCGAGCGTCTGGTTCTCGCTGGAGAGCCCACCACCGGTCGAGTACACCATGGCGACCCCGATCTGACCGAAGCGGTCCACGGTCATCCCGTTGCAGACCAAGCGCAGGCTGTCGTCGCCATCGAACACCAGGGTGTCGGCGACCAAGTCACAGTCGGCGGTGATCCCGGTGTTGCAGATGGTCCAGGTGTCATCGGGCTCGAGGGTGAGCGCGTTCGGCAACTCGAAGGTCTGCGCGGCGACCGTCGACGCACCCTCGTAGAGTTCGAGGACGCAGGCGTTCACGCCCTGGCTGGACGACCCGGCGTTGGCGATCTCGACGGCCTGAACGCCGGCGTCTCCCTCGACGTACTGGCTGATGATCAGCTCGCCACCAGAGCAGGGCTGGTTCACGGCCGCGGGCGTGCCGAGCAACGTCTCGGTCGCGCTGTAGTCCAGCGACGGGGGCGTGGCGCACCAGGCGAAGGGCTGGTCGTTGATGGAGGCGTCGCCGACCGAGGCCGCGAGCTGCGCCGTCGCGCCAACGGGGCGTGGGAAGTCGTCCTGGCTATAGTCCACGACGTCGACCACGGAGCCGCCGCAGCTGATGGTGATGGCTTCGGCCTCGTCGTCGAGTCGGATTCGAAGCCGCTCGATTCCTTCGGGGTCGCCCACGGGCCGACCGCCGATGACCGAGAAGCTCTGCGGCTCGAAGGTGAACCCCCAACGGAGAGGCTGGGGGTCGCCGTCACCGTCGCGCAAGCTGAGGACACAGCCTCGGACCTGCATGCTCGCGGTCGTCGACGGGTTGTAGAGTTCGACCCACTCGTAGCCGATGTCGTCGCTCAAGTCGCCGGCGTTGATCATCATCTCGGTGAACACGAGCTCGCCTTCGCCGGGCACGAAGGTGTTCTTCGAACCGCCGAAGGTGTCGTTGTCGTCGTCGGTGTCGATCGCCCCGCCCGCGGTGTCGGTCACGCCGGAGACGGTGACCGTGTAGGTCTCACCGAACGTCTGCATGCTGGTCTCGACGACCACGATGGTGCCCTGAACGTCCACGATGGACTGGGCGACGAGGCCGTTGTCGAAGGTGATGTCGCTCGCCATCAGCGTGCTCGCCTCGACCGGCCGGCTGAAGCGCAGGAGCATCTCGGTCTCGTCGGTCGCGATGGAGTCCCGAAGCGAGAACTCCGGGCAGTCGACGACCCTGATGTCATCCATGGTCCACGCCATCGCCATGGCCTCCGCCCGATGGCGCCACAGCGGCGTCGGGCCCACCTCCACGGTGCAGCCGATGCCGTAGGTCTCGTCGGCGGCCAGCCCCATCGGGGAACGCACGACGAAGAGAGGGTCGTCCAGCACCTCGGTGCTGATCTTCCACTGCTCGAGACCGATGCCCGAGAAGATCGCCTCCGAGGAGAGGGTCCCCGTCACGGTGACGAGCTCGCTCTCGTAGAAGCGCAGGTTCGAGGCGACATCGTTGATCGAAGAGACGTCCTGCACGAGCGCAGCCACGTCGCCGTCTTGGGAATCGCGGGTGAACGACGCGATCGAGGTCACGCGATGCTGTCCCAGAAAGCGGTCGGTGCCGGTCGCGGTAAAGGACACGATGTCCCCCGGAACCGGCGCGGGCGTGAGCGAGGCGGGATCGACCGCCACGAAGAGCGCGGGACCGAACTCTTGGTCCTGCACGAAGAAGCCAGCGGGATCGGAGCCCACCGCCTCGATGGCATAGGTCACGGTGGCCCCATCGACGGGAAGGTCGACGGCGCCGAGCTCCGCTTCGCGGACCGCGAGGATCTGGTCGGAAGTCGGGCTCAGGACCATCATGTCCGTCATCCCGTCCCGGGTGCCGATGTCGACCGGCTCCATGTCGAGGCCGAAGTCCTCGACGTTCCCGTCGAGCAAGCCGCCGTCGCTCATGTCCGGGCGACCGAGGTCCATCGGGTCGGTGTCGTCGTCGTCCCCGCAGGCGACGCCGAGAGCGAGCATGCAGGTCAAGAAAGTTCGGGCCATGGTCGAGGTCATCACGGGGCTAGCTTGCAATTTCATTGCCAGTCTCCATCGAGGGCGGAAAGGCACCCTTCGATGCAGGGTCGACGAGCACTCGGCCCCGCTCATTACGGTGGAAACCTGCAGGCCCTCCGCACTTGGAGGTACCTCGCGGGATCAGGGGCGTCCTGCCACGATCGATGCGATCGTGTTCCCCGTCCCCTCCCCGCTCGCCTTCTTCGACCGACGTAGTAGCGTCCGCCCATGTCGGCTCTCCTGGGGATCCCTCTCGCCGCGCTCACCGCGCCTGGCACCTTCGAGCTCGCCCTCCTGACCGGGGCCTCGCTGCTCCCGGAGCGGCGCTCCAAGATCGCCACGCCCTGCCGGCACCTGGCGGTGGTGATCCCCGCCCACGACGAGCGGGACGGGATCGCCCGCTGCGTGCGCAGCCTGAAGCGCTGCACGCCTCCCGGCTGCCGGGTCTCGATCGTGGTCGTCGCCGACAATTGCACCGACGACACCGCGGACCGGGCCCGCGCGGCCGGGGCCGAGGTCCTCGAGCGCGAAGATGCCGTCCGGCGCGGCAAGGGATACGCGCTGGAATTCGCGTTCGCCGAGCTCTTCCGCGCCCACGAGGACCTGGACGCGGTGCTGGTCGTGGACGCCGACACCGACGTGGAGCCCGACTTCCTGGCCGTCTGCGCCCAGCGCTTCCGCGACGGCGCCGCCGCCCTCCAGTGCCGCTACCTCGTGCGGGATCCGGAGGACTCGCCCCGGAAGCGCCTGATGAACGTCGCCTTCATGGCCTTCAACGTGGTCCGGCCGCGCGGGCGGGATCGGCTCGGCCTGAGCGCTGGCATCCTGGGCAACGGGTTCGGCCTCAGCCGCGAGTGCCTCCAGGCCGTCCCCTACGCCGCCCGCTCGGTGGTGGAGGACCTGGAGCACCACCTGGACCTGGTGCGCGCCGGATTCCGGGTGCAATTCGTCGACGAGACCACCGTCCGGGGCGACATGCCCGAGGGCGGGAGCGGCGCGGAGACTCAGCGCGCCCGCTGGGAAGGCGGCCGTCTGCGCATGGTGCGCGAAAAGGTCCCCGAGCTGGCCCGGGACCTCCTCCGGGGGCGAGGTCGCCTGGCCGAGCCGCTCCTGGAGCTCCTCCTGCTGCCCCTGTCGACCCACGTGGGTGCCCTGGGCCTGATGGTCGTCATCCCCTTCGCGCCCACCCAGATCGCCGGCGCGCTCGGCCTGGGCGTGGTCGCGTCCCACGTCCTGGTGGCCCTGGCCGTCGGCGGCGCAACCCGCGAAGACCTCCAGGCCCTGGCCCGGGTGCCCCTCTACATCGGATGGAAGCTGAAGCTCCTCCCGCGGATCCTCGGCTCCGCGCGGCGGGAGCAGGAGTGGGTGCGAACCGAGCGCGCCTAGGGGGTCCAAACGATCCCGCCACCCCTCTTGGGGGCTGGCGATTTGGACCACCCCTGACCTAGACTGACCGCGTGGCGCGCGCCCGCGGTTTGGCCCTGGCTCATCTCGACTCGCATCCCCAGCTCCAGGGGGCGACGCGCGAGGCGATCCTCGCGCGCCTGAGCGACGCGTCCCGAGCGACCCTCCAGGCCGGCATCCACCCCGACCACTGGTATCCGGAGACGGTCCACGCGGAGCTCTACCGATCGATCGTCGACGTCCTCGGTCTGGACGACCCGGCCACGGTGGCCTTCTTCACGCGCTGCCAGCGCGAGGCGCTGGAGGTGACCCGCCGGCACATCCACCGCCTGGACACCGCCCTGGCCCAGCTCCCGGTCCGCTGGCGGCGCCACCACGACACCGGCCACATCCGTATCCACCGGCGCCGCAAGGGCGGGGTGGACCTCGGCTTGGTCGGGCACCCCTTCGCGCAGGACCCCGTCTACCGCGCCGTCGTCCTCAGCGGCATCGTCGCGATGCTCATGGACATCCGGGTCATCCGGGACCGTCACCACGAGGCCAGCGGCCCCCACCAGGCCCGCCTCACGCTGGGCTGGGAGAGCGCCACCCCGCACCTCGAACCGCGCCGCTGACTCGAGCCGCACTGCTGACTCGAACCGCGCGCTGAGTCGAACCGCGCGGCTGAGTCGGAAACGGCCGCGGGCTCAGAGTCGGTAGCCGATGCCCAGGGCCACCCGGAGCCACATCTGCCGGCCGAAGCGGCCCTCCGGGGCGCCCGCGTAGCCGGCGAGGGCCTCGGCGAAGAAGACCGTCTGCCGGCTGAAGGTCGCCTCGATGCCCACCAGCGGGGCGCCGCCGGCCACCACGCCGCCCCCGGTGCCGGCGTCGGGCACGTCGGTCCACGCGAAGAGCCCGGCCGCGCCGGCCACCAGGGTGGCCGACTCGGAGACGTGGAAGCCCGCGCGGAGCCCGGCCTCGAGACCCACCGACCACCCGAAGTCGTCGGCGAAGACCCCTTCCTCGCCGACGATGATCCCTTCGCCGAAGCTCGCGAAGGGCCGGAACGCCAGCGCGACGTCGATGTCCCCCCGGGCGAAGACCAGGAGCCGCATGGGCACCGAGAGCCCGCCGGCCACGCCGGTCGCCGTCCCCAGGAGCGCGCCGTAGTCCACGTGCGCGCGGATCCCGAGGTCGAAGCGGGAGGAGGGCGAGAGGAGCAATTCGGCGAAGAAGCCGGGCCACCCGAGCCCCGCCGAGAGGACCACCTCGCCGTTGCCGACCGTGCGCCCGCCGATGAGCGAGAGGTCATCCGAGGTCGGGCGCGGGGGCTCCGCGGCCGCCACCGAGCTCAGCGCCAGCGCGGCGGTCAGCGCCAGCGCGGCGGTCAGGGCCAACGCGCGCATCAGTCGGTCTCCGGCCGGGCGCGGCGCATCCACTCGGGCCAGCGCGCGCGGTCGAAGCGGTCCATCGGGTCCCGAGGCTCGCCGCCCTCGCGCCACTCGAAGTGCAGGTGGGGCCCGCGGCTGATCCCGGTGGTGCCCGCCTGGGCCACCTGCTGACCGCGCCGGACCACCTGCCCGGGGAAGACGTGGATGGCCGAGAGGTGCGCGTAGCTGGACACCGACCCGTCGCCATGGATGAGCACCAAGAGGTTGCCGTAGCCGGCCACCGTGTTGTCCGCGTAGCCCACCAAGGCGTCGGCCACCGCGCGCACCGGGGTGCCCACCTCGGCGGTGAAGTCGATGCCCCGATGGTGCCGCGGCCCGCCGGCGGCGCGCCCCCGACCGTAGCCGCGCCCGAAGCGGCCCTCGTCCACCGGCCAGCGCAGCGGCAGGCGCGGAGCGCGGAGCCCCAGGCGCTTGGCCGCGTCGAGCCACTCCCAGCGCGGCGCGGTGCGGATCATCTCGGCCGCCGCCTGGTGGGTCCCGAGGCCCAGCGCGCGCGCGAAGGCCTCGGTCTTCCCCACCGGCTCGGGCACCCGCCGGGGTCCGTTGCACCGACGACTGCGGGAGCGGCGGCAGCGCCGGGGCACGGCCTTCCACTGGAGCACGGTCGGTAGCCGGTCGAGATCCGGCGCCGCGACGAGGGAGCCCGGCGCCTTGGGCGGAGTCGCCGCGTCCTCGACCACCTCCGCGACCGGTGTCGCCCTCTCGGCGTGCGCCGCGGCCGGCGGCGCGGCCGGGCCGAGCGCCCCTCCCGCGAGCGCCGCGACGCTGGAACCCGCCAGGGTGGTGATCAACAGCGCGCGCACGCCGCGATGGTACGTGGCCCGGCGGCGGGCACCAAGCTTCTCGGGTTTGCATCGCGGCCCGGGACCACCGAAGATGCGCCGTCCCCGTTTCGAGGGCGACCAAAGGAGATCGACGATGACCGCGCTGCAGCATGGCTCCGCCGCCATCCCGGAGGCCAAGGCCTCCATCCCGCCGACCAGTCACGACGACATCGACGAAGCCCTGGCGATCCTCTCGGACAACGCCGACGCCTGGGTGAAGACGTCCATCGACGAACGCATCCGCATCCTCGACGAGCTCGTCGCCAGCACCCACCGCGTCGCCGAGCGCTGGGTCCGCGCCGCCTGTGACGCCAAGGGCGTCCGCCGCGGCACCCCGGGCGAGGGCGAAGAGTGGCTCGGTGGCCCGGTCGTCGTGCTCCGGAACCTGCAGCTCCTGAAGCGCTCCCTGAAGGACATCCGCGACAGCGGCTCCCCCAAGCTCCCCGGCGAGCCCAAGGTCCTGCCCGACGGCCAGGTGGAGGCCCCCGTCTTCCCCACCGACGCGCTCGACAAGCTCCTCTTCACGGGCTTCAGCGCCGCCATCCGCCAGAACCGCTCGGTCACCAAGTCGTCCCTCCGGGACAACATGGGCGAGATCTATCGGAACCCGCCCACCCAGGGTCGCGTCTCCCTGGTCCTCGGCGCCGGCAACGTCAGCTCCATCGGCCCGATGGACGCGCTGCACAAGCTCTTCGTCGAAGGCGAGGTCGTCGTCCTCAAGATGAACCCGGTGAACGAGTACCTGGGGCCCTTCATGGACGAGGCCTTCCGCGAGCTCGTCCGGCTCGGCTACTTCCGCGTGGTCTACGGCGGCGCCAAGGAGGGCGACTACCTCTGCACCCACGAGCTGGTGGGCTCCATCCACATCACCGGCTCCGACAAGACCTTCGACGCCATCGTCTGGGGCACCGGCGCCGAGGCCGCGGATCGCAAGCGGCGCGGCGAGCCCCGCAACGACAAGCCCATCTCCAGCGAGCTCGGCAACGTCAGCCCGATCATCGTGGTGCCCGGTCCCTGGACCGACGAGGAGATCGAGTTCCAGGCGACCAACATCGCCTCCTCGCTCACCAACAACGCCGGCTTCAACTGCAACGCGACCCGGGTCATCGTCACCCAGAGCAGCTGGGCCAAGCGCGGCAAGTTCATCGACGCCATCAAGCGCGCCTTCGCCCGCGCCGAGCAGCGGATGCCCTATTACCCCGGCGCCGAGGAGCGGCAGGCCGCCTTCCTCGAGGCGCACCCCCAGGCCCACCAGTTCGGGCCCCGCGGCGAGGGCAAGGTGCCCTGGACGATGATCACCGATCTCGATCCCACCAAGGCCGACGACATCTGCTTCACCACCGAGGCCTGGTGCGGCGTCACCAGCGAGGTCCCCCTCGACGCCGACGACCCCGTCGCCTTCGTGGAAGAGGCCGTGAAGTTCTCCAACGAGACCCTCTGGGGCACCCTGAGCTGCTCGGTCATCGTGCACCCCAAGACGATGAAGGAGCCCCGGGTCGGCCAGGCGGTGGAGAAGGCCATCGGCGACCTCCGCTTCGGCTCGGTCTGCGTGAACCACTGGGCCGCGCTGGCCTACGCCCTGGTCACGCCCGCCTGGGGCGCGGCCCCCGGCCACCCCAAGGAAGACATCCGCTCCGGCAACGGCTTCGTGCACAACACCTACCTCTTCGACAAGCCGGAGAAGTCGGTGATCCGCGGTCCCTTCGTGGTGAAGCCCAAGCCCGCGTGGTTCCTGGACAACCGCACCAGCCACGAGATCGGCCGCAAGCTCTGCGACCTCTACGCGAACCCCTCGCTCCTCAAGGTCCCCTCGCTCCTCTTCAGCGCCCTCCGCGGCTGAGCTCGTGCGCGCGCTCCTCGTGCTCGCGCTGGCCCTCTCCGCCTGCTCCTCCCCCGAGGAGCGGCGGGCCGAGGCGCTGGCCGAGTACGAGCGCGCTCCGAACGCCCCCCGGCTCCCGTCGGTCGCCGCGGCCGCGCCCGGGGAGCCGCTCCGGGAGCGGTTGATCGTCGGCGACCCGGTCACCGTGGACTCCGCGGGGCTCGCCCTCGCCGCCTGGCACGCCGACCCCTCGGTCGTCCCCGAGGTCCCGGGCGACCCCGTCGTCGTGGGTCCCCGCGCCGCCCTATTCGCCCGCGACTCCTTCGACGCCCACGCCCTCGCCCCAGCGGAGCCGGGGGGCATGGGTCGCGCGCCGAACACCAAGACTCGCCACAACGGCCAGCGTTTCCTCCACCGGATCGAAGTGCTCCTCGCCGGCGACACGCCCTACCGCGACTACGTCCGGCTGGTCACCGCCCTGGACGCCGCCGAGAACCGCCCGGTCTTCGCCGTGGACACCCCTGCCGGCCGGGGGTCCCTCGCCCACCCCTTCGCCTACGATCCCGAGCGCTGCCGGAGCATGAACTGCGGCAACGTCTTCGCCCGGCGCCGCTCGGTGCCCGACCCCCCGGCTCCCGACCTCTGGGATCTGCGCGGCGACCTCGACCTCCGCGTCACCGTGGTGCTCGACCGGCGCGGCCTGGACGTCTTCGGCCGCCCCGGCCCCTTCGCCGAGGGGTGCCGCGCGTCGCGCGCGGCCGACGCCACCGGCCCGCTCTTCCCTCGGGGGAGCGGCCTCGACCTCGGGTCCCTCGACGCCTGCCTCGCCTCCCTCACCGAGCGCTTCGGAGCCCAGACCGTCACCATCCAGCCCGCGCCCGAGACTCCCTGGCGCGAGGTCGCCGCGGTCATGGGATCGCTCTCCCGGCGCGAGGGGCTCCAGCCCGCGCTCACCTTCCCCGACGCCGCCACCGAGACCGCCGCCCTCGACGCCTGGCGCGCGCGGTGGCGACCCGACGAGTAGCCCGCCCCCGACGTCCCGCGCCCAGTCAGCCGCCGCTCCCAGTAGCCCGCCGCAGCCCGCGCTCAGTACGCCACGCCCTCGGCCGCGGCCGCCTCCCGGGCTTCGCGGCTCACGATCCCCCCGATGTCGCTGTCGGCGAAGTCCGCCGCGGGCGCCGGGGCCGCCGCTCGACCGCGGGCGGGAAGCACGCCGCGGCCCCCGTGGGCCCGCCGCCGGGGCGCCCGGACCCGCGAGGGTCGCGCGGTCATCCGCCGACTCACCGCCGGCGGCGCCGGCTCGAGCAGTCCCCGGCCCTCCAGCTCCCGGAAGCTCAGCGAGCGCTCGTCCTCGGCCAACACCCGCCGCCCCATGTAGAGCGCGGTTCCCCGCCGCAGCAGGAGGCGCTGCCGACCCGCGTGCGCGATCATCTCCCGGTAGGTGAGGATCTCCGCCTCGCCCCCGGTGAGCTGCGCGATCTGCGCGAACTGCTGCCCGCCGGCGTCGGACATCCCGCTGGCCTGCACGGTGTGGAAGGTGATCTCCATCCGGCGCGCCCGCTCGAGCAGCGCCGCCCGGTCGACCCCGTAACTCTTGGCGGGCGCGTCACCGATCAGGAAGACCAGCTTCGCCCCGCGCTCGCTCCAGTTCATCTCGTCCACCGCGAGCTGGAGCGCCGCGTCGACGTCCTCCTCGTAGTCCCCGCCGCCCGATGCATGCAGCCCCATGAGCTCGGTGTGGATGGCGTCGACGTCGTCGGTCAGCGGCACCACCCGGGTGTGCTCGGAGTCCGTCCGGTCCCGGTAGATCACCAGCCCGAAGCGCACCTCCGGCGTCGGCGTCCCCGCGAGGATCCCGTTGGCCGTGGCCCAGAGGTGCTCCTTCACCTGGGCGATCTCGTCGGCCATCGACCCGGTGGCGTCGATGGCGAAGACCACGTCGATCTTCGGCCGCGGCGCGCGGGCCGGCGTCACGGCGGGGACCGGGGTCCCGGTCTGAGCGAGGGAAGGCGCGGCGAGCAGCGTGAGCGCGAGCGCGGCGAAGGGTGGGGCGATCCTCATGGCCCGGCCAGGACGCGCGGCTCCGGCCTTCGATCTCCGCGACGACGATTTCTTCGCTCTGGCGGCATCTTTCCGTCGCCCCACCTCGCGACATCGCCACCCGCGGCTCTATCCTTCTGCCCATGCTTCGACCCCGCTTCGCCCTTCTCCTCCCCTTGCTCCTCCTCTCCCTCGCCGGCTGCGGCGACGACGACGGCGGCGGCGGGGATGACGGCGACGGCGACGGCACCACCGCCGATCTGGGCACCACCCCGACCCCGGCCGAGCGAAGCACCCCCGCGGCCTACGTCCGCGGCGACCACCCCCGGCTGATCATCGAGCTCGACGTCGCCCCCGGCCTCGCTCCCCGCGCCGGCGTCGCCGACCTGGTCACCGGCGCCCTCGGCGAGATCCTCGACAAGCCGGGCGGCATCACCGTCAGCGCCGACGACACCCTGAGCGAAGACCAGATGAAGGACATCTGGACCGCCGACGACCTCCAGACCCTGGCGGTCGCCACCTTCGACCAGGTGGGCGCGGACGACGCCGCCGTCTTCCAGACCCTCTGGCTCAGCGGGCGCTACGAAGCCGACGGCGTCCTCGCCGTGGCCTGGGCCAACCGCTACATCGCCATCTTCCCGGAGACCATCGAGTCCGCATGCGGCGCGCTCCTCCCCACCATCCAAGAGCGCATCTGTCGCGAGGCCGAGGGGGTCTGGATGCGCCTCGGATC
>DCLA01000075.1:0-3663 GCA_002320815.1 Myxococcales bacterium UBA1660
CCCTGCGGCCTGGTTCCCTGCGGCGCGAGGCTCT
Source organism: Myxococcales bacterium UBA1660 (assembly GCA_002320815.1). Classification (GTDB taxonomy): domain Bacteria; phylum Myxococcota_A; class Polyangia; order Polyangiales; family Houyiibacteriaceae; genus UBA1660. The sequence continues at coordinate 35 of DCLA01000075.1, forward strand.
GCGGCCTGAGCTTCGGCGAGGCGCTCGTGGCCTTCCCGCGCCAGGAGGTTCGCCTCGCGGTGGGTGAGGAAGGCCTCGAGCTCGGAGCGGAAGGCGTCGGCGGAGCTCGGCCGCGCGGCGGGATCCTTGGCGGTGGCCCGAGTGACCAAGTCGACCAGCTCCTCGGGCGCGGGGCCCATCGCGGGCGGCGCGCTGACCCAGGCCGCGTGGACGAGCTGCGGCACGGCGTCGCCGCGGTGCCGCGGGTGCCCGGTGAGCAGCTCGTGGAGGATCGCGCCCAGGAGGTAGACGTCGGTGGGGACCCCGAGCCCGGCGCCGTCCCCCGCGACCATCTCCGGCGCCATGTAGGGCAGGGTGCCCACGATGCCGCGGACGTCCCGCGCGCGCGGGAGATCTCCGAGGTCCTCGGCGTCGTCGAGCGCCACCGCGATTCCCCAGTCGACCACGTAGACCTCGCCGAAGTCGCCGACCATCACGTTGTCCGGCTTCAGGTCCCGGTGCAGCACTCCCCGGGCGTGGGCGTAGTGGACCGCGTGGCAGACCTGCATGAGGAGCCGCAGGTGACCCTCCAGGTGCGCCTCGGGCAGCGGCTCGCCTTCGGCCCGGAGGTCGGCCAAGACCTCGGTCCACGAGCGCCCCTCGACGCGCTTCATGACCATCCGCGGCGCGCCGTCTTCGGTCTGCACCAACACGTGCACCGGGACGATGTTCGGGTGCTCGAGGCCGCCGGTGACCCGGGCCTCGCGCAGGAGCGCCGCGCGCCCGAGGGCGCCGTCGACCGCGTCGCGGAGACCCTTCACGGCCACCTGCCGCCGGAGCGAGCGCTGCTCGCCCAGCCACACCTGCCCCATCCCCCCCTCACCCAGCAGCGGCCCGAGGACCACCTCGGAGTCCGCGAGGGGCGGGATGGCGTCCGAGGTGGCCGCGGCCTCGGTGCTCCGACTCTCGTCCCCGCCGGGTTCGGCTCGCAGGGTTCCGTCGGCGGCCATCGTCAGGGTGGTCCCGTCGATCCCCAGCCGCTCCCATGTCCGCTCCAGCTCCGCGTCCATCCTCGCCGATCCATCGCGCACGCGGCCCGGATCCGCCAGCCCCTTCTCGCGGCGACGTTCGGGATGGGCGAGGCGGAACGGGAGAGGTAGGGTCCGCCGCATGGCACGGCTCGACATGAAGGCCTGGCTCCCGCGGGTGGCCAGCTCGACTCCCACGGTTCCCATCCCCGACGAAGCGACCGGGTGCACCCTATGGGTGAAGCTGGAGTATCTGCTGCCCAGCGGGTCGACCAAGGACCGGGTGGCCAGCTTCGTGTTGGCCCACGCCATCGAGACCGGCGCGGTGAAGGACGGGACCCTGGTGGTCGAGGCCTCCAGCGGGTCGACCTCCATCGCCTTCGCCATGGCCTGCGCGATGATCGGCGTCCGCTTCCGGGCGGTGATGCCCGAGGGGGTGTCCGGCGAGCGGTTGATGATCATCCGGCGCTACGGCGGCGAGGTGGTCCTCACGCCCAAGAGCGCCGGGGTCCTCGGGGCGATCCAGGAGACGCGGCGCATCGCCGAGGCGGAGCCCGACGTCTTCCTGCCCTGCCAGTTCCAGAACCCACTCAACGCCATGGCCCACGAGCGGATCACCGGGCCGGAGCTGATGAACCAGGTGGGGCGGACCATCCACGGCTTCGTCGCCGGTGTGGGCACCGGCGGGACCCTCGGGGGCATCGGCGCCGCGCTCCACCAGATGGGTCATCGCACGCGCCTCGGCCGCGCGCGCCCGGAGACCGGGGTGTGCTTCCAGGGCCAGCCGGAGATCTGCGGTGGGATTCCCGGAGTCGTCGACGGCATGAGTGAGATCCTCGACGAGGAGATGATCGACGACGAGATCTCCGTGCCCGACGTGGAGGCCATCGCCGCCGCTCGGGAGCTGGCGCGGCAGGGCTTCGCGGTGGGGCCGTCCAGCGGGTTGAACTTCGCCGCCGCGCGCCGGATGGCCAAGCTCCTGGGGCCCGGTCACGACGTGGCCACGGTGCTCTGCGACCGGATGGAGCGCTACTTCTCCACCGACCTCTTCGACGACGTGCGCAACCGATGAGCATCCCCGGGATCGAATGGACCGCGGGCTGGCGCGCCTTCGCGGAGCTGGACGAGCACGAGTGGATCGCGCGGGTGGAGCCCTGGGTCGCGGCGCTGCGCGCGGTGGACGCTGCGGCGCTCGCGCGCGAGGCGCGGCTGCCGCTGGGCGAGGTCGTGGCGTCGCCCTTCGGACTCCGCGCGGTCGCGCTGGGCGTGCAGGCGGGGTCCACCTCGGTGGACCGGGAGACCCGCACGCTGATCGACGGTCCCGGGACCGAGAACACCGCCGACGACGAGCACGGCGTGTGGGCGGCGGGCCGACTCCACGTGGGGAAGTACCAGGCCTTCATGGCCGACGCGCCCTTCGCCACCTACGACCCCGCCCACGTGGCCAAGTGGGGGCCCCACGAGCTGATGCATCGCGCGGCGGGCTTCTTCTGGCGCGCCGACGCCTCGCGCTTCGAGCACTACCTGGGCGCGCGCCTCAACGAGCTCCTGCCCGTCGCCCTCTGGTACGGACCCGATCAGGTGCTCCGGCTCCGCGACGACGAGGAAGGCTTCGTCCGCTCCCGCGCCGAACGCGAGGCGGCCGTCGAGGACGCCGCTTGGTGGGCCGGCGACTTCGACGCGCTTCGAAGCACGCTGCGCTGGCTCCGGGTGGGCTTCGAGCACGTCGCGGGCGAGCTGGCGGTCATCGACCAGGAGATCGCCAGCGGTCGTCTGGTCCCCAGCCCGCGCCATCGCGGCGGCGCCGTCCTCGACGCCTCCAGCGACGCCGCCGCGTACGTCGTCGGGCACCACGAGCGGCTCGGCGAGCCCGCCGTCGCCGCCGTGCTCGCCGAGGTCCCGGAGGGCGTCTGCTTCGACACCATCACCGCCTACCGCGCCCACGTGGAGCAGGTGTGGGACGCGCTCCTCTTCGGACCCATCGTGCTCGACGACGTCGCCGCGCGCCGGGAGGCGCGCGTCCAGTGGGACCACGATCTGCGCGCCGCGATGGGCGCCACCGACGACGCCATCGTCGGCGATGGGCACACCGGCTTCGATCTGGGCCAGCTCCACGACGGCGTGCTCTCGGTGGCGCCGGTGAGCGCCGACCTCGCCGAGGCGCGCGATCCCGACTGGCTCGACGACTTCACCGAGTCGGGCGCCTTCCGCGCTCGCGCCCCCTTGGGCGAACGCCTTCGTCGCTTCTGGGCCGAGCGGGATCCCCTCCTCGCCGACCTCGTCCACTTCGAACACCTCCTGGCCACGGCCACCGGCGGCGCGCGCCATCACCTCGAAGGTGATGGCGACACCTTGGTCCGCAACGACGCCTTCGCGCTCCACGCCTTCGACCACGACGTCGTCGCCCTCCACGCCGGCGTCGACCCCGGCGGTCCCGCCCGTGTCCTCGTCGGCCGCATCGACGACGACGTCTCCGTCATCCCCCTGGAGCCCGCCGTCGCCGACCTCTGGCGCCGCCTGGCCGACACCGACCTCCCCACCGCCGACGTCGACGCCGCCATCGGCCCCGACTGGCTCGCCACCCTCCGCGACACCCAGGCCCTCCTCCCCCGCTGACCGCCC
>DCLA01000075.1:4037-54476 GCA_002320815.1 Myxococcales bacterium UBA1660
ACTGGCACAAGGGACGCTCCTTGGGTCCTCCGGTCACCCGAAATCACTGCCCTTTCGGGCCCTGGGCCAGCCGATGTACCCACCCCGACGCACCGCCGACTTGCACAAGGGACGCACCTGCACACTGGCAGAAGGGACGCTCCTTCCGCCGCCCCCACCCGGTGACTACAATGATATGACAGTGTTCAACAAACCCCTTGCCAGGGTTCGTTGAACACCGTAAACCTTTGTCCGTGGGGCGACCGGTGCTGACGGACGAGGAGCTCGAGGCCTTCCGCGCGCGCGCGGTCGAGGTCGCGATGCGCCTCTTCGCCGAGCACGGCTACGAGGGGTTCTCGCTGCGCACCCTCGCGCGCGAGCTCGAGTGCAGTCACACGCTGCCCTACCGCTACTTCCCTGGCGGCAAGGCGGAGATCTTCGCGCACGTCCGCGCCGAGGGCTTCCGTCGCTTCGCCGCCGCGCTACGGGCGCACCTGGAGCCCATCGCCGATCCCCTGGAGCGCGTTCGTTCGCTCGCGCGGGGCTACTTCGACTTCAGCGTCGCCGAGTCGCCGGCCTTCACCATCATCTTCGAGATGGGCCAACCCGCCGAGCACCCGGTCGTGGAGGAGGCCTCCTTCGACGCCTGGTCGGTGCTCTACGGCGTCGTGAAGGACGCCGTCACCGCCGGCGCCCTCGTGGGCGACGTCTCCACTCTCGCGCACACCATGTGGGCCGGGATCCATGGAGTCGCGACCCTGCACCTGGCGCACAAGATCACCATGGACCGCTCCGCGGAGGCGGTCCTCGCGTCGATGACCGACGTGCTCGTCCGCGCCCATCTGCCCGAAGGAACCCCATGAAGCACGACGTCATCGTCATCGGCTCCGGCATCGGCGGCCTCACCGCGGCCCTCACCTGTGCCCGCGCCGGTCGCTCGGTGCTCGTGCTGGAAGCGGGCAAGCAGTTCGGCGGATACACCAACCCCTTCGCGCGGCGGCACTTCCACTTCGATCCGGGCGTCCACTACATCGGCGAGGCCGGGGAGGGCGGCTCGTTCCGACACCTCCTCGACCGACTGGGCCTCGACCACGTGGAGTTCCGGGAGCTCGATCCCGACGGCTTCGACCACTACGTATTCCCCGACTACGCGGTGAAGAACTGCAAGGGGCTCGACCGCTTCCGGGATCGCTTGGCCGCCGACTTCCCTCGGGAGCGCGCCGGCCTCGGCCGCTTCTTCCGGCTGCTCCACGATGTCGACACGGTCCTGTCCACCGCGCCGCGCATGCGGGGGGCCGCCGACGTGCTCGCCGTTCTACGTCGCGCTCCGCAGTTCCTCCGCTGGTCCCGGGCGACGTTGGGGCAGGTGCTCGAGGCGCACTTCACGGACCCGCGATTGCGCGCCGCCGTGGCCGGACCCTGCGGCGACCTCGGTCTGCCCCCCGCCCGATTGTCCGCGTTGATGCACCTGGCGGTGTTGGCCCACTACGCGAAGGGAGCCTACTTCCCCCACGGCGGCAGCGGCGCGCTGCGGGACGCCTACATCGACGCGCTGGAGAGCGAAGGGGCGACCCTGAAGCGGAACGCGCGGGTCGATCGGATCCTCCACGAGGGCGGCGCCGTCACCGGGGTGCGCACCGTCGACGGCACCGAGCACCACGCGCGGGTGGTCGTCTCCAACGCCCAGGCGACCGACACCTACGCGATGGTCGGGACGGAGCATCTCTCGCGCCGGCAGCGCGCGAAGGTGGAGGGCGTCGAGCACTCGTATGGTTCCATCGTCGTGTGCCTCGGCGTGGACGGCGACCTCGACACCCGCGGCGTCGGGAGCGCGAACATCTGGAGCTACGACTCCACCGACATCGACGGAATGTACGCCGACGCGGCGATGAGCACGGTCGGCGGCTCCTTCTTCCTGACGGTGCCGACCAACAAGGACCCCGACGGCGGCCTCGCGCCCGCGGGGATGCAGACCGTCGAGCTCGTCGCGCTCTGTTCTTCGGCCCCGTGGCGCAAGTACTTCGACAGCAAGACCATGCGGCGCGGCGAGGCCTACGAGGCCGCCAAGCGCGAGGTCGCCGACCACTACCTCGAGCGCGCCGAAGCGCGGCACCTGCCCGGGCTCCGCGACCACATCGTCGTCGAAGAGATCGGCACGCCGGCGACGAACCTGAGCTACGCCTTCACCCCCGACGGCAACATCTACGGCCCGGCCCACACCTTGGCTCAGGTCCCGCCCTTCCGCTTCGGAGCGCGCGGTCCGGTCGAGGGCCTCTTCCTCTGTGGCGCCTCGTTGATGAGCGCCGGCGTCGTCCCCTGCGCCGCGTCCGGCCGCGACGCAGGCAAGCTCGCCCTGAAGCACCTCGCCGCGCGCCCCCGGGTCTTCCCCAGCCTCGCCCCCCGCCTCCGCGCCGCCTTCGCTCCCTGACTTGCACAGGGGACGCTCTTGCACACTGGCACAAGGGACGATCCTTGGGTCCTCCGGTCACTCGGAATCACCGCCTTTTCGGGCCCTGGGCCAGCCGATGCACCCACCCCGACGCACCGCCGACTTGCACAAGGGACGCACCTGCACACTGGCATAAGGGACGCTCCTCGCCCCTCTCGCGCGCAACCCAGGGCCGGCTGACGCGAAGAGGAGGCCATGCCCCGTCAACCTCGAGACATCGACGTCGCCGACGTCGCGCACGCGCGCACGCGCTTCATGAACGAAGAGTTCCGCATCAACACGCCTCTCGAGCGTGCCCTGGTGCTCGACTCTCTCGGCCGCGCCGCGATCAAGACCGACGCTGCGATCTTCGCGTTCGCGATCATGAGCAATCACCTGCACGTCGTGGTGCAGCGGAACGAGCACCTGCTCGAACGGCTCTATCGTTCCTTTCATACCTCCATCGCGATGAGGTTGAACGGGCTGCAGAGAAGGCTCGGCAGTCTCGTCGCCGGGAGACCTTGGATCGATGCCGTCCACCCCGACCGCTTCGTACATCTCCTGCGCTATGTGCACGGAAACCAGCGGGCGTGCGGTGCTGCACCCGATCTCCGCTCGTCCGATTGGACGAGCCATCCGATGTACTGCGGTCTGGTGCCGAGGCGCTCCTGGCTTCGGATCGAGCTCGCGGCCGAGTTGGCTGGGTACGGCGGCGACGCCGACGGGATCGCGCGGCTCGTGGCTGAAATCGAGGGACCCTCGGTGGGCCCCGCGTACGAACCCTCCGACACCACGCATCTCCGGCGTGAGGTGCGAAGGCGTCTCGCGGGGCCGGTCGAAGTGAGCACACCGCGGCACGGTGGCGACGGACGACTGGAGGTGCCGTTGGTCGTCGTGCCGGGGACCCGCGTCCGAACCGTCGCCGACATCACGGTGGAGGTCGTCGTCGCGCATTGCGCGGTGGCCGTGGGCCTGAGTGTCGAGGAGCTACGCGCGAAAGGGCGTCGCCTCGATCGGCAGGTAGGGCGCATGCTCGCGCTGCGGATCTGGACGGACGCGATGCAGAATCCCACCGTGGCGATGTCCGGCTATCTGGGGCTGAGTGAGTCGGCGGCGGCCCGCGCGCGGCGTTCGCTCAGCGCTGCCGGACGCCGTGCGCAGGAGCTGGCGCCCAAGGTGTTCGCCGAGCTGCGTGCTTGGTGCGACGTGGCGTGACGGGCTGCCCCGGGTCGGCTTCGAGGGGCTGCGACTGAGGCAGGGACCGTCTGCTGTGCAGTGTGCAGGAGCGTCGCTTCCGTAGGTTCCCAGGTGACTGCGATTGGGCAGGGAGCGTCGCTACTGCTGCTTCCCAGGTGACTGCGAGCAGGGAGCGTCCCTCGTGCCAGTGTGCAGGAGCGTCCCTCGTGCCAGTGTGCAGGAGCGTCCCTTCTGCCAGTGTGCAGGAGCGTCCCTTGTGCAAGTTCCCGTCGTGCGAGTCCGCGGCGAAGCTGGTGCGCAGGGCGGAAGAGGGAGCGAAAGTGCGGAGAAACGAGGGGCGGCGAGCGCGGGGAGCTGGAAGGAGCGTCCCTTGTGCCAGTGTGCAGGAGCGTCCCTTGTGCAAGTCGGTGGGGGTGGTCGGGGGGGTGTCACAGCCCCATGACATGCTCACCGGTCCGCCATGAGTGCCCTCGATTTCGCCCACCCCTGTACCCGCCGCTGGTTCGAGACGTCCTTCGACGCGCCGACGGGCGCGCAGTCCAAGGGGTGGCCCGCGATCGCCAGCGGGGAGTCCACGCTCCTCCTGGCGCCCACCGGGTCGGGCAAGACCCTCGCGGCCTTCCTGGTCGCCATCGACCGCTTGCTCTTCGGGAAGCCACCGGCGACCAAGACGACCCGGGTCCTCTACGTCTCGCCGCTCAAGGCGCTGGCCGTCGACGTGGAGCGGAACCTGCGGGCGCCGTTGGCGGGCATCCGGGCCGCGGCCATTCGCGAGGGCGTCCCGCACCATGACGTGACGGTGGGGGTGCGCACCGGCGACACGCCGCCCGCGGAGCGCGAGCGCATGAAGCGCAACCCGCCCGACATCCTGATCACCACGCCCGAGTCGCTCTATCTGATGCTGACCTCGCAAGCGGCGAAGGTCTTCACCGGCGTCGAGACGCTCATCGTGGACGAGATCCACTCGCTGGTGCCCACCAAGCGCGGGAGCCACATGGCGCTGACGGTGGAGCGGATGGAGTCCATCCGGGACCCGGCGTTGGCGCCGCTCCAGCGTATCGGGCTCAGCGCGACCCAGCGGCCGCTGGACGAGGTCGCGCGCTACCTCGGCGGCGCCGTCGAAGGCTCCCATCGGCCGGTGACGATCGTCGACGCCGGGTCCAAGAAGGACTTCGATCTCAAGGTCGAGGTGCCCGTCGAAGACATGGCGCGCCTCGACGCGGGCCCGGTCGCCGCGGAGCTCGAAGCGCGCGAAGACGACGAGGACGACGAGACGCCGCCGTGGGAACGCGTCCAGCCCGGTCCGGCCGCGGCGGCCACTCAGACCGGCGGCGCCTCGATCTGGCCTGCGATCCACCCGCGGCTGGTGCGGCTGATCCGGGACCACCGGTCGACGATGATCTTCGTGAACAGCCGGCGGCTCGCCGAGCGGCTCAGCGGAGCCATCAACGAGCTCGCCGGCGAGGAGCTGGCCCTCGCCCACCACGGGTCGGTGGCGAAAGACATCCGGGCCAGCATCGAGGACCGGCTCAAGCGCGGTGACCTCCCGGCCATCGTCGCCACCAGCTCGCTGGAGCTGGGGATCGACATCGGCTTCGTCGACCTGGTGATCCAGATCGAGGCGCCGCCGTCGGTGGCCTCGGGGATTCAGCGCATCGGTCGCGCCGGTCACCAGGTGGGCGCGGTGAGCCGGGGCGTCATCTTCCCCAAGTACCGCCACGACTTGCTCGCGTGTGCCTCGGTGGTCCGCCACGTCCGGGCGGGGCACGTCGAGTCCACCCGCTACCCCCGGAACCCGCTGGACGTCCTCGCCCAGCAGGTGGTGGCCATCGTCTCCCAGGGCGAGGAGGTCGTGGTCGACGAGCTCTACGCGCTGATCACGCGTGCGGCGCCCTACGTGGAGCTCCCGCGGCGGGCCTTCGAGGGTGTCCTGGACATGCTCAGCGGGCGCTATCCCAGCGAGCAGTTCGGCGAGCTCCGGCCGCGCATCACCTGGGACCGCATCGCCGGCACCCTGCGACCCCGGCGGGGCGCCAAGATGTTGGCCATCGCCAACGGCGGCACGATCCCCGACCGCGGGCTCTATGGGGTCTTCCTCGCGGACTCCGAGAAGACCATTCGCGTCGGCGAGCTCGACGAGGAGATGGTCTTCGAGTCCCGGGAGGGCGAGGTCTTCCTGCTGGGGGCCTCGAGCTGGCGCATCGAGGAGATCACCCACGAGCGGGTCCTGGTGACTCCCGCGCCCGGCGAGCCGGGCAAGATGCCCTTCTGGCACGGCGACCGCCCGGGTCGTCCAGCGGAGTTCGGCCGCGCCATCGGGCAGCTCACCCGTGAGCTCGGCAAAGCGGACCCCGCCGCCGCCGAGGCGACCCTGGTGCGCGAGCACGGCCTCGACGAGCGCGCCGCGGCCAACCTGGTCCGCTACCTCGCCGATCAGAAGGAAGCCACGCGGGTCCTCCCCAGCGACCAGCGGATCGTGATCGAGCGCTTCGTCGACGAGATCGGCGACCCGGTGGTGGCCATCCTCTCGCCCTTCGGCGCGCGGGTCCACGCGCCGTGGGCCACCGCCGTGCAGGCGCTGCTCATGGAGGAGCGAGGCATCGAGGTGGACCTGCTCTGGTCCGACGACGGCATCGTCTTCCGCTTCCCCGACGTGGACGCGCCCCCCGAGGACGCGCTCTTCTTCCCCGCGGCCGACGAAATCGAACGATTGGTCACCGGCCGCATCGGCGAGACGGCGCTCTTCGCCGCCCGCTTCCGCGAGAACGCGGGTCGCTCGCTCCTCCTGCCCCGACGCCGTCCCGGTCAGCGCACGCCGCTCTGGCAGCAGCGCCGGAAGAGCGCGAGTCTCCTCGGCGTCGCCGCCGGCTTCCGGGACTTCCCGGTGATCCTCGAGACCTACCGCGAGTGCCTCCAGGACGTCTTCGACCTGCCCTCGCTGCGCGAGATCCTCTCGGACATCGAGCGGCGCAAGGTGCGGCTCAGCAGCGTGGAGACCAAGACGCCCTCGCCCTTCGCGGCGGCGCTCCTCTTCGACTACGTCGCCAGCTTCCTCTACGAGGGCGACGCCCCCCTCGCCGAGCGGCGCGCCCAAGCGCTGAGCCTCGATCCGGGGATGCTCCGGGAGCTCCTCGGCGAGCCCGAGCTGCGAGAGCTCCTCGACGCCGAGGCGGTGCGCGAGGTCGAGGCGCAGATCCAGCGCCGCAAGTACGCCATCGATCACCCCGACCGGCTGCACGATCTGCTCCTGAGCCTCGGTGACCTCGCAGTCGCCGACATCGAGGCGCGCACCGAGGGCAGCGCCGCGTCGATGCTCGACCAGCTCGAGCGTGAGCGGCGGATCAGCCGGGTCACCATCGCCGGCGAGCCCCGGGTCTTCGCCATCGAGGACGTCGCCCGCTATCGCGATGCGCTGGGGATCGTACCGCCGCGGGGTACGCCCCAGGCGCTGCTCATGCCCGCCACCGATCCGCTCGGTGACCTGGTGGCCCGCTACGCGCGCTCCCACGTGCCCTTCCGGGCCGAGACCCTGGCCGCCCACTACGGGCTCGGGGTGGGGCCGGTGGTGAGCGCCCTGAAGCGCCTGGAGACCCTCGGTCGCGTGGTCGAGGGCGAGCTCCTTCCCCGCGCGATCCTCCAGGAGCGGGACCTCGGGTCCGGTCGCGAGTGGTGCGACGCGGACGTCCTCCGGCGCATCAAGCGCGCGTCGTTGGCCCGGCTGCGCCACCAAGTGGAGCCGGTGGAGCCCGAGGCCTACGCGCGCTTCCTCGCGGACTGGCAGGGCGTCACCCGACCGCGGCGGGGCGCCGACGCGGTGCTCTCGGTGGTCGAGCAGCTCCAGGGCGCCGCGATCCCCTACTCGGACCTCGAGCAGCGGGTGCTGCCCGCGCGCGTCGAGGCCTTCGACCGCCGGGACCTCGACGATCTCTTCGCCAGCGGCGAGGTGCTCTGGCGCGGGATGCAGTCGCTGGGCGACAAGGACGGGCGCGTCGCGCTCTATCTGGCCGAACACTACCCGCTCCTCGCGCCGGACACCGAGCCCGCCGAAGGCGAGCTGGCCCAAGCGCTCCGGGAGCTCTTCGCCGAGCGCGGCGCGCTCTTCTTCCGCGACCTGGTGAGCTCGACGGGGCGACTGCCCGCCGAGGTCTTCGAGGCGCTCTACGACATGGTCTGGGCCGGCGAGGTCACCAACGACACCCTCGCGCCGCTGCGCTCCCTGCGTACGCCGCGCCGCGGCCGCATGCGCCGCGGGCTCGGTCGCCGCGCCGCCTCCATCGGGCCGGCCGGGAGCGAGGGGCGCTGGTCGCTGCTGCCCGACGAGCGGTCGTCGGCCACCGAGCGCCTGGAGGCCCACGCGACGCAGCTCCTCGAGCGGAGCGGCGTGCTCATCCGCGAGCAGCTCAAGAGCGAGCCCATCCCCGGCGGTTTCAGCGCGGTCTACCCGGTGCTGAAGGCCATGGAGGAGGTCGGGCGCGTGCGGCGCGGTTACTTCGTCTCCGGGCTCGGCGCGACCCAGTTCGCGGTCCCCGGCGCGGAGGACCGACTCCGGGACCATCGCGAAGAGACCGAGGAGAGCGCGGCCCACGTGCTGGCCGCCGACGACCCGGCGAACCCCTACGGCGCGTCCCTCCCATGGCCCGAGTCGGGGGAAGGGCTGCGGGGCGCGCGGGCCGCCGGGTCGCAGGTGATCCTCTGGGAAGGTCGCTTGGTCGGGTACATCGGCCGCACCGGCGAGCGGCTGAGCACCTTCCTGCCGGCGGCCGAGCCCGAGCGCAGCCGGGCGGCGCGGGCGATGGCCGAAGCGCTGGGGCGCGGCGAGGGCCGTGCCCGAGGTCGCACGGGCGGCGGGGGCGTGCTCCTGGCGCGAATCGACGGCGGCGCGGCCCACGAAGCAGACTACGCGCCCTACCTCGAGGAGGCGGGCTTCCGCAGCTCCGGCAAGGGGCTCTACCGGCGCTACGACGCCGCCGAGTAGAGCCCCGCGCTCAGAAGGACGCGCCGGCGCCGACGTAGGGCCAGGGGATGGCGCCGAAGCGGTCGGGATCGCTGCTGCTGAAGCTGAGGCCGCGAGCCATCACGGCCATGACGCCGCCGCGGAAGTGGAACCCGGCGGGCTCGCTGGGGTGGTAGCGGTAGCCCACGAAGGCGGTGCCAAAGGCGCCGACGCCGGAGCCCCGGGAGACCACTCCGTCATTCACCGCAGCGGTGACGATCATGAGGGTGGCGCCCCCGCCGACCTCGAAGATGTGGTTGGTGCTGCCAATCCCCAGGTAGCTCACGGTGAGGGGGAGCGTGGTCAGGGTCGCGCGGACGGAGACGCCGTCGTCGGGGTCGTATCCGTCGAGGCCGAGGAAGCCGACGCCGAGGCGCAGACCCACGTCTTCGTGGACCAGCCGCTCGTAGTTGATGGAGTAGAAGAGCCCGGCCCCCAAGCCTTCGGCGAAGACGGTGTTCCGTGCGCGGTTCTCGATGACCTCCGCCTCGTACCTCGGGCCGGGAGGCGGTACCTGCGCGGTGGGGGGTGGCGGCACCGACTGGTAGCCCGCTGGCGCGTCCTGGGCGGAGGCGGAGTCGGCGAAGGTGACGCCGACGAGGAAGAGAAGGGAAGCCAGGAGACGATGTCGTTCGTTCATGGCGTTCCCCTTCAGCAACGTCCGTTCCAGGCCGACGGAGTGCGCTTTCTTCGACACTCGGCGGGTCGATCGCCCGAGAGTTTACGATTCGTACGTCGTCCGAGAACGCGGGTTCCGGGGGCGCGACGGTTCCGGTCAGAAGACCAGGCTGACCGTCTCGCCGGCGGCCGAGCTCAGAGTCGCGGTGCCGTGGAGGTCCTCGGGCGCGGTGGTCGTCGGGTCCGCGGAGAGGACGAGCTCGCCCATGGTGAGCTCCGGCCGCGAGTCGGCGGTGCCGAAGCGCGCGGTGTAGCCCACGCAGTCGCGCCCGTGGGGCCAGAAGTCGGTGAAGCGCAGCGGGAACGCCCGGGCACCCACCGTGCCGTCGGCGCGGCGGGCGATCTCCAGAGTCAGCGTCTCACCGAAGAGCGCGGTCGTGGGGCGGAAGGAGAGGACCGTGGTGTCGATGTCCGTCGGGTAGGGATGGAACGGGGTGATGGCGCCGCGACAGAAGACCATGTCGGTCCCCTCGCACTCCGCCGTCGCGGTGTCGGGCGCGGTGAGCGTCTCGTCGACCCGGACATCGATGGTGAGCCCCGAAGTGGGGGTGACGACGTCGCCGCCGATGAGCGAGAGGTGATCGCAGAAGGTCGCCGCGAAATACTCGTCGGAGGACTCGCTACCGAATACCGGGTCGGCCTCGAAGGGCCACTGGCCGTCTTCGGTGGGGACGCAGAAGGGGTCTCCCACCGGGCAATCCACGGGCACGAAGCCTTCCGCCGGGCACCCGTTCTGGAACCACTTGCACCCGCCGTTGCAGGCCAGGAGGGGCGCGCCGGTGCCGCCGCAGTCCGCGTGGAACGCGCCGCTGACGCAGGTCGACAGAGGCGGTGCCACACCGTTCGGGCACGCCGCGGCCACGTTCTCGCGGCCGGCGTCGCCCCGCATCTCCTCCACTACGCCGCGCTCATCGCCGGTGTCTTCTGCGGGCGAGCCGCAGGCCAGGAGACCAAAGACGAGGACGGCAACCGAGATGCGCATGGACGGATCGTAGCGGGACCGGGACGGGTCCCCCATCGGCCGAATCAGGTAGATCGCGGTGCCGCGCCCGTTTCGGGTCGCCGGGTATCCGGGCCCAGTCGCGATTGGCCATCGGGGCCCGGGGGGATAGGGTTCCGTCATGCCGGCAACGGGCTTCGCCCCCATCGATCTGGACGCACCCCTCGACACCCGAGAGCGCCTCGCCGCGGTACCCCGGGGGCTCACCGCCAAGGGGCTCATCTTCAACGCCAACGCTGGCCGATTGGGTCTCGACGAGCCCACCCGCGGAGCCTTCCGCGACTACCCGCTCGAGGACCTCATCGCTCTCCAGGCCCGCGCCGATGAGCGCGGCGACGGCGCGCGGCGCCTCTACGAGACGGGCATCGTGGCAGCCCAGAAGGTCTGCGACTCGATGCCCGGGCGGGTGCTCCTGGCGCTCATCGGCGGCGACCTCCACAGCGGGGCCCGCTACGGGCAGCGGGTCTGGCGCATCGCCGTCACGACCGGGCAGGTCTCGCACACCACGGTGGGTCCGCGCGCGATCCAGTTCGCGGTGCGCGAGGTCTGGGGGTTCCACGCGTACCTGGTGGGAGCCTTCGTGGGGATGACGCGGACCCTCGAGCCTCGCGCGCAGGTGACGTACCGGCGGGTGTCGCTCTCGGGCTTCGACGTGCTCGTGGAGTGGTGAGCCCGGGCCCGAGGGCGGGCTGGCGTCCGCGAGTCGGAGCCGAAGCGCAAGTACGCAAGTGCGTCCCGAGCGCAAGTACGCAAGTGCGTCCCGAGCGCAAGTACGCAAGTGCGTCCCGAGCGCAAGTTGGCAAGTGCGTCCCGAGCGCAAGTTGGCAAGTGCGTCCCGAACGCAAGTTGGCAAGTGCGTCCCGAACGTGATTCACCTCTCATGGTGTGAGCTGGCTCTCGGGGATCGCTGTGCGCCGAACGGTCGTACGGTGTACGCAACGCACACAGAACGTGTTCCGCGTGGGGACACGCCGTTTCTTTCGAGGCCACGATGCGACGATCCCTCCCCATTCTCGTCGTCGGTGCCCTGCTCGGACTCACGGGCTGTGCCGACAAGCATTCCACCGAAGACGACGGCGACACGCCGGTCACCTTCGACGCGACCACGGTGCCCGCCGCCGATGGTGGTTCGATGACCACGCCCGGCTCCGACGCCGGGACCGTCGAGCCCGGCGAGTGCGTGGGCGACGAGCGACGCTCCGGCTTCATCTTCTACGGCACGTCCACCCCGACTCACGTGCCCCTCTCCACTGGTCAGATCCAGTCGGTGGTCAGCTTCGGGGGCTGCAGCGGCATGCTCATCGCCGACAGCTGGGTGCTGACCGCGCGCCACTGCGGCATCCGTCCCGGCCGGGAGCTCTGCATCGGCGTGAGCCCCACCAACAGCGACGTCTGCTTCACCGCAGCCTCGGTGGTCAACGAGCCCGGTGGCAACGACCTGACCCTGGTCGAGCTCGACGCGCCGGCCTCCAGCCGCGCCGCTTGGGCCGAGCCGGTGCCCATCCTCACCGAGATCATGGACGACTCCTGGCTCGGCCGCACCGCCGAGGCTTCCGGCTTCGGCCAGCAGGAGACCGGCGCCAGTGGGGAGCGCGAGTTCACCGCCGAGCCCATCGTCTCGCTCCGCGGGAGCAGCGTGAGCATCGACGGCGAGGGCACCCGGGGGGTCTGCTTCGGCGACTCCGGCGGCCCGCTCTTCGCCATCGCCAGCGACGCCTCGGTGCGGGTCATCGGCGCGCTCAGCGGTGGCGACGAGAGCTGCGTCGGCGTCGACAACTTCACCCGGACCGACGTGTTCCGCGACTGGATCGAGAGCAACACCGGACCGACGATCGTCGACGGCGCGAGCTGCGGGTCCATCACCGAGACCGGCCGCTGCGTCTCGGGCGCCGCCGTGTACTGTTCGGGCGACGAGCTCCAGCGCGAGGTCTGCGAAGGCGGCGAGACCTGCGGCTGGGACGCCGGCGCGGACGCCTACCGCTGCATCGCCGAGGGCACCGATCCCTGCGAGGGCCTGGACAGCGTCGGCGAGTGCGCCGGCAACGTGGCCCGCTGGTGCGAGGGCGGCGTGGTCCGCAGCCGCGACTGCGGCTCCTGCGACCAGGTCTGCGCGAACATCGACGAGGTCGGCGGCGCGTACTGCCAGCCCGACGCCTGTGCGGGCGTGGACTACCTCGGCCGCTGCGATGGCGACGTGGCCGTCTGGTGCCAGGACGGCGCGCTCCAGCAGCTCGACTGCGCCGCGGCCGGCCGGTCGTGCGGCTACATCAACGACGACATCGGCTACTACTGCGGCCGCCGTCGCCGCTGAGGCCTCGAGCCGATCCCGTGTGACGCGCTGGTCGGCTCAGCCGGCCAGCGTGTACCAGGCCAGCGCGGCGGCGCCGATCCACGCGGCGACGCCCACCGCCATCAGCACCCGGAGCTGTCCGTCCGCGGCGGCCGCGGGGCCCGCGCCGCCGCCGGGCACGACGGGCGGCGCGATGGGGGTCTCGCCCGGCGGTCGGGGCGTCTTGCCCGCGTGGGTCGGGGTCTCGGATCCGGCGATCGCCGGCGGCGAGGTGAAGGCCGGCTCCTCGCCGGAGACGACCTCGTGCATGCCGGTCGGCAGGCCGATGAGCGGCTGGGTCCCGGTCTCCGCCGCGGCGGGCACGATGCGAGACCCCTCCGCGCTCGACTTCGGGGCGGGGCGCATGACGGTCCGCTCGCGACCCGAGGAGACCTGCTGGATCTGGTCCTGGATCCCCGAGAGCGCGGCCCCGGCGTTCTCCTGGACGAAGTGCGCCAGCTTCCGGGTGCTCGGCCGATTGGGGACCGCGTCCCCGACGGCGCGGGCGAAGCGCGCGGCGTTGGGGCAGCGACGCTCCGGGTCCCGGGTCAGCGCCCAGAGGACGGCCGTGGCCAGCTCCTCGGGGCAGTCGGGGCGGAGCTCCCGCGGGTCGGGGATTCGCAGCTCTTTCACCCGCTGCAGGGTCTCGATGGGGTCGCCGGTGTTGAAGAGCGAGCGCCCGGTGAGGCACTCCCAGGCGACCACCCCCAGCGAGAAGACGTCCGAGCGCCGGTCGAGCGGGAGGCTCTTGGCCTGCTTCGGCGAGACGTAGGCGACCTTGCCCTTGAGCTGCCCCACCTGGGTCTTGGTGCTGCGCATCACCGCCCGGGCGATGCCGAAGTCGGTCACCCGGACGCGTCCGTCGGCGCCGACCAGGATGTTCTGCGGCGAGATGTCGCGGTGGACCACGTGCAGGTGCTGACCGGTGGGCGTGGTCGCGTTGTGGGCGTCGTCGAGGCCCCGCGCGGCCTGGGCGAGGATCTCGGCCACCACCGGGATCGGGAGCTGCCCGAGGGCGCCGTCGATGACGCCCACCGCGAGGTCGTAGAGGGTGACCCCTACGACCAGCTCCATGACGATGTAGAGGGCTCCGTCGTCTTCGGCACGACCCAGCTCCAGGGTCTGCACCACGTGCGGGCTGCTGATGTGCGCGGCGAGGCGGGCCTCGTCGAGGAACATCGTGACGAAGTGCTCGTCGGCGAGCTCGGGCAGGAGCCGCTTGACCGCGACCAGCTTCTCGAAGCCGGCGGGGCCGCTCAGCCGGGCGGCGAAGACCTCGGCCATGCCGCCGCTCGCGACGTGGAAGAGGGCCTCGTATCGACCGAAGGTGAGCGGAACGGCGGGGCTCGCCACGGGCGGACCTTAGCGGACCGAGGGTCCGGAGGGAAGGACGGCCTTCAGCGGCGGGTGGCGTTGCGCACGCGGGTACCCCCGCGCTGGGCCTGGCTGACCTCGCGGAGCGCGGCCTGGACGTGGGCCCGGTCGACCGGGCCCCGACCCTGGAGCGCGCGCTGGTAGTAGTCCCGGGCGCGCACGCGGTCGTTGCGGGCCTTCATCGCGTCGCCGTAGAGCGCGAGGCCGGCGGCGAGGTTCGGGTGGGTGCGCAGCAGGGTGTCCAGGAAGCCGGTGGCCAGCACGTCCCGGTTCTGGCTCAAGGCCAGCTCCGCGGCCGCGAGGAGCGCCTCGGGCTCGTTGGGCGCCAGCGCGGCGGCGCGGCGGAACTGCTCGTAGGCCTCCTGGTGGTCGCCCTGGGCAGCGTGGAGCTTGCCCATGAGGAAGACCACGTGGGGCTGGTTGGGGATGACCTCCAGGGCCTCCCGGAAGCGCGCCTGGGCGGCGTCGTGGTTCCCGGCGCGCAGCTCGATGTCCCCGAGGCCGGCGAGGGCCGCGGCGTCCCGGGAGTTCGCCTCGAGGGCCGCCTCGAAGGCGGTCTTGGCCGCCGCCGTCTCGCCGGCTTCGAGCTCGAGCTGACCCAGGGCGGTCTGGGCCTCGGCGAGATCGGGGCGCCCGGCGACGGCGCCGCGCAGGAGGCGGCGGGCCTCGTCGCCCTCGAGGAGGCGACCGAGCTGGTACTGGATCTCGGGGTCGTTCGGCTGCCGCTGGAGCGCCGCGCGGAGCTCGCGGACGGCGTCGGCCCTGCGGTTGGCGTTGGCGTAGAGGAGGCCGAGGCCGAGGTGCGGCTCCGGGCGCGCGCCGTCGAGGGCGATGGCGCGCTGGTAGGCCTGCTCGGCGTCGCTCACCGCGGCGCGGAGCCGGTGCGCGTCGCCCAGAGCGAGCTGCGCCTCGAAGTGGTCGCCGCCGGCGGCCATGGCGGTCTCGAGCTCCTCGAAGGCGCGCCCGCTGCGGTTCCACACCAGGAAGGCCCGGGCCCGGCAGACGTGGGTCAGCGACTGGCCCCGGTACTTGCGCTCCAGCGGTCGACAGGCGGCGCGGCTCCGGCGGTAGTCCTCCTGGGCGAAGGCCACCCGGGCCACGTCGTAGAGGGCCTCCATGGAGTCGTCGTGCAGCCGCGCGGCGGTCTTCAGGGTCCGCTCGGCGGCCCGGTACTGGCCGGCGCGGAGCTGCGCCCGGCCCAGGGCGGTCTGGGCGTCGGCGTCCCGCGGGTTGGCGCGGGCGGCCGCCTCGAGGCTGGCCAGGTCCGCCTGGGCCTGGGCAGCGGGTGCGAGCGCGGCGAAGGTGAGGGTGCCCAAGAGGGCGAGAGAAGCGGGACGCAGCATGGGGGCTCTAGGACGGCGAGGGTGGAGAAAACTTCACCCTGGCGATAGCGCATCCTCGAGCCCCCGGCCACGCGCGGGCCCGGCCGCCGGGTCCGGGGCCCTACGTCCCCGGCCGCGGTCAGAAGCGCAGGACGGCGCCGTCGAAGCTCAGGGTGCCCTGGTGGTACTCGCGGCGGATCTGGGCGCGGTGACCCACCCGGATGATCAGCTTCACCAGGCCGACGACGCCGAGGACCAGGCCGACACCGGCGATGGTGCCGAGGACGGCGGTGGCCACGCGGTTGGGCTCTTCGTCCTCGCACTCGAAGTCGCTGAAGCACTCGACGGCGTCTTCGACGTGATAGGCGTAGTAGGCCGCGAGGCCGAAGATGGCGGCGATGGGGATGCCCACCGCGGTCATGGCGATGGGGCCCCCGAGCGGGTGCTCGGCGAGGCGCTGCCGCAGGAGCGCCCGCTGGTCGCTCACCTGGAGCTGCACCTGCGGGGGTTGGGGCACGGTGAGGGTCACCTGGGCCTGAGCCTCCGGGGGCGGGGGCGGGGTCTGCCCTTCTTCGACGATCTCCACCTCGGAGCTCTCGACGAAGACGACGCCTCCCTGGTCGGGGCTGGCGACTTCGGCCTCCACCTCCACCTCTCCGGTCTGGGCGCTGGCCAGCGCGGGTAGGGCCACCAGCCCGATCGAGATCACGAGCATACGTACGTTCATCGGTTCTCCTCCACGGGTGGGGTCGCGCTGCAACGACCCTGCCAGCGGTGGTTCCCCGGGCTTTCGTCCGTATCCGGAGCCGGCAGTGAACGTGGGTTCGCGATCCCGCGCCGAAGATCGCGGCCGAGGGTTCACGGAGGTCAGAAGAGCACGTCGAGGAGCATCATCGCGCAGAAGCCGAGGACCAAGGCGTAGGTCGCCCGGGACTCCTTGCCCGCGGTGTGGGTCTCGGGGATGACCTCGCCGCTGATCACGAAGAGCATGGCTCCCGCGGCGAACGCGTAGGCGAAAGGGACCACGGCCTCGCCGAGCCCGACGAGCGCGATGCCCATCAGGCCCCCGGCGATCTCCGCCACCCCGGTCAGCGCGCCGGCCACAACCGCCTTGCCCCGGGACACGCCGCCGGCCGAGAGCGCCGCGGCCACCGCGAACCCTTCGGGGAGGTTCTGGGTGGTGATGCCCAGGAGCACCGGGAGGCCGGTCTGGAGATCGGCGGTGGAGGCCACGCCGACCGATAGCCCCTCGGGCACGTTGTGCAGGGCGATGGCCAGGGAGAAGAGGGTGGGGCCGCGCAGGTCCACCGAGGGCGGCCCCTCGCGCCCCTTCACCGAGTGCTCGTGCGGGACGAAGCGGTGGATGAGCCCCACCGTGGCGGCGCCGGCGACGATCATGGCGGCCACCCATCCGGTGCCCCCGAGGTCACCGAGCATCCCGCGCAGCGACTCGAGCGCCGGGAGGGTCAGGCTGAAGACCGTCGCGCCCAGCATGATGCCCGCGGAGGTGGCGAGCATCAGGGTCTGCTGCAGCGGCGACCAGGTCCGCCGCACCAGGAGGATCATCGCGCCGAGGGCGGTCCCGGTCGCGGCGACCAGGCTGGCGACGAAGCCCGCGAGCGCCCCTTCCATCAGTGGGATCCCGGGCTCGAGCAGCGCGCGAGCTGGCGAGACGGGTCACGCATAGCCGGCGGCTTGGAGGGTGAAGAGGTGGGCGTAGCGGCCGCCGGCCGCGAGGAGCTCTTCGTGGGTCCCCTCTTCGACGATGCGGCCTTGGTCGAGCACGACGATGCGGTCGGCCATGCGCACGGTGGAGAAGCGGTGGGAGATGAGGATGGCCATCCGGTCCTCGGTGAGCTGCCGGAAGCGCTCGAAGATCTCGGCCTCGGCTTCGGCGTCCATCGCCGCGGTGGGCTCGTCGAGGATGAGGAGCTGGGCCCCTTCGCGCATGAACGCGCGGCTCAGCGCGAGCTTCTGCCACTGGCCGCCGCTGAGCTCCTGGCCATCCGCGAACCACTTGCCGAGCTGGGTCCCGAAGCCGCCGGGGAGTCCGTCGATGAAGTCGTCGGCCATGCCCTTCTCGGCGGCGAGGGCCCAGCGGGTCTCGTCGTCGAAGGCGGTCACGTCGCCGGCGCCGACGTTCTCGCCGACGGTGAGCTGGTAGCGGACGAAGTCCTGGAAGATGACCCCGATGCGCTCCCGGAGGGCGATGGGATCCCACTCGCCGAGGGGCAGCCCGTCGAGGAGCACCCGACCGCCGGTGGGCTGGTAGAGCCCGGCGATGAGCTTGATGAGCGTGGTCTTGCCGGCGCCGTTGGAGCCCACCAGCGCGAGCTTGGTGCCGGGCTCGAGGTGCAGGGTGACGCCGTCGATGGTCGGTGTGGTCTTCCCCGGGTAGGCGAAGCGCACGTCTTCGAGGCGGAGACCGTCGCCCGGGGAGGGGCCCTCGGTGGCGGTGCCGCCCACCCGGTCGGGCTCGTGCTCCAGGAACTCGTAGAGGTTGGAGAGGTAGAGGTTGTCCTCGTACATCCCGCCCACCGAGCCGAGCGCGGTCGAGAGCGCGCCCTGGCCCTGCTTGAAGACCAGGAGGTACATGGTCATGTCGCCGAGGCTGATGGCGCCGTCGACGGTGGCCCAGGCGACCCAGCCGTAGGCGCCATAGAGCGCCAGGGTCCCCAGCAGACCCAGGGCGAAACCCCAGCGGCCGCGCCGGAGCGCCAGGTCGCGATCTTCGGCGTAGACGGAGTCGAAGATGGCCCGGTAGCGGTCGAGCAGGATGGGCCCGATGCCGAAGAGCTTCACCTCCTTGGCGTAGTCCTCGCGGGCGAGCACCGTCTCCAGGTACATCTGCTTGCGAGACTCGGGGGCGCGCCAGCGGAAGAGCCGGAAGGCGTCCTCGCTGAAGCGGGTCTCGGCGACGAAGGCGGGGAGGGCGGCGATCGCCAGCACCAGGACCGCCACCGGCGAGAAGCCGAGCAGGATGCCCAGGTAGGCGACCAGGGAGATCATGGCCTGCATCAGGCCGAAGGCGCGGGTCACCAGGCTCAGCGGCCTCGTGCTCGCTTCGCGCCGGGCCCGGGTCATGCGGTCGTAGACCTCGGGGTCTTCGAAGTCGGTGAGCTCGAGGTCCAGGGCGCGCTCGAGGATCATCTCGTTGACGCGATGCCCGAGGAGCGCGCGCAGGAGCTGCCGGGCCACGTCGAGGCCCCGCTGGGCGGCGGCGACCAGCGCGACCAGGCCGAGTTCGGCGCCGATCCACATCAGTGCCCGGTGCCGGTCGGCCTGGACCCCGGTGTCGATGGCGTGGACCACCGCGTCCACGATCAGCTTGCCGACGTAGGCGATGGACGCCGGGAGGAAGCCGGCGACCAGGCTGAGCACGAAGAGCGCGACGGTGAGCCCGCGGTGGGTGCTCCAGACGAGCTGCACCGCGCGACCGGTGTAGCGGAAGACGCCGACGAAGCGCTTCACGCCCCGATCGT
Organism: Myxococcales bacterium UBA1660; assembly: GCA_002320815.1. Lineage (GTDB taxonomy): Bacteria > Myxococcota_A > Polyangia > Polyangiales > Houyiibacteriaceae > UBA1660. The sequence goes on from DCLA01000075.1 coordinate 22,820, forward strand.
CGCCCTTCCACTCCGCGGGCCCTCGCCGTCTACGCGAGGGCAGCGCTCACCTCTGTCATCCGTGCCACACCCTTCGGTCGCCAGGGCGCGGGCGGCGCTACGTCGCGCCGGGCTACTTGGGGGGCTGGCCGAAGGCGGCGGCGGCCTCGGGCGCTGGCTGGATCATCGGACGCTCGGCGAGGAAGAGCACCGCGTGGGCCAGGTGGCGCCACTCGGCGGGGACCTCGCCGCGGCGGGCGATGAGCGCGGCCAGCCGGAGCTGGGCGCGGGCGGACATGGGGACGCGCTCGGCGTCCTCGTGGGCGGCCAGGGCCGCCGGGTCGGCCAGGTGGGCTTCGAGGTTCAGCTCGCCCAGGTCCAAGGGACCCTCGAGCCGCTGGTAGGCCTGGGCGCCGCGCTGCTTCAGGCCCTCGTCGCCGAGGCGCTCCCCCAGGGCCCACACCGAGAGGGCGGCGATGTCGTTCTCCAGGGGCCGGGTGTCCTCGCGGAGCGAACGGATCCACTCCTCGGGCGCGCCCTCGGAGGCGACGGCCAGCGCGAGGTCGTCGCCGGTGGGCTGGGCGCGCTGCAGCTCGAAGACCGAGCTCGAATACTCGCCGCGCCGACGGGCGTCGGCCAGGCGGACCGAGGGGATGGGGCTGTCGGAGATGCCCTGCTCGATGGCGTTGAAGTACGCGAAGGCCGTGCCCTCGACGGTGGGCAGCGCGGCGGCCTCGGCGTAGCGGCCGAGGAGACGCAGGGCGATCGCCATGCGGATGTCCAGGCCGGCCTCGGGCGACTGCTGGACCAGGGGCACGGAGGCGCTGCGGTAGTGCTCGAGCGCACCCGCCGGGTCACCCGCGCGGACGGCCGCGTCGCCGGCGAGGAGGTGGAGCCAGGGATCTCCGTTCGCCGCGCGGGCGATGGAAGCGGCGTCCTTGCTGCAGACGGCCGCGACGAATGGCGGCGCGGCGTTCGCGCAGCGCGCCTCGACCGCTTCCGGGCTGGCCATGCGGGACCAGATCAGCCACGTGCGGCCCGAGGGAGCGCGCTCGAAGCGGGCGCGCATGGCGGGTTCGCGCTCGGCTTCGGGGAGACCCATGAGCCAGAAGGAGAGGTAGGGGGCGTCGTCGGGATCCCACTGCTGGTGGACCCGGGCCTGCCGAGTGACCTCGGCGTCGCCGAGGAGCTGGCGCAGCGCGCCGGGCTCGAGCGGCTCGAGCACGCTCTTCCGGGTGGCGTGGCGCGAGGAGATCTGTTCCGGCGGCTGCTGGAAGACGTAGTCCGCGTCGGCGTCGAAGACGCGCTCGTTCTCGAACTCCATGTCCATCTCGGGGAGGTTCCCGTAGACGGCCCACCAGCGGGCGAAGGAGGCGGCGCCGGCCACGCTGTAGACGGGCTGATCGTAGTCGTCGAGGTCGACCTCGAAGGACTCGATGACCTCGCCCTCGAGGGTGCGGGTGGTGATGGTCGTGTCGTCGGCGTCCATCTCGCTGGTGATGTGGTCGCCGCCGAAGATCCGGAAGGTCTCCTCGCCGACCTGGACCTCCACCGAGCGCTGGAGCCCGTTGTGGATCCAGAGGTCCGTCTGCGAGGTGGTGAAGCCCGCGAAGAACGCGGGGGTCAGGATCGCCGCGGCCACCGCGAAGCGCATGGTGCCCCCGCCGATGCCCTCGGCGGTCTGGAAGCGGTCCCACCAGCCGAGGCGCTTCTGCCGCTCCCGCTCGTTGCCGAAGGGGAAGTCGCGGTCGATGCTCGGCACCTGGGCGGCGGCCGGCGCCGGTCCGGGATCCCGACCGTCACGGAGACAGGCGACGAGGTACTCCTCGGTCTCCAAGAGTACGTCCAGGGTCGAGGTCCCCAGGGCGCCGAGGGAGCTCATGTAGGGGTTCCACCAGCTCGAGGCGATCCCGATCCAGTCGTTCGCGAAGTCCTGGGGCGTGGGCGCCGAGAGGTGGAGCTGTGGGCCGATGACCTCGGCCCAGGAGACCCCGTCCTTGGTGAGGCGCTGCCGCACCGGCTCGGGCAGGACCAGCGCCTCGCGCTGCTCGAAGATGCGGCGCATCGTGTAGGAGAGCTCGGCGCCCTCGGCGACCAGGCGCTGCATCTCCGCCTGGGAGACGTTGCCGTCGGCGAAGACGATGGCCAGCACGTGCTGGAAGAAGTCGACCATGTCGACCAGGTTCGCTTGGGTGTGCTCGGCGTAGCGCAACAGATGGGCCATGCCCTCGAGGTGCTGGGCCCAGGTGGTCGGACCCGGCCCGACCTCGGCGTCGCGCTTCTCGTCCAGCAGGCGGGCGACCTCCAGCGCGAGGCCCCGGGCGCGCAGGAAGCGGTCGGCGAGGGCCTGCCGATGCCGGTCGAGCTCGGCCTTGGTCTCGGCGACCACGGCGGCGAGCTCCTTGCGCTTCAGCTCCCGGCCGCGGTGTCGGATCACCCCGCCCGCGGCGTCGAGGAAGCCGGCCTCCAGGCCGCGGAGCTGCGCGAGCTCTTCGTCGAGCTGGAAGAACTCCTCGACGGCCTCGGAGACCTGGGCGTCGAAGAGGGCGTCCAGGGCCTGGCGCGCGGCGGCGGCGTCCACGGGCCCCTCGGGCGCGCGGTGGAGCGCGTCGGTGCGACCCAGGGCGCGGGTCATCGGGAAGGTGGTGTAGAGGCCCTGGTAGCGGCGATCGAGCGCGGCGCGGGCGAAGATGGTGTCGACCGCGTTCAGGGTCTCTTCGAGGGGGACCTCCACGCGCTCGGGCGCGGGCTGCGCCGGGGCTGGCGCGTCGGGGCCCGGGCGGGTCGCCAGGTCGATGAAGTGCGCGGTCATCCGGCGCTTGGCCAGGTCGGGGTCGTGGAAGACGCTCCAGGCCGGTCGCGCGTCGAGGTGCGAGGGGAAGTACTGAGCCTTGGCGCTTCGCTCCCGCTCGCGGTTCGAGGGGTGCGTCGACCACATCTTCGGCGCGTCGGCGATGCCGTGGGCGAAGACCCGATGCGAGGCGGCCTCGATGTTGGGGCGCTCCGGGGTCGCGCCGTGGTCGGGGAGGGCGTGGACCTCCCGGTAGCGCTCCAGGAAGCGGCTCTGCACGGCGAAGAGGTCGGCCGTGGTCCGGCCGCGGCGGGCCTGGCCCACGACGAAGTTCGCCGCCTCGCCCCAGGCGCGATCGGCGGCGCCGAGGCGATGGAGGGCGTGGATCAGGCTGTCGCTGCCGGAGACCCGCACGGCCACGAGGTCGGCCTGGAACTCCATCTGCCGGGTCAGCGCGCGGCTGAGGAGCACCACGAAGCGGAAGAGCTGGTCCACCATGGAGCGGAGCGCCCACACCAGGATCCGCATGCCCCAGCCGATCCACGCGATGCGGAAGTCGGTGCGCGAGAGCCCGCGGATGATGGAGTCGAGGAAGTCCCGGCGCGCGACGAGGTCGGCGACGAAACCCTGGGCCAGATAGACCCATTGACCGATGCCCATCGAGCGCTGGGCGAAGTGACCGAACTCGTGGGCCACCACGGCCTTGAGCTCGTCGAGGGTCAGGGAGTTCACCAGGCCGAGGCCGAGGATGAGGTTCTTCTTGCTGGGGATGAGCAGGTTGATCAGCCCCACGTCCAGGAAGACCGCCGCGTTGACGTCGGCGGAGAGGTAGACCCGGCGGGGTCGCGGCGCGCCGGTGTCGTCGGCGACCCGATGGATGAAGGCGAAGAGCTCCGGCTCGTCGCTGGCGGTGATCTCCAGGAGACCGTCGCGAGACATCTTGCGCCGCGCGAAGAGCCCTTTGACCATCACCAGGCAGAGGAACGCCGCCGGGATCCCCACGAAAAGCCCGCGCGCGCCGTTCACTCCGAAGTGCGCGAAGGAGCGGTAGGCGACCAGGCCGAGCCAGAAGGTGGCGCCGAAGTAGACCAGGAAGAACGCCACGACCCCGAGCACCGCGGCGGCGGCTTGCCGTTTGTAGCGCCCGGACGGGCGCGTCAGGTCGGCGGGGACATCGGTGGGCGCGGGCGGGTAGAGCTCGGGAGTCATGATGAAGCGCGGGGATGCTAACTCAGTTCACCGCCGGGATCTCCTCGGGAAAACCTCGTTGCCACGAGCGTGGGATTCCCGTTCATGGGGGCGTTCTCGCGAGCTACACGAGGCGCGCGACCGGTGCCTCTTCCCCGAGCTTCAGACGCTGATGGCGTTCTTGCGGAAGTCGCTCTGACCGATCTTCACGTTGATCAGCGCGGGCTCCGGACAGGCGAAGGCCTCTTCGAGCGCGGGCTTCAGGTCGGCGGTTCTCTCCACCCAGAACCCCTTGCCGCCGCAGGCCTCGACGACCTTGTCGTAGCGGGTATGGTCGAGCTCGGTGGCGACCAGGCGGTCGGCGCCGAAGATCTGCTTCTGACCCCGGAGGATCTGCGTCCAGCCGGCGTCGTTGCCGATCACCCCGACGACCTTGATGCCCTGCCGCGCCATGGCCTCCCACTCCATCCCGTGGAGCCCGAAGGAGCCGTCGCCGTACATCAGGATGACCCGGGCGTCGGGCCGGGCGAGTTTGGCGGCCATCGCGTAGCCGGGACCGACACCGAGGGTGCCCAGCGGACCCGGGTCCATCCAGACGCCCGGCCAGCGGATGGGCAGGGTGTAGGCCGCGGTGGCCACGAAGTCGCCGCCGTCGCCCACGACGATGGTGTCGTCCTCGACGTACTCGGCGACCTCGGCGCACACCCGGAGCGGGTTGGGCGGATCGCCGTCGGCAGTCATCTCTTCGGTCATCTGCGCGATCTTCTCGGCGTCCATCCGGGCCACCTCGGCGATCCACTCGCCGGGCTGGCGCTGGGGCAGCGCGCGCTCGAGGGCCGCCAGGAAGAGCCCGGTGTCGCTCTGGACCCCGAGGTCCACGGGCCGGTTGTGCCCGATGACGGCGCCGTCCAGGTCCACCTGGACCACCTCGGCCTTGGGGTTGATCGCCTTGCCGTACTTGAGGCGGAAGTCGAAGGGCGTGCCGAAGACGAAGACCGCGTCGGCCTGCTTCAGGGTCCAACTCCGCACCCGGCGGAAGGCGCAGGGGTGCTCCCAGGGGAGGGCGCCCCGCGCCATGCCGTTGACGAAGGTGGGGACCGGGAAGCGATCGACCAGCCGCTTCAGCGCGTCGCGGTCGGGGCTCCACCGGAGCTGGGAGCCGACCACCAGCATCGGGCGTTCGGCGCGCTCGAGGAGAGCGACGGCCGCGTCGACGGCGGCGGGATCCGGCGCGGCGGCGTATTGGGCGCGGTAGCCGCTCGGGGCGGGGAGCTCCTTCTCCTTCGCGCCCATCATCAGGACGTCGAGGGGCACCTCGAGGAAGACTGGCCCGGGTACGCCGGTCATCGCGTGGCGGAAGGCCATCTGCACGTACTCGGCGAGCCGTTGGGTCTGGCCCACGGTGGCCGACCACTTGGTGATCGGACGCATGAGCTCCACGTGGTCCATGTCCTGGAGCGAGCCCTGGTGCTTGTTCACGAAGGGACCCGCGCCGCCGATGATGACCATCGGGACGCCGGCCCGCTGCGCGTTGGCGGCGGCGGTGACCGCGTCGGTCACGCCGGGACCGGCGGTGACCAGCGCGACGCCGGGTCTCCCGGTGACCCGCGCCCACCCATCGGCGGCGTGGCCGGCGGTCTGCTCGTGGCGGACGTCGACCACGCGGATGCCCTCGTCGAGGCAGCCGTCGTAGATGTTCTGGATGTGTCCTCCGCAGAGGGTGAAGACGTGGTCGACGCCTTCCTGCTTGATCGCCTGCGCGACGATGCGGCCGCCGTGGAACATGAACCCGGTTTACCGGAGGGGTCGGACCCACCACAAGGGGGGCCCTCATCCGTCCCTTTCCGGGAGGCTCGGGGAATCCTTGCTTGACCGGAGAAGCGTGACCCCGATACAGCCGTGAGGATGCTGGACCTCGCGCTGTACGATCGAGTCCGCCTGAACCCGCGCCCGCCGGTCCAGCGCCTCATCGCCGATGGCTTCCTCCGCTGGGACTACCGCAAGGTGGATCTCCGCGTGGAGGGCCTGGAGCGGATCCCGGCCACGCCGGTGATCTACGCGATGAACCACACGGACAACTTCAACTACTGGCCCTTTCAGTACTCGCTGCACTGCGCGTTCCAGCGCTACACGGCCACGTGGGTGAAGGGGAAGAACTACGAGGGGACCATCTCCTCGGCGTTCATGCGCTGGACGAACAACATCCCGGTGGCTTCCCGGGGCTACGTGATCACCCGGGACTTCATCGACACCGTCGGCCGCAAGCCGCGGCCCGAGGAGTATCGCGCGCTGCGCGAGGCGGTCGACGCGCTCGAGCCCGTCCAGGGCTCCGTGCCCTCGGAGGTGCTCGAGCGGAAGCGCGACATGCTGGGGCGGACCTTCGACCCGGCGCGCGAGAGCTACGAGCAGGCGGTCGACGGGTTGATGCAGCAGCTCAACGAGCGCTTCGTGGAGAAGAACCGCCGCGCGCTGGCCATCGGGCTCGACGTGCTGGTCTTCCCCCAGGGGACCCGCAGCCGGCGCCTCTCCCGGGGACACATCGGGCTGGCCCAGGTGGCCCTGGCCACTGGCGCGACCATCGTCCCCGTCGGCTGCAGCGGCAGCGACGGCGTCTACACCAGCCGCTCGTTCGTGGCGAAGCCGGGAGCCATCACCTACCGGGTGGGCGAGCCGATGCTGCCGAGCGAGTGGGCGGACGTGGCGCCCTCCGAGCCCTTCGTGCCCTTCGACCGCGCCGACGAGGCGCTCCACCGCGACGCCTTCCAGGCGGTCGTCGACCGGGTCATGGAGCGCATCGACGGCCTGGTGGACGAGCCCTACCGCTTCAGCGACGACCGCTGCAGCGAGGGGTCCCAGGGCGCCGACCGCTTCGTCTGAGTCGGCGCCGCGGCTTGTCCGGTCGCAGGGGTTTGACCGACCGGCGTCGAGGCCGAATGCTCCCGGCGTGATCCTCGATTTCCCCTACACGGTCAGCGACGAAGAGGCCCTCGAGCGGCTCCATGCCCTCACCGACTACTGGCTCGCCAAGCACTCGGTGCGCGCGCGCTGGGAAGGCCCCGAGGTCTTCTTCAACGGCAAGGTGAAGGGCGTGAAGTTCGACGGCACGGTCGTGGTCGGCGGCAAGAAGGTCCACGCCGACGTGAACGTGGGCTTCCTGGCGGAGAAGATCGGCGGCAAGGCCTACGTGCAGCGCAAGCTCGCCGACTACCTGGACCCCGCCAACACCCTCGCCGAGCTGAAGGCCCGCGTCCCCCGCTGACTGGGTCGAGCCTCTGGTCGCCGTCGTCGGCCGGTCCTGGTCGTCACCCATCTTCCGACGCCGGGGACGCCAAGAGAGTTTTAGCCAGGTCGCGAGCCCCCTCCCGGAGCCGCTCGAGGTCTTCTAGGTCGATCCCTTCGGCTGCCGTGCCTTGCACACGACACCGTAGCGCGTCGGGGACTTGCGCGGCCCGCACCGCGAGCTCTCTCCCCTTCGGTGTGAGAAGGATGCGGACGATGCGCTGGTCTTCCGCATCCCTCCGTCGCGCGACCATCTCCTGCTTCTCGAGGCGCTTCAAGAGGGGAGTCAAGGTTCCGGAGTCGAGCATGAGGCGTTCCCCGATCTCGTTGATCGCGAGGGCGTCCTGCTCCCACAACACGAGCATCACCAAGTACTGAGGATAGGTGAGACCCAGGGGCGCGAGGATAGGCGCGTACGCACGCGAGAACGCTCTGGACGCAGTGTATAGAGCGAAGCAGAGCTGCTGATCGAGGCGGGGCGGCGAGCGGTCCGGCATCGGGGTCAGTTTCTCATCGCGCCCAATCGGGGTCCACGACTTCTCTTTCCGGCCGCTCGCCGCGTCGGCGGTCAGTCGGCCACTCGCAACGTGACCTCGATGTTTCCACGAGTCGCGTTCGAGTACGGGCAGACGGCGTGGGCCTCGGCGACTAGCGCATCGGCCTCGGCAGCGGAGAGCTCCGGAAGATGGGCGACGATGGTCACGGCGAGGCCGAAGGCGCCCCCCGCGATCGGGCCGATCGAAACGGCCGTGTCCACTTCCACCGAGCCGACCGACAGCTTCTTCTGGCGCGCGACATGAGTGATGGCGCTGCTGAAGCACGCGGCGTAGCCGGCCGCGAAGAGCTGCTCCGGGTTCGTTCCGGCGCCTCCCGAGCCGCCGAGGCCCTTGGGGACGCTCAGCGCGAGGTCGAGGGCTCCGCCGTCGGCGGTCACGCGCCCTTCTCGGCCCGTGGTGGCGTTACCGTGCGCGGTATGGAGCGTGCGCTCGATGGCGAGCGGGGTGTTGGGGGTGTTGGTCATGGTCAGAGTCCTTCTCGAGGCTCGACGCGCTCCAATGCGCACCGCTTGCCTCGAGAAATACATTGTGCACAATTGAGTTGTGCGCAACTAAAAAGATCGCGACCCCCGGTGCCGTGCCGCTCCACCGATCGCGGGACCCAGGTCCCCGAGCGGAATGGGGACGACGCGCGTAGCCCGGATCAGTCAACGCTGAGCGGAATGGGGACGACGCGCGTAGCCCGGATCAATCAACGCTCAGCGAGGCGCCGGGCCCGTCGTTCGCGGGCGGCGTCGGCGCGCTGGCGGTCGTCGTCGTCGCCGACCTCGAGGGGCGGGATGCCCAGGGGCTTGCCCTGGTCGTCGACGTTCACGAAGGTCAGCAGGGCGTCGACGCAGAGCACCCGCTCGCCGGTGGCGGTGTCTTCCCGTTCGACGATGCACTCGACCTCCATCGAGCTCCCGAAGGCGGCGTTCATCCGCGAGCGGAGCACGGCCACGTCGCCGACCCGCAGCGGGGCGCGGAAGTGGAGGGCGTCGATGGAGGCGGTGACGGCGATGCGGCCGCAGTGCCGCTGGGCGGTCACCGCGGCGCAGACGTCCACCCAGCTCATCACCGTGCCGCCGAAGGCGGTCCCCAGGGCGTTGGCGTGCTGGGGGAGCACGATCTCGGTCTTCTCCACCCGGGAGTGGTCCACCGAGCGGGCCGGCGGGGCGTTACTCACAGAAGTGCGGGCCGTCGCTGCTGCAGTACATCGCGGTGGTGCCCTCGCGGCAGCCGCGCACCTGGCAGCGTTCCACCACGTCCGGGGTCTCCACCACCGCGTCCTCGACGGCCCCGATGACCCAGGTCGCCTCGGTCCGCTTCAGCGAATAGAAGGGCGTCTCCACCACCAGGCGTCGCTCGCCGGCGAGGTCGTCGCCGAGAGCGTCACAGCGCGGGCTGCTGCAGAAGCGGGCTCGGACCAGGAGGTCGTCGCCGAAGTCCTCCGGCTGCGCCACCACGCTGATGGTCTCCTCGCGGGACACGGCGCCGAGCTCGAAGCCCTCGAGCTCGTCGGCGCCCCAATCGGTCTCGAAGTCGCTGCTCCGGGCGCTGCGCATCAGCAGCACCAGGTACTGGGGCTCATCGGAGGTCGACGCCGGCATGTCCACCTCGAGCTCGAGGATGGCGTTCTCGGCGCAGCCGGCCAGCCCGAGGATGGCCAGCACGAGGAAGCACGAAATCCGGACGCTCACAGCTCCACCACGAATTCGCTCTGGGGGTCGAGGCCCGTCTCGCGGGTCAGGAGGATGGCCGTGGTGGCCGCGGCGCCGGCGGCGACGACGGCCAGCACGGTGATCAGGACGACCTTGCCGGCCGTGGACATCCCGGTCTCGGGCGCGGGGCCTTCGGCGATGGGGCGCGGGGTGAGGTCGACCTGGATCACCCGGCGGTCACCCTCGGCCACCGGCCCTTCCCAGACGAAGGGCTCGTGCTCGGGTCGGGTCACCCGGACCGTGTGGCTGCCGCCCTCGGTCTCCAGGGTCGCCGGGCGCGCGCTGGGCGTGGGCACGGACCGCCCGTCGAGGCGCAGGTCGATGTCGTCCGCCTGAGCGGGGAGGCCGCGCAGCTCGAGCACGGCGATACGCGCGGCCACCTCGGCCCGCAGCTCGCTCGCCTGCTCCCGGGTCCCCTCGGGGAGCTCGGGGTGGTTCTGGAGGAGCTGGTCGAAGGTGTCCCGGGCGTCGACGTAGCGACCCAGAGACCGGTAGGTGGTGCCGACGTTGTAGAGGGCCGCGGGGATCCCGGAGAGCTCGTAGGCCTCGCGGAAGGCGCCCAGCGCGTCGGACCAACGGCCCTGCTCGGCGGCGGTGGTGCCGGTACCGAAGCGCTCCCGGGCGCGCTCGAGCTCATCGGCGCTCGGATCCCCGAGCGGGGCGGGCACCACCTCTCGGGCGTCCTGGGCCTGGGCCGAGCCCACGCCGAAGGCACCGAAGAGAGCGGCCCAGAGGAGGGCGCGACACCAGCTCACATCAGTCCTCGTTCTCGGCGGGCGCCTTCTCGGCCGCTTCCGCGGCCTGGCTCCCGTCGAGCATGCGCAGGTACATCTGCGCCGCTTTGTGCTCGGGATCGACCTCCAGGGCCGCGTCCCACTCCTTGCGGGCCTCGTCCTTCTTGCCGAGGCCGAGGAGCACCACGCCCAGCGCGACCCGCGCGGGGACGTATTTGGGCCGATGGGTGAGCCCCTCGCGGAGCTCGTACTTGGCGGCCTCGAGGTCGCCCTGCTGGCGATAGAGGTTCGCCAGCCGGAGGCGCAGGTCGGCGAAGTGGGGGCAGAGGATCACGGCCTTGCGGTACTCGTGCATCGCCTCGGACACCAGACCGGCGTCGGCGTAGGCCTGGGCGGTCTCGGCGTGGAGGTTGGCGATCTTCCCCTTCACGAAGGGGTCCATCTTGCCCGGGGCCTCTTCGCCGGCGGCGATGGCTCCCTGGTAGATCTTCTTGGCCTCGTCGTAGCGACCGAGGTCGTTGTAGGTGACCGCCAGGTTCAGCGCGGCCTCGGTGTAGCGGGGGTTGATGGCGAGGGCGCGCTCGAACTTCGCCTGCGCCTCCTCGAACTGCCCGCGATCATGGAAGATCACGCCGAGCATGTTGTAGACGTCGGCGAAGGAGACGCCGCGGCCTTCGACCTGCAGCAGGTAGTGCTCCGCCTTGTCGAACTCACGCTTCTCATAATGCTCGCGCCCGAGGGCGAGCAACTGCTTGGTGCGGTCGTCCATCCGGTGGGGAGGATATCCCTCGGTCCGCCCTGGGAGCAAAAAAGCCTCCCGCGGGCGGCTGGATCAGGTGCCCAGGGTGCGGAGATGGGACCGGGCGTCGTCGGCCTCGTCGGCCTCCGGGTAGCGGTCGACGATCTCCTGGAACGCCCGGCGGGCCTGCTCGCGATCGGCCATCTCCAGGTAGGTCTCGCCCATGAGCAGCAGGGCCTCCGCCTCGAGGCCGCTGCCGTCGTAGCTGGAGAGCATGGTGCGGCAGCGGTTGATCACCGCGGGGTAGGCGTCGCGGCGCAAGTAGAAGCGGGCCACGTAGAGCTCGTGGGCGGCCAGGATGCGCAGGGCCTTCTCGATCATCTGCCGCGCTTCGCCGACGCGCTCGGCCTCGGGGAAGTCCAGCACGTAGCGCCGGAGCTGGCGCAGCGCCTCCTGGGTCGGCTGCTGGTCGCGCTCGTGCGAGGGTGGCGAGAGGAGCCACTCGCTCGGGATCTGCTGGAAGTGCGCCTCGGCGATGCGGAAGCGGGCGTAGGGGATCTGCGAGTGCGAGGGGCGGAAGCGGACGAACTGCCGGTAGGCGGTGACCGCCTCGGCCCACTCGTCCTGCATCATCTTGCAGTCGGCCACGCGGAGCTCGGCGAGGGCGGCGTAGCGGCTGTAGGGATACTTGCGGCGGACGGCGCGGAACTCGGGCTCGGCGTCCAGGCAGTTGCCCTTCCGGAAGGCCAGGAGCGCGTGCTCGTAGTCGGCCTGGGCGTTCTCGCCGTAGGCCATGCCCGAGCGTCCGCCCCCACCGGAGGAGGTGGCGCAGGCTCCCGTCAGGGTCAGGAGCATCACGATGGACCGGATCCGCATCTCCGGCCTCGTACCAAGCCCCGGGCGCCGACGCCAGGCGCCACCGCCGAAAGGGGCGGTCGAGCTCAGTAGGGGTCCAGGACCCGGAGGTGGAGGACCTCGGTGTCCTTGGCGAGCTCGAGCTGGCAGCAGAGACGCACCGGACCCTCGTCACCGAAGATCTCCAGCACGTCCTGCTCGTCGTCGTCGGGCGGCACGAGGGCGTCGGCGCCCGCGATCACCTCGACGCGACAGGTCCCACAGCTCGCCGAACGGCAGCTGTAGGGGACGTCGGCCTTGGGGTGCTCGTCGGTGACGTCGATGAGGGCGACGGGGGCGTCGACCTCGGTCTCGAATCCCGACGGCTCGAAACGTACGCGCGTGCTCATGCCGCGCGCACCCTGTCGTCAGAGGCGGTCGTTGGCAAGGAGACAGCTGTTGTCGGGACAGGTGTCCACGACGGCGCCGTCGGGATGGCAGAAGAGCTCGATCTGCTCGAGGACCTCGTCTTGATAGCGGAGGTCGCCGTGCGCGTTGTTGTCGCCGTCCGGGTCGACGGTGCCCAGCGCCAGGGGCTCCACTTCGCTAAGGTGGAAGATGATCATCGCGTCGTCCACCGAGTCCTCGGTGATCACGTCCACGCCGAACGGGTGGTAGACGCTGGAGTCGAAGACGCCGAGGCCCATCGCCCGGGCGGCCATGTCCGAGGTGATGTTGGAGACCTCGGTGTCGTAGCGCGACACCTGGTAGAGGATGTGCCGATCGCTGGTGTCCACCCCGGGAAGCGGCTCCCCGAAGATGTGCGCCAGGTAGGGCGCGGGTTCGGCCTGGGACCAGACACTCTGGGTGGAGGCCACCAGGAAGTCACGGTCGAGCTTCTCGGTGAACCACGAGCTCAGGATGAGCTCGTAACCCTCGAAGTCCTTGCTGCGCCGGACCATCGTCGAATAGGTGGTGCCGCCCACCTGGAGCACGTAGCGGTCGATGGTGTCGGAGAGCGCCGCGAGGGTGCCGCCCATGATGCCGCCCTGGCTGATGCCGTAGTAGTAGAGCTCGTCGGGGTCCATGGTGGGCTCCATCGTCCCGTCGACGTCGATCTGCATCTCGGCGAGCTCGGAGCAGGGGCCGCCGGCGGCGAAGGTCTTCATCAGGACGAGCGAGTTGATCGTGCCCTGCATGAGGCGCTCGCCCAGCTCGTCGAACTGACCGAAGTCGGGCACGACCTCGAGGAGCAGGTTGTCCAGGTCGCTCTCGCTCAGGCCCCAGTAGTCGGTGCCGAAGCCGACCATCTCGCTGCGCTGCATCACCGCGCGCATGCCGCCGCTGGAGGTCTGGTTGGCGGCGCCCAGGAGCCCATGGCCGTGCATCAGGCCACGCCCGGGGCCGTTGCCGGCCATGACCCGGTCGCGGACGCTGGGCGGGATGGCGATCTCGAAGGGCGCCTCCGCCGTGCCGTTGTAGGCGGGGCGGCCCGAGGCGTCCCGGTTCACCAGCGCGCCGGCGTCTGCGTTCTCCATGTAGAGCGGGACGGTGTAAGTGCCCCGGATGCGCTTCCAGAGGGTGTCGTTCACGTCCATCTCCACCGACTCGACGGTGCAGGTCCCGATGTCGTCGGCGGCGTCGTCCCAGCGGACCTTGGCGTCGGCCCACATGGCGAGCAGGTCGCCGCGGATGGAGTCGCCGGAGGCGGTGTGGAAGTCCCAGGCGACGAGGAGCTCGTCGCGCCCGACCCCGGCCATCTCCAGGGTGGCAAAGATGGAATCCATCGCGGGCTGCCGCGCCTCCACCAGCGGGTCCCCGGTCTCGCTGGCGCGGAGCGCGGCGAAGTGGGCGCTGGGCTCGATCTCGGTGCCATCGAGCAGGAGCAGCCCGGTGCGGATCGCCGCGACGTAGCGGTGGTCCTCCTGCAGCCGGGTCGCCGGGCGCATGTAGAGGGTGGTCGTGTCCCGGTCGCGGCTGCTCCACTCGTCGATCTCGGCGAAGTGCGCCACCAGCTCACCGGTGTCCGCGTCGATGATCAAGGTCTGCGAAGCCGGGCTCAGGGTGTCCGGGATGTGCAGCTCGTCGGCGAGGGTGGTGTCGTCGACCATGCCGGCGAAGCCGGTCATCAGCGAGCCCGCCGGGCTGAAGCCGTCGAAGTTCTCCCAGGGAGAGAAGCGCGAGAGCGGGTCCCCATAACGGTTGGTGGGCATGTACTCGTCGGGGACGTCCACGCGGAAGCCGGTCTCGGTGGTCGCGTCCTCCGCGAGGAAGACGCTGGACGGCCAAGGCAGGAAGCAGCGGATGTCCTGGGAGTTGTCGCACTCCGCGGCGACGATCGGCTCCGGACCCATGTCGGGCTCGGTCTCCATGTCGGCCACGTCGCCGTCGGGGTCTGCGCCGCCATCGGCGTCGGGCGTGCCGTCGTCGTCGCCGCAGCCGACGGAGAGCGAGAGGAGCAGAGCGAGAGAGAGGGCGGTGCGCATCGCGCGCAGCATGCCTGAGCGCTCCGTGCGGATCACCTTACGGTTGGCGCTTTCGGATGGCGTGGTGCGTCATTCCCGGAGCCCCGCGTCCCCGTCTTCGGGAGGGCATCGCCGCGAGGGCGCGCGGGCGTCAGTCGCGCGCGAAGGAGCGCCAGCGGCCGTGGATTCGGCGTTCGTGCGGCAGGAAACGCGCCTTGTAGACCATCTGCTCGCAGTCCTCGATGTAGAGGCCGAGGTAGAGGTAGCGGAGGCCGCGTTCCCGGGCGACGTCGATCTGCTTCAGGATCGAGTAGGTCCCGATGCCGACGTCGCGGACCTCGGGGTCGTAGTAGCAGTAGACCGCCGAGAGGGAGTCCGCGCCGCGGTCGGTCACCGCGACCCCGACCAGCCGCCCGTCGAGGTGGTAGCGGATCTCGAAGGCGTCGCAGAAGCGGTCCACCAAGAAGCGCTGATAGGAGCTGCTGTCCATCGGGCGCGCGTCGTCCCGCGCCAGCCCGCGGCCGAAGCGGTGCTTGTCGTAGAGGGCCACGCGAGCCACGTCCACGACCGGCGGGCCGATGCTCACGTCGAGCACCGAGTCCCCGCGCCGGAGGGCCCGGCGATGGGAGCGACCGTGGGTCCACTCGGTCACGTCGATGCGGATCGCCTGGCAGGCGTCGCAGCCATCGCAGCTCGGTCGATAGAAGAGCGCGCCGTGCCGGCGGTCGCCAGCGGCGAGCCGTGCGTCGAGCTCGTCGTGGGTGAGCGCGCGAACCGGAAGCCGCAGGGGCATGCGCGCGACCCGACCGGGGAGGTAGGGACACGGCTCGGCCTCGTCGTGGACGAGGAGCTCCGCAGGCCGGCGATCGGCGAGGAGCGGGACCGGTTCGAGACGATTCACGGAAGGTCCATCCTGACAAAGACGACGCGTCCCGGGTAGGGCCGCCGCCGAGAAATCTGGAAGAGTCGTCGTGGCGCGAGCCGGTTCGGTGGCCTCGGGGCTCCTTCGAGCGATGGTTCGACTTCCTCGTTTCGCGCTCCTCGCCTCCTGTCTGCTCGCCCTCGCTTGCGGTGACGATGACCTCGACCCGGCGGTCGACGCCGGCCCCGAGCCCCTCCCCGACGCCGCCGAGCCGGTCGTCGACGCGTTCGACCCGCCGCTCGACGAAGGGCCGCCGCCGGTGGACCTCGGTCCCGATCGGGTTCCGGTCTTCGTGGCGTCGGGCGACGGCGGCTGGCTCGCCGTCTCGTGCGATCGCGGGCGCACCTGGACCGCGACCGAGCGCTCGGCCGAGCGCGGCGACCACACCGAGTGGACCAGCTTCGGCGGCATCGCGAGCGGCAGCGAGACCTTCGTCGCCGCGTACGGTTGGGGCGCCGCCGGTCACGTGCTCACCAGCGTCGACGGCGGCGCGAGCTGGGCGGAGCCCGACGCGGCCCAGTTCGAGACCGCGGGCGGCAGCGCGCTGCGCAGCGGCGCCGCGGCGGTGGTCTTCGACGGGAGCGAGTTCCTCCTCTTCACGCGCGGCATCTGGGCTTCGGCCGATGGGCTCGCCTGGAGCCAGACCGAGCGTCGGCTTCCGCCGAGCACCCACCAGACCCGCCAGCTCCGCGGCTTCCCGGAGGAGGGCGTGCTGGTGCTCAGCGGGGAGGCGCAGCGCGAGAACGAGGACCGGCCCGTCGGCAACTTCGTGGCGCTCAGCGAAGACGGCGGGGAGACCTGGATCGAGGGGACCGGCTACGACTCCCAGTGCTCGCACCCGATCCAGCATCGGGGCGACATCGAGATGATGGGCGACACGGTGCTCGTGGGCGCGACCGCGCTCTGCCGCTCCACCGATCGCGCCGCGACCTGGGAGGTCGTCGAGGCCCCGAGCAGCACCCAGGACCTCTACCGCACCGAGGACGCCTTCTACCTGGTGGGCCGGGGGGACTCCCAGCTCTACCGCTCCGAGGACGGGCTCACCTGGACCGCCTCCGGCGACATGGGGGTCTCCCCCGGCCGCGCGACCTATGGCGACGGCGTCCACGTGGTCTACGGGACTGCCGACGGAGCGCAGGTCTTCGCGTACTCGGACGACGGGGAGACCTTCGAGCGCGCCGCCTTCGAGACCGACCTCGAGCCCACCGGCGCTCGGGACATCACCTTCGGCTGGGCGCCGAGCTCCGCCTGCGATTGAGCAGGCGGACGCTCAGGGCTCCCAGTCGTCGTGGGCCGCCACGTCCGGCGCGTCGACGCGCCGGAAGGTGTGGTGGCCGAAGCGGTCGCGCTGGGCTTGGATCACCCGCGCGGTGCCCACGCCGGTGGAGAGCTGCTCCCACCAGGTGAGCGACGCGGCCATCGCCGGGACCAGGTGTCCGGCGCTGGCGGCCGCGCCCACCGTCTTCCGCCAGCCCTCGAGGCGCGCGTCGAAGTCGCTGGCGAGCCCGGGCGCGAGGAGCGGACCGGCGGCCTCGCCGAGGACCTCCATGAGTCGGTCGAGGACCTTCGCCCGGATGATGCAGCCGCCGGTCCAGATGCGCGCGACCTCCACTCGGTCGATGGACCAGTGGTGCTCGTCGTCCGCGCCCTTCAAGAGATCGAACCCCTGGGCGTAGCTGGCCAGGGCGGAGGCGAAGACGGCGTCGCGGAGGGCCTCGGTCGAGAGGGGGATCTCCCGTCGGTCTCCGGTGGCCAGGGCGCGGCGAACGTCGCCGAAGGAGCTCAGGGCGCGGGCGTCCACGGCGGCGGCGATGGTGGGGATGGGCACGCCGAGCTCGACGGCGGCGAGCACGGTCCAGCGGCCGGTGCCCTTCTGGCCGGCGGTGTCGAGCACCTGATCCAGCAGCGCGCGCGACGGGTCCTGGGGGTCCTTCACCCGTAGGATGTCGGCGGTGATCTCCGTGAGGAACCCGCCGAGGTCACCTGCGTTCCACTCGGCGACGACGTCGGCGGCTTCGGCCGCGCTCATGCCGAGGCCACGGCGCAGGAGCAAGACGGCCTCGGCGAGGATCTGCATGATCCCGTACTCGATGCCGTTGTGGGTCATCTTCACGAAGTGCCCGGCCGGCCCCTTGCCGCACCAGGTCACGCAGTGCCCGTGCTCGCTGGTCGCCGCCATCGACTCCAGGAGCGGCCGAAGGCGCTCGTAGCCCTCCTTCGGGCCCCCGGGCATCATCGAGGGGCCCACCAGCGCGCCCTCGGCGCCACCGGAGACGCCCATGCCCATGAAGTGGTAATCGCGGGCCGCCTTCTCGCGCCGCTCGGTGTCGTGCCAGAGGCTGTTGCCGCCATCGATGACCACGTCGCCCGGGTCCATCAGGGGCTCGAGCTCGCCCAGCACCGAGTCCACGATCGGTCCGGCGGGAACCATCACCAGGATGCGTCGCGGACGCTCCAGGACCGCCACCATCCCCTCGAGGGACTCGGGGGTGGCGAAGTCGTGGTCCGGCTCGCTGGTCCGCAGCGACTCGCGCGCCGCCTCGTCGGGATCGAAGCCCGCCACCGCGTAGCCGCCGCGCGCGAGGTTCCGCGCCAGGTTGCGACCCATGGTGCCCAGGCCGACCACTCCGATGTCTCGCTTCGTCTCGCTCATGGGTCGTGCATACCACCTCGTCGCCGCGACCGCGCCCCGACGGAGGGAGACTCCACCCCGGCCCGACGTAGGCCGGGAGGATGAACGCTCCCGCCACCCAGGCGTGCGCCCAGTGCGGGCGCCAGGTCCCCATGCAGGCCCTCGTGTACGACGGGCAGGCCCGTCTGATCTGCGCGAGCTGCGAAGGGGACGCCGAGATGCACCGGGCCTCGTCGGACAACGTGATGAAGGCGGGGATCGCCCCGCCGGTCCTGGCCCTCCTGGCGACGCTGATGTTCTGCGTGCCCTTCCTGAACCTCATCGCGCCCTTCGGGCTGGGCGTGGTCTCGATCATGGCGTCGATTCAGGCGATCCGCCTGGGGGCCGACCGGACCAACCCCGGGGTGACCGCGAACAGTCAGCCCCTCCTGATCATCAGCGGCATCCTCGCCGGGCTCTGGGCCCTGGGGGTCATCGGCATCCAGGTGCTCGCGTGGTTCGGCATGGCGATCGGCTCCGGCGCCGGACGCTACTACTGACCGAGCCTCGGGCCCCCGCGGCCGGCTCGCCACTCAGGGAGTACGCAGCGTGATCCCGCTGGGTAGCTCGGGGCCGGTCAGCCAGGAGGTCATGGCCGTCTCCCCGGTGAGATGCAGGCGGAAGAAGGCGACCATCATCGCGGTCCAGGCGGCCCGGATCTGCGCGTCGTCCCCCGGGCCCTCGCTGCAGAAGGAACCGAAGGTACCGCCGCCGTCGCTGGTGAAGTCCATGTGGTCCGCGCCCGTGAAGGACCACTCGGCGCGCCAGCCGGCGGTCGTGGCTTCGTAGAGGGTCACGTAGTTCTGGTCGGCGGGGGCGCAGGGCATGAAGCCAGTCGCGTCGTTGACCTCGCCCATGATCCCGATCGGCTCGCGGATCGCGCCCACCCACGTCGCCCCGGTGACGTCGGGGCAGCTGGCGCTGAAGCCCTGACCCGGCCCACAGCCGTTCACGGGGTCGAGGAGCAAGGTCGCGCTCACCCGGGCCTCGGTGGCGGCGACCATCGCCGCGACCTTGCCGCCGCGACTGTGCCCGGCCACGCCGACGGCCGCCGGGTCCACCGAGCCGGCGAAGGGCGCGTCGCCCACGGCCCAGTCGATGCCGGCGATGACCTGCGCGCGTTCCTCCTCGTTGGTGCTGCTGTCGAGGATGCTGCCTCCCCCGTCCACGCCCACCACCACGAAGCCATGCGACGCCAGCCGCTCGAGGGCCGCGGCATAGTCGCGGTCGCGAGCTGGAAACCATGTTCGAAGACCACGAGGGGGACGCGGCCCCCGGCCTCGGGCACGAACGCCGTAGCGGTCGCGCCGTCCACCGTGCCGGAGACCCGACTCACGGTGAAGGGTCCTTCCGCGTCCGGCCGGATCGCGGTCGCTCCGCCGTCCGTGTCCGCGGGGCCGAGGTCGGCGAGTCCGCCATCGGCCGCGCCGGCGTGGGAGTCTCCGCCATCGGCGCCTCCCCCATCGGCGGCGGGCGCGACGAAGGCGTCGCGTCCCGCCGCAGGGGAACCGTCGTCGCCGCAGGCGAGGAGACCGGAGAGGGCCAGCAGGAGGGGGAGGGTCGAGCGCATGGGGAGGGCCGCCTTTCCGAGTCGGCGGGGACGACCGACTCGTGCGTCGCGAGGATCGGGGATGGGCGCCCCGCGTCAACGGCCGACCCGGGCGAAGCGTGAGAGACCACTCTCCATGAATCGGGTCCACGCCCCACGCGTGAGCGGTCACACGTGCAGTCCGCGTACAGGAAACTCGAGTGTCCGGTGGCCAGGCGACCTTCCGGCGAAACGGCACACCTGGTCGCACATCGACTCCATCGGGGGTCGGTTTCCTTCGTGATCTCGTGATGGCACGAGGCGTGCTGTGTTCGTGGGCACTTGCGCAGGACTGCGCAGGGGGGCTTGGCGAATCCACTTCGGGTGGGTCTCCGCCATGTACGAACATCACCTCTCCATTCACGGAACTCCTCTCCCGATGAAGAACTTCATTCGCTTTTCTCTTCCTGCGCTCGTGGTCGCTCTCGGGTGCGCGCCGTCGGCCTTCGACCAGAAGGACACCGACGAGGTCATGACGACCGAGCTCGCCGTCCGCAGCGACAGCTCCGCCGACGGCGGCCCCTTCCAGGGCGAGCTCGCCGCCTGCGATTGGGCCGGCGGCGACCTCTCCGGCCGCAGCCCCTACCACTTCTGGTCCTTCAGCACCGACGGCTGCGACGACCTCCTGGTGGACCTGGCCAGCCGGGCCGGCGACGACACCTACCTGCTCCTCTACCGGCAGCAGGGCGCGGCGTGGCGCCTGATCGCCCGCAACGATGACTGCACCGAGGGCACGCTGAATAGCTGCTTCGAGGGCTCCCTCTCGGCCGGCAACTACCTCGTCGGCGTCGCCACCTACGACTACATGCGCTGGGGCATCCCCACCGCCGCCGAGTACCAGCTCCGCGTCGTGTGCCGTGACGGCGACGAGTGCGACGTCACCCCCGAGCCCCAGGCCTGCGGAAGCCGCGGCCTCGAGGCCTGCCCCGAGGGCCAGTACTGCGACTGGGCCGTCGAGGCCATGTGCGGCGCCACCGACGTGCCCGGCGTCTGCCGCCCCGTCCCCGACGCCTGCACCCGCGAGTACGCCCCGGTCTGCGGCTGTGACGGCCGCGACTACTCCAACGCCTGCGCCGCTGCCCAGCACGGCATCAGCGTCCAGAGCGAGGGCACCTGCCCCGTGGTCGGCGGCGAGGTCGGCGACGATTGCGGTGGGCTCGTGGGTCTCACCTGCGGCGAGGGCCTCTTCTGCGCCTACGGTCCCGGCGATCTCTGCGGCGCCGCCGACGCGCTCGGCACCTGCGCCTGGCAGCCCGAGGTGTGCACCGCCCTCTGGGATCCCGTCTGCGGCTGCGACGGCCGGACCTACAGCAACTCCTGCTACGCCGCGAGCGCGGGCGTGAGCGTCTCCCATGAGGGCGAGTGCCCGGCTCCGGGCAACGGCGAGGGCGAGATCTGCGGCGGCATCGCCGGCTTCCGCTGCGCCGCCGGCCTGGCCTGCGACATGAGCATCAACGACTTCTGCGGCGCCGACCTCGCCGGCGTCTGCGTGGTCGACGACGGCCTCGGCTACTGCACCCGCGAGTACATGCCCGTCTGCGGCTGCGACGGCGTGACCTACGGCAACGACTGCGAGCGGCGCGCCGCCATGGTCGCCCTCGACCACGAGGGCGCCTGCCGCTGAGCCCAACCCGGCCCACGCCGACGAGCCGCGTCCCATCCGGGGCGCGGCTCGTCGCGTTCTCGGGCTTCTCCGTTCGCGGACGGAGGGTCGATCGCCCATGGCGAACGGCGGGCGCCGGCACTAGGTACGCGGGCGATGACTGCGAAGGAGAGTCTCCCCCGGGTGGTGATCGTCGGCGGCGGCTTCGGCGGCCTCCAGCTCGCCCGGGCCCTCGACGGCAAGCCCGTCCGCGTGACCCTGGTGGACCGGGAGAACCACCACCTCTTCCAGCCCCTGCTCTATCAGGTGGCCACCGCGGGCCTGGGGCCTTCGTCCATCGCGGTGCCCATCCGCGCGGTCCTCGGCGACCAGAAGAACACCGAGGTCATCCTCGGCGAGGCCTGGGAGCACGACCCGGCGACCCGGGAGTTGGTGCTCCGGGACGGCGAGCGGCTGGCGTACGACAAGCTGGTGATCGCCGCCGGCGCCAAGACGAACTACTTCGGCCACGAGGCCGACTGGGCGCCGCACGCGCATGGGCTCAAGGACCTGCGGGACGCGATCCGCATCCGCGAGCGGGTGCTCCTGGCCTTCGAGGCCGCCGAGCGCGAGCCGGACCCCGAGGTCCGGGCTCGGCTGATGACCTTCGTGGTGATCGGTGGCGGACCCACCGGCGTGGAGATGGCCGGCGCGATCAGCGAGCTGGGCCGGATGGTCCTCGCCGGGGACTACCGCCGGATTCACCCGAACGACATCCGGGTGGTGCTGGTCGAGATGGCGCCCCGGGTGCTCACCCCCTTCTCCGAGGAGCTCAGCCACGACGCGGCCATCATGCTGAAGGAGCTGGGCGTGGAGCTCCACCTGGGCCAGCGGGTCAAACAGGTCACCGAGGGCGCGGTGCACTTCGAGGGCGAGAAGCCGCTGGAGGCCTCGGTCATCGTGTGGGCCTCGGGCGTGAAGCCGGTCTCCCTGGCGGAGCGGCTCGGCGTGACCCTCGACGACCGCGGCCGCATCTGCGTCGACGAGCACTGCGCGGTACTGGGGCACCCGGAGATCTTCGCGGTCGGCGACATCGCCCGCTTCGTGCCCGAGGGCAGCGAGCAGCCGCTGCCCGGCCTGGCGCCGGTGGCGATGCAGCAGGGGCGGCACGTCGCGCGGCAGATCCTCCGCGATCTGAAGCGCCAGCCCCGGGAGCCCTTCCGCTACGTGGACAAGGGCCAGATGGCCACCATCGGCCGGGCCCGGGCGGTGGCCGAGGCCAAGGGCATGAAATTGGAAGGGCTGATGGCGTGGTTCGCCTGGCTCTTCATCCACATCCTCTACCTGGTCGGCTTCCGAAACCGGGCCACGGTGCTCTTCGACTGGTTCTGGCAGTACGTGACCTTCGGGCGCGGATCTCGGTTGATCACGGCCCGGCACGACGCCGACGACGTGCGCCCGAGCCCGCTGATGGCCTCGTTGCCGCGGACCTCGACGGCCCCTCGCTCCGGTGAGCGGGAGGCCGCTCGACCCCCGGCCGCCTGAAAGGGCGCAGGGAGCCCGCGTCCGTCGCGGGTTCGTGGTAGCGTGCCCCCGCGTCCCCATGGCGCTGCTCATCGCGTACATCCTGCTGGCTCTCGCCTTCTCGTTCCTCTGTTCGGTTCTCGAGGCGATCCTGCTCAGCGTCACCCCCGCCTACGTGGCGCGGATGCGTGACGAGCGTCCGACCGTGCACGCGCGGCTCTCGGCGATGAAGGCCGACGTGGACCGTCCGCTGGCGGCGATCCTCAGCCTGAACACCATCGCTCACACGGTGGGCGCGGCCGGAGCCGGCGCGCAAGCGCAGAAGATCTGGGGGTCGGAGATCCTCACCGTGGCCTCCGCGGTCCTGACCCTCCTGATCCTCATCTTCAGCGAGATCATCCCCAAGACCCTGGGCGCCACCCACTGGCGGAAGCTCGCGCCGATGGCGTCCTTCGTCTTGGTGTGGATGGTCCGGCTGCTGATCCCCTTGGTCTGGCTCAGCGAGTTGATCACCAAGGTGATGAAGCCCGGCCACGGCCACGGGCACGGCCAGGTCTCCAAGGAGGAGGTCGCCGCGCTCGCCCGCCTCGGCGAGGAGCAGGGCGTCTTCGACGCCTCCGAATCGCGGATCCTGCGCAACCTCTTCCGGATGGGCGTGGTGCGGACCCGGGACATCATGACCCCGCGGACGGTCATGTTCGCGCTCCCGGCCGACAAGACCGTGGACGACGTGGTCCCGCGGGCCTCGGTCGGCGGCAAGCACGCCGACGACACCATGCGGACGGCGACCATGGTCTTCAGCCGGATCCCGGTGTACCGGGACTCCCCCGACGACGTCGCCGGCTACGTGCTCAAGGACGAGCTCTACCTCGCCGCCGCGCGGGGCATGGGCGAGGTCCCCGTGGGCGACCTGGTCCGGGAGCTCCTGGTGGTCCCCGACGCGCTGCCGGTCCACGAGCTCTTCGAGCGACTGCTCAACGAGCGCGAGCACATCGCGCTGGTGGTCGACGAGTACGGCGGCGTCGACGGCGTGGTGAGCATGGAGGACGTGCTCGAGACGTTGCTCGGTCTCGAGATCGTCGACGAGGTGGACACCACGGCGGACATGCGGGAGATGGCGCGGCGCAAGTGGCACGAGCGACGCGCGCGCCTGGGCACGGTGCCGCCACCGAGCCTCGCGTTGGAGGAGTCGGCCGAGGGGCCGACGCGGGAGGGGGAGCCATGAGTCGCGCGATGGGGTGCCCCAACTGCGGCGGTCCGATCGAGATGAAGCTGGGCACCAGCTGGGTGGTGGTCTGCCCCTGGTGTCGGCACACGGTGATGCGCACCGATCGGGATCTGCAGACCCTGGGCAAGGTCGCCGATCTGGTGCCCACGGCGCCCGCCCACGCGGTGGGCGACAGCGGCACCGTCGGCGGTCACCCGATCCTGGTCGGCGGCCGGGTCCAGCTCGACCACGGCCGGGGTCCCTGGGACGAGTGGTACGTCCAGCACACGGACAGCGGTCACTGGGGCTGGCTCGCCCAGGCCCAGGGCCACTGGTACCTGACCTACCCCACCGATCCCGGCGGGCCGCTCCCGACCTTCGAGCAGATGCAGCCCGGCCAGCGCGGGCAGCTCCCCGGCCTGCAGGGCGAGTGGGCCGTCGACGAGCGGGGCGAGAGCACCACCGTCTCGGCGGAAGGCGAGCTGCCCTTCGCAATCGTCAGCGGGCAGCGCGGTCGTTATGTGGACCTCTCCGGTCCGAACGGTGCCTTCGCCACCATCGACTACGGCGACGGCCGCGAGGCCCCGAAGCTCTTCGCGGGGCGGCGCCTCGCGCCCGGCGAGCTGCAGCTCCAGGCCACCGGGTCGGGACCGCGGCCCGAGCAGCGCCTGAAGGAGGGCCAGCGCCTCCGGTGTCCGACCTGCGGCGACACGGTGCCCATCGAGGCGCCGGAGATCACCGAGAGCGCCGTGTGCGGGAGCTGCAACAGCCTCCTCGACTACGCCCAGGGCGAGCTGCGCTTCCTGAAGAAGATCGAGCAGGCTCGGAAGCGCCCCTACATCCCGCTGGGCGCCAAGGGGCGCCTGAAGGGCGAGGACGTCACCTGCATCGGCTACATGGAGCGCTGGACCCGGGTGGACGGGATGCGCTTCACCTGGAGCGAGTACCTCCTGCATACCGCGAGCGGCTACCGCTGGTTGATGGAGGATCAGGGCCACTGGCAGTGGATCACCCCCATCGCCTCCGGCGACGTCCAGCCCTTCGGGAACACGCTGCGGGCCCGAGGGCGAAGCCACGTCCTCTGGAATCGGGTGAACGGGTACGTCGACTACGTCGTCGGCGAGTTCTACTGGCGGGTGGAGAAGGGCGAGACCGCGAACCTCACCGACTACATCCGGCCGCCCCATGCGATCAGCAGCGAGGTCAGCTCCGGCGAGGTGGTCTGGTCCGCGAGCGAGCACATCGACGCGGACACCGTCCGGCGCGCCTTCGGGATCGAAGCGAAGCCCCCACGCGCGACCGGGGTGGGGATCATCCAGCCCAACCCGTACTCCCTCACGTTCCCGGCGGTCTGCGCGCTGATCGCCACCGTGCTGCTGCTGGGCACGATGGGCTTCGTGAAGGCGCGGCATCGCAGCGACCTCCTGGTCGACGGGCCCATCCGGGTGCCGGCGGCGGCCTCGACTCAGCCCGACGCCTCCGGAAGCGGCGCGACGGTCACTCCGCCTTTCGTGATCGCCGAGGGGCCCACCCTGGTCGAGGTGGAGCTGCGGACGAACGCGAACAACCAATATGTCGGGGTCCCCGCGGCGCTGATCGAGCAGAACACCGGCGAGGTGATCGAGTTCTACGTCGACGCCGAGTACTACCACGGCGTCAGCGGCGGCGAGTCGTGGCGCGAGGGGAGCCACTCCAACTCCGTCCACGTGGCCCGGGTCCCCGCGGGGACCTACGCGCTCCGCGTGGATCCCTTCTGGCAGACCTTCCCGCAGCCCGGCGCGTACGGCGCGGGGCTCGCTCCGCCGGTCGCCGAGATCTCGGTCGAGACCGGGGCCACCAGCCGCGCCTGCCTGCTGCTGGGCCTGCTCTTCATCTGGCTGCCGGCCATCTATTTCTTCGCGCGCCACTCGACCTTCGAGAAGAAGCGCGCCGAGCTCAAGACCGTATGAGGTCCTCGTCGTGAAGCTGATCTACATCCTCTATCCGCTCTTCGGCCTCGGCGTCGTCGGTGGCTACTACGTCCTGGCGGATCGCGGGATGGACCCCTTCAGCGTCGAACAGGAGCGCCGCGCCGCGCCCCCCGACGTGCGCGCGTCCGGCGGTCGCGGCGGCGCCATCTTCTGGTACGGCGGCTTCAGCGGCGGCAAGTAGCAGCCGCTGCGCGGCCAGGGGGTCAGGGGAGGCCGAGCCCGAGGGCGTGGGCGCGCTCTTCCCGGAGGTCCTGGTAGGGCGGCTCCCAGTCCAACGCGGGGTCGGTCTCCCAGGCGCGCAGGGGCAGGAGGTCGCGGGCGGCGAGGTCCCGGAAGAGGCGGATCTCGTCGTCGGGTTCCCGGGAGAAGCCAAAGGGGTTGCGAGCCTGATCGCTGGGGAGCTGGCCGTATTTGGCGTCGTCGGCCTCGATGAGCTCGATGAGCTCGCCGGCCCGGCGCTCACTGTAGGCCAGGAAGGGCGCGTCGAAGGGGCCGACGTACCGGCGGGCGGGGACCTCACGCTTCACCCACTTGGCCCAGTCGTAGCCGTAGACGAAGTCGTGGACGTAGCGGAAGTGGATGGTGGTCTCGCCACCGAAGAGGGACTGGAGGCGGGCGACGGAGTCGGCCAGCGCGTCGAGTCGCGCGGCGGGCTCGTCGTCGGTGAGAGCCTGCCGGAGGAGCGAGGCGGCGAGGGAGTCCATGTCCCAGAAGAGGTTGCCGGGGAACGCGCGTACCTGCGCCCGGGCCACGCGCTCGAGGACGGCGGCGAAGGTGGGCCGGAAGGGCTCGGGGGCGAG
The DNA here is from genome assembly GCA_002320815.1 of Myxococcales bacterium UBA1660. Classification (GTDB taxonomy): domain Bacteria; phylum Myxococcota_A; class Polyangia; order Polyangiales; family Houyiibacteriaceae; genus UBA1660. The sequence continues at coordinate 49,350 of DCLA01000075.1, forward strand.
GCGGCTCAGCTCGACCAGCGAGGTCGGCCGGTCCCGGTCGGGCGCGAGGGTGAGGCGCTGGCCGCGGTCGATGAGCGCGTCGAGGTCGGCGAGACCCTCGGAGCGAGCAGGGGTGGAATGCATCAGCCGAGGAAGAGGCGGTGGAGCAGGAGCGAGAAGGCGAGCACCTCGGTGCTGCGCCCGAGGCCCCGGTGGAGATGGGCCTTGTATACCGCCTGAGTCGCGAAGGCGTTGGTCACCGCGCTGGTGCTCAGGGCGATCATCCCCCGGAGCCGGTAGGCGAGGATGGCGATGGGCAGGAGCACGACCACCAGGGGCACGTGCTCCGCGAAGAGGCCGGCGAGGATCCAGGCCAGGGCGCCCAGGGCGACGAGCGCCTCGGTGAGCCGGCGGGCCATGGGGTTGCCCAGCATCGTGGTGAAGGTCCGCTTGCCGCCCTTTCGGTCCGAGACCTCGTCGCCGAGGCCGCTGGCGACCGCGCTGGCCAGGGCCAGGAGCGAGCTGCCGACGAGCACCGGCCAGGCCCGGGGGAGCCAGAGCAAGGTCTCCGAGCCCAGCCCGCCCTGCATGTAGGCGTTGATCCAGGGGAGGGCGAAGCCCACGCCGAGCATCTCCAGGAGCTCCCCGCCGCCGCGGTAGTTGAGCCTCAGCGGAGGCAGCGAGTAGGCGACGAAGAGACCCAGCGCGATCAGACCCCCGAGGCCGAGGCCGGGCCGGTTCAGCCAGCCCTCGGCGAAGTACGCGAAGCCGACCGCGCCGACGCCGGCGGCGAGGCCGACCAGGAGCAGCCGCGACGCCGGGAGGATCCCGTCGGGGATGGTCTTGGGGGAGCCGCCGCGCGGGAACATGCGGCGCTTGATCGCGTCCACCTCGCGGTCGCTGACGTCGTTCATCAGCACGATGAAGGTCAGCGTGAGGTAGGTGAAGACCATCCCGGCGAACGCCGGCGCGAGGTCCAGGCGACCCAGATGGGCGGCGCCGATGGCCTGGCCCAGGTAGGTGGGGACCACCAGCTTGGACCAGCTGTCGGGCTTCAGGGCATGACGCCAGCGCTCGTAGGTGGTGCGGGGGAGGTCGGCCACGCCCCACACGTTAGGGCCAACGACGGCCAGGCGCGAGCGCTACCGACGGGCTCAGAAGCGCAGGGCGCGCTGCGGCACCGGCGGCGGGGTGCCCCGGAGGCGCTGGGTGAGGAAGAGCCGATCCTCGAGAGCGATCTCCGTGAACTGCAGTCCCAGCGCGTAGCCGGGGTCATGGGGCCGCCACCCCTCGATGACCCGGGCGACCTTGGCCTCGGCGTCGAAGACCCGGCGGCAGCCGGGGATGCGGAAGCTGACCAGGACCTCTTCGCCCGGCGTGGCGCCGGCGTCGGCGGCGAGGAGCAGACCGAAGGGCGAGACGTCGAGGACCCGCTCCCCCAGGAGGCGGAAGGAGTCGGCGGTCACGGCCTGGCAGCGGCTGCGAACGGAACGGCGGAGGACTCGGCGGCGGCGGGAGAAGCGGGTGGTCATCGTGGGTTGGCTCCGGTGTGCGTCCATGTAGGACAACCGGAAGCTACCCAGGACCCGATCGGGGACCAACAAAACGGCGGGCCGAGACTACTCCGAGGCGCAGGCGGGACCCTCGGGCTCGCAGCCCCCGGGACAACACTGGTCGCCCGGCGCGCAGGAGTCGCCGGCGAGGGTACAGGTCGAGCCCTCGCAGACGCCGGCCTGGCAAGGCCACGCGCCGGGATCGGTCGGGGGGCAAGAGCGCCCGGTCGGGTCGAAGACGCAGAGCTCCGTCTCGGCTCCTTCGACCTCTTCACAGGTCCCGGCCAGACACCAGTGGCTGATCAACGTCCGGTAGCGTTGGCCCGACGTGCTGCAGGGGTCGATGCTCCGCAGGGGCGTGCACGCCTGCCACTCGCCGATCTCGTCCTCGCCGCAGGGGACGCGGAAGGTGTCGCGCGTGCAGGGCTCGGTCTCGCCGATGGTGCGGCCGACGCACTCCTCGTCCTGGCATCGGTAGAGGGTCGTCTGGCGTGACTGCTGACCGCGTTCGGCGCAGACATCGGCATAGGTGCACTCCCCCCAGGGCTCGGCGACTTCCCCGGCCCCGCAGGTCGCGCCGTCGGTCTCCAGGCCGCACGCTTCTTCTTCGGTGCGGGTAGCCTCGGCGCAGCTCCCGGAGCCGTCGCAGAGGTACTCGTGGACCACGCGCCGGCGGGTGCCGTCCTGGCTGCACTCGTCCTCGGCCTCGCAGTCACTCCACGCGCCGGCCGTCGCAGGCGCGCAGAAGGTGCCCGATGGCTCGAAGCCCATGACCTCGCAGACCGGCACGTCTCCCTCGCATCGGACGATCCCCGTGCGACAGGTGACGTCCGGGTCGCAGGCCACCCCGGGACGGCAGGACCCGCAGCGCCCGTCCCCGTCGCAGTAGCCGCCCCCGCAGGCGGCCCCGATGGGCGCGAAGCCGTCGCGACAGGAGGTGCTCACGCCGTCGCAGAAGTCGGTGGCGTCACAGTCGTCGGCCGCCGCCCGGCACGCCGTGCCCGGGGGGGCCGCGCCGTGGCTCACGCAGCGGGCCGCCCCCGTGCTGCACTCGACGATGCCCAGCTCGCAGCGCTCCCCGAAGTCGCAGGGGGTGCCGCACTCGCCGAGCGCGCCGGCGTCCTCGGTCTCGCCGGCGTCCTCGGTCTCGCCGGCGTCGACCTGCGGCTCACACTCGGCGTCGGCGCAGTCGTCGTCGCCGCAGGCGCCCAATCCGAGGAAGACGAGGCCGAGGGCGAGGTGATGAAGACTTGTGTCCATGACGGGACGGCGGGCCCGACCCGCCTTTCCTCCATGTGCCACAGGATCGAGGCCGCGACGAGGCCGAGCCTCGCGGCGCGACGGTGTCGGGGGCGTGGCGCGGGTCCGCCGGACCCGACGCGTCACTCGAAGCAGAGGGACATGCCGCCGCCGGAAGACTGACAGCCGGACTCGCAGCACATCTCGTCCGACAGGCAGGTGTCCCCGATGTTGTTGCAGCTCGTCCCCGCGCAGCGGTACTTCGAGCAGGGGAAGGCCCAGGCGGGGCCCGAGCAGGTGCGGCCGGTGGCGTCGAAGGTGCAGCTCCGGCTCTGGTCCTCCGACGAGGGAGTGCACGTCCCCGCCACGCAGTCGTAGACCGTCGCAGTGCGGGTCTGGGTCCCCTCGTCGGAGCAGTCCTCGAGGCTGCGGTTCTGGAGGCAGGTGCCCCACGCCCCGGGGTCGTCCGGCGCGCACTCCTGGCCGTCGGTGTCCCGGTTGCAGCTCTCGCTCTCGTTCATCGAGGTCGAGGTGCAGTCGCCGGCGCTGCAGGTGTAGGTGGTCACGGTGCGGCTGCGGCTGGCGCTCTCGTCGCACTGGGTGGTGTAGCCGCAGCTCCCCCAGGGACCGGGCACGACCCCATCGCCGCACGAGTTGCCGTTGGTGCTCCGGCTGCAGGCGCCGGTCTCCGACGTGGTGCTGGGCGCGCAGGTGCCCGAGCCGTTGCAGGTGTGGCTGGTCACCGAGCGGGAGCGGGTCCCGGTGGTGTCGCAGGTGCTGCCGAACCCTCCGCAGCTTCCCCACGAGCCGATGTCGTCCGCGGCGCAGGTCACGCCCGCGGCGACGTCGGCGCTGCGCTCACAGGTCGGCTCGCCGCCGACGCAGACGGTGCTCCCGATCTCGCAGGGGTTCCCGGTGGAGCAGGCCGCGCCGGGCTCGCAGCTCCCGCACGAGCCGAGGCCGTCGCAGAAGCCGGCGGCGCAGGTGGTGCCGGTCGCCGCGAACTCGTCGGTCGGACACTCGGTGGAGCTGCCGGTGCAGAACTCGGGGAGGTCGCACTCCCCGGCGGCAGCGCGGCAGGAGGTGTCGACGGGCGCGGGGCCGGCGCTCACGCACACCGGCGAGCCCTCCGCGCAGTCGAAGACGCCGAGCTCACAGGCGCCCCCGAAGTCGCAGGGCTGACCACAGCTCGGGTCCAGCCCCATGTCGGGCGGACCCAGGTCCTCGGGACCGAGATCGCCCGGGTCGGGGATCCCCATGTCCTCGGGGGTCCCCATGTCGCTGCCGTCCGGCTCGGGGGTGCAGCCGCGGTCCGGGTGGCAGAACTCTTCGGCGGCGCACGCGCCCGCCTCGCTGCCGATGAAGCAGGCGCCCTCGTCACAGAGCGGCTGGGCGCAGGTGGCGGTAGGGGCGGTGCAGTCGGCGGCGGACTGGCAGCCGAGACCGCAGGATTCGGGGTCGTCGGCGCAGTCCTGGTTGACGCACTCGCCCTCGTAGCAAGTGTCCCCGGCCTCGCAAGAGACATTGCGGCACAGCCGGGAGAACACGAAGGGTTGGATGGGGTTCACGCCGGCCTCGAGCACCAGGTCCATCTCCCGCTCTGCCAAGAGGGACCCGTCGGGCGCGATGAGACGGCCCCGGAGGACGACCTGGCCCGTCGCCAGATCGTCGAGGTTGGCCACGCGGATCCCTCGGACGAAGTCTTCGCCGAAGCTGACCGGATACGAGATCGTGTCGCTGCTCCCGACGACGGCGACCGTGACCTGGGAGAACTCGACCCCGGGCACGTAGTCCGTGCGGGCGTCGACCCGGACGGTCGCGCGGCCGTCGCCCCCGCATGCGGCGAGGGACGAGAGGGCGAAGAGAAGAGCGAGGCGGGCGATACGGGTCATGAGGCTCCGACTCCCGGATGGAGGGCGGAGCCGGCCTCGCGCCCACGTCCCGGGAGGTCGACCTCCGTTTTACACGAAGACCGCCGGGGGACGAGAGCTTCCCCCGGGTTCCGTCGCACGATGCTCAGTCGCGCGGGGCCCGGGGGGCGCTCAGGGGCAGAGGGTGCCGTTGGGCTGACAGCCGAACTCGCAGCAGTGCTGGCCCGCTCCGCAGGTGTCGAAGGTCTGGCAGCTCCCGGAGCTGCAGAGCCGGGTGTTGCAGACGAGGAAGCCGCCGCCACACGAGGTCCCGTCCGTGTTCCGAGTGCAGGACTCGGTCTGGGTGGTGGTGTTGCTCGCGCAGGAGGCCGAGGCGCAGACCGGGGTGTACACGTCCCGCGACCGGGTGCCGGTCTCGTCGCAGGTGCTGGAGTAGCTGCAGGCGCCCCAGGCGCCGTAAGTCACCGAGCCGCACGAGGTCCCGT
>DCLA01000055.1:0-4177 GCA_002320815.1 Myxococcales bacterium UBA1660
CGCGCTTCGCCAGCGCGCTTCGCCGGCGCGTTTCGCCTGCGCGCTCGCCGATCGGCGGTACCGGTGCCCTTTGTGTCTTCCTTGGAAAGTTGTACCATCCGCGGAATGAGATGGGTGCAGATGGGTGAGCTGCTCTTGGTCCTGATGGTCGCGGGCTGCTTTGGGGACGACACGATCGCCTGCGACTTCCGGGCGGAGTCCGATCGGTGCCAGGACCGGAGCGGGACCCAAGCCGCGAGTCCTTTGGCGTTCGAGGCCACCTGCGAGGCCGCCGCCGGTGACTACCTCGATGGGCCCTGTCCCCGGAGCGGGATCATCGGGGGGTGCGACATCGACGACGGCGACGTCATCGATTGGTACTACGCACCGAAGACCCTCGCGGACGTCGAGTTCGCCTGTGAGGGCGACGGCGAGGTGGTGCCTCCTTGACCCGAACCCCGGGACCGGTCTGGCCGCCCGCGGACCCGCCCCCTAGAGTGTCCCGGTGAGCCGCAAGCGTCTCGACTGGACCCTCACCGATTCTGACGAGGTCCGGCCCTACGACAGTACCCGGCCCCCCGGGGTCCGCGCGGTCGGGCGCGCCAACCTCCGGGTCGTCTACCAGCCCATCGTGCAGGTGAAGACTCGCCGGACCGCCGCGGTCGAGGTGCTCACTCGCTGTGACATGCCGGGGTTCACCAACCCCGAGGTGCTCTTCACCGAGGCCGCGGCCGCTGGATACGCCGGCCGGCTGGGGCGACACGTGCGCGAGCTGGCGTTCGAGCAAGCGCCGCCGCGGCAGCCGATCTTCGTCAACATCCACCCGGCCGAGCTCTCGGCCCGTTGGCTGGTTCGCCCGGACGACCCGATGTTCCTCCACGACGGAGACGTCTTCCTGGAGATCACCGAGGCCGCCGCGTTCGAGCACCACGATCTGGTGCGCGCCGTCCTCGCCGAGCTCTCGGCTCGCGGCATCCGGCTGGTCATCGACGACTTCGGCGCCGGCTACTCCAACCTGGCGCGCATCGCCGACCTGGAGCCCGCCGTGGTCAAGGTCGACCGCTCCCTGGTCACTGATCTCCAGAAGAAACCCCGGCAGCAGACGCTCCTGAACCACCTGGTGGCCATGATGCACAGCTTCTCGGCCACCGTCGTCGTCGAGGGCGTGGAGACCGCGGACGAGCTCCGGGCGGTCGTGGACACCGGCGCCGACTTCGTCCAGGGCTACCTCCTGGCCAAGCCCCAGAACCCGATTCCGCCGTCGGCTTGGCCCCCAGGAATGTGATAGTTTTGCAGCGTGACTCGAACCGCTTCCGGTCTTCGCTTTTGGGCTCTGCTGACCTCCCTCCTCGCCCTCGCCGGGTGTGGTGACGACGACTCGCCGCGCTGTGGCAACGGCGTCCTCGACAACGACGGCGTCGACGGCGGCGGGGAGCAGTGCGACGATGGGAACGGCGACGACGGCGACTCCTGCACCAACGCCTGCGTGGTCGCCAGCTGCGGCGACGGAGTGGTCTGGCGCGGCGTGGAGGCCTGCGACGACGGCAACGACGTGGACGACGACGGCTGCACCAACGAGTGCACCTCCCCCACCTGTGGGGACGGGGTGGTCCAGGAGGGCGAAGCCTGCGACGACGGCAACGCCGACGAGTCCGACGGCTGCCTGAGCACCTGCGTCGAGGCGCGCTGCGGGGACGGGATCCTCGCGGCCGACGAGGAGTGCGACGACGGCAACCGTGACGAGTCCGACGGCTGCCTGGCCACCTGCGAGCTCGCCCGCTGCGGCGACGGCGTGGTCCGCGCGGGCGTGGAGGCCTGCGACGACGGGAACACCGACGACGCCGACGGCTGCACCTCCCTCTGCCGCTTCGCGACCTGCGGGGACGGGCTGGTCCAGGTCGGCGAGGAGTGCGACGACGGGGACCTCGACGACGGCGACGAGTGCCTCTCCACCTGCCTGCTCCCCAGCTGCGGCGACGGTCACGTCCGCCGGGGCATCGAGGAGTGCGACGACGGGAACGCCTCCAACGCCGACGCCTGCTTGAGCTCCTGCCTCCTGGCGAGCTGCGGCGACGGCTTCGTCTTCGCGGGCGTGGAGCAGTGCGACGACGCCAACACCGACGACCTCGACGGCTGCCTCAACTCCTGCACGACCGCGCGCTGCGGTGACGGCGTCGTGCGCGCCGGGGTGGAGCAGTGCGACGACGGGAACCTCGACGACACCGACGCCTGCCCCCGCACCTGCGTCGCCGCCCGCTGCGGCGATGGCTTCGTCCAGCGAGACATCGAGGAGTGCGACGACGCCAACGGCACCAACACCGACTCCTGTCTCGCGAGCTGCATGCTCGCGAGCTGCGGCGACGGCTTCGTGTGGAGCGGAGTGGAGCAGTGTGACGACGCCAACCGCGTGGACGACGACACCTGCTCCAACGGCTGCCGCGCCGCCCGCTGTGGGGACGGCATCGTGCAGGCCGGCGAGGGCTGCGACGATGGGAACGCGAGCAGCAGCGACGCCTGCCTCAACAGCTGCGAGGTCGCCCGCTGCGGCGACGGCTTCGTGCGCGCGGGCGTGGAGGCGTGCGACGATGGGAACACCGTCGACGGCGACGGTTGCGACGCCGACTGCACGCCGAGCTGCGTCGGCGGCGACGTGAACTTCGAGCGCGACGGCCACTGCTACATGGTCTTCGGCGTGCTCTTCACCCAGGCCGACTGGGACACGGCGCGCTCGTCGTGCGCCGCCCGGGGCGCGCACCTGGTTCAGATCGACGACGCGGCGGAGAACGCGGCGGTGAGCGGCGCCCTGGGGAACAACGACGGCTGGATCGGTCTGAACGATCAGGCCACCGAGGGAACCTTCGTGTGGGAGCGGGGCGCCAGCAGCGCTCCGATGAGCTACGAGCGCTTCGAGCCGGGTGAGCCCAACGGGAGCGGCGACTGCGTGCGGATGCGCAGCAACGGCCAGTGGGGGGACCGCGACTGCGCCGAGATGTACCGCTACGTCTGCGAGCGCGAGTGAGCCCGCTCAGGGCAGCGTGATGGATACCGGGGTGTCGGCCTCGGCCATCGTGCCGTCACCGAGCTGACCCGAGTCGTTGCGGCCCCAGCAGCGGACCGACTGGTCCGCGAGGAGGGCGCAGCTATGGGCGGCCCCGGCGGCGACGCGAATCGCGGTCGTGATCCCGGCGACGCCGACCGGGCCCAGGCTGCGAGCGGTGGCGGCTCCGCGTCCGAGCTGGCCATCGTCGTCTCGGCCCCAGCAGACGACCCGCCCGTCGCCGACGACCGCGCAGGCGTGCGCGCCGCCCGCGTCCAGCTGCGCGAGAGCCGGAAGTCCGCCCGGGAAGGCGACCTCGTCGACCGGTGCCGCCAAGGCCCGGGGGAGGTTGGTGTCGGTGGTCCCGTCGCCCGTCTGTTCGGGGCGCCCCCAGCAGAGCCCCTCGCGGGACGAGTCGATGGCGCAGCCGAAGAGGTCTCCGGCCGCCACCTCGATGACGGATTCGCCCAGACCGGCGGCCGCCGGGGTGGTCGAGCTGCTGCCGGTCGCGAGCTGATTGTCGCTCCCGCTTCCCCAGCAGAAGACGCTCCCGCTGGCCAGCATCGCGCAGGTGTGGTTCGCGCCGGCCGCCACGTCGATGGCGTCGCCGCCGAGGTCGATCGCGACCGGCGCGTCCACGGTGCCGCCGGTCGCTCCGTTGCCGATGCGACCGGAGCCGTTGGCGCCCCAGCAGTGCACGGTGCGGTTTACGATGGCGCAGGCGTGCTCGGTTCCGGCGGTGATGCGCTGGATCGGACCCGCCGGGAGGCTGGGGGTCACCATCCCCGCGCCGCCCCCCGCGCCGTCCCCGAGCTGTCCCTGGGAGTCGTCGCCCCAGCAGCGCAGACCCGCGGTGCCCGACGCGCAAGTGAAGGCGCCCCCGAGGGCCACCTGGGTCACGCCCGCGATCCCGGGGACCGCCACCGGGGTCGCCGAGTCCGTGCCGCCGCTTCCCAGCTGGCCGGCCCGGTTGGCGCCCCAGCAGTAGAGGTCGCCCGTGGCGTCGGTCGCGCAGGTGTGCGCGCTGCCGGCGCCGATCGCCACGAAGGCGTCGTCGCACGCGCGCGCGTCGCAGCTCCCGGTGCACGTGGTCGCGCAGGTGCCGCAGGTGGTCGCGCTCGCGATGAAGTCGAAGTCCTCGTCGACCTCGCCGTCGCAGTC
>DCLA01000055.1:4482-23156 GCA_002320815.1 Myxococcales bacterium UBA1660
TCGTCGACCTCGCCGTCGCAGTCGTCGTCGGCTCCGTTGCAGACCTCGGGCGCCACGTCGCAGCCGGCGTCGCCCGCGTCCCGGGAACCACCGTCGGCCACCGCGGCGTCGGACACGCCGCCGTCCAGGTCCGGGGCCGACCCGGTCCACGGCTCCAAGATCGCGCTCTCGATCGGGCTGCAGGTCGAGGGACCGGTGCAGGTCTGATCCGACGCGCAGCTGAGCCCGACGCACGTGCTCAAGAGGTCCAAGCGGAGCTGCCGCACCTCGCCCTCGACGAAGGAGACCCGCGCGCGCCGTTCGGGCTCGCCGGCGACTCCTCCGCGCAGGCCGTGGGCGGTGATCGTCAGGGGTCCCAGCGGTCCTCCGCGGTGGACCAATCCGAGCGTCGCCGGCCGGCCCGCGTCGAAGTCGATCTCCCGAGAGTCCATCGCCAGGCCTTCGACCTCGATGCGGACCCCGTCGAGCTCGGCGATGTCGGTCCCCACGACCACCACGATCTGCGTCAGGTCGTCCTTGCCGCAGCCGAAGAGCCCGCAGGCGAGGAGCCCGAGGAGCGCGAAGAGAAGGACGCGCTTCACGACCCGCCGCCGATCTCCAGGCAGCCGCCGGTGCCCTGGATGCACTCCGGGCTCCGGTCCCGGGTGAGACCGACCCCGAGACCCACCGCGAGGCCCACCGCCACGACGCCGACGACCACGCCGAACCACCACCGCCGGGGCTTCGTCGCCGCCTCGTCGGTGGGCCCGGCCGGACCGGCGGGGTCCGCGACATCGGCAGCCCGCGCCGTCTCGGCGGGGGTCGGGGGCGCGGCGGGGAGCTCGAGACGCACCTCGGCGGCGCCGCCCTCGGCGACGTCGGTCTGTGCTTCGTCCAGGAGCGCGCCCGACCGCTCCGCCCGCACCGTGTGCGTGCCCGGATCGGTGGGCACGCTGACGTCGACCATGGCCCAGGCCAACGGGCTTCCGTCCATGGTCAGCTCCACGTCGGTCCGGTCGCCGTCGACCCGGACGGCGATGGAAGCCAGCCGCGGCTCGATCGCCTCACGCCGGAGAGTCGCCGCCTCCCGCACCTGCCGTGGGGCCTCGCCGTCGGCCTCGATGGCGCGGAGCATCTCGGTGGCGCGCACGAGCTGGCCGGTCTCCGCCAGCGCCGACGCCAGGTTGTAGGCGATCTGGGGCGACTCCCGGAGGGCGAGGGCCCGCTCGAAGCGGTCGGCCGCCGCGGCCCACCGTTCCTGTCGGAGGAACCGGTTGCCTTCGCGGAAGAGGGAGCGCGCGGCCGCGGTCTGCTCGGCCTCCGTCTCCTGCGCCTGGGCGAGGGGGACGGCCGTGAGTCCGACGAAGAGCGCGAGCCCCATGGCGATGAGAGCTCGGATAGCCATGCGAATGGACGGACGGTACCATGCGGCGGTGCCCGAAGCAGGCCAGGTGATCGGGGGGAAGTATCGACTCCGACGTCCGGTGGGCGAGGGGGCGATGGCGTCGATCTGGAGCGCGGTCCACGAGACCCTCGGGCGCCCGGTGGCGGTGAAGTTCATCCACTCCCGGGCCATGAGCGAAGTCGCCGCCGCGCGGTTCATGCGGGAGGCCAAGATCGCCGCCTCGGTCCAGCACCGCTTCGTCGTCGACATCTTCGACTTCGGGAAGACCCAGCAGGGCGAGCCCTTCATGGTCATGGAGCTCCTGAACGGGGAGACCCTGGCCGACCGGATGATGCGCGGCCCGCCCATCCCCGCACAGCAGTTCGTGCGGATGATGGAGAACTGCCTCACGGGGCTCGAGGCGGTGCACGACGCCGGCATCGTCCATCGGGATCTGAAGCCGGAGAACGTCTTCGTGATCCACGACGGGGATGGGGGCTTCCCCAAGCTCCTCGACTTCGGGATCAGCCGGGTGGACGACTCGGTCATCGGCGAGCGGGCCAACAAGCTCACCCGGGAAGGCGCGGTGCTGGGGACCCCTTGGTACATGTCGCCGGAGCAGGTACGCGGCAAAGCCGACCTGGACCACCGCACGGACCTCTACAGCGTGGGGGTCATCCTCTACGAGGTGCTGACGGGCACGCTGCCCTTCGACGCGCGAACGGTCGGGGACTTGATGGTCATGATCGCCACCGAGCCCGCCGTGGCGCTCGAGCACCTGCGGCGGGACTTGCCGGTGGAGCTGTCGGACGTGGTGGCCAAGGCGATGGCCAAGAATCCGGCCAAACGTTTCCAGACCGCCAAGGAGTTCCGCACCGCGCTCCGGGCGGTGCGAGCCAATCTGGGCGAGGACGCCTTCACGATGGTGAGCTTGCGGCCGCCGTCGGAGCCGCCGCAGAAGCTGGCCTCCGAGGACCTGGTCCCGGCCCGGCCGGTCACCGGTGGGGTGGCTCGCGCGGTCGCACCGAAAGCCGCGGCTCCGGCGATCCCGACGGAGGCAGCGGAGACCGGGGAAGCCCAAGGGGTCGACGAGCCCGGGCTGGCGGTCGACGCGCCGACTCCAGCTCCCGCATCGGTACCGGCCCGCTCCCTGGGGGAGCTCGACACGATGGCGGCCCCGGCGGCGAAACCGCGGCGAGCGGGCCTCCTGGTCGCCGGGCTGGCGCTGGCGCTGGGCGGCGTCGGGGTCGGCCTCTCGCTCTCGCAGGGCACCGATCCGGGCGAGGACGTCGTGACCACCGAGCCCGTCGCCGCCGAGCCCGCCATGGAGCCCACGCCCGATCCGCTGCCCGCCGAGACGGCCGACGCGGGGGCCGTGGTCCGGACCGAGCCCGCCGTTCCCGACGAGCCGGCGGACCTCGAGGAACCGGAGCCGGCAGTGGAAGAGCCCGCGGTCACGCGCCGGGTCCGGCGCCGCCGTCCCACCATGCGTGCAGCCTCGGTGGAGGCGTTCGACGACCCCGGGTTCTGACCCTTCCCGAGACCCGCGCCGGTCGCGGGTCGGGAACGATCCTCGAGGACTCCGAGATCAGGCCGCGGGCGCGATGGACTCGGAGCGCGGCTGAGCGGCCTGCTCACGCTCGACGAGCTTCTCGACCAGGGGCTTGCAGCCGCCGCAACCGGTGCCGGCGCCGCACATGCGGCCGACATCGTCGGCGTCCTCTGCGCCCGACCGGGCACAGTCTCGGATGACTCGGCAATGCACGCGCTTGCAGTGACACACCAACATCGTGAGCGGAAGTGTTGAGCTCGCCTTGTTGCAAGTCAAATTCATTTTCGCGAGGTCGGGGGTTTCACCAGTGATCACGCGAACTACAGCGGTCACTTTTTCTGGTCCCGGGCGCGGTTCCCGGTAGAAGCGCCGCCCTCGAGCGACGCCCGGTCCGCTCGCCGGCCTCGACGAGCGCGGGGGAAACAGCGCTTCGGCCGAAAATTGGGTGTGTGCGCCCATGTAGGATACCACCGCACACATGGCTGACGTCGCTCTCGCTCGCATCCCGCTGGTTCGTGCTCCCTCGACCGCCCCGGTCTCGGTCCCGACCGAGCCCTTCGTGAAGTGGGTCGGTGGGAAGCGCAGGCTCCTGCCCCAGCTCGAGCCGCTGATGCCCGCAGGCGTCGAGCGCCGGCGACACGTCGAGCCCTTCGTGGGCGGCGGCGCCTTCTTCTTCGCCCGCGCGCCGCAGAACGCGCTGCTCTGCGACGTGAACCCCTCGCTGGTGAGCACCTACGAGGCGGTCCGGGACGACGTCGACGCGGTCATCCGCGCCCTCGGAGCCCTGGCGCGGCGGCATGGCAAGGAGCGCTACTACGCCGTCCGTGAGCGCTACAACGCGGCGCGCACCGGCGAGCGCCCGGCCAGCCAGTCGAGCACGGCCGCGATGTTCATCTACCTGAACAAGACCTGCTTCAACGGCCTCCACCGGGTGAACCGGAAGGGCGAGTTCAACGTGCCGATGGGCCGCTACAAGAACCCGCGCATCCTCGACGTGGACCGCCTGCGCTCCGCCAGCGCCGCGCTCCGCTCCGCCGAGATCACCTGCGAGGGCTTCGAGGGGCTCCTGCGGAGCGCCAAGCCCGGCGACTTCGTGTACCTCGATCCGCCCTACGAGCCGGTCAGCCGCACCGCGAGCTTCACCAACTACGCCAAGGACGGCTTCAGCCAGGACGACCAGCGGCGCCTGCGCGACGTCTACGCGGCCCTCGATCGCCGCGGCTGCAAGCTGATGCTCTCCAACAGCGACGTGCCCTTCATCCGCGAGCTCTACGCCGAGTGGAAGATCGACGTCGTCCAGGCCGCCCGCGCGGTCAACAGCGACGCGAGCGCGCGCGGCAAGGTCGCCGAAGTGGTGGTTCGCAACTACTGACTCGCGTATGGTCTACCAATGAAGGGCGAAAGCGACGTCATCGAGCTCCTCAACGAGGTGCTCACCCACGAGCTCACGGCGATCAACCAGTACTTCATCCACTCGAAGATGTGTAAGGACTGGGGCTTCATGAAGCTCGCCAAGCGCAAGTGGGACGAGTCCATCGAGGAGATGAAGCACGCCGACAAGGTCATCGAGCGCATCCTCTTCCTCGAGGGGACCCCCAACATGCAGCGGATGAACCCGGTGCGGGTCGGCGAGGACGCCATCGAGCAGCACCGGCTCGACCTCGACCTCGAGATGGAGGCCCTCGATCGGCTGAAGAAGGGCATCGATCTCTGCTGGGACAAGCACGACACCGGCACCCGCGAGCTCCTCGAGCACATCCTCCAGGAAGAGGAAGAGGGCGTCGATTGGCTCGAGACGCAGCTCAGCCTCGTCGCCACCGTCGGCAAGGAGCGCTACCTCTCCGAGATGATCGGCGCGGACGAGGACTGACGGCCCCGGGGGCTCCCCGGAGCCTGTCACGGTTTCCAGGGCCCGCCGCCGAGGCGCTGGAGCGCTGCCAGGAAGTCGCCGGGAGGCGGACGCTCGACCGAGACCCGCTCGCCGGTGATCGGGTGGTGGAAACCCAGCCGATAGGCGTGGAGCATCACCCGCGGCGCCTGCAGCACCTTGCCGCGGTAATCGCGGTCGTAGACGGTCTCGCCGAGGAGCGGGTGACCGGCCTCGGCGAGGTGGATGCGGATCTGGTGCTGGCGGCCGGTCTCCAGGGCCAGCTCGACCAGGCTGGCCCCCTGGAGCACCCGGGCGCCCTCCACGTGGGTCACCGCGCGCTTGGCGGACTTCGGCGGCTCACCGCGGGACGGTCGGAAGAGCCCGTGGGATCCGCGGACGCCGTCGCCCCGGTCCCGCAGGAGGAAGCTCTCGTGGCGACCCAAGGACACCGCGCCGTGGGCCAGGGCGACGTAGCGGCGGTCGATGGCGTGGCGCTCGAAGCGCTCCTTGAGCCGCGCCTGGACCTCTTCGCTGCGCGCAAAGACCAGGAGACCGCTGGTCCCCTTGTCGATGCGGTGGACCACGCCGAGGTAGGGCTTGCCGCGCCCCTTGTGCTCCCGGCCGAGGGGCTTGCGGACCCGGTCCAGGAGCGTGTCCCGCTCGCCGGCGTGGGGCACGCTCAGGACCCCCGCGGGCTTGTCGACGATCACCAGGTGCTCGTCGGCGTAGGCCCAGCGGTCGGGCGCCAGCGCGCCCTTGGTGTGCCGCTTCGCGTGGAGGTCGATGGCGACCGCGCCGCCCTCGACGCGTCGCGCACCGTCGATGCAGACGGTGCCGTCGAGGGTCACCTTGCCGGCGCTGCAGAGCTTGCGCGCCTCGCCCCAGGAAACGCCGAGCTTCTCGCGGACGACGGCGGCCAGGGTGGGCGCTTCGGGACGGGGGCGGCGGCTCATGGCAGGTCCATGGGCCGCCCGCGCCCCGGGCGCCAGCTCAATGGACGGGGACGATCGTCGTCATTGTCGTCATTTCTGACAGCGGCGGGTGCCAGTGTGTCCGGCAAGGCGAAGCTGCGGCTGGCGACGAAGACAGTCGAAGTCGCAGGTGCGCCCCGCTTCACGCTTTCGTAGTTGCCGCGCGCCTCGCAGATTCTGTGCTCATCGTGGTGGTGGTCCATTCTCGCACGTTGCCGCTGAGGTCGTAGACCGAGCCGCCGGTCCAGCTCGCGCCGCACAGCGGGACGGCTTCGGTGCTCGCCACCGCGTCCTGGTCACCCGGAAGGCTCATGGCCGAGTCCCGCTCCTTCCCGCTACAGGCCCACTCACAGGAGCCTCCGCCGTGACTGGAACGGGCGCTGCCAGTCGTGGGCTCGCAGAGTCAGAGTAGGTGGAGGTCGAGGACGGGGTGCCCTTCGACTTCGGCTACTTCACCCTCGCCGACGCATGCCTCGAATACCAGCGGCTCTATCCTGACGGCATCCGTTGCATGGACGAGAACTGGGAAGAGCTCCGGTAGGGGCTCAGGCGGACTCGACGACCTGGCCGAGGCGGCGGAGCGCCTCCTCGAGGATCGGGGCGGGCGGGCCGAAGCTGAAGCGGACGTGGGAGCGGAAGCGGGAGGGGCGGCCCATGCGGCGCTTGCCGGGGTTCACGTCGAAGAAATGGCCGGGGACGCAGATGACCCGCTTCTCCAGGGCCTGCTGGAAGAAGTCGTCGGCGTGGCGGAGCGAGGGCGGGAGCTGGGAGACGTCGCCCCAGGCGTAGAAGGTGCCCTCGGGCATCACGTCGAAGCGCACGCCCAGCTTCTCCAGGCCGCGGACGACCAGGTCGCGCTTGGCGCCGAAGCTCGCGCGGATGGCGTCGGTCTCGGCCACCACGTGGTCTTCGGTGAGCAGGTCCACCGCGGCCCGCTGCATGGGCGCCGCGCCGCCGCCGTCGAGGAAGGAGCCCGCGCTGGAGACCGAGTCGATGAGGGCCTTGGGGCCGACGATCCAGCTCACCCGGAAGCCGGGGTAGCGCCAGTTCTTGGTGAGCCCGTCGACGACCACCACCGGGTCCCGATCGACGTCTTCGACGTGCGCGGCCGCGCTGACGACCTTGGGCCCCTCGGTCCAGATGTAGTGCGAATAGAACTCGTCCATGAGCAGGGCGCAGCCCAGCTCCCGGGCGGCGGCGACCCAGCCGGCGAGCTCGTCCCCGCCCACCAGCTTGCCGGTGGGATTGCAGGGGTTGCTCATCAGGATGGCGCCGAGGCCGCGCCCCATGATCTCGCGGCGCAGGGCCTGGGCGCTGAAGTGGTAGCCCTCCTCCGGGTCCAGGAGGATGGGGATGGGCTGGAAGCGCCGGAACACGTCCAGGAGCTCCTCGTAGGCGGTGTAGTCGGGCAGGAAGTGGCCCAGGTGCACGGGCGCCACCGCCGCGCAAGCGCGCATGATGGCCACCCGGCCGCCGCCCTGGATGGCCACGTTCTCCGCCGAGTAGCGGGTGGGCATCCCCTTGCGGAAGCGGCGGTTGTACATGTCCGCGACGGCCTCGCGGAGCTCCCAGAGCCCGGCCACCGGGGCGTAGTCGAGGTCCGCGGCCTCGATGGGGATCGAGGTGAGCCGCGGGGGCGCGCCGGGGATGTCCCCGGTGTCCGGCTGGCCCTGGCCCAGGTTGCACCAGCCGTCGGGCCCGCCGATCTCCGAGCTCATGGAGAAGCCCCGCTTGGCCGCCTCGCTGGAGACGTAGATCACGCCGGTGCGCGGCACGCGGCGGAAGGCGCCCCAGCCGTCGGGGGCGGGAGCCGAAGGGGAGGAGGCGAGCTGATCGTCGGTGTCGGCCATGGGAGCGGCCTGCTATAGCACCCGGGTGCCGAGCAGTCGCGACGACGCGGATCCCCACGCCGACGTGGTGCGGATCCAGGGCCTGACCGTGGATTGCGTGGTGGGCCTCTACCCCCACGAGCGCCACGCCTCCCAACCGCTCCAGGTGGACCTGGCGATGACCCTGGACACCGAGGCGGCGGCCAGCACCGAGCGCGTCGGGGCCACGGTGGACTACGCGGCGATCACCTCGCAGGTGGTCTTTCTGCTGCGAAGCTGTCGCTTCCGGCTCCTGGAGACCGCGGCCCACGTGCTGGCGCGCTACTTGTTGGCGCCGCCGGCTCCCGGCGAGGTTCGGGCGGCCCTCGACGCCGTCGAGGTGCGCCTGAAGAAGCCCGGCGCGCTCCGGGGGTTCGCCACGCCGTCGCTGACCATCCGCCGGACCAAGGCGTGGGCCGTCTTCGACCAGGAGGACAAGCCCTGGGGCACGGTGGACATCGTGCAGGAGACCAAGGACGCGGGCATCTACCGGCTCAACGTGGCCCCCGGCGCCACCATCCCGCTCCACGTGCACCAGCAGATGCGTGAGAGCGAGATGGTGCTCACCAAGGGCATCCTCTGCCAGGGCGAGCCCTGCCGCCAGGGCACCGTCCACCGCTGGCCGCGGGGCGCCAAGCACGTCTACGAGAACCCGACCAAGCGCTGGCAGTCGATCCTCTGCGTGGACCTTCCGCGCTTCGATCCCACCGACGAGGTCGAGGTCCAAGGCGAACCCGACGACGTGCCCCGGGAGGCCCCCTGGGGTCCGGTGCCGGGGAGCCCGTGACCCGGCGGGTCCTCATCACCGGTGCCTCCAGCGGCATCGGCGCCGAGGTCGCCTGGCTGCTCCAGGCGGACGGCGCCCGGGTGGCCCTCAACGGTCGCGACGAGGCGGCCCTGGTCGCGGTCGCGGGCGAGTCGGCCATCTCGGTCCCGGGGCCGCTGGACGAGCCGAGCGAGCGGGACCGGGTGGTGGACCAGGCGCTGGCGGCGCTCGGGGGCCTCGACGCCCTGGTGCTGAGCGCGGGCTACGCGGCCCACGCGCCCTTCGAGGTCATGAGCGAGGCGGCCCTCCGCGCGCAGCTCGAGGTGAACCTGGTGGCGCCTCTGCTGATGGTGCAGCGGGCGCTGCCTGCCCTGCGTGAGGCCCGGGGCTGCGTGGTCTTCCTGGGGAGCACGCTGGTGGAGCGGCCCGCGCCGGGCACCCTGGGGTACACGGTGGCCAAGGCCGGTCTCCACGCGGCCACCCGCGCGCTCGCGGGGGAGCTGGCGCCCGTGCGGGTCAACGCCATCGCGCCCGGCGTGGTGGACACCCCGATGATCCGCGCGCCGAGGCACGGCGAGGACACCGACGACGTCGCGACGCGGGTCGAAGCCCTGCGGGAGCTGCATCCCTTGGGCCTCGGCGAGCCGGCCGACGTCGCGGGCGCGGTGCGCTACCTGCTCGACACCCGCTGGCTCACCGGGACCGTGCTCACCCTCGACGGCGGCCTCACCGCCTGACGCGGGCTCAGCCGACGGGCTCGATGGAGTCGACCAGGGCGCCGAAGGCGGCCTCGGCGGTGCCCACGGTGTCGGCCGGGCCGAGCAGCTTGAAGAAGATGGGGCCCTCGGGGCCGTCGACGATGGCGCCCAGGAGGCGGCTGTCGGCCTGGGGCTCGCCGCCGCCCATGCCCATCGAGGAGGCGAAGGTGCCGGTCACGTCCACGGTGGTGACCTGCAGGCCGCCCACGGTGCGCGTCTGGGTGTCCGCGTCGGTCACCGGGGCGCCGTCCGCGGTCTTGAACTGAGCGGTCCAGCGGGAGATGTTCTCGTCGATCGAGCCGCCCATGCCGGGGAAGTGGAAGACGGTGAGCACGGCCTCGGTGGCGCCCTCGTCCACGACGTACTCGGCGTTGCGCATCGGGCGGCTGGGAGCGCGGTAGGTCAGGGGCTCCTCCACCGTCCACTTGATGCCGGCGAGCTGCGGGGCGCGCGGATCGACCACCGGGGCGCCGCCGTGGCTGGGCGCGGCGCCGGGGCCGCCGGCTCCGTGCACGGCCGGGGGCTGCCGCTGGGCGTGGGCCTCCGACGGATCGTGGGTGGGTACCTCGGGCGCCTCGGCCGTCTCCGCGGCCTCGTCCTCGGCGGGCGGCTGGGGCCCGCGATCGCAGGCGGTGAAGGCGAGGAGGAGCGCGACGAAGAGGGGGAGGCGGACCATGGCCCCGAGCATGAAGGGCTCGCCCCGGGAGGCAAGCCCAAACGGGGTCATGCGTCACGGGGGCGGCCGAAGCGGGTGAGGAGGACGGCGCCGTATCCAGCGCAGCCGAGGACCAGTAGGAGGACGCCGCCGAGGAAGGGGACCAGCGAGACCAACCAGAGGGCGAGCACGCCGAGCCCGAGCTGGAGCAGCGGGCGCCCCTGGGAGCGTGGCCAGGGGATGGCGGCGCCGACCACCGAGGCGACGACCGCGAGGCCGGCGCAGCAGGCCACCGCCGCCGCCAGGGCCAGGAAGATGGCCACCGGGATCCCGATGAGGGTGATGGCCGAGGCGATGAAGAGGAGCACGGTGGCCAGGAACCCCAGGAAGCCGGCGAGGAGGGCCCGCACCGGGCCCGCGGCCAGGCTCCGGGCCATCGCGGCGTGGCGGCGCGGGAAGGCGCCGAGCAGGAGGACGCCGAGCAGGAAGATCAGCCCGTGCCGGGCCGCCGAGCCCAGCACCGCGGCCGCGACGCTCTCGTCGTCGTCGTCGTCGTGGAGGTCGATGGCCAGCTGGGCCTGGGGCGCGCCGTGGCGCTCGATGTCGCCGCCCATGCTGCCCAACTCACCCAGCACGCGGCCGTCGCCCTCGACGGTGATGTCGCCGCCCATGGAGACCACGTCGCCGCGCACCAGGCCGGTCACGGTGACGTCGCCACCCATGGTGACCACGTCGCCGACCACCTGGCCCTCGATGGTCGCGTCGCCGCCCATGGTGACCACCTCGGCGACGATCTCGTCGGGACCCACCCGGACGCTCTGGCCCATGGTCACCCGCTCGGCGCCGATGGCGCTCGCCGGAGGCATGGGCGGGATGGCCGGCGGCGAAATGGCGGGCGGCGAAACCGGCGGCGCGATGGCCGGGCTCGGCGACGCCTCGCCGGACGCCGCGCTGGCGAGGGGCGGGGGGGCTCCGGCTGCGGCGGCCGGCTCGGCCGGGCGCTCGGGTTCCGCGGCCGGTTCGGCGGCCTGGACGATCACCAGGGACCCGTCCCGCCGCGCCACGGCGTCGCTCGGGAGCACGGCGGCCAGGAGCTGGCGCAGCGGAGCCTCCTGGACGTGCACGGTGACCGGAGCCTCGAGGGCCATCCGGCTCACGTACCCCAGCCCCGCCGTCTCGCAGGCCCGACGGAGCACGGCGGCGGCGGGCTCACCCTCGGCGTCGAGGGTGACGCGCTCGGTCTCCGGCCACTCGCCCTCGAAGCGCTGCGCGTGCCCGAGGGCGCTGGTCCCCAGGATGGTCGCCAGGGCCAACGCGACGGGCGCGCTGGCGCGGGTCAGCGCCCGGAGTGGCCAGCCGAGGAGCAGGACCGCGGCGAAGAGCGCGAGGCCCACGCCGGCGTAGCCCCCCGGGAGGTCGCCGAGCAGTCGGTGGGAAGCGGCGAGGGCGGTGAGCGCGGTCGCGCCCCAGGCCTGCACCCGGCTGGGCGTCGGGAGACCCCCGAGGGCGGCGAGCCCGAGGCCGAGGGTGCTCAGGGTCCCGATGCCGGTCGCCAGCCAGAGCCCGCGCCGCGACGGCACCGGGGGCGCGGCGTCCATGGCGGCGGCCACCATGGCGTCGAGGTCGACCTCGGGCGTGGGCGCGTCACGGAGCGCCAGCCCGAGGTCGATGTGCAGCGCGCGATCCCGGGCCAGCTCGTCCCGGAGCGCCGGGTCGCCCTCGATATGGGCGCGCAGGTCGGCGGGCACCAGGTCGTCGCGACCGGTCGCCAGGGCCTCCAGGGCCAGCTCGAGCTCGTCGAGCGCCTCGTCGTCGCGGCTCATCCCCGCGCCTCCAGCGCCGCGCGCAGCCGCTTCCGGCCCCGATGGAGCCAGGTCATCACCGTCCCCTTGGGGACTTCGAGGGCGGCGGCGATCTCTTCGTAGCTCTGGCCGTGCACGTGGAAGAGCACGATCGCCGAGCGCATCGCGTCGGGCAAGGTGGTCAGCGCCTCGGCCAGCGCGCTGGCCTCCAGCCGCGCCAGGGCGAGCCGCTCGGGACCCGGGGTCTCCAGCGGCACGTGGCGCGCCGCCTCGTCGCCGTCGTCGGCGAAGGTGCGCCGCTCCAGGCCCCGGCGGCGCAGGCGGTCCCGGCAGGTGTTGTGGGCCACCGTGAGCGCCCAGCTCCGGAAAGAGCCCTTGGCGGGATCGAAGGTCTCGATGCGGCGCACGATGCGCTCCAGCGCCCGCTGGGCTCCGTCGGCCCCCTCGGTGGGCCCGAGCACGTGGTGGCAGAGGCGGTGGATGTCCGCGGCGTGTTCGCGCAGGAGCGCGCTCAGCGCGTCCCGGTCTCCGCCCTGGGCGCGGCGCGCGAGCTCGGCCCCGGTGGCCTGGGGCTCGCCCTTCGCGGGGGCGGTGGCGGTCATGCTCAGCAGCATACTCGGGCTCCTACGGCCGGGGCCCAGCCCGTATTTCAGGGGCTGGGCCGGGGACGTCGCGGAGGTCGGCGCGAGGGCGACGTTCAACGGTAGGGCCCTTCGGGGGAGGGCATCAGGGGCTTCTGGCCCAGCCGGGTCATGGCCACCGCGCCGAGGCCGACCAACGTCGCCACCATCAGCGAGAGTCCGCCGAACAAGGGGATCAGGGAGAGCACGAAGAGGACCCCGACACCGGCGGCGAGCTGGGCGGTCTCCCGGCCCTGGAGCCGTTCCACCGGGAGCATCGCCCCCAGGACGGCCGCGCTCATGCCCAGGCCGACGTAGATCGCCAGTACCAGGGCCAAGGCGAGAACCGCGGCCACGGGGATGCCGACCACGGTCACCGCCGAACCCAGGATGGCGACCAGGGCGACGAGGAAGAAGGCCAGGCCCATCAGCGGCGTCTTCAGGGGGGCGCGCACGATGGCCGCGCGCACGGTGTCGAAGCGGTCCCCGGCCAGGCGCCGGAACCCGAAGACCAGGAGGAAGAGCAGGGCGAAGCTCCCCAGCTTCTCGAAGAACGAGCCGAAGAAGCTCTCCTCGCGGTGGCTCCCGGCGATGGAGACCCCCGGGGTCCCCCCTCGGACGTCGCCCCCGACCACCCCGGCCGACCCGAAGACCACCTGGCCTCCCGCGGTGGCGACGTCGCCTTCCACCGTGCCCTCGATGCGGATGTCGCCGCCGGCGGTGGCCACGTCGCCTTCGACGGTTCCGGTGACGACGACGTCGCCGCCCGCGGTGGCCACGTCACCCGCGGCGACCCCGTCGATGCGGATGTCGCCACCCATGGTGAACACGTCGTCCACGTGGTCGCCCACGCGGACGTGGATGTCGTCGCCCAGCGACACGCGGTCGTCGGCGGCCGCCGGGGTGGACGGGAAGGACGCGCAAAGCGCGGTCAGGGTCAGCACCAGGATCATTCGGGTCATCTCGATCGTTCTCCTCGCCGCGGCGTCGCGGTCGGTAGACGCACGGGGCCCGGGCGACGCGTCCCTCGCGTCGCCTCTCGCCCTCGCTCACCTCACCCTACGAGGGCTCCCGCCGGCGTATTTCAGCGTCGCGAGGGACGACCGCCGGCCGAACGCGACGCTCGCCGTAACGAGACCCCCCGGGGTATCCATACGGGAGGCATGCCTCGCGTCCTTCGCTTCCTCTCCGCCGCGCTCCTCGTCTCGCTGGTCTCCCTCGTCGCCGCGGGTTGTGGGGGCGCCCCGACTCCGTCGCCGGAGACCGCGGCCAGCGCGGCGCCGCCGCTCCAGTGGGAGGAGTGGTCACCGGAGACCTTCGAGCGCGCCGCCCGGGAAGGGCGCTACGTCCTGGTGAGCGTGCAGGCGATCTGGTGCCACTGGTGCCACGTGATGAACGAGGAGACCTTCGGCGACCCGCGGGTCCGGCGGCTCCTCGACGAGCGCTTCGTGGCCATCGCGGTCGACAGCGACGCCCGCCCGGACCTCGCCGATCGCTTCCGGGACTACGCCTGGCCGGCCACCGTGCTGCTCTCGCCGGACGCGGAGATCGTGGTCGCGCTCCGGGGCTACCGAAACCCCGACGTCTTCGCCGAGCTCCTCCGCGAGGTGGCCGCCGGCGAGCGCCCCGCCGCGCCGCCCGCCGAGGCGCCCGCGGTGGAGACCGACCTCGAGACCCTTCGCGCCGAGGCCCGCGAGATGCTCGACGGCCTCTACGACGAGGGCCCCGGCGGTTGGGGTCAGCGGCAGAAGTACCCCTACGGCGCGCCGGTCGAGCACGCCTTCTTCCGCGCCCGCGCCCTCGGCGAGACCGAGTGGGAAGGGCGCGCGTTGGCCAGCCTCGCCGGGTACGCGCAGCTCATCGATCCGGTCGACGGCGGGGTCTATCAGTACTCCCTCCGGAACCGCTGGGACCGCCCCCACTTCGAGCGCATCGCCGCCGTCCAGGCCGGCGCGCTGGCCGCCTTCGCGGAGGCGCATCGGTTGACCGGGGAGGCCCGCTGGAGCGAGGCCGCCGAGCAGGTTCAGGGCTACCTGGAGACCACCCTGAAGGCGCCGGCGGGCGGGTGGTACGCCAGCCAGGACGCCGACCTGAGCCACGAGGTGACCGGCACCGAGTACTTCGCGCTGGACGCCGCCGGCCGGGCGGCCCTGGGCGCGCCGCGGGTCGACCCGCACGTCTACACCGACCTGAGCGGGCGCATCGTGGTGGCGCTGCTGGAGGCCGCTCGCGCCGGGCTGCCGGGCGCGCTGGACCAGGCCTTGGTGGGGGCGGAGGCCCTCGAGGGAGCGCGCGCCGAGGACGGCCTCTTCCTCCACGAGGTCGGCGTCACCGAGGGCCTCCGCTACCTGCGCGACCAGGCGTGGATGCTCCGCGCCGAGCTCGCGCTCCACGAGGCCACCGGCGAACCCCTCTGGCTGGAGCGGGCCCAGCGGACCGGCGAGGCGATGGCGACCCTCGCTCGCCCCGGCGCCCAGGGGGGCGGCTTCTACGCCCACACCCCGGACCCGGCGGCGCGGGGTGTCTTCGCCGAACGCCGGGTCCCCCTCGACGAGAACGGAGTGGCCGCGCGGGGCCTCCTCAAGCTCGGCCGCGTCTCCTACGAGGAGCGCTTCGAGACCATGGCGCGCTCGGCCCTGAGCTCGCAGAGTCCGGCGGCCATCCGCGACGCCGGGCGCCGCGGTGGGCACTACCTGCTCGGGCTGGAGGAGTTCGTCGGCCCCTACGTGATGCTCAGCGTGGTCGGCCCGGGGGACGCCGCGACCCGGCGGCTGCAGGAGACGGCTTTTGCGCTCCCGTTGCCTCAGCGGGTGGTCAGCGTCCACCGGCCGGGGGAAGGGCGCTATCCCTTCCCCGGGCGCCCGGCGGTGTTCCTCTGCAACGACGCCTCCTGCTCCCGCCCGGTGAGCGACCCCGCCGAGCTCGCCGACCAGGCCGCCCAGATCCTCGCCGAGCGCTGAGCGAACGGGGGCCCCGGTTGTGGGCGGCGTGCCCGGCTCCATGAAGGCGCTCGAGAATGCCCCACCACGCTCGCTTCCTTCGGATCGTCGCTCTCTCGTTTTCGATCGGTTCGCTCTTTTGTCTCCAGCCCCTCGCCTCGGCCCAGGGCGGGTCCCCCAGGGAGACCGAAGGGCTCGATGGCTTGGGCGGGTTCCAGCGAGCGTTCCACTCGCTCGATGAGCTGAACCGTGGGTTCGATCACGACACCGACCCCAACCTGGCGACGCCCCAGGCGACCTTGGCATTCTTCTCCCAGGCCGCGGCCGACGGGCGTTATCGAGATGCCGCGCAGGCGCTCAACCTCAATCTGCTCCCCGTGGCCGAGCGGGCCCGGCTCGCCCCCGTGCTGGCGGAGCAGCTCCACTACGTGATGGAGAAGCGTCTCGGGTACGACTGGGAGGCGCTCCCCGACCGACCCGACGGCATGCGCGAGAGCCCGGTCTCCAACAACGACCCCCTCGCGGGCCGGCCCCGGCGCAGCATCGCGCTCGGCTCCCTGGAGGTCGACGAGCGCGACCGGGTGATCCGGCTGCAGCGAGTACGCGTGGGCCAGGCGGCGCCGGTCTGGGTCTTCTCGGCCCAGACGGTCGGGCACATCGACGCTCTCTACGAGGTCCACGGTCCCGGTCCCATCGAACGGTGGATGCCTGCGTGGGCGAAGGCGACCGCCTTGGGTCACACCAGCCTGTGGGCTTGGCTGCTCTTGGCCAGCTTCATGCTCGCGGCCATCGCCATCGCGTGGGGCATCCGGCGGCTCGCCGCGCGTTGGCTCCGAGGCGCCGAGAATCATTGGCTGCGCGGCATGGAAAACCGGTTGGCGTCGCCCATCACCTTCCTGGCCTGGGTCCTCTTCGTCTACGTCCCGACCAAGATTCTGCTGCCGATCCCCAAGTGGATCCAAACGGCGCTGGTGATCCTCTTGGTCACCGCACTGACTTGGCTCGCGATGCGCTTCGTCGAGCTGCTGACGGAGCACATCGCTCGCAACAAGGTCGACGACATCTCCGACCTCGATGGGAACGACGACGGAGCAGACCAGCGGATGCTGACCTACCTCTCGGTGGGTCGGCGGGTCCTCTTCTTCGTCTTCTTCCTGGTGGGCCTGGGCATCGTCCTGGCCCGCTTCGACAGCTCGCGGTCCGCGGGGCTCTCGCTGATGGCCTCCGCGGGCGTCGCCACGGTGCTGCTCGGCATCGCCGCCCAGCCGGTCCTGGGCAACATCGCCGCCGGGCTCCAGGTCGCACTCTCCAAACCCATCCGTATCGGCGACTCGGTGCAGTACGAGGGGCGGTGGGGCTATGTCGAGGACATCACCTACACGTACGTGCTGATTCAGGTGTGGGACCAGCGCCGGCTCGTGGTGCCGCTGCGCTACTTCGTGACTCACCCCTTCGAGAACTGGACCATGCGCGACGCCCGGGTCGTCAAACCGGTGTGTCTCTACGCCGACTTCACCGTGGACGTGCAGGCCGTCCGGGACCACTTCGAGTCGGTCTTGCGGGACGACGACGACTGGGACGAGGAGAAGGAGCCCATCGTCCAGGTCACCGAGGTGGGCGACGAGACCGTGGAGTTGCGTGCGTTGTGCAGCGCGAAGGACTCGGCGAAGGCGTGGGACCTGCACTGCCGGGTTCGAGAAGCACTCGTCGCCTTCCTGCGCGACTTGGACGGAGGCCGCTACCTCCCCCGCCGACGGCATCTGGTCGAGCGCAGCGGCTGAACGGGCTCAGTCGACGACGTCGAGGTGGTCGTCGGCGAGCTGCTGGAGGCGGGGGACGTCGATGCCGTGTTCGGCCGCGTGGGCCAGGGCGCGCTTCAGTCGGGCGGGCGCCGAGCGGCCCCGGGCGCCGTGGTCGGGATCCGAGGCCACCGCCCGCTCGAGGGTGCGGCGGGCCTCCTTCTCGTCGAAGGGGTGGTCGGCCAGGACTCGCTGGATGGCCAGGACGTCTTCGGTCACGGCCTGGACGAGCTCTTCACGCTCGCCGAAGAGCTCCCCCACGGTCCCGCCGGTCGCCAGCCCGGCGCAGTTCGCCACCAAGATGTAGAGGTTCTTGGCGACCAGCTCGCGGAGGAGGTCGTCGTCGTCGACCATCTCCGCGCCGACGCCGATGCGCAGGAGCGAGCGCGACACCAGCGCAGCCTCGGGCCCGGCGATGGGCGTGGGGAGGATCACCTTGGTGGCGATGGCCGGCTTCTTCTCGAACCACACCACGGCCACGGTCGGATCCTCGATCCCGTGCTTCTTCCAGCTCGCCGGGAGCAGCTCGTTCTGCACCAGCCCCACCTTCTTCTTCCAGGTCTCCGGGAGGTCGGCGAGGACCGCGTCGAGGTCCGCTTCGCCCACGGTGACCATGCACAGCGCCGGGTCGGGGAAGCGCTCGGCCAGCGCGGCGACGTCGGTCTCGCGGTTCACCGGGTGCACGGTGTGGCCCTCCCGAAGGAAGGCGTGAGCGAAGACCGAGCCCATCTGGCCGAGGCCGATGAGGACGATGTCGTCGGAGGGGTTCGCGGGGCTGCTGCTCATCAGGACTGCTCTATGTCATCGGGGCCGCGGCGTGTCATCCTCCGGGCCGTGTGCAGGCTCTTCGGATTTCGTAGTGTCATCCCCAGTCAGGTCCACCGCTCGCTGATGGACGCCGACAACGCCCTCGGGGTCCAGAGCGAGAAGCACTGCGATGGCTGGGGGGTCGCCTATTACGTCGACGGGTCGCCGCACATCCTGCGCAGCCCGACCTCGGCGATCACCGACCAGCTCTTTCACCGCGTGAGCGGCGTGGTGGCCTCGGAGACGGTGCTCGCGCACGTGCGCTTGGCGACGGTCGGCGAGCTCAACGTGCTCAACTGCCACCCCTTCCAGCACGGTCGCTGGACCATGGCCCACAACGGCGAGGTGCGCCGTTACCCCGAGTTCGCCGACACGCTGAAGCAGTCCATCGCGCCGCGGCTCCGCCGCTTCGTGCTCGGGGACACCGACAGCGAGGTGCTCTTCTACCTCTTCCTCACGCACCTGCAGGCCTATGGCCCGCTCAGCGGTCGGCTGGGGCTCGACGCCATCGTGCCGGCGCTGCGGGAGACCATCGAGCTGGTCCGGGAGAAGTGCGATGGCGACGAGGAGGCCCTCCGGGCGCTCCTGACCATCATCGTCACCGACGGTACCTGCATGGCCGCGCACCAGGGGGGCAAGGAGCTCTTCTGGTCCAGCTACAAGAACCGCTGCGCCGATCGCGACGAGTGCCCCAGCTTGGCCCCGGAGTGCGAGGCGCCCACGACCACGGGCTTCGTGAACCACCTCATCTTCACCAGCGAGCCCCTCCAGGGCGAGAACGTCTGGATCCCGATGGAGGAGGGCGAGATCGTGGCCGTCGATTGGCGCATGCGCCTCCACCGCTCCACCGACGACAAGCGCCGCCTCAGCATCCTCGCCAGCTGACAGGGACGATCGTCGTCAT
>DCLA01000055.1:23536-44620 GCA_002320815.1 Myxococcales bacterium UBA1660
GACGATCGTCGTCATTGTCGTCATGTCGCAGGCAAATGACGACAATGACGACGATCGTCCCTGTAACCTCTGGGGGGTGTGGTGCGTGGAGGGGCGTGCACCCGACTTCGATGACCGCGTCGCTCGACGACATCTTCGCCCGCGAACGGCGTCCGCTGTGGGGCCTGTGCTACCGGATGACCGGCAGTGCCGCCGACGCCGACGAGCTGGTCCAGGAAGCCTTCGCGCGGGCCCTCGAGCGGCCGCCGGCGGATACCTCCCGGGACCTCGGGCCCTGGCTGCGCACGGTGGCGCTCAACCTCGCCCGGGACCGCCTCCGTCGACGCCGGGAGACCCACGTCGGAGTCTTCGTGCCCGAGCCCGTCGCCGACGAAGAGCTGCGCTCGGAGTCCGCCTCGCCGGAGGCCCGGGTGTCCCTCGCGGAGAGCGCGACGTGGGCCTTCCTCCTGGCGCTGGAGGCCCTGGGCGACAAACAGCGCGCGGTGCTCGTCCTCCGCGACGTCTACGACCTCAGCACCCGGGAGACCGCCGAGGCCCTCGAGCTCGGCGAGAGCCATGTGAAGGTCCTGCTCCACCGGGCCCGCCGTGCCCTGGAGGATGCGCGCCCCGTGCGTGCGCGCCCCGCCGACCTGGCGCTCGTCGCGCGCTTCTTCACCGCGCTGGCCGCCGACGACCTCGACGGGATGAAGGCGCTCCTCCGCGAGGACGTGGTCTTCGTCAGCGACGGCGCCGGCGAGGTCCACGCCGCCCGCCGCCCGGTCGTGGGCCGGGACAAGGTGATCACCTTCCAGCGCCGGACCCGCCCGGCCGTGCCTCCGCGCTTCGCGCTCGCGACCGTCAACGGCGCGCCGGCGTTGGTCTACGTGCAGGCGCCGGGGGTCCCCGCCGGCACCCCGCCCTCCGGGGTCATCCAGCTCGAGGTCGACGACGAGGGCCGCATCGCCCGCATCCTCGCCTGCGTGGCGCCGTCGAAGACTTCTCGCTTCCTCGATCGCCACCCCGTCCCCTGACGGGCGCGCCGTGCGTGGGCGGCGGTCCTTTGCTACCCCGGAGGGTCGTCATGGACCCGAAGTACAAAGGCCCGATGAACCAGGACGTCCCGCCGGCCCAGCCCGGCGAGGTCGCTCCGCTGAAGATGGGTGGCATCGAGGTGTGGCCGCCGGTGGTGCTGGCCCCGATGGCGGGGGTCACCAACTGGCCCTTCCGGACCCTCTGCCGCGAGCAGATGGAGCAGGGGCTCGGCCCGGGCCACGACACCGAGGCCCGCAAGCCGGGCCTCTTCGTCAGTGAGATGATCACCGCGCGGCCCCTGGTGGAGGGCCGCGACAAGACCCTCAAGCTCACCGACTTCGGCGAGACCGAGTCCCCGCGGAGCCTGCAGCTCTACGGCGTGGATCCCTACTACGTGGGCGAGGCCGTGAAGCGCCTCGTGAGCGAAGGCCGCGTCGACCACATCGACATGAACTTCGGCTGCCCGGTGAAGAAGGTGACCCGCAAGGGCGGCGGCTCGGCCATCCCCGCTCGGCCGCTCCTGCTCCGCGACATCGTCCGCGCCGCGGTCCGCAACGCGGGCGAGGTGCCGGTGACCATCAAGTTCCGGATGGGCATCGACGACGAGCTCCTCACCTACGAGGACGCCGGGCGCATCGGCGAGGACGAAGGGTGCGCCGCGGTGGCGCTCCACGCCCGGACCGCGGCCCAGCTCTACGACGGCGAGGCCGACTGGTCGGCCATCGCGCACCTCAAGGACCTGGTGAAGACCATCCCGGTGCTGGGGAACGGCGACATCTGGGAAGGGTGGGACGCCCTCCGCATGATGCGCCAGACCGGCTGCGACGGAGTGGTGGTCGGCCGGGGCTGTCTGGGGCGGCCCTGGCTCTTCCGGGACCTCGCCGCCGTCTTCGAGGGCCGGGAGCCCGAGGACCCGCCGACCTTCGGCGCCATCGCCACGGTGATGCTCGAGCACGCCCGTCGGCTCGCGGAGTGGATGGGCGAGAAGCACTCGATGCGCGCCTTCCGGCGCCACTCCACTTGGTACACCAAAGGCTTCCGGGGCAGCGCCAGCATGCGCCAGGACCTGATGCGGGTGAACACCTTCGCCGAGCTCGAAGCCGCCCTCCGGGCCCACGACCCGGACGAGCCCTTTCCGCCGACCGCCATGCGGGTCCAGCGCGGCAAGACCGCGGGCACCCAGAAGGTCTCGCTCCCCGAGGGCTTCCTGGTCGACCGCTTGACCAACGCCAACCCGCCCGGGCCGGACGCCGAGCTCCTGCACTCCGGCGGCTGAGCCCCGCCTGTCACGCTTCGCTCGACTCGGGCGTCTCCCCACCATGGATTGGGCGAGTTTATTCGACCTCGAGCAGATGGCCCGGGATGGCGAGCTCCTGGTGCGCGTGGCCTTGTCCACGCTCCTCGCGATCCCGCTCGGCTGGGACCGGGAGCGCAAGGACCGACCCGCCGGGCTGCGGACCCACATGCTGGTCGCCGCCGCCTCGGCGACCTTCATGGTCCTCGGCGACACCATCATCGAGAGCTTCCGGGAGGAGGCGGGCATGGTGCGGATGGACCCGCTGCGCACCCTCGAGGCGGTGGTCACCGGGTTGGGCTTCCTGGCGGCGGGCACGATCTTCCGCGCCGGTGGCCAGGTGAAGGGGCTCACCACCGCGGCCTCCATCTGGATCACCGCCGCGGTCGCCCTCTGCATCGGCTCGGGTCGCTACGTGCTGGGCATCGGGGTCACCCTGATCTCGCTCTTGGTCCTGGTCGTCCTGCGGAAGGTGATCCACGAGAGCGACGCGGACTCCTCGGGGCCGCCGGTTCCCAAGGGCACCTTCGGCGACGACGGCGACGACGAGCCCGCGAAGGCCCACTGACCCGCACATGTGGGGCCGCCGCGCCCTCTCTCCGACCGAAGTTTCCGAGGAGGCGTGACTCCCACCCGCAGGCCGTCCGACCCTGGCGGCATGACTGGACGAACTTAGCGCCTCCTTCTCACCTCGGGATTCCTGCTCCTCGCGCTCGGCGCGGGCTGCGGCGACGACGACGGGTCGGGATCCGACGGCACCGACTCGTCGGACGGAACCGACGGGACCACCGACATGAGCATGGACTCCGACGCCACCACGACGGGCGGGGACATGTTCGCCGACGAGCTCTGCGACGGCCCCTGCGAGTGCAGCGACGGCATCGACAACGACGGCGACGGGACCATCGACGGGATGGACGTCGAGTGCACCGGCCCCACCGACAACGACGAGGGCTCGTTCGCGACCGGCATCCCGGGCGACAACCGGGACCCCGTCTGGCAGGACTGCTTCTACGACGGGAACTCCGGGGCCGGCGACGACGGATGTCGCTATCGGAGCGAGTGCCTCACCGGCGAGCTGCCCAGCACCGACCCCGATTGTGAGGTCTCCGCGGCGTGCCTCGAGTTCTGCCGAGGTCGCACCCCCAACGGCTGTGACTGCTTCGGTTGCTGTGACGTGACCCTCGAGGACGGTACGTCGCTGAGCGTCGCCATCGGCGGGAGCTGCTCGGTGGAGAACATCGAAGACGAGACCGCGTGCCCCCGCTGCGTGCCCGACGACGAATGCGTCAACGAGTGTGGCACCTGCGAGCTCTGCCCGGGCCGGACGGTCGAGGACTTGCCCCCGGAGTGCACTCCCGACGACGCCGGCATGCCGGTCTACGAGTGCGAAGACGGGACCACCTGCGCGACCAGCGCCGACTGCGAAGACGGCTGGTACTGCTCGCTGGGGTGCTGCTTGGTGAACCTGATCTGAGGCCGAGCCGAGCGCCCCCGAACCGGGGGCGCGCGGTCACCGGCAGGCCTGAGGGGAGCCGCTCGTGTTCGGACAGGTGCTGGGCCCGGGGGTGCCGGAGCAGGTCGGGGCCCGGGCACAGCTTCGGCTACTGTCTCCCGTCCCATAGCAGGTGTAGACCTCCGCGTAGCCACCGCAGGGCGCCGCGGAGGCGGTGAAGTACACGCCGTCATTGCACGGTTCGGTCGAAGGGCAGCTCCCGCGCGCGGGCTGGCTGGGGCCGGGTCCGCGCTCGGGCGCGCCGCTGCAGTCGAAGTCGAAGCCGCCCGCGTTGCGTGGCGTCGTGAAGAACTGGGTCTGGCCCGGGAACGCCCGATCGTCGGAGTCGTCGCAGTCGGCTTGCACGGTCGGGTCCACCGCGGTCTCGCCCGTCGGGCAGGCCGTGGTCCCACAGTCCAATCGCCGGTTCGCCGAGCCGAGCTCGGCGAAGCCGTCGTTGTCGTTGTCCACCCAGCACGAGGTCGCCGCGCCCTCGTCCACGGTGCCGTCACAGTCGTCGTCCCGCGCATTGCACGTCTCGGGCGCGGGGGTGATATCGTCCCGGCACTCGCCCCAGCTGCCGTCCGGGAGGCAATCCTGGATGCCGCGCTGACATGCGCCCTCGTCGATCCCGCAGAGACGACTGGAGACCGCGCACGCGCATCCCTCGTCCACCGCCGAGTCGCAGTCGTTGTCGAGGCTGTCGCCGCAGGTCTCCTGGGATGCCGGCCCGACGGCGCAGGCGCCCCATCGGCCGTCGGGTCCGCAGACCTGCGCGCTTCCCTGGCAGACCCCGGGGAGGAGACAGCCGCGCACTCCGCCGGCGGCGCAGCTGCATCCGCCGGGAGCGTCGTCTGCCGCGCCGGAGCAGTCTTCGTCGACCCCCTCCGTATCGCAGAGCTCCGCGGCGTTGGGCCGCACCGCGGGGTCCGAGTCGTCGCAGTCCCCCGCGCGCAGCGCATATCCCTCGGGGGCCTCGCAGGCGAGCTGCTCGTCCGTAGCGTCGCCGTACCCGTCGTCGTCCAGGTCGGCATAGAAGGTCCGGAGGACCTCCTCGTCGACGTCCCCATCGCAGTCGTCGTCGAGCCCGTTGCAGACCTCGGCGCCCACCGGGCTGGTGGAAGGCCGCTCGTCGTCGCAGTCCCGGCCGCACGTGTCGCCGTTGCAGCAGAGCGCGCTCACGTACCCGTCGTCGTCGACGTCCACATCGCCGACGGTCGTCGGGTCGCAGTCCTCGTCCTTGCCTTCCGCGTCGCACACCTCCGGGTTGCCGGGGAAGCGGTCGGGGTCGGTGTCGTCGCAGTCGTCGCCGCCGCAGATGGGCGCCGCCACGCCGTCGCCGTCGAGGTCTTCGGCGACGCTGCAGTCGGTGGCACAGACGGCAGCGGCTTCCGCGCAGACCTGGCCTGGTCCACACGGGCTCGCGCCACCCACGCATCCTCGCGCATCCGCCGTGGGATCATCGGGCGCGCATCGTTCCCGGCCGTTGCAGAAGACTCCGTCCTCGCATTCCTCGTCGGCCAGGCACGCGGCGCTCGCGTCCACGGCTCCGCCGGCGTCGTCGCTGCACGCAGCGAGCATGAGAACCGAGAGGATCGTGGAGACCCGTGAAACCGATCGCATGGGACGACGCTACCAGCGAGCCGTGGCCACGTCGCGTCCACGATTTGGGCTGTCAGGAGTGGAGGCCGTCAGGGAAGGGAGCCGTCGGTGCGGCCGATGCGGCGCTCGAGGCGGGCGATGCGGTGCTCGTCGTCCAGGACCCGGGCGTGGTGCAGCGCGGCGATGAGGTCCTTGGCCCGGTGCTCGTGGTGCTTCGCCAGCTCGAGGTGGACTCGGGGGTCGGCGGGGGCGTGCTCCAGGGCGCCGGTCAGCGCCGCGTGCTCGGCGGCGACGTCCTTGATGCGACGCGCTACCCGGGCGGCGAGTAGGAAGGCGTCGACGGTGCAGTCGGTGTCGCCGCCGCCCGCGGCGGCCGCCAGCGCGAACTGCCGGGCCCGCTCCGGGTCCTTGGCGCGCTCGGCGACCTGGGCGTAGCTCAGGTGGTCCAGGGGATCGTCCTCGCGGACCACGTCCTGGTAGTGCCGCACGATCTCGCCGAGGAAGGCGGCGAGGGCCACCAGGTCGTTGGCGTTGTGCTCGATGACTCCGTCGAGCCGACCGGGCCGGCCGCTGCGGAGGTAGGTCAGGAAGATGCCGGGGATCTCCGATCCGTCGACGTCGTGCTCCCGGGTGAAGCCGAGGATCTCGCGCTCCATCTGGACCAGCCGCAGCGAGCCCAGCCGCTTCTTGAAGAGTCGCCGGGCGCAGTGGAGCAGATCCAGGTGCGGCGGCAGCGGCGGCGCGGGCACCCGGTTCATCACGAAGCGGGTGCGCAGGAGCGGCCAGTCGAAGCTCTTGCCGTTGTAGCTGACGATGCAGCTCGCGCGGCCCAGGTGCTCGGCGAGGTGGCGCAGCATGGCTGGCTCGTCGTGGTGGCCGCGGAGGAGCATCTGCTCGAGGTAGAGGCTCTGGTCGTCGAAGCGTGCGATGCCGACCAGGAAAGCCAGGGTGCCCGAGGCGGTGCTCAGCCCGGTGGTCTCCGTGTCGATGAAGAGCATCTTCGACAGGTCCACGTCGGCTAGGGTCGGGTCGAGGGCGAGGCGCGAGGTGAGCGCGGCCGGCGCCTCCAGGCCGCGCACCACCGGGACGCGGCCGTGGCAGTGGTGAGGCTCGAGGTGCTGCTGCACCAAGTGCACCGGTCCGTGCCGCGTCTCCACCAGCGCGCCGGGCAGGGACAGGTCGCGGTGGTCCTCCACGCAGATGGCGCCGGGCGCGGGCTCGGCGGTGCGCAGCAGGCGCGCGAAGGTGTCCTCGGTGGACTCGCCGCCGAGCTGCAGCGCGCGCCGCTTCTCGACCAGGCGGCTCTTGTCCTTGGCCACGAGGCGGTCGAGCTGGGCGCGCAGATTGCGCACCTTGGCCTGTCGCGGAGTCTCGTCGGCCGCCGGCGGGGGCTTTGGGGCCATCGACCCGGGGCCGGCGGTGCCCAGCCGGCCGAGGCGCTTCTGGAACTTCGAGTTCAATGGATCGCGGGCACGCCGAGGTGGTCGAAGATGAGCTTGGTGATGCGGGAGCGGCGATCCACCGAGCCGCCCTCCACCACGCCGACGTCGGGGCCGATGCACGCCGGGCAGCCGGCCTTGCAGCCGCAGCCGTCGATGAGGGTCCGGGTGCGGCGCAGCAGGGATTCGCGCTCGTCCATCAGTCGGCTCGCCAGGCCCACGCCGCCGGGGATGGCGTCGTAGAGGAAGAGGGTGGGATCGAAGCCGCCGCTACCGGAGCTGAGCGCCTCGCCGTCGCCGCTGCGGTCCCCGATGGTCGAGCCCAGATCCCGCGGGTCCACCATCAGCCCGGTGACCGCGACGGTCTTCATGGCCGCCAGGACGCCGCGGAGCCCGTCGACGACGTCGGCGCGCTGGAGCATGTGCGCCGCCATCAGGTCGTTCACCCAGGTCTCCGGGAAGGTGAGCCAGAAGCTCGTGGTGTGCATCTGCATCTCGGGCAGGTGCACGTCGCCATAACCGCTGTTCTCGTGGGTGTGGAACTTGATCTTCTTGTAGCCCACCACGCGCTGGATGACGGTCACGTCGCCCATGCCCGGCTCGAGCCGCGCGCCGGGGAGCACCAGGTCCGCGCTCTCGTCCTCCTCGAGGACGGTGACCTTCGTGTGGGTCATCGCGGTGGTGTAGTAGTCGGGCTTGACCTCGCGGACGTAGGCCTTGTGGTTCTCGTAGTCGAGGCGCTCCACCTGGTACTGCCGCGCCGCGTGCTGATAGATGGCCTGCTCGTGGAGCATCGTGTGGGTGCTCCGCCAGTCCATCTCCGCGAGGAGCTTGTCGGTCTCCACGTCGATGATGACGAAGTTGTCCCAGCCCACGGCGCGCAGGCTGACCCCGTTGGCGGGGTAGGAGTCGCTGGCCCAGTGCCAGACCATCTTGCCCGAGGGGCCGGGCGAGGGGTTCACCACCTGATGGTGCGCGAGGAACCCCAAGGCGTCCTCGAGCTCGTCGACCGGGACGTCACCGAAGCGGTCGCCTTCTTCGAAGGGGAGCTCGAAGGCCGCGCACTTGAGGTGCTGCAGGAGGATCTCGACGTTCTGCGGGTCGATGCGCGCCTGCTCGACGGCGTCGTTCATCAGGGTCCGCGGCGACCCGGCGACGTACTGGTCCAGCGGCGCGCTGGAGGTCACCAGCACCGAGAGGGAGGCGCCCTCGCGCCGACCGGCGCGGCCGAAGCGCTGCCAGGTGCCGGCGAGAGTCCCCGGGTATCCGGCGCAGACCACGGCGTCCAGGCTGCCGATGTCGATGCCCAACTCCAGCGCGTTGGTGGCCACCACGCAGCGGATGGTCCCGTCGCGGAGGCTCTGCTCGATGGCTCGCCGCTGCTTGGGCAGGTAGCCGCCTCGGTAGGCGTGGATGGCGTCGGGATCCATGTCCTTGCGCAGCCGGTCCCGGAGGTACTTGAGCATCACCTCCACGCCGTTGCGGCTCTGGCCGAAGACCAGCGTCGGCACCTCCGCGCGGACGAGGTCGGCGGTGAGCCGCACCGCGCTCTTGAGATAGCTGGCGCGGACCCCGAGCTCCGGGTTGATCACCGGCGGGTTGTAGATGAGCACCCGCCGCTCACCGGTGGGCGCGCCGCTCTCGCCGACGAGGCTCGCGGGGCGACCGATGATGCGGCTGGCGTGCTCGGCGGGGTTGCCGATGGTCGCCGAGGCCAGGATGAACTGGGGGTCCGACCCGTGGAAGCGCGCGATGCGCTGCAGCCGCCGGAGCACGTTGGCCAAGTGGGACCCGAAGACGCCGCGGTAGGTGTGCAGCTCGTCGAGGACCACGTAGCGCAGGCTGGCGAAGAAGCGGGACCACCCGGCGTGGTGCGGCAGGATCCCGGCGTGGAGCATGTCCGGGTTGGAGAGCAACACGCCGGCGCGCTCCCGGGCCGACCGCCGCGCGTCGCCCGGGGTGTCGCCGTCGAAGGTGATGGCGCCGTGGGGTAGGCCGGCGTCCCCGAGGAAGCCGCGGAGCGCGTGCTCCTGGTCGCGGCTCAGCGCCTTGGTGGGGAAGAGGTAGAGGGCTCGCGCCGAGGGCTCGGAGGCCAGGCGGTCCAGGACCGGCAGGTTGTAACAGAGACTCTTGCCCGACGCGGTGGGCGTGGCGATGACCACGTCCTTGCCCTCGCGGGCCAGGCGGAAGGCCTCGGCTTGGTGGCTGTAGAGCTCCTGGATGCCGCGGCCGTGGAGCGCCCCGCGGACGGCCGGATCGAGCTCGCCGGGGAGCTCCACGGTGCGCGCTTCGCGCGGCGGGAGGGTCTCGTCGAGGACCAGCTGGCGACCCACCGAGCCATCCGCCCAATGACGGAGCACGGCCTCGATCCCCCGGTCCTTGGACCAGGGCACGCGGCGCGACCCGCCGAACGCGCGGCCTTCGGGTCTCATCGCGCGGCTCCGAATCGCGCGGCTCCGAATCGCGCGGCTCCGAATCGCGCGGCTCCGAATCGACGATGACACGGCTGCGGGGCTGGACTCATGGTCAGGACTGTACGCTCATTCAGTCCCGTGGTCCACGCGCCCCGCGAAGCCGGGGGAGAGGTCACTGCGCGGGCGGGGTGAACGACTTGGAGAGCTCGTCCACGAGGGCCTGCTGGGCCTCCGGCAGGTCCCGCATGATGGGCTGGCACCGCTCGCGCTCTTGGCCCCGCGCGTCGAGGCGGAGGCAGTGCTGGACCTCCGGCGGGAGCTGGTGACAGAGCTCCGCGAAGCGGGGCGCGTCGGGCACGTCCCAGGTGGGCGGCGTGCGGTCGCCGGGCAGGGGCTCGGCCTCCAAGCTGGCCCGCATGGCGTCGTTCGAGGCCAGGAAGATGAAGCGCGCCTTGGCGCACTCGTCGCCCTCGGCGGCCTGACCGGCCTTCTCGACGGCGTCGCGCACGTCGTGCATCAACCGGCTGAGTCGCTGGAGCGCGGCGCTGAGATCGTTCACGTCCGTCGTCCCCGGGGGGAGCTTCGTGGGGACGGGCGCCGGCGTCGCGGGCGCCGGCTCGGCCGGCGCGCTCGGCTCCGCCTCGTTCGTCGGCTCGGGGGCCGGGCCCTGCGCGACGGGCTCGTCGACGGTGCAGGCGGCCAGGACCAAGAGGAGGGGCAGTGCGCGGCGCATCCCCTCGGGGTGGCTCATGCGCGGACCAAGCGCAAGAGCGTGATCTCCGCCGGGGCGCCAGCCCGCATCGGGGGACCCCACCAGCCGGTGCCCCGGTTCACGTAGATCCAGGTGTCCCGCTCCTTGCCCAGCCCCTCGCTGAAGGGGTGCGCGAAGCCCACGAAGAGGGTGGCCGGGAAGAACTGGCCGGCGTGGGTGTGGCCCGAGAGCTGGAGGGTGTAGCCGGCGTCGGCGGCGGCGTGGATGCTCTTGGGCTGATGCGCCAGCAGGATGGAGACGTCGTGCGCGTCGGCGTCCGCCTTGGCGGCGGCGGGGTCCGAGCGGTGCTCCTCCAGGATGCGGTGCGCGCTGTAGTCGGTGCAGCCCGCGACGAGGAGCCGGGAGCCCGCCCGCTCGACCACGCGATGCTCGTTGACCAAGGGGACCAGCCCCAGCGAGCGCACGTGCTCGATCCAGGCGGGCGCGTCCCAGTAGTACTCGTGGTTGCCGGTGCAGAAGTAGACGCCGTCCCGCCCGACCAGCTCCCCCAGCGGGGCCACGTGAGTCCGGAGGTCGTCCACGCTGCCGTCGACGAGGTCGCCGGTGACCGCGACCAGGTCGGCGTCGAGGCCGTTCACGGTGCCGACGACCTGCTCCATGAACCCGCGCTTCAGGAGCGGCCCGATGTGGATGTCGCTGATCTGCGCGATGCGGTAGCCGTCGAGGGCCTCGGGGAGCCCGGCGACGGAGATGTCGACCTCGGTGACCTCGACCCGGCGCACGGCCTCCGCGAGGCCCCAACCGCTGACCACGCCCGCGGCGCCCAAGGCGCCGGCGTTGGTGGCGTTGGTCAGGAAGCGCCGCCGCTCGAGATCGGGCTCCCGTCGCAGGAGCCGGCTGCCCAGGAAGCCCACCAGGAACACCAGGTCCCGGAACACCACGAAGGCGAAGAGCAGGAAGAAGAACCCCATGTGGAGGTAGCCGACCCACAAGAGCGGCCGGGCCGCGTCCACCGCGGTCAGCGCGCGGCCGGCGCTCACGGTCAGCGGCGCCAGCGGCGCGAGGGTCCAGAACGCGAGGGTCGCCCGCCGCTTGCGCGTGGGGCTCGTCTGCCACGAGCGGAAGAGGCGCCGCGCCACGTACCAGTGGGCGAAGAGCCAGATGGCGATCATCACGACGAAGAACATGAGCATGGCCCAGGGCATGGCGCTGTCGTGCACAGACGCGCGAGGTCGGCGCGCGTGACGTCGGGACTCGGTTCACGGGGACCGGACGCGTCGAGGCCCCGCGCCGGAAGGTTCCGGGCGGGGCCTCGTCGGCGGGTCGTCCGGCTCAGCGGCGGGAGCTGAGGATCATCAGGACGTAGTAGAGGAGCAGCGCGAAGGAGGCGAAGAGGTTCAGCGCCGCCGCCACGTGTTGGTCCGTCCGGTAGTGATGGAGGACGTTGGACGTGTTGTAGAGGATCGACCCGGCGGCCAGCATGACCATGCCCCACATGAACCAGAGGCCGAGCTGGAAGCCGAAGATCGCGCTCACGACGATCATGATCAGCGCGGCGAAGCTGCCGAACATGATGAACGAGCGCATGAACGAGAAGTCCTTGCGCGTGAGCAAGACGACGCCGGTCAGGCCGGCAAAGAGGACCACGGTGATGAGGCCCCCCTTGGCCAGGATGGCGAAGGGGTCTCCGCTCTCCTGGGTCGCGACGTACATCGCCAGGAGGATCAGCGGCGCGAAGATGACCGCCTCGATCACCGTGTAGGTGAGCAGCCCGGCGTACTGCATGGGCTTGGAAGTGTCGCTGCGGGCCCACTTGTCCGCGATGTAGCTGACGCCCATGAAGCCACCGAGGAGAAGCAGCCAGGCGAACCGGCTTGTGGCGACCGTCTCGAGGATCATCTGCGCGATGCCGGTTACGACCAGCACTGCTTCGATGGCCACGAAGGCGAAGATCGCCCCTACCAAATGGAGGTAGGTGCGAACCAGGAAAGACGAGCGCTCGTCGACCGAGGCGTCGGCGACCGTCTGTTGATAGTGGCCTCCGTGGCCGCCTTGGAATCCCTGCATGCCGCACACGGTCCATCCGTTTTCATCCACCGTCAAGCTGGCTCGCGCGTGGTCGGGGCTCTAGGCTGGTCCCGTGGCGGAGCACGGTCCCCATCTCACGCGCTACCTCGAGGGTCTCCCGGCGGGGTGGGCATCGCATCCGGAGGCGCGGGTCCGCGCGGCCACCATGAACACCGGGGTGGACCTCCTCGGGCTGCGGCCGGAGCCCGAGATGCCGGAGCCGCTCCGGGCCTCGTTGGCGGAGTCGCCCCCCGGGCGTCACCACATCCCCGAGGTCCTGAACCAGGCGCTCTACTCCTGGATCCGGGACGCCCGCTTCGAGGACGACGAGTCGTTCTACGCCTTCACCGACAAGGTCTTCCAGCGCTTCTACGCCAGCCCGGTCTACCGGGTCGCCTTCTTGATGGCTCGGCCCGAGCTGCTCGCGGGGACCTCGGCGCGGCTCTGGGGCTGGGTCCGCACCGGGAGCCGGTTGGAGGTCCAGAGCCGCCAAGACCGCGAGCTCGTCCTGCGGCTCCAGTATCCCCTGGGCCTCTTCGGGGCGTTGCACGCCGAGATGCTCCGGCGCGGGCTGGGCATCGCCTACCGCGCCACCCGCGGCGTCGAGGGGCTGGAGATCGAGACGGTCGAGCACACTCTCGACGAGCTGCGCTACCGGCTCCGCTGGGACCGCCACTGAGCCGGGCGGTCGCCGCCGTTCAGCGGAGGTGGCGGGCCAGCCAGTCGTGGACCTCGCCGTACCAGTGCGCTGCGTTGGCCGGCCGGAGGATCCAGTGGTTCTCTTCCGGGTAGACCACCAGGCGCGCGGGGACGCCCTTGGCGCGGAGCGCGCCGTAGAGCCCGAGCCCTTGAGATAGGGGGACCCGATAGTCGCGCTCGCCGTGGATCACCAGGGTGGGAGTCTCGTGGGTTCGCCAGTGGGCCGAGGGGCTCCAGCGGGCGACGCGGGCCGCGTCCTCGGTGGGAGGAGCGCCCAGCGAGAGATCGAGACCCAGGGTCCAATCGGAGGCCAGCATGGCGCCGAGGTCGGTCACCGCGGCGTGGGCGATGGCGCAGCGGAAGCGCGAGGTGAGCGTCGGGATCCACGCGGCGAGGTAGCCGCCGTAGGACCCGCCGGTGATGGCCATGCGCTCGGGATCGGCGAGCCCACGCTCCACGAGCCAATCGGTGGCCCGCAGGATGTCCTCGGCGGGCATCTCGCCCCATGCGCCGTGGATCGACCGGGTGGACTCGTGGCCGAACGAGGTCGAGCCGTGGAAGTTCACCAACGCCACCCGATAGTCACCGGCGGCGAAGGCGTGCGCGTTCCATCGGAAGTGGAAGACGTCGCCGAAGGTCCCGTGGGGCCCGCCGTGGATCATGTGCACCAGGGGCAGCGGGCCTGCCGGCGCGTCGGGCGGGTCCACTACGAAGAGCTGGACGTCGTCGCCGCGGGCACCGGCGAAGGTGTGTTCCGTGACGGCGCCGAGGGTCAGCCCGGCGAGGGAGTCCGCGTTGGGGTCGGCGAGGATGGCTCCATCGGCCACTCGGGTCAGGCGGGCCGGGTGGTCGATGGACTGGTGCAGCGCGAGGGCTCCGCCGTCGCGAAAGACGGGGTCGCCCCAGGAGCCGGCGAGCTCGGTCCGCGCCCGGCGCTCACCGGTCTCGGGGTCCACCGTGAAGAGGCGCATGCGGGCGCGCTCTTCGGCGACCACCCACAAGGCGCCCTCGTGGAAGGTCCAGCTCGCGGGGGCGAGGTCCCAGTCGCTGCTGATGGAGGTCTGGACCCCGGACTCCACGTCGAGGCGGGTCAGCACTGGCGGCGAGGCATAGTCGCGGGGCTCGCTGCGAGCGCCGAAGACCACGGTGCGCTGATCGACGAAGACGGGGCCGGTATCGGCGGCGGGGTTGGCGGGGGTCAGGGCCCGGATGGCCGGTTCCTCCCGGCGCGGATCCAATGCCCAGAGGGCATAGCGGGGGAGGGCGGGCTCGCCCTCGCCACCGTGGGGGATGCTGGCGGCGCTGAAGACCACCAGGTCCCCGGCGGGCGCGATGGCGAGCTGGCTGCGCAGATCCACCATCGGACCCAGGCCGAGCCAGGCGTCCAGCGGAAAGGTCAGGTGGCGCGTGGCGCCGGTCCGGTCGACCCGGAAGAGGTGGTGCGCGCGCTCGTCGGTGAGCCAGCGGTCCCAGTAGCGGTAGAGGCGGGCTTCGGTCGTCCGCGCGCCGTGCTGCCGAGCGGCCTCGTCTTTCATCAGCGCCCGGGTCCCCTCCAGCGTCGGCGCGCTCCGGGCCAGGGGCGCGACCGCGATGAGCCCGGAAGCATCGGGTAGCCACCGCATGGCGAGGACGCCGTGGGGGAGGTCGGTGAGAACCCGCGCTTCGCCGCCGGCGGCCTCGATCGAGTGGAGCTGCTTCTGGCCATCCACCTCCCGGAGGAACGCCACCGCGGACGCATCGGGGGCGACCTCCGGAGCGGTGGCACCCGCGCCGAGGAAGGGCTCGAGGCCCGCGTCGCCGAGGCGGTCGACGCGGGTCAGCATCCGGTCGGCGTCCCGGTCCACGGTGGTCACCGGGACCACCACGAGGTCGTCCGCGCCGCGAGGGGCACCGAGCCGATGGAGGGAGAGCAGGACGTCGACGGTCAGGCGCTGAGACACCCCGGCAGACTACACGGGGACCTCGCGGCGGGGCGCGCCCGGTCGCGCGGGGACCTCGCGAGAGTCCTCGCACGGCGTCAGACCCCCGAGCGGCCCTGGGGGCGGGCGGAGCCAGATCTATGGTATGAGGCGCGCCTGGTGAGCGCTCCCCCGACACAGAACACGTTCTTCCATCGGCTCTTGATCGCCAACCGAGGCGAGGTCGCCGCGCGGGTCGCGCGGACCTGTCTTCGGCTCGGGGTCACACCGGTCTTCGCCGTCTCCGAGGCCGACCGCGACGCGGCCTACTGCGCGGATCACGAACGCGTGGTGATCGGGCCCGGGCGCTCGGCGCAGAGCTACCTGGACCCGGAGCGACTGGTCCAGGCGGCCAAGCAGAGCGGCTGCACCGCGCTCCATCCGGGGTGGGGCTTCCTGGCCGAGAGCCCTCGCTTCGCCGCGCTGGCCCAGGCCCACGGCGTGACCTTCCTGGGACCACCCGCGGCCGCGATGCTGCTCATGGGCAAGAAGACCCCGGCCAAGCGCGCCATGGGTCGGGCGGGGCTGACGCTGATCCCCGGGAGCGAAGGGATCCTCGCGGACGTCGACGACGCCAAGCGCGTCGCGGCCGAGGTGGGCTATCCGGTGCTGCTCAAGGCCGAGAGCGGCGGCGGCGGCCGGGGCATGCGCATCGCGCGGGACGCCGACTCCATCGAGCAGGCCTATCGGGAGGCCAGCGGCGAGGCCCTGGCAGCCTTCGGCGACGATCGGCTCTACCTGGAGAAGCTCGTCGAGCGCGGGCGCCACGTCGAGATCCAGCTCCTCGCCGACAAGTACGGCAACGTGGTGC
This sequence comes from Myxococcales bacterium UBA1660, assembly GCA_002320815.1. GTDB lineage: Bacteria > Myxococcota_A > Polyangia > Polyangiales > Houyiibacteriaceae > UBA1660. The sequence continues at coordinate 39,039 of DCLA01000055.1, forward strand.
ACCTCGGGCTGCGGGACTGCACGGTCCAGCGGAACCATCAGAAGCTCGTCGAGGAGTCGCCGGCGCCGCTCCTCGCCGACGACGAGCGCGCGCGGACCCTCGAGGCCGCCATCGAGGCGACCCGGGCCATCGGTTACGTCGGGGCCGGGACAATGGAGCTCCTGCAGGACCGCGACGGAACCCTGCGCTTCATGGAGATGAACACGCGCTTGCAGGTCGAGCACACCGTCAGCGAGATGCGCGCCCGGGCCCACGGCGAGCCCATCGATCTGGTCGAGCAGCAGATCCGCGTGGGCGCCGGCCAGCGCCTCGCGTTCACCCAGGACGACATCACCCTCGAGGGCCACGCCATCGAGTGTCGCATCAACGCCGAGGACCCCTCCGCCGACTTCCGGCCCGCGCCCGGTCGCATCGAGCGCCTCGCGCTGCCGACGGGCGAGGGCGTGCGCGTGGATACCCACGTGGCCGAGGGCTACGTGGTGCCGCCCTTCTACGACAGCCTGCTCTGCAAGGTGATCACCCACGGGAAGGATCGCGCCGAGGCCGTCGACCGGATGATCGCCGCCCTGGAGGCGCTGGTCATCGAGGGCGTGCCCACCACCGCGTCCATGCACCTGAGCATCCTGCGCTCCGAAGCCTTCCGCTCGAGCGCCTACGACACCGGCGGCATCCCCGGATGGCCGCCGTCGCCTTCGGGGGGAACCGAAGACCAGAAGGAGAACGGCTGATGTCGCACGTCCGCATCCGCCCCATCGGCTCGCCCCGCGACGCCATCGCCGACGACCGCACCTTCGCCTCCCGCCGCGACCGGTTGGGTGAGCTGGAGGGCCGCCTGCGCCAGGCCCGCGACGAGGTCGAGGCCGGCTGGGGCGAGAAGTACGTCGAGCGAGTCCACGCCAAGGGGAAGCTCACCGCGCGGGAGCGCATCGAGCGCCTCAAGGACCCCGGCACCCGCATCCACGAGGTGTGCACCTTCGTCAACCACGGGGTCCAGTTCGGCAAGCTGCGCTCGCCGGGCGCGGGGGTGATCACCGCCTACGTCCGCATCGAGGGCCGCTGGTGCATGGTCATCGCCAACGACAACACCGTCGCCAGCGGCGCGTGGTGGCCGATGACGCCGGAGAAGATCCAGCGCGCCCAGAAGATGGCCCTGCGCCTCAAGCTGCCCACCGTGTACCTGGTGGACTGCAGCGGCCTCTACCTGCCCGAGCAGTCGAAGAGCTTCGGCGGGGCCACCGGCGCGGGCCACATCTTCAAGATGAACAGCCTGCTGAGCGCCGAGGGCGTGCCGCAGATCGCGGGGGTGTTCGGCGACTGCATCGCCGGCGGTGGGTACATGCCCATCATCAGCGACCGGGTCTACATGACCGAGCAGGCCTACATGGTGATCGCCGGCGCCGCGCTGCTGAAGGGCGCCAAGAGCCAGAAGATCACCTCCCTCGACATCGGCGGCCCCGAAGTCCACGTGCACGAGTCGGGCTGCGCCGACGTGCGGGTCCCCGACGACGAGACGTTGCTCCGCTGCGTCCGCGAGGAGCTGCGGCGTCTTCCGAGCTCCGCGGCGCCCTTCTACCGCGGCGACGAGCTCCCCATGGAGCCGCTGCATCCGGCCCGCGAGCTCGGAGAGCTCCTGCCCCCCGACCATCGGGAGGTCTACGACGCCGAAGAGGTGCTCGCGCGCCTCTGCGACCAGAGCCTCTTCTGGGAGGTCCTGCCCGACGTGGGCAAGGAGATGATCTGCGGCGTCGGTCGCGTGGGCGGGCTCTACGCCGGCTTCGTGATCAACCGGCAGGGTCTGGTGGACGACCCCGAGCACCCGGGCAAGAAGCGCCCGGCGGGGATCCTCTACCGCGCGGGGATCGCCAAGATCGCGGCCTTCAGCCGGGCCTGTGACGCCGACGGGATCCCGCTGCTCTGGTTGCAGGACATCAGCGGCTTCGACATCGGCAAGGAAGCCGAAGCCCAGGGGCTCCTCGCGTACGGTTCGAGCCTCATCTACACCAACAGCACCAACACGACGCCGATGTTCACGGTGCTGCTGCGCAAGGCCTCCGGCGCCGGCTACTACGCCATGGCGGGGTTGCCCTACGACCCCGTCGTGCAGCTCTCGACGACGTTGAGCCGGCTCAGCGTGATGGAGGGCCGCACGCTGTCCATCGCGGCGTTCAACACCAAGCTCGACGACGACTTCGAGATCGCCACCGACGACCCCGAGGAGCGCGCCAAGATCGCCCAGGGGATGCAGGAGGTCGAAGAGCGCATCGAGCGCGACATGGACCCCTTCGTCGCCGCGCGGCAGATGGACACCGACGAGATCGTCGAGCTCGGCGAGCTGCGGAGCTGGCTGGAGACCTTGGTCGAGTGCAGCTACCAGGCGATCGGGCATCGACGGATCAAGAACCCGCGCATCTGGTCGCTCCACGACCTCGACGTGTTGGTGGGAGGTGTGCGGTGAGTCTGATCGCGCGAAGCGAGGCGAGCGAGGGAACCTTCCTGCTCCGGCCGCCCACCGTGGGCCTCTGGCGCGAGGCGCCCGCCGTCGGCAGCCTGGTGACGCCGGGGATGGCCATCGGGGCGCTGGAGATCCAGGGGCGGCGGGTGCCGCTCTTCGCGCCGTCCGATGCCGGTGGCGTGGTCACCGAGGTCTTCGACGCGGGCCGGGCCCGGAGCGCCGTGGACTACGACACGGTGCTGCTCCGGCTCGACCCCGAGGGCGCGGGCGCGGCGGTGAGCGCCGCCGTGGCCGACGTCGGTGGCGCGGCCGAAGGTGGGCTCGTGTTCCGCTCCCCGATGAGCGGGCGCTTCTACGCGCGCCCGGCGCCGGACCAGCCGCCCTTCCTCGCCGTCGGCGACGTCGTCGAGCAGGGGCAGGCCATCTGCCTCCTCGAGGTCATGAAGACCTTCAACCGGGTCACCTACGGGGGACCGGGGTTGCCGGCGCGGGCCAAGGTCGCGGCGATCGTTCCCGCCGACGGGGACGACATCGACGAGGGCGCGCCGGTGTTGCAGCTCGAAGAGGCCTGAGCGAGCCTCGAGGAGGAGAGGGCGTCCTCGCGGTGGGGCGCCGGGGCCGTCGCGGTGCCTCGCGAAAGGGCGCCGGGGTGGGGCTCGCGTCGTCGGGGCACCGGTGTCGAGGGCGTCCTCGCGTCGGGGGTCGAGGGCGTCCTTGCGTCGGGGCACCGGGGTTGAGACAACGTCTCGGTGCAATGGGGGAGATGGGCACTCGGTGTCGCGCTGTGGTGCGTCACCGGGGTGGCGGACGCGCAGTCGACGGGCGGTAGCTTCGGAGCCGGCGACTGGGGCGAGAGCGAGTCGTCCGGGACTCGTCGCACGGCGCCCACCGTCGGTGGCGGGTCGGGCGGGTACTGGGGCGGCGGCGGGTCGAGCTCTTCGGGTTCGGTCGGAGGCTCGAGCACGGGCTCGGGCACCGGTTCGGGAGACGACTACGACCCGTTCCCCCATCGGACCGAGCGCGACCGCCGGGAACGGGGACCGCGTTCCACGGGCGAGATCGTCTGGGAGGTGCTCATCTTCTCGACCTTCGGTCTGGGGATGCTCTTCGGTGTCGGGGGGCCTGCGCTCCGAGCCGCGCGGCGTCGCCGGCTCTTGGCCTCCGACGTGCGCGTCGCGGTGTACGGGGTCAGCGTCGACGGTGGGGCGCGGCGGGAGGTCCAGGAGGCCCTGCGCCGCGTCGCCGATTCCATGGATACCCGCTATCCCGTGGACCGGCGGGACCTGATGGCGACGCTCGCGGCGGTGATGGGGGGCCACTCCGAACACTGGGCCCACGTGGGTGGGCGCCTGGGCGCGCTCGAACCCAAAGGCGAGGCGCAGTCGACCTTCCAGGAGCAGGTCGCCGAGCTTCGGGCGCGCTTTCGGTACCAGACCGTCGGTACGGGGGCCACGTCGGCGGGGAGGCTCGCGCCTCGTCCCGAGGAGGGGGAGGGCTTCTGCGTGGTCTCGTTGGTGGTCGCCAGCCACGGGGAGCTCCCCGCCCCGGACCATCGGCGCGAGGGCATGGAGAGAACGCTGGATGCCCTGGACCAGGTCGAGCCCCTGGAGCTCGTGGCGTTCGAGATCATCTGGAGTCCGAGCGAGGACGCGGACCGTATGTCCAGCGCCGAGCTCGAGACCCTCTACCCGGAGCTGACCCGGCTCGCGGGGGCGAGCGCCGGGGCCGTGCACTGTGGCTACTGCGGGGCGCGCTTCGCGAGGGAGCTCGGGCGGTGTCCGACGTGCACCGCCCCGGCCCTCGGCGCCTGAAGTCTCGGCCCGGACTGCCGCGAGCGGACCCTCGCCACCGAGCGAGGGGGTGGGTACGCTGCCCGCGTGAGCTGGGAGGCGACCGAAACGTGGCCAGGGGAGCGCGGGGAAGGCGCACCCTTCCGCGCGGCGGCCGAGGTCGTCGTCGCCCGGCGGGACGCCCTCGGCGTCGTCGAGCGCCTGCGGCTCTGGTGGCGTTCCGACCCCGACCACCCGTTCTCGGTCGTGGCTCGACGGGTGGCGCTGACCTCTCGATGGCTCTTCGTCGAGAGCCGGGCCGGGGGCCGCCGGCGCGTGCGGCTGGACGCTGTGCGCGGGCGACGCAAGGAGGCTGGACGCCTGCTCTACGCCATCGCCGACGGCGTCGACCTGGTGCTCGCCGACCGCGGCGGCGACGCCCTGGAGCGCGCCCTCGACCAAGCCACCGGCTCGGTGGGCGAGTGGCGAACACGACCGGGGTTGACCTTCGGGTGCGTGGGAATCTTTGCGTTTTCGCTGCTTTTCGTCTCCGTCAGCCTGGTCCTCCAGTATCACCGGGGCGCCATGGACCGGCTGGCCCGGCATCTGTGGACCTCGGAATCGGCCCTGGGTCTCTACGCCGGAGTCGGCGGGGCGCTCCTCGTGCTCCTCCTCGTCACCTTCTTCCCGCGGCGGCTGGTGGCCGACTCGCTGGGGTTGACCTCTGTCCGGGGCCTGTTCGGCTGGATTCGCGACACGAAGCCGGTCGAGCGAGTGGCGGGTGTCCGCATGCACGGACATATCTCCGGCGGGAAGAGCAGCGGCAGCCTGGTCTACACGGTCACCGTCGTCTTCGATGGCCCGCCCGAAGAGGTTCAGGTCCACGTCGGAGTGGGGCACATGGGCCCACGGGCGGTCCGAGCGCGCGCCTCCGCCCTCGAGGTCGCGGAGCGGCTCTCGAAGCTCTACGGAGTCGAGCTGCAGCGGACGGGTGAGGTGTAGGGCCGGATCAGAAGGTCGAGGGTCGGCCCGCGCCTCGGAGCCGGCGCGCGAGCTCCCGGTACCGGGTCACGGCGAGAAGGGAGACTCCGCCAGGGAGGACCAGGAAGAGGAAGCCGGTCCGGAAGACCGCGGCGTTGGCGATCGCCAGGAAAACGAACGCGGCGCCCCCTTGGATGGCACGCTTCCGCCAGACGCGGAGGTCTCGCTGGAGAGGCGCGTAGTCGGGCACCTCGCCGAGCGGTTGCCCACAGACGTCGCACTCGACGGCGCGGAGCGAGCAAGGGGTCGAACACTCGGGACAGAGAACGTACGAGGCAGCCACCCCTATGACGATAGGGCCCGTTCGGCATCCCTGCCCA
>DCLA01000018.1:0-37500 GCA_002320815.1 Myxococcales bacterium UBA1660
TTCACCCGCGACAAGCCGGGGGATTTTCCCAAAATCCCCCTATAAACCAAGCTGCTTGGCGATGATCACCTTCATGATCTCGTTGGTGCCGGCGTAGATGCGCTGCACCCGGGCGTCCATGTAGGCGCGGGTCACCGGGTACTCCAGCATGTAGCCGTAGCCGCCGAAGAGCTGCAGGCAGGTGTCCACCACCCGCCCGAGCATCTCCGAGTGCCAGAGCTTGCTCATCGAGCACTCCTTGACGAGGTACTCGCCGGCGACGTGGCTCTGGAGGAGCTTGTCGAGGAACGCCTGGCCGACCTCGACCTCGGTGGCCACCTGGGCGAGCTGGAACTGGGTGTTCTGGAACTTCCCGATGGGGCGCCCGAAGGCCTCGCGCTCCTTCACGTAAACCAAGGTGTCCTCCAGCACCTGCCGCGCGCCGGCCTGGGCCGCGACGCCCACCACCAGCCGCTCCTGCTGCAGCTTCTTCATCAGCATCAGGAAGCCGCCGCCCTCCGGGCCGAGGAGGTTGGCCGCGGGGACCCGGCAGCCATCGAAGTGCAGCTCCGAGGTGTCCTGGGAGGCCATGCCCATCTTCTTCAGGCGCTGGCCCTTCACGAACCCTTCGCTGCCGGCATCGACCAGGAAGAGGGAGATGGCCTGGTGGGGGTTGGTGTCCGCGTCGCCGGTCTTGGCGGCGACGATGCACACGTCGCAGAGATGCCCGTTGCTGATGAAGGTCTTCGAGCCGTCGAGGACGTACTCGTCGCCCTCCTTGCGAGCCGTGGTGCGGATGGCCGCCAGATCGGACCCGGTGCCCGGCTCGGTCATGGCGATGGCCGAGACCAGCTCGCCGTTCGCCAGCCCCGGGAGGTAGCGCTTCTTCTGCTCGGCGTTGCCGAACTCGTGGACGTAGGGGACCACGATGTCGGAGTGCAGGCTCACCGCGAAGCCCGACTCGTAGACCTTGGCCAGCTCCTCGATGACCACCACCGAGTGCAGGAAGTCGCCGCCGGGGCCCCCGTGCTCTTCCTCCAGCCAGGGGCAGAGGAAGCCGTGGGCGCCGGCGCTCCGCCAGGTCTCCCGGGCCACGATGCCCTCCTCGCGCCAGGTCTCCTGGTGGGGCACCACGTCGCTCTGGATCCAGCGCCGCAGGCTCTGGCGGAAGATCTCGTGTTCCTCACCGAAGATGTCGCGCTTCATGGCCACACTGAATCACCGTTCACAACCGCGCGCAAGGTTGGTCAGCGGCTTGCAAAGGGGCCCGGCGGACGCCCCGTGGGGGCGAAAGGAGAACTCGAGAGATGATCAAGCATTTGTGGAAGCTCGCCCTCGTGGGCGCCCTGGCGACGACCGCCTGTGAGGATCCCGCCGAGGAGCAGCAGGAGGAGATGGCCGAGGAGCGCGAGGAAGCCGCCGAGAACCGCGAGGAGGCCATCGAAGAGGCCGCCGAGGGTCAGGCCGAGGCGGAAGCCGCGGCTGCGGGCGAGAACGAGCTCGAGCAGGAGATCGCCGGTGAGCGCGCCGAAGAGGCCGCCGACGACGCCCTCGACGCCGAAGAGGAGGCGATGGAGGAGGACTGACTCCCGTCGCATCACGCTGTAATCGGAGGCCGTCCCCGGGAAACCGCGGGCGGCCTTCGTGCGTTCGGCGGGCGTGGGTCCGGTGGGGTCGCCGCGACACTTCGGTCCGGGGCCCCCACGTCGACCGGGGCGCGCTGCCACGGCTGTCGAATCGTGGCCCCGACCTGCGGCGCGGGGTATCTGGAGGGATCGAATGAGCGGTGAGCCAGGCAGCGAGCGCGGGTCCATCGCCCGGCGCGCAGGGGTGGTGGCGGCGGGCACGCTGGCCTCCCGGATCCTCGGCGCCGTCCGCGACGCGGTCATCGCCGCCAGCTTCGCCGTGGCCGCCACCGACGCCTTCTGGCTGGCCTTCACCATCCCCAACGCGCTCCGGGTGGTCCTGGGTGAGGGCGCGGTGAGCGGCGCCTTCGTGCCGGTCCTCACCGAGGTCCGGGAGAAGGAGGGCCCCGAGGCCGCCAAGGCCTTCTACGCCCGGCTCAGCGGGACCATGCTGCTTCTGCTGGCCGTCGTCTGCCTCATCGGGGTGGTGGCGGCCCCGGGCCTGGTCGCCCTCTACGCCTCCGGATTCCGCGACGACGCCGAACTCTGGTCCACCACCGTGCTCCTGGCCCGCATGGTCTTCCCCTACATCGGGCTCATGGGCGCCGCCGCCCTGGCCACCGGCGCCCTCCACGCCGCCAAGAGCTTCGTCGCGCCCGCCTTCGCGCCGGCCCTCCTCAACGTGGCCTTCATCGCCGCCGCGCTCCTGCTCCTGCCCTGGATGGGAGACCTCGGGCTCCCCGGCGTGGCCGCGCTGGCGTTCGGGGCCTTGGTGGGGGGCCTGCTGCAGCTCCTGGCACAGCTCCCCGCGCTCCGCCGCGCCGGCTACCTCGACCGGCCCCGCCTGGGGCTGCGGGACCCGCACGTGCGCGAGGCCTTCGGCCGGCTCCTCCCGCTCTTCGTGGGCCTGGGGGTCTACCAGCTCAACGTCATCGCATCGCGGCAGCTCGCGTCCTACCTGCCCGAGGGCGCCATCAGCTACCTCTTCTATGCGCAGCGCCTGGTGGAGATCCCCCAGGGGATGTTCGCGTTGGCCATCGGCACCGCCGCGCTGCCCACCCTGGCCGAGTTCGCCTCCCGGGGCGAGAAGGACCGGGCCAAGGAGGTCTTCCGCGACGCCCTCCGGCTCTCCCTCTTCGTCGCCCTCCCCTCCACGGTGGCGCTGGGGCTCCTCGCGGAGCCCACCGTGGCCGTCCTCTTCGGACGCGGGCGCTTCGACGAGGTGGCCATCGCCGAGACCGCGTGGGCGCTGATCTACTTGGCGGGCTTCATCTGGGCGGTGGCCTCCGTGCGCACGGTGGTCCCCATGTTCCACGCCCTCGGAGACACGCGCTCGCCGGTGAAGGCCAGCGCGGCGAACCTGGTGGTCTTCTTCGCGGTCGCCCTGGCGACCATGCGCTCGCTGAAACACGCCGGCCTGGCCCTGGCCATCGGGGTCGCGGCCGCGGTCCAGCTCTTCACCCTGATCTTCATGCTCCGGCGCCGCGTGGGGCGCCTGGGGCTCCGCTCGGTGGCGATCTCCGCCGCTCGCTCCAGCGGCGCCGCCTTGGTCATGGGGCTGGCCATCCTGGGCATCGCGCGCTTCGGCGAGTGGTACCGGGGCAGCACGCCCTTCAACGCCGTCCTCCTGGGTGTCGCCGTCACCACCGGCGCCGTCGTGTACCTGGCGGCGGCCAAGGCCTTGGGGTCCCAGGAGGTCGGCGCGCTCTGGTCCTCGCTGCGCCGGCGACGGCGCCGCTGAGCGCCGCGTGGTAGAGCGGGGCCATGGACTACCTCGTCCGCGACGCCCGCTTCCTCGCCTCGGCCACCGACCTCGACCGCCTGCCCCCACCGGTGGTGGCCGAGATCGCCTTCGCCGGGCGCAGCAACGTGGGCAAGTCGTCCCTCATCAACTCGTTGGTCGAGCGGAAGAAGCTGGTGCGCACCAGCTCCACCCCCGGCGCGACCCGGGGCGTGAACCTCTTCCGGGTCGACCTGCGCATCACACCCGAGGAAGGGGACGCACGCGACGCCGAGCTCGATTTCGTGGACCTCCCCGGCTACGGCTTCGCCAAGCGGAGCAAGAAGGAGCGCCGCTCCTGGGGCCCGCTGATCGAGGGATTCCTCAGCACCCGCGCGGGTCTGCGGGCGGTGGTGGTCATCGTGGACGTCCGCCGCGGCCTCGAGGAAGACGACGCCGAGCTCCTGGAGTACCTGGAGTCCATCGGTCGCCCCGCCATCCTGGTGGCCACCAAGACCGACAAGCTGCCGAAGTCCAAGCGCAAGCTCGCCCTCGACCAGGTCGCCCAGCGGCCCCGCGCCATGGGCTACAGCGCGGAGACCGGCGACGGGCGCGATCGCCTCTGGCGACGGCTCCTGCGCCAGGCCCACCTGCTTTCCGAGTGATTTCGATCCCTTGGGGTAGGTCCAGGTAGGTCCCCGTTGGAACGGAGGGTGGGACAACTTGGTGAGCAGAGCGCGCCAATCGTGCGCAGTGTGGCCAACTGCGCCGATTAGGGCTCACGGATCTCGCGTCAAGGGATGGCACCGAGCTTGCGTAAGGGGTGGGCATGCTCCTCCTCGAACCCCTCTACGACCACTTCCGCGACACCCACGAGGCAGCCGACGAGCTGACCGATGGGCTGCGTGAGCATCTGGTGGAGACCGCGACGGTCTACGCGATGGGGGGAGCCAGCAAGCGCCTCGCCGGAGCCGTGGCCCGTCGGCTGGGCTTCGAACACGCCGACCTCGACGGCGTCCAGCAGGCCCCGCGCACGGTCATCCTGGTGGCGGAGCGGATCCGCCGCATCGGCCCGGTCGATGCCGCCATCGCGCGCCTCCTCCACGCGGGGGCAGACCGCATCTTCATCGTGACGCCCCTGGCCGAAGCGGCCGTGGCGCGCGAGGTCGACGACCGCGCCGACGTCTTCGTCGCGCTCCGCCGGGCTCCGCGCCTGGGGATGGTCGCTCGCTGGTACGACCAGTGGACCATGCCCGCCGAGCCCACCATCGAGCGCCGCGAGCCCCGGCTCACCCCGATGGTCGCCGCCGTCTGAGTTCCTGGCCGTCGTCGCCGCGGCGAGCCCTCGGCTCATCGGCGACACCTGCGCGTCACGCGCGACACCCCCTGACTCATCCTCGAGGCCAAGCGGATCGTCCTCGATCCGCCGGATCGAACCCGACGCTCAGCCCGGGTACCAGGGATGCCGCGGACCTTGGTCGCGGCAGGTCGGCCGGTCGGCCGGCGCGCAGTAGATGCGCACGTGGAAGTGATTGGCGTGCGGGTTCCCCGACGCCGGCTGGACCATCACCCGTTCGGCCCGCTCCAGCACCGAAGCCGGCGCCGCGCGTCGGCGCCCCTCCGCCAGGAGGCGCTGCTTGATGTGGCGGGCGACGAAGATGTACTGGACCCGCGCGTCGCCGTCGGCGACCAGCTTGGCCACCAGCTCCCAGTTGCGGGCGTCGTCGAAGGTCAGCCCCTCGTTGGGCCGGAGCCCACGCCCGTGGGCGTCGAACGCGGCGAAAGCGCCCGGCGGGTAGGGACGGCCGCGACCATCGAGCATGTAGAAGGCCAGGTCGACGTCGCGCCCGCTCTGGTGCGAAGCGTGGCCGGGCAGCCGACCGCCGTGCTCGGCGCTCAGCTCGCCGACGGAGAGCTTGGCCCCCGGGAGCCGGCGCTCGACTCGGTAGGCGGCGCGCTCCAGCAGCTGGACCAGCTCCCACGTCCCGTAGAAGTTCCCGCCCGGCTCGTACTCCGTCACTCGCCGGAGATACGCGGACTCGCGCAGCTCCACCGGGCGACGCAGGCGTCCGTCGAAGGGAAGCCCGACGGAGCGGCTCGAATGAGGCAGGCGCCGCGCTCCCGGACCCCGGGTGGTGTCCCGGGGCGTGGCGGAGACCGGACCGGCGGCCACGGCGCCGACGAGCACCGCGGCGAGCGCGCTGGAGATGGTCCGCGTCCGCATGATCCACCGATAGACCGCCGGCCCTCGCGACGTCGAGTTTTCGACGACTTTCGCCGGGAGCCCGCCGGGGCGCCCTGATAGGGTTCGGCCATGCGCTCAATCTGGCTCTCCGCCCTGATCCTCGCTTGCGGTGGTGCCTCGACGGCGACTCCGCCGCCCGAGTCGGGCGGAGAGACCGCGGTCCCCGACGCCCGGACCGAGCCGACGCCGACGCCGGCGCCGGCGCCGCCCCGCACCCGCGACCTGGGCGCCGGGGCGACCTTCGCCGACCTGGTGGAGACCGCCCGGGCCCTCGACGGGCAGGGCGACGGGGACTCCGACGCCGGATGCTTGCTGCGCGGGGCCGGCTCCTGGCGTCTGGAGGCCGACCTGGCGGTGCCGCTGCGGCCCCTGCCCGCTCCGGTGGCGAGCCTCGCCCAGGCGCTCCGCCGCCACTCGGGGCCGGTGCGCGTGCTGAGCCGCTGGGGCCAGCGCGGCGGCGGTCGACGCGCGGTGGCCGTGTTCACCATGACCCCCCGGACCCCGGGCCAGAGCGCCCTGGTCTTCGTCGGCGCCGAGGGTCTGGTCCTGCGCTCCACCGATGGCGCCCTGGAGGCGACCGTCACGCCCGCCGAGCTCGGTGAGCGCCTGGTCGACTACGCCGAGGTGGTGATCACCGCCGACGCCGGCACCCCGCTGGACCGCCTGGCCTCGGTGGCCGCCGCCCTCCCCGCCGAAACGACCGTGGCCTTCGGGGTGCTGCTCCCGGAGGACACGCGGCTTCCGGAGCCGCTGGTGCCCGCCGAGGCGAGTGAGGCCGGGCTCTGCCCCGGCGGTCTTCCGCCGACCGACGAAGCGGAGGGACGGTTCGACGCGGCGTCGGCGGCGGGCGCGCTGGCCGACCTCCGCGGGCGGCTGGCGCGCTGCAACGAGTACCGCTCGGGCGTCGGCGAAGCCGCCGGCGTCCTGGCGGTGGGCTTCCGGATCGGCCCGGGGGGCGAAGTGACCCAGGCCTGCGCCACCGCCGACGCCATCGGCGATCCGGCGCTCCGCGCGTGCGCGCTCCAGGCCGTCCAGGAGACGCGTTTTGCGGACCCGGGGGGCGTGGTCGACCTCGCGCTCCCGCTGGGCTTCGAAGCCGACGCCACGGCCCGCCAGCAGGTGCTCTGCCGCTGAGCCCGGAGCCGCTGGCCCCGAGCCGCTGAGCCGCAGAGCCGCAGAGCCGCAGAAACGCCAGAACCACTGGCGCGCTGCGCTCGCCTGGGCTCCGCTCAGTCGAGCCGCGCGCGGATGGCTTCGTTGATCGCGCCGTGCGCCCGCTCGTAGTCGAACCAGGCGCGGGCGATGCGGTTCACCTGGTCCCGCGCCTCGTCGGCCTCATAGGGGCCCTCGAGGGTGTCCAGGTAGGCCAGGTAGTCGCTCCAGGCGCCGCGTAGGTCGCGGACCGCGGCCACCAGGTCGTTCTTGGCCGGCCGGAGGTCGTCCGGCGGGATCAGCACGTCGAGGCGGGCTTCGAGCTCGCCGAGGTGGTCGACGCAGCGCTCCTGGACCAGCGCGCCGAAGCGCTTGCCGCCCTGCTCGGCGCGCGAGTTGAGCTCGCGCAGGAAGTCTTCGTTGCTCCGCATGGTCGGCTCGCCGGCGAAGACGCAGTGCCAGAAGTGGTCGTAGTGCTCGCCGGTGGCGCCGTTGACGTTGCGGCCCAGGGTCTCGTAGGCCGAGTTGTCGTCGCCCATCATCAGCGCGACCACCGCGCCCAGGACCACCAACACGGCGAGGACGGCGGCGGCGATCATCCCGCCGCGCCCGCCGCGCATGGCCTTCTCCTCGGCTTCCAGGGAGGGGCCGGGGACCAGGGGCGGCGCCGCGCCCAACCTCAGCTCGTCGTCGTCCAGGGCCATCGGCCGCGAAAGGTACCCAATGCGGCCCCGATCGGAAAGCGCGTCAGTCGCCGAGGTTGAGCTGGAGCATGGAGCTCGGCGAGCGCAGCTGCAGTCCGCCGCCGCCCCCGCCGAGGCCGCCACCCAAGCCGCCCCCGAGCCCGCCGCCGCCCAGACCGCCGCCGAGGCCGCCGCCCAGCCCGCCCCCGCCGAGGTCGGAGTCGAGGAGCGAAGGGCCGCTGTCGTCGCCGCCGAGCAGCGAGGATCCGCTGCCGAGGCTGAGCTCCGGCTCGTCGAGGTCGCCCAGGTCGTCGAGCTCGTCGTCGGGCTCCTCCTCCTCGGAGTAGTCCTCGACGCGGAGGGCCGACTCTTCGTCGAACTCCTCGAAGGCGGTCTCGCCGAGCACTTGGGTGATCTGCTGCCGGATGGCCTCTTCCTGGCCCGCGGGCGCGAGCTCCAGGATGGCGTGGGCCTGGCGGCGCATCTCGTTGAACTCGTTGGCGGCGCGGAAGACCTGGGCCGCGCGGAGCCGCTCCTGCCAGTCGTGGGGGCGGCGGTCCACGGCGATGACCGCGTTGCGGACCGCCTGCTGCACGTTGCCCGTCTGCATGTGGTACTGGGCCCAGAGCAGCGGCAGGTTCACCAGGCCGGGGTCGAAGCGCTGCGCGGCCTCGAGCTCCAGGAGCGCGGCGCGCTCGTCGCCGGCCATCATGTGCAACGCGGCCAGGGTGGCGTGAGCGTCGGCGAACTCGGGCGCCTCCTCCAGGGCCAGGGAGACCTCGCGCTGGGCCCCGTCGCTGTCGCCGGTGGCCAGGAAGACGCCCGCCAACAGGTTGCGGCGGGGGGCGTCGGCGCGGATCTGCATGGCAGACTCGAGGTCGTCGATGCCCTCCTGCACGCCGCCGCTGGCCAGGAAGATGGCCGCCTCGACGGCCCGCGCGTAGGGCGCCCGGGGATCCAGGCGCAGGGCCTTGCGCGCGCTGCTCATCGCGCCGACGAGGTCGCCTTCGTGGACGTGGTCGTGGAGCGCCTGGAGCGAGAGCCAGGCGCCGACCGCCTGGGCGTCGCTGAGGACGCGGGAGCCCTCGTCGTCGGGCATCTCCTCGTGGCCGCCGTAGGGATCGTAGAGGGTGGCGTCCCCTTCCCCGGCCTCGCCGTCGTAGACCGCGACGCCGAAGTAGCCGAAGTGGCCGGACGGGTCCGGCGGCGACTGGGTCTCCGGGAGTTCCCAGAGCTCGGCCACCATGGCGTCCACCCCGGCTTCCCGGAGGGCGACGGTGGAGGCCAGCGCCACCTCGAGGGGATAGAGGTGCGCCGCGTCCTCGGCGGCCAGCCGCTCGGCGGTGCGCTCGGCGCCGCGGGCGGGGGTGTCCCGGGGGGTGCTGAAGGACCAGGCCTCGAAGGCGCCCGCCTCGCGGCGCCCGGCCACGTGCTCGCTGAGCGCGGCGGCCTTGGCCGCCGGCGTGCCGCCGCTGGCGTGCTCGGCGAGGGCCTCGATCGCGTCGCCGCCATCGAAGATCTCGGCGGCCTCCCGGCCAGCGTTGGCGGCCTGCAGGTACCCGAGGAGCTCCGAGGTCGACAGGGGTCGCAGCGGCGCGTCGCCGTCCACGGGATCCGCGGTCTGCGAGTCCCACACGGCGTAGCCCACGCCGATGGCGGCCACGACGCCGACCACCAGGCCGGGGATGAGCCACGGACGCCCGCCCTTCGCCTTGGCCTTGCGCACCACCTCCAAGCCGCCCTTGCGCATGCAGGAGGGGCAGCGGGTCGGCGGGGCGTCCCCGGCCGGGTAGAAGGTGTGGTCGCAGTGGACGCAGAGGTACTGGTCGCCGGAAGGCGCCTCGGTGGCCTCGGCCGCGGGCTCGGTGGCGGCGCCGGCGGACTTCTTTTTCTTCTTCGCCTTCTTGGTGGTCCGCCGGGTCGTCGAGCTCTTGGTGCTGGCCGGCTCCGGTTTGTCGTCGGCGGTCTCCGGGAGCTCGTCGTCCCGCAGGGCGTCCACCTCGCCCGACTCGCGCTTCTTCACACTGGGACGGGCCCCCAGGGTCTTCTTCGGCGTACGCACCGGGGGTTCCGGCGTCTGGTCGTCCTTGGCCTCGCTCATGCCCGGGTCTCCATGAGGGCATCCTCCACGAGCAGCAACCGGTCGTTCCCGAAGAACATCTCGCCCCCGACGTAGAAAGTCGGCGCGCCGAAGGCTCCCCGCTGCTCGGCCTCGGCGGTGGCGGCCTTGAGGCCTTCCTTGACCGCCGGATCCTGGGTGCGCTCGAGGAGCGCCGCGCCGTCGAAGCCGGCCCCGGTCGCCGCCGCGGTGAGCACTGCGGGATCCTTCAGGTCGGCATCGTCGACCCAGTAGGCGGTGAAGAGCCGGGCGGCGAGGGACGCGCAGGCGGCGTCACCCTCGGCCTCGCGGAGCGCCACCAACATCCGCTGCGCGGGGATGGTGTTCATCGGGAAGCGGCTGGGCCAGTTGAAGGGCACCCCATAGCGCCGGGCCCAGCGCTGGAGGTCCCGGGCCATGTAGCGGCCCCGCGCGGCCAACGTCGCCGGCGCCTGGTTCCCGATGGACTGGAAGAGCCCGCCCAGGAGGAAGGGCCGCCACTCCACCGTGGCCCCGGTGCGCTCCGCCAAGCCCGCCATCTGCGTGGAGGCCAGGTAGGTGTACGGAGAGGAGGTGTCGAAGAAGAACTCGACGCGCGGGCTTCGGGGCTCGGTCATGGCCTCGGGAGGCTAGCAGGTCGCGCCCGGCGGGCCGAGGCTCGCGTCTCAGGCGTCTCAGGCGTCGGAGGCGCCCGGCGAGCCCGGCGCGCGGGGGAGCTCGGCGTGGAGGGCGTCGATCAGGCGAGCGACCTCGGCGGGGGTGTTGGTGTGGACCAGGCTGGCCCGGACCAGGCCTCCGCGCTCGAGGAGCCCCAGGCGCGCGACGGCCCGGTGGGCGTAGAAGTGGCCGCTGCGGACGCTGACCCCGCGCGCGTCGAGGCGCGGCGGGAGCTCGGAGGCGTCCATCCCCTCGACCGCGAAGGCGAAGGTCGGCGCGCGGAGCCCCTCGTCGGCGGTGGCCGGACCCATCAGGCGGACGTCGGGCCGCTCCCGGAGGAAGGCGACCAGCGGCTCGGCCAGGGAGCGCTCGTGCCGGGCGATGCGCGCGAAGAGCGCCGCCCGGTCGGGGTCCCCGTGGTGAGCCGCCAGCGCGTCGAAGTACGCTTCGATCCCCGGAACGCCCGCCGCGAGCTCGTGGGGGACGCCGCCCGGCTCCAGCGGATAGGCGGCGGTGTCGGTGGGCAGGAAGAAGTGGTTCCGGCTCACCAGGGTCGCGCGGAGCTCCGGCGCGACCCAGAGGAGCCCCAGGTGCGGCCCGTGCACCTTGTAGGCGCTGAAGGCGTAGGCATCGACCCCCAGCGCGCCCACGTCCACGGCGCGATGGGGCGCGTAGGCCACGCCGTCCACGATCACCCGCGCGCCGACCTCGCGGGCCACCGAGGCCAGATGGGCGACGTCGTGGAAGGCGCCGACGACGTTGGAGCAGTGGGTGAAGATCACCAGCCGCGTCCGCTCGGTCAGCACCGCGCGGAGACCGGCCTCGGTGAGCGCCTGGGTGCCCTCGTCGAAGCGCCACTCGCGGATCTGGACTCCGGGGCGCGCCTCCGGGCCCTCGCCGAGCCGGCGCCAGACGCCGACGTTGGCCTCGTGGTCCAGGTCGGTGACCACCACCTCGTCGCCGGGCCCCAGGGTCGGCCCCAGGGAGGCCGCGAGGCGGGCGAAGGCCACCGTCGTCGAGGGCGTGAGCGCGACGTCGGCGGGCGCGGCGCCCATCAGGCGCGCGGCGGCGGCGTGCCCTTCGGCGACGCGCGCGGTGGCCTCCCGGGACCACGGGTGGGTCCCGCCGAGCTGGACCATGCTCGTCTCCAGGTGCGCCCCGATCCTCTGGATCACGGGACGGCACGCGGCGGTGCCCCCGGCGTTGTCGAAGAAGGCCAGGTCCGGCCGGAGCGCGGGGAAGTGACCCCGCACGAAGTCGAGGTCGAGCTCGCTCATGCGGGCGGAGCCTAGCGCGTACGGCGCCGGACGATGAGCGTGGCCACCAAGAGCACGGCCACCAGCCCGTAGGCGACGTACCACCAGGGCACGTCCATCACGCCCTGGGCGCGGAGCGCGATGGCCGCGCAGGCGAAGAGGAAGACCACTCCGACGGCGCCGGGGAACCACGCCCGGGTGCGCCAGGCGTTGTGGAAGCTGCGTACCGCGCCGATGAGGCAGGCGGCGAACCAGAGGCTCGGCTGCCACTCGGTGAAGAAGATGCCCGCGCCCAGGAGCGCCCACATGGCCATGGTGGCCACCCGGTGGATCTGGCGGGTCTCGATCGCCGGCGGCTTCTTTCCCTCGCCGAAGCGCTCGTAGAGGTAGGCCACGATGTCGCGCGACTCGGGGAGCCAGCGGACCTCCTCGCCTTCGTCCTCGATGCGCAGGACAGGCACCGTGGCGCGCCCCGTCGCGCCCACGAGCTCCTTGCGCCAGCGCGGATCGACCAGCGTGTCCCGCAGCTCGATGCGCTCCTGGAGCCCCAGGTCGGCGATGGCGCGCAGCACGCGCTGGCAGTAGCCGCAGGCGTCGTACTTATAGAGAGCGAGGGCCATCACCGACGTCTTAGAACAGTCGGGCCGAGGGTGCTATCGCTTCCCCCGTGGCCGACGAGCTCGACTGCCTGACCTGCGGCGTGTGCTGCCGTACGGGGAAAGACGGCACCATCCTCATCCCCGACGAGGACCTCCTGCGCTGGCGGCGCATCGGTCGCCCGGACCTCGCCGAAGCGGTGCAGCCCGGTCACTTCGGCCTGGTGGCCTTCGCCACCGACGAGGACGGCGCCTGCGTCCACCTGGGCACCGAGCTCAGCCCCCACGCCTGCCAGATCTACGCGATCCGCGGCACCACCTGTCGGGAGTTCGAGCGGGGCTCCAAGCAGTGCCTGGAGTTCCGGCGCGAGTACGGGGTCGACCCTGCGCCCTAGGGGCCCCGGGGTGGAATCCCGGTCGCGGGTCGGGGGGTTGGACCGATGATGCGTCTCCTCCTCGCCGCCGCCGGCGTCGCCCTCTTGGCCTGCGTGGCCCTCGCCCAGGGCGACGGGCCCCCGGCCGAGCCGCTGCCGCCGGGGCAGCGCATCGACCGGCTGGTGGTCGAGAAGGGCAACCATCGGCTGCTGGCCTACCGCAACGGCGCGCTCGTCCGCGAGTACCCGGTGGGCATCGGCAGCGGGGGCCTGGGTCCCAAGCGCTGGGAGGGCGACCTGCACACACCGGAGGGGCGCTACACCATCGACCGCCGGCACCGGAGCCGGGCGTATCTGCGCTTCCTGCACGTGTCCTACCCCAACCGGGAGGACCGCGCGCGCTACCGGCAGCTCCGCGCCGACGGGGTGGTCCCCGAGGGCGCCGGCATCGGCAGCGCCATCGGCATCCACGGCCAGCCCCAGATGGCTCCCGGCCTCGCGGGGGCGCTGGGCCTGAACTGGACCGCGGGCTGCATCGCCGTCCGCGACGCGGCCATCCTGGACCTCTACCGGGCGGTCGTCCCCGACGCCCGGCTCGAGATCACGCCCTGAGCGTTACATCAGGACGCCGGTCTCGTCGGGCGTCAGCGACTCGGGGAGCGGCTCGCTCAGCGCGAAGCGCAGGTCCCGCTCGATGGTCACCGACAGGGCGGTCATCGGCGTGTCCTGGGGGTGGGTCTCGAAGGGATCCTCGATGACCCGGCCGGCGCTCTCCAGGAGCAGGAAGAGGGTGGAGATGATCACGCAGACCACCACCGTGGCCCAGCCGAGGTTCTCCACCAGGCCGAAGGGCAGGAAGCAGCAGTAGACGTAGACGAACCAGCGCGGGATGGCGTCGTACTGCCGGGGCAGCGGCGTGTTCTTGATGCGCTCGCACTTGCCTTGGATATCCGAGAGGCGCGTCAGGATCCCGTCCATGGCGAGCTGGTGGAACGAGTCCAGGAGCCCGTGGCGCTGGGCGGTGGCGATCTCCTCGCCCTGCCGGATCAAGAGCGCGGTGGGCACGTTGGGTACGTGCTCGTAGTTCTCGTCGGCGGGGAGGAAGCGCTGGATCGACTGGGCCAGCCGCGAGTCGTTGCGCAGGTGCATGCCCAGGCCATGCACGAAGGCCAGGTGCCGATGGACCAGCTCGGCGCGCAGCGGCGCCGCGCGCTCCGGGTCCTCCGCGGCGCGGCCGACCCAGGCGAGGACCTGCCGGCACCAGCTCCGGGAGTCGTTGACCAGCGCGCCCCAGATCTTCCGGGCCTCCCACCAGCGGTCGTAGGCGAAGTTGTTCCGGAAGCCGAGGAAGATGGCCAGCGCGCTGCCCAGCGCGGCGTTGGCCTCGAAGGGGACGCCATTGCGGTACCAGCCCAGGAGACGCCGGATCTCGTTGGGGATGTCCGGACGCAGGTGCCAGGCGTCGGGGTGGAAGAGGATGAAATGAGTGCCGGTGGCCAGGAAGGCGCAGAACGCGAAGAGCAGCGCCGGGCGGATCAGGCTCGGGAGGACGCGACGGAAGGACAGCGGGCCGACGATCATGGAGCGGGTTCTCTAGGGCGCGGCGAGGCCTTTGGCACGTCGACCGCGGCTCGGAAGCCTCGCGCCACAATCGTGGGGCGAGGTGTAAGCCCGCGGCCGGGCGGCCGTTGGACCGGTGAATCCAGCCAAGGAGTCCCTGTCATGTCGCTTCGTTCCCGCCCCATCTTCCTCTCCCTCGTCCTCGCCCTCGCCTGCGGGGGCGGCCGCTACCCCGACGGCGCCGAGCGAGGGGGCATCGACCACGCCGCCTACGGCGGCGAAGCGCTCGCCACCGAGGAGGCCGCCTACGGGGGCGAGCCCCTCACCGCCGACGAAGCGGACACCGGCGGCGCCCCCGTGGTGCAGAGCGTCGCCCCCAGCGCCCCGCCCTCGCCGTCCGGCGAGAGCCCGGCCCAGGACACCTACGCCCAGCTCCAGGAGGCGGGCTTCGTCGACGCCGCGCAGGACGCGATGGTGACCTTCTCGCTGGACGTGGACACCGCCAGCTACACCCGCATGCGCCGGGAGCTCGTCGCGGGCGCCCGGCCCTCGCCGGAGTCCATCCGGCCCGAGGAGCACCTGAACTTCTTCCGCTTCGATCAGGCCCCCGGCGTCGCCGAGCGGCGCCACGAGGACGCCCCCTTCGCCACCACCCTGGAGGCGGGGCCTTCGCCCTTCGGGCCCCAGGGTAGCCGGCTCCTGCGCGTGGGAGTCCGCGCCGACCGTATGGACCAGGGCCAGCGCGCCCCGGCCAACCTGGTCTTCCTGGTGGACGTCTCCGGCTCCATGGCCAGCCAGGGGAAGCTCGACCTGGTGAAGTTCTCCCTGGAGACCCTGGTGGACTCGCTCCGACCCGACGATACGGTGGGCATCGTGGTCTACGCCGGGAGCGTGGGGACCCTCATCGAGCCCACCCGGGTCGAGAACCGCGGGCTCCTGCTGGAGGCCATCCGCGGCCTGACCAGCGGCGGCTCCACCAACGGCGAGGGCGGCATCCGGCGCGCCTACGACCTGGCCCGGCAGCACTTCCGGCGCGGGGGCATCAACCGGGTGGTGCTGGCGACGGACGGTGACTTCAACGTCGGCCTCACCGGCGACGCGCTCATCGAACTCATCGAGGAGCAGCGCGAGCGCGACATCACCCTCACCGCGCTGGGCTTCGGGCACGGCAACGACCGCGACCTCGAGCGCCTCGCCGACCACGGCAACGGCAACTACGCCTTCGTGGACTCGCAGAACGAGGCGCTCCGGGTCCTCGCCCGGGACCTCGAGGGGACCCTGCAGGTGGTGGCCAAGGACGTGAAGGTCCAGGTGGCGATGAACGACGAGGTCGTCCGCCGCTTCCGGCTCATCGGCTACGAGAACCGCCGCCTGGCCCATCGGGACTTCGCCGACGACACCGTCGACGCCGCCGAGGTCGGCTCGGGTCACTTCGTCACCGCGCTCATCGAGTACGAGCTCCAGCCCGGGGTCGGTCCCCAGGACGCGCGGGACCTCGCCGAGGTGCGCATCCGCTACAAGAAGCCCGATGGTCGCCGCAGCCGCCTGACCACCCGCAGCATCGCGCATCGGGACACCCGGGCCCGGCTGGTAGACACCAGCCCGACCTTCCGCTTCACCGCCGCGGTGGCCGAGATGGCCGAGGTGATGCGCCGCTCGACCCACGCCGAGCAGCCCGACCTGGGCGCGGTGCGCCGGCTCGCCGAGGACGCCCTCGAGGCCTGGCCCGGCCGCTGGACCGACGGCGAGGAGTTCGTCGACCTGGTCCGCCGCGCCGAAGCGATGCGCTGACACGCAGCGCCGAGACGAAGCGCGATCGAAGCGAACGCCGGCCTCCCGAGGGGTCGGCGTTCTCGCCGTGGGGCCTAGGGAGCCATGCGCCGGAGGACCTTGGGCGGCAGGAACGCGGTCAGCGCCATGCCGCCCGGCGCCGCGTCGCCGAAGAGGGTCGCCGCGCCCGCCTTCTTCATGGCGAAGTGGCTCCCCAGCTCCCGCTTGCCGGTGCAGAGCCAGGCGCAGAGCTCTCCGAGCCAGGGCTCGTGCCCCACGACCGCCACCCGCTCGCCCGAGCGCAGCTCCCGCAGCAGCTCCTTGCGCGGCGCGCGGGCCAGCTCCTCCGTGGTCACCACCTCGCCGCGATCCAGGAGAACGGCGAGGCGCTCGGCGGTCTCCTGCGCTCGGCGCCAGGGACTGACGAGGATGCGATCCAGCGCGACCCCGTGGCGGGTCAGACCGGCCACCGCCTTCTCCAGGCGCGCCACCCCCTTCAGGGTCAGGGGTCGGTCGGCGTCTTCCCAACCGGCCTCGCGGTCGACGGCGATGGCGTGGCGGACGATGAGCAGCTCGAGGGTCACGGCGCCGAGGCTATCACTCGCCGAACCCGGGCGGCGGCGCGGCGCCGGCGCCCACCGTCCTCGATCCCGGCGCGGAGTCGAGCTACACCCGCTCCATGACCGATCTCCGAGAGCGAGCCAGCGCCCTGCGCGCCTACGTCGACCAGCGCTGGGACGAGTCCATCCTCCCCGAGCTCGAGGCGTACATCCGGATCCCCGCGCTCTCCCCGCACTTCGACGCCGAGTGGCAGGAGCACGGGCACCTCGCGGCGGCCACCGAGCACATCCACCGCTGGTGCCGCGACCAAACCATCGCCGGGATGACCACCGAGGTGGTCCAGCTCGAGGGGCGCACCCCGGTGATCCTGATGGAGATCCCCGCCAGCGGCGGCGGCTCCGACGAGCGCACGGTCCTGCTCTACGGGCACCTGGACAAGCAGCCGGAGATGAAGGGCTGGGACGCCGACAAGGGCCCGTGGCGGCCGGTCCGGCAGGACGGCAAGCTCTACGGTCGCGGCGGCGCGGACGACGGCTACGCCGCCTACGCCTCGCTCACGGCCATCGCGGCGCTCCAGAAGGAGGGCCTGCCCCACGACCGCTGCGTGGTCCTCATCGAGGCCTGCGAGGAGAGCGGCAGCTACGATCTCCCGGCCTACCTCGGGGCCCTGAAGGAGCGCATCGGCACGCCGTACCTGGTGGTCTGCCTCGACTCCGGCTGCGGCGACTACGAGCGCCTCTGGGGCACCACCTCGCTCCGCGGGCTGGTCGGCGGAACCCTCTTCGTGGAGAACCTCCGGCCCACCGCCGACGGATCCCCCGCGGGCGTCCACAGCGGCGACGCGGGCGGCATCGTGCCCTCCGCCGGCCGGCTGGTGCGGCTGCTGATCCAGCGCCTGGAGGACACCGCCACCGGCGAGGTCACCCTGGAGGCGCTGCAGGTCGCCATCCCCGACGACCGCCGGGACCAAGCGGCCAAGGCCGCCGAGATCCTCGGCGCCGGCGTCTGGCAGAAGTACCCCTTCCGCGAGGGCGCGACGCCGCTGGCCGAGGGCGCCGAGGCCATCCTCAACCGCACCTGGCGCCCAAACCTCGAGGTGGTGGGCACCGACTCGCCCGACCTGCGCGGCGGCAACGTCCTGCGCGGCCGGGCCATGGCCAAGCTCTCGATCCGCATCCCGCCCCACGTGGACCCCGTGCAGGCCACCGCGGCCGTCCGCAGCGCGCTGGAGAGCGACCCGCCCCATGGGGCCACCGTCCGCTTCGAGCCCGAGCAGGGCGCCGCCGGTTGGGAAGCGCCCACCATGGTGCCCTGGCTGGAGGCCAGCCTGGCCGAGGCCAGCCGCCTCTTCTTCGACGCCGAGCCCGCGTTCCAGGGCGAAGGCGGCACCATCCCCTTCATGGGCATGCTGGGCGAGATGTTCCCCGAGGCGCAGTTCGTGATCACCGGCCTGCTCGGACCGGGGAGCAACGCGCACGGGCCCAACGAGTTCCTCCACATCGACTGCGCCAAGAAGCTCACCGCCGCGATGACCGCGGTGCTGGTCCACGGCGCCACCCGCTGACGGTCGGTGGGCCGGTCCGACCGCATCCTGGCGCTGGCCACCCGCCACGTGCCCACCGTCTTGACGATCGCCGCGGCGCTGGTGGCGGTCATCGGTTACGTGGATCTCGAGACCGGCCCGGGCCTGCGCATCTTCCCGCTCTATTTCATCCCCATCTCGCTGGCCGCGTGGAGCGCCCGGCGGCCGGGCGCCGTCTTCTTCGCGCTCCTCTGCGCGGTGGTCTGGGGCGTCAGCAACTGGGCCTGGCACTCCAGCGACGCCTACTTCGCGGCCAACGTGAGCACCCAGGCCATCGCCTTCGGGAGCATCGCCGCGCTCACCTCGTCGATGCGCCGCAACTTCGACATGGCCGTGCACACCAGCATGGTCGACGCCCTCACCGGCCTGGCGAACACCCGCGGCTTCTACGACCGCACCGAGCACGCGCTCCAGCTCGCCGCTCGCCGCCAATCGCCGCTGACCCTGGTCTACCTGGACCTCGACGACTTCAAGAAGGTCAACGACGAGCACGGGCACCACGAGGGCGACAAGGTCCTCCAGGCGGTGGCCGCCTCCATCCGCTCGTCGACCCGCGGCACGGACATCGCCGCCCGCCTCGGCGGCGACGAGTTCGCGCTGGTGCTGGTGGACGCCGACCGCGCGGCCGCCGAGGCCACCATCGGGCGGATCCGCAGCAGCTTCCTCGAGGCCATGCGCAAGCACGCCTGGCCGGTGCGAGCCAGCGTGGGCGCCCTGGTGGTCCGCGAGGTCCCCGCCGACGCGCGGCTGGTGAAGCTGATGCGCGAGGTGGACGCGCTGATGTACGAGGCCAAGGAGCAGGGCAAAGACACGGTGGTGGTGCGCGAGCGCGCCGTCCGCACCCTAGGCCATTGATCGAGCCCCCGGGGGATCCGCTATGCTCCGCTCGTGCGTTCGAGCCGCCCGCCCCAGGTCCCGCTTGCGCCGGGGCGAGATGCGGACATCGGCCCCTACAAGCTGGCCAACCGCATCGCCGTCGGCGGGATGGCCGAGGTCTTCCGCGCGCTGGAGGAGCCGCCGGTGGGCGCGCCCCGCTCGGTGGTCATCAAGCGCATGCTGCCCGACCTCGCGCGGGACCCCGAGTGCCGTCGCATGTTCGAACTCGAGGGCGAGCTGGGGATGCGCATCCAGCACCCCAACGTGGTCCGGGTCCTCGACCGCGGCGTCGACGACGAGCCCTACATCGTCCTCGAGCACGTCTTCGGCGTGGACCTCTGGGTCCTCGCGCGCCGGCTCCAGCGCGAGGGCGAGGTCCTGCGCACCCCGCTGGCGATGTACCTGGTCTGCGAGATGCTCGCCGGCCTGGCCGCGGTCCACGACGCGCGGGACCCCGGCGGGAACCGGCTCGAGCTGGAGCACCGCGACGTCAGCCCCTCGAACATCTTCCTCTCGGTCCATGGGGACGTGAAGCTCGGGGACCTGGGCATCGCCGTCGCCGGCATGCGCGAGAGTCATCCCAACGCCCCCCGCAACGAGCGCGGGCGCGGCAAGCTGGGCTACCTGGCGCCGGAGACCGTGCGCGGGCTCCACACCGACCAGCGCGCCGACGTCTTCTCCGCCGGGGTCGTCGCCGCCGAGCTCCTCCTCGGCCGGCCGCTCTTCACCGGCGTGGGCGAGATCGGGATCCTCCTGGCCATCCGCGACGCGGACGTGGGGATCTTCCTCGACGCCGTGGACCGGCTCCCGCCAGCCCTCGGCTACTCGATCATGGGCGCCCTCGCCCGCGAACCCGATCAGCGGGTCCAGAGCGCCGAGGACCTCCGCGACGCCCTGCTCCCCTTCGTGGACGAGCCGGTGCGCAAGCTGCGCGCGGAGCTGGGCAAGCTGGTCTCCGGCGCGGTGACCGATTCCGGACGCGAGCAGCCGGGGGACTCGAAGGCGATGGCCGAGACCACTGAGCAACGGATCTCGCGCCCGGACAGCGCAGGGGTCCTCGTCTTCCTCGACGACGACGGGCAGCTCTACACCGAGAGCGACGTCGGCGACCTGGTCCCCGCCCAGGCCCAGGAGTTCGACGGAGACCGCTACCAGGTCACCCGACCCGGTGGCGAGGCCGTGGGCGAGTATCGGCTGGCCGAGCTGGTGCAAGCCATCGCGACCCGGAAGGTCGCCGCCACCGACCACGTCACCACCGGCACCGATCGGCCGGCGCCCATCCTGCAGTTCCCCCATCTGCTCCGGCATTTCCCGCCCAGCTCGCGGACACCGACCCTCCAGCGGCGCATCGCCGCGATGAACACCACCGAGAGCTACGACCTCCGTCGCGGCGGCATGCTGGCCACCCTCGCGCACTTGATGCGCATCGAAGCCAACGGGCTGCTCATCGTGGAGCAGAGCACCACGCGTTTCGAGGTGTACGTGGCCAAGGGCGCCCCGCAGCACGTGTCGTCCAACCGGGAGCGAGACCTGCTGGGTGCGCGGCTGGTGGCGCAGAAGGTGATCACCCAGGGCGAGCTGGAGATGGCCCTGGCGGTGATGCCCCGCTTCGATGGGCGCCTCGGCGAGACCCTCTCCACCCTGGGCATCGTCGAGCCCGTGCAGATCGTCCGACACATCAACGCGCAGGTCGAAGAGCGCCTGATGGAGACCTTCACCTGGTCCCACGGGATGGCCAGCTTCTACGGCGCGGTCGACCCGCCCGACGGACTGGTGCCGGTCGCCCTGGACCCCTGGGCCGTGCTCGAGCGGGCCGCGGCCCTGCGCCTCGAGCTCGGGCTGGAGGACGCCCTCTTCCTGGGTCGCGATGGAAGCTCGCTGCTGGTCGCGACGACGCTCACTCCACAGGTCCTCGAGCGACAGCCGCCGGTCGAGGTAACCCAGCTCCTCGTGGGGCTCGAGGTGCCCACTCCGCTCGCGCGCTTCGACGAACTCTTCGATCCGCGGCGGGATCCCATCCGCGGGAGGGCCAAGGTCGACCGCGGCCGCCGCTGGGCCACGGTGCTCCTCGCCATGGGCGCGATCCACTGGGCCTGAGCCCGGCCCTCGGAGTTCGACGGCTCGGAGTTCGACCGCTCAGAGCGCGACGGCTCAGAGCTCGACGGCTTCGACCTCGCCGGAGTCGGGGTTCCCGCCGGCCGTGTACACCACGGTGCCGTCGGGGGCGATCACGGTGATGTCGTAGGAGTCGCCGGTGCCGGAGTCCACGATGGCGGCCTCGAAGGTGTAGCCGGCCTCGCCGTTCCAGGTGCCCGAGCCCTCGATGGCCGCGGTACGCACGCCGTTGAAGATGCAGGTCATGGCCTCCACCTCGCCGACCAGGTGGTTGCCCTCGGTGGGCTCCTCGTCGCAGCCGCAGCCGCCGCGATCGTGGCCACGGCCGCGACCTCGGTGCTCATCGTGCCCGCGACCGCGATGGCGATCGTGTCCGCGGCGACGAGCGTGGTGGTGTCCCCAGCGGTGATGGCCGTGGCCGCGCCGGCCGTGACGACCCCAGCCGCCGTCGTCGTCGTCTTCCTCCTCGGCGCAGGGGTCCTCACCGGGCACCCCGTGCTCCCAGGTCCCCGACGTGATCCCGCCGGCGTTGGTCGCGTCGCCCTCGAAGGGGTCGCCGTTCTCCAAAGTGCCGAAGGCCAGCACGCTGCACTCCTCGACCAGGTGGGGCGCGAGCGCGCCCGATCCCTCGCCGGTGGCGTCCGCGGCGCAGCCGAAACCGAGGAGGCCGAGGGCACAAGAGAGGGTGAGCAGACGAGTTCGCATCGAGGGTGTGGCTCCTGCAGACGAGAAAATACCCGCCTGAGCACCTCAAGTGTGCAATCTTCGTACACCGCCGTCAAGGCGGCGCGGTAGTTTTCTCGATCCCCCCAGAACCCCATGATTCGCCGCCGTTTCTCGGCTACGGTGGGCCCGTGGTCGGGCAGGGTACCGCGGGTCCACCCGTTCGGGGGACATCACGACTCGGTTGGGCGTGGATGGCGCTGCTCGTCCTGAGCGCGTGCGAGCGCCCCACCTTCGAGGCCGGCTCCAGCTGCGAGCTGAACAGCGACTGCGACTCCCCCCTGGTGTGCCGCCTCGGTCGCTGCCGCTCCGAGTGCCGCGGGAGCCGCGACTGTTCGGTCGGGCTCCTCTGCCTACGCGACGAGGACGGCCTCGGCGCCTGCCAGGTCCAGTCCGACTGCGACGAGGACGACGACTGTCCGCGCTCGCTGGTCTGCGCGATGAGCGTCTGCACCAACGCCTGCCGCGAGGACGACGACTGCCCGGCGGGCGCCACGTGCGCGGTGCTGGACTCGGGGCGCCGGGGCTGCGTCGACCCATCGGACACCGGCTGTGATCTGAACTCGGCGTGCGACCCCGGGCTGCTCTGCGCCCCGGATCGACGCTGCCGCGAACCCTGCCGCGCAGACCGCGACTGCCGCGACGGCCGCCAGTGCCTGCAGATGGGCGGTATGGCCGTGTGCGGCTTCCCTCTCCCGGACGCGGGCCTCGATGGCGGCGTGGACGGGGGCGTGGATGCCGGCACCGACGGCGGCGTGCTCCCGGAGCCGCCCTCGGTGGGTCTGCTCAGCGGCGGCACCGGCCACACGTGTCTGGCCACCGCCGGCCAGGGCGTGCGCTGCTGGGGCACCTGGGTGAACACCACCACGGACCTCGAGCTCTTCTCGCGCGCGAGCCCCACCGCGTTCGACCTGGGCGGCGCCGACGCCGACGCATTGATGGCCGGCGGGAGCCACGACTGTGTCCTCGTCGGCGGCGAGCTCCGCTGCTGGGGCGACAACTCCAGCGCCCAGCTCGCCCGGGACCCGGGCACCCTCTCCTTCTCGGAAACGCCCGTAACCATCACGCTACGCGCGCCGGTGCGCGCCCTCGGCCCCGGGCTGCACCACACGTGCGTGGTCCTCGAGGACGGCACGGTCTGGTGTTGGGGAACCAACGACTCCGGCCAGCTCGGCCACGCCGGGAGCGGCCCCACGCCGGCCGAGGTCACCGGGCTCCCGTTGCCGGCCATCGACGTCGCGGCGCGGAGCCAGAAC
The DNA here is from genome assembly GCA_002320815.1 of Myxococcales bacterium UBA1660. Taxonomy (GTDB): domain Bacteria; phylum Myxococcota_A; class Polyangia; order Polyangiales; family Houyiibacteriaceae; genus UBA1660. The sequence goes on from DCLA01000018.1 coordinate 22,829, forward strand.
TCCTGCGCGCTCCTGCTCGATGGGAGCGTGTGGTGCTGGGGAGCCAACGACTTCGGCCAGCTCGGCACCGGCACGTCGTCGGCGTCCGTGTCGCCGGTGGCCATCGTCGGCCTGGGGCCCGCGGCGGAGATCGACGTGGGGACCAACTTCGCCTGCGCCCGGCTCGAGACCGGCGCGATGCAGTGCTGGGGCGGCAACGACGGCGGACAGCTCGCGATGGCCGCGGGCGGCGAGTCGCCGACCCCGGTGACCATCCCGCTCCCGATGGACGCCGCCGAGATCGAGGCCGGCGTGGCCCACGCCTGCGCTCGCCTGGTGGACGACTCGGTCCACTGCTGGGGCCTCAACGCGACCCGCCAAGCGGGCGCCCCGAGCGGCGTCTTCGTGGTCACGCCCCTCGCGGTCTCCAGCGGCCTGGAGCTCACCACCGGCGAGATCCACTCGTGTGTCCGCACCGGCGCCAGCGCCGTCTCGTGTTGGGGCGGCAACCAGGGCGGACAGCTCGGTCACGGCGGCGGATCGACCGCCACCCCGATGGCGGTCCCTGGCTTATGATGGCTTCGTCCATGCGTCGCGCTCTCCTGCTCTCGAGCTTCCTGCTCCTCGCCGCCGCCGGCTGCGAAGACCGCCCCGAGTTCCGCGGGGGCGGGTGCGATCTCACCAGCGACTGCGACGACTTCCTCATCTGCGTCTTCGGGCGCTGCCGCCGCGAGTGCCGCGACGAGGTCGACTGCGCCCTGGGGCTCCAGTGCCTGAACGACTCCACCTCCGGGCGCGGCTGCCAGCTCCCCGACGAGCTGATGTGCGAGCGCGACGACGACTGCGGCGAGCTCGTCTGCCGCGAAGGCGAGTGCGGGCAGGAGTGTGACGAGAGCCTCCCCTGCGTCGACGGATCCCAGTGCGTGACCACCGCGGGGGTCAGCACCTGCGAACCGCTCACCGAAGAGCTCTGCATCTACGCCAGCGACTGCGCACCGGGGCTGGTCTGCAACCCCTACCAGCGCTGCGTCCTCGAGTGCCGGGAGGACCGTGACTGCGATGCCCCGCGGGTCTGCGAGACCCGGGACGTGGAGGGCTTCCCCACCCCGCTCTGCGTCCTCCCCGCGAGCTTCGCCGACGGGGGCCCGTGAGCCCGCTGCGCGCCGTCGCGCTCCTGGCGCTGACCCTGCTCGCGTGCGGGGAGCGGCCCACCTTCGAGCCCGGCGACACCTGCACCCTGAACAGCGACTGCTACGAGCCCTATGTGTGCCGCCTCGAGCGGTGCCGCAGCGAATGCGCCCGGGTGCGCGACTGCCCCATCGGCTCGATGTGCATCCAGGACGCCGACGGCCTCGGCTCCTGCCGGCTGCCCGACGAAGCGAGCTGCGCCGGCGACGAGGACTGCGCCGCGCCCCTGGTCTGTCGCTCGGCGGCCTGCACCAACGAGTGCACCACCAACGCCGAGTGCACCGTGGGGAGCGTGTGCCGCGTCGACGAAACGACCGGGGCCTCCGGCTGCTTCGACCCCGCCACGGTCGCCTGCGATCTGGACAGCGACTGCGAACCTGGCGAGGCCTGTCAGGCCGACGGCCGCTGCCGCCCCGAGTGCCGCACCGACCGCGACTGTTCGGACGGCCTGGTCTGCGACGCGGCCCTCGACGAGCTCGGCGCCTGCGTCGCCCCGTGATCCCCCACGACCGGGGGGGCTGCCCCGAAGGGGTCGTTCTCCGCTAGGATGGCGCCGTGACGGAAGAGCGCGACTCGCTGGTCGGCCAGGTCCTCTTGGGGAAACTGGACGTGATCCGCGTGCTCGGCGCCGGCGGCATGGGATCGGTCTACGAGGTCGAGCACCTCATCACGCACCACCGCCGGGCGCTGAAGGTGATCCGTCCCGAGCTGGTGAAGCGGCGCACCTACATGAAGCGCCTGATCCGCGAGGCCGGCGTCGCGGGGACCCTGAACTCGCCCTACGTGGTCGACACCTACGACGCGGGGACCTTCGACGACGGCTCGGTCTACATCCTGATGGAGCTCCTCGAAGGCGAGAGCCTCTACGACGTGATCACCCGGGAGAACCAGCTCACCGTGAAGCGGCTCCTGGGCATCGTGGCCCAGGTCTGCGAGGGCGCCGCCACCGCCCACCGCGCGGGGATCATCCACCGCGACCTGAAGCCGGACAACATCTTCCTGGTGCCCGGCGCGCAGGGCGCGGAGCGGGTGAAGATCATGGACTTCGGGATCTCGAAGTTCGAGGACGGCGAGGAGGAAGCGAGCCGCCTGACCTCCGAGGGGGTGGTGCTGGGCACTCCCTTCTACATGTCCCCGGAGCAGGCCCGCGGGCACCGCTTGGACGGTCGCTCCGACGTCTATTCGCTGGGCGTGATGATGTACGAGGCGCTCAGCGGCCGCCTGCCCTTCCACGAGAGCAGCGTCTCGGCGCTCTTCATCAAGATCGCCTCCGGCGAGTACGTGCCCCTCCGGCACCACCGGCCCGACCTCCCCCAGGGGCTGGTGGACGTCATCGCCAAGGCCATGCACCGCAAGCGCGACGCGCGCTTCGCCAGCATGGAGGATCTGCGGGCGGCGCTGACTCCCTACGCGTCGGTCGAGACCAAGGTCCGCGCGACGACCCTCTCCGACCATCCGGCGCCCTCGCGCCTCACCGCCGGCTACGAGGACTCGCCCCGCCAGGAGACACTCGGCGAGCTCCCGCCCCCGCGCTCCGTCCGCGAGGACGAGCCCACCGCGGCGGCCCCCCTGCCGGCGAAGGACCCCGTTGCGGCGCCCCTTGTCGCGGCGCCCCATGTCTCCGCGGCGGCGCCGGCCAAGCCCTCGGTGGGCCGCTGGGTGGCGCTGGGAGCGGCGGTGCTCGTGGTCGGGATCGCCGTGGGCCTGGGTCTGTCGATGGGCTCGGCCGGAGGCGACGACGAAGCCGAAGTCGAAGCGAGCCCGGCGCCCAGCGAGGCTCCGGGGACACCGCGCGCCGACGAGTCCGCGGAGGCCGAGTCCGAGGCCGGCGCCGCGACGGCGGCGACGGGTACCGGCGAAGCGACGGGTCCCGGGGAGACCACGCGCGCCGAGATGGCGACCGAGGCGACCGAGACCGCGACCACCGAGACCGAAGCCGCGACGACCGAGACCGGAGCGGCCGAGGAAGCGCCGCGCAATCCCAGCGGGTCTCGCAGTACCATGCGGGGCCAGACCGCCGCCGAACGCGCCGGCCTCGAGCTCTCCCCCTACGGTCCGTGATCCGCGCACTCCTCATCGCCGCCTGCCTGTTCGCCGCCCTCCTCCCCCTGCCCACGCGGGCGCAGGAGGCCGATCCGGTCGCGGACGCCCGGGCTCACTTCGAGCGCGGCGTGGAGCTCTTCAACGAGGGCCGCCATGACGCCGCGCTGGCCGAGTTCACCCGCGCCTACGCCATCGCGCCGGCGGCGCCGGTGCTCTACAACATCGCCCGGGTCCACGCGGCCCTGGGTCACGCGGTCGAGGCCACCGACACCTACGAGCGCTACCTGGCCGAGGCCGGCCGCGGCATGAACGCGCGCCGGCGGCGCGAGGTCACCGCGGACCTCGAGCGACAGCGGGCGCGCATCGCCTACCTGACCGTCCGCACCAACGTCGACGGCGCCACCCTGAGCGTCGACGGGGTGGACGTGGCCACCACGCCGCTGAGCGAGCCCCTCCGCCTGGCGGCCGGCGAGCACACCATCGGGGCCCGGGGCGCCGGGCACGACGCCTCGCGCCGGGCGGTCCGCCTGGCCGGCGGAGACCGCGAGACCCTGGTCTTCGAGCTGGTCCCCATCGTCAGCGCCCGGGGCACCCTGCGCATCGAGTCCCGGGTCCCCGACGTCGAGGTCTCCCTGGACGGCCAGGTGGTCGGGCGCACTCCCTTGGCCACCACCATCCCCACCCCGGAGGGCGACCACGTCATCGTCGCCCGGCGCGAGGGCTACCGCGAGCGCCGCATCGAGGTGAGCCTCCAGGGCGGCGCGGAGCGCGTGGTCGACCTGGCCATGGAGGCAAGCGAAGCCGACACGGCCAGCACCGGCCTGCTCCGGCTGCGGCTCCCCGACGCGCCGGCCCTGGTGCACGTCGACGGCGAGCCCACCATCCCCACCGCCGCGGGCATCCGCCTGCCCGCGGGGCGACACCGGCTGCAGCTCGAGGTCGCCGAGCGCGAGCCCTTGGAGACCACGGTCGAGGTCCCCGCCGGCGAAGCGATCGAGGTGACCCCCGCGCTCCAGTGGACCCCCGACGCGCGCGCGGTCCGCGTCTCCGCGGCCGACAATCGCCGCACCGTGGGCATCGCGCTCACCGTGGGCGGCGGCGCGGCGCTCCTGGCCGGCGGGTCCATCCTGCTCTGGAACGAGGGTCGCATCGGGGACACCGACGACCGGGTGGTGGAGCTGAACCGGCTCATCGAGGCCGACGAGTGCGACCGCAATCCCGAGGACGGCGACTGCCCGGCCTACGTCGCCGAGGGCGAGGCCCTCACCGAGGACCAGGACGCTCAACAGCGCGCGCGTTGGGTCAGCCTGGCGGTCACCGGCGCCGGCGCGGTGGTCGCGCTCATCGGCGTGGTCCTCTGGGTCACCGCGCCCAGCGACGACGGCATCGACGACGACGCCCGCGGTGAGGGCGTGCGGCTCCGGCTCCGGGCGACCGGCCAGGGCCTGCGCCTCGACGGCACCTTCTGAGCGGAGCGCTCGTCGCCGCCGCCCCTCATCGCGCGCCGCCCGCGCGCTCTCCTCACGGGCTGCGCCTCAGCGGCGCATGCCGATGCGGATGACGCGCTCCAGGAAGGCCTCGTAGGTGTCGCCCTGGGCCTCGGCGCTCGCGGCCAGCTCCTCGCCGTAGGCGATGTCCGGGTTGGGGTTGGCCTCCAGGAAGTAGAGCTCGCCCTCGGGGGTCAGCCGGAAGTCGATGCGCGCGTAGCCGTCCACGTTGAGCCGCCGGCAGATGCGCTTGGCCGTCTTGGCGATGTGCTCTTCGAGCTCGGGCGTCAGGTCCCGCGCCCGCACCGTGTCGATGTCGTGCTTCTTCTGGTACTTCAGGTCCCACTTCACCCGGCTGGTGGCGATGCGCGGGGCCGACGCGGGGAGCCCGTCGAGGACGATCTCCCAGATGGGCATCACGTCCAGGCGCCGGAGCCCGACGACGCTGGCGTAGACCTCGCGCCCGTCGATGTACTGCTCGGCGATGGCGTCGGTCTTCACGTGCTCGTGGATGAAGGCCACGCGCTCGGCCAGCGCGGCGTCGCCGTGCACGATCGAGCGCTGGGCGATGCCCTCGGATCCCTCGGCCACCAGCGACTTCACGATGACCGGGAACTGGAGGCGCTGCTGGCGCCGCACCTTGCGGCCACGCGGAAAGACCTGGAAGCGCGGCGCGCGGATCCGGTGGTAGGAGAGGATCTTCTTCGAGAGCGCCTTGTCCCGGGCGAGCACCAGGCCCCGCGGATTGCAGCCGGTGTATGGGATCCCCTTGAGCTCCAGGTAGCCCACGATGTGCGCGTCGTAGACGATCTGGTCCTTGAACTCCTCGAGGAGGTTGAAGACCACGTGGGGCCGCCACTCGTCGATGGCTTCGCGCAGCGGCGCGACCTCGTCCCGGAGCCCGACGATGCGCACCTCGTGACCCAGCTCGCGCAGCCCGTGGGCCACGTCGCACTCGGTCTTCATGGCGAAGTAGTCGTCCTCCTCCATGGCCGCCACGTCGTCGGGCGGCACGAAGGACTCGTGGACCAAGAGCAGGACCCGGCGGGGCCGCTTGGTGCGCACGATGGACTCGTCGGGGACGTAGGTCTCCGCGCCGGGCGAGAGCTCGCTGGGCTCGGTCACATCGGATGCCATTCGTTGGACACGTGCAGGGTGTGCACCGTGTGCAGGGTGAGCATGAGGGCGAAGTCGATCTCCGCCTCTTCTTCGGAGCCGCGCAGCCGGAGCTTCAGCTCCTTGCAGCGGCCGATCATCTCCTTGAGCACCTGGTCCAAGGTGAACTGGTACTCGCCGGTGAAGCGCGCCACGCGCTCGCGGATCGCCTTGCGGCGCTTCCGCAGGAAGGCCGCGGCGCCGAGGTGGGCCTGGTGGTCGGGGTCGTCGCTGAACACGCGGAGCAAGTCGCGATCGTACTGGTCCGAGTAGCCCGATTGGAAGTGGGCCCGGCGCTTGTCGTAGTGCTCGCCGAGGGTCTCCTTGATGGTCCGGAGCGCATAGGGCTTCGCCTTGCTGCGCACCGTCGGCGCGCGCCCGGCGAGCTCGCCCATGAGCTCGTCCACGTACTCCAGCTTCTCCAGGGCCTTCCACCCCTCGTACTCGCGCCGCCAGCGCTTCCGGGGTCCGAGCCAGACCGCGAAGGTCTCGGCGAAGTCCTCCACCGGGTGGCTCTGCGCGTACCAACCGTCGAGGTGCTGCACGAACTTCTTCGAGCTCGGCCGCGGTCGATAGAAGTCGGGGTACTTCTTCGACGCCAGGCCGAAGGTCTGCTGCCAGCGGCGCTTCCGTTGCAGGGCGAAGGCGTGCTGGACCGCGTGGCCCAGCTCGTGGCGCATCAGCTTCAGGCACTCCGGCCGGGTCCCGCCCTCGACCTCGAACATCATCTTGCGCTCCAGCCGGATGAGCCGCGGGTGCGCCAGGTAGAAGGGGATGGCCACGCCGGGCACGTTCTCCGGCGAGAACCACTCGTCGGCCAGCCAGAAGTGCGGCCGGAGCCGCAGGTCCCGGCGCTCGAGGTCGCGGCCGATCTTGGCGATGATCTCCTCGACCCAGGTGCCTTCGAGGGCGATGGGGAGGTCGCAGAAGCGGGTCCCCAGCAGCTCCTCGTCGGTCATCGTCTCCAGCGATACGCTCACGTCGCCGGAGACCATAGCAGGCCACTCAGCGCGGCAGCTTCCACACGCTCCACACCGGCCCCCGGAAGACCGGCTCCACGCCGTTCGCGCGGGCCAGGCGCCCGGGGCCGCCGCGGATCAGCGCGTACTCGTACCAAGCGAGCTGCTCGGGGGCGACCCGCTGCGGCTCCCACTCCCAGCGCGGCGGCACCGGCGGCGGCCGGTCGTCGTCGCGGAAGCGGATGGGGCTCTGGGGGAAGTCGGCGAAGGTGAACATCGCCGCGCCGCCCCGCGCCGCCTGGGCCCAGGCCGCCGCGTGGATGTAGGGCGCGAAGCGCACGTGGGCCGAGTGCCTATCGAAGATGAGCCCCACCACCCGCGAGCCCTGGGGGATCTCCGCGAGGGCCTCGTCGAGCTCGCCGGTCTCGGTCTCGAAGTCCAGCGCCGCCGTCGCCACCGTCTCCACCGAGACCAGCGTGAGGAGCGCGGCCCCGCCGAGGATCACGCCACGCAGCACACGGGCCCCGATCGGCTGGAGCACCGCCAGCGCGAAGACCGCCGCGAGCAGCGGGAAGCGTGCGTTGATGGGCCAGATCCAGTCGTAGGCCACCGGGGTCACGAAGTAGGCCCCGAAGGCGGCCAGGGGCACCACCACCAGCCGCGCGCGCAGGTGCTGCGGCAGCTCGGCGGCGCGAGCCCGCCCCCAGAAGAGCGCGGCGCCGGCGAGGAGGACCCAGACCACGAAGAGCCGGTCGTCGGTGTCGCCGGGGAGCACGTCGAGCATCCACGAGGGCAGCTCGGCCAGGCTGCGCGAGAAGGGCGCGTAGATCGGCTCCGCGCGCTCGCCCTCGCCCAGCGAGGCCGCCTGGAGCGTGGACTGGCCGGCGGGGCTGGTGAGCGCCCAGACCAGCGTGGCCAGGAGCGCGGGCACGAAGGGGATCGCGTAGCGGGCCATCGCCCGCACGTCGCGCTCCAGGCCGACCACGAAGCAGCCCAGCATCATCAGGCCGAAGGGCACCACGTGGGTGTAGAAGCAGAGCAGCGCCAGCACGCCCAGGAGGGCGGCGCGCTTCCGGGTGAAGCCCTCGGTGCGGATGCGGACCGCCAGCGCGATGGCCGCGAGCGCCAGCGGGATGGCGGCCACGAAGTTCAGGAAGCCCAGGATGAGGTGGGCGTTCCAGAGGAGCGGCAGCACCAGCAGCGCGAGCCAGCCGTCGCTCCGGAGCGCGCGGAGGAGCGAGCGGAGCGCGTAGGGCGTCGCCACCAGCGACGCGGTGAGCACCACCTTCACCGCCGTCAGCGCCGGGAGGATCCAGGCCAGCGCGATGCACACCAGGTAGAAGGCGAGGTACTGGGTGCGCCAGAGCTCCACCTGGAGGGTCTCCGCGTAGCGCAGGGACTCGTCGCCGAAGTGGGCCATCACCTGCACCGCGGCCACGTGTTGCGGCAGGTCCTGCAGCGGCGGCCGCGCGACCAGCCAGAGCGGCACCGCCGTGCTCAGGGCCAGGAGCGCGAAGAGCAGCTCGGGCGCCCACGCGCGAAGCCGCTCGCGCCAGGGGCGCGGCGGCTGCGCAGCGGGCGGCGTTGCGCCCTCCCCCGTCGCCGGGGTCTCTGTCCTCCCAGACGACACCGGCGCGGAGGGTAGCCCCATCCGCGCCGTTGTCCCGCACCGATTTCCACCTCGCGGTGGCGTGCGCGTTCAGGAGAGCGTGGCGGTCACTCCTCGTTCTCGCCGCCGGCGGTGGGGGCCGTCTGGTCCTCGAGGCCCCAGCGGAAGTTCACCCGGTTGATCTGGAAGGCGACCCGGTCCGACTGCAGCGTCACGCGGCCCTGGTTGGGGAAGCAGACCTGCCCACCGGCGTCGGCGCGGAAGTACTGCGCCGGGACCATCACGGTCACGTAGCGCGGGCGCTCTTCCCAGCGGGTGCAGTAGTTGTTGCGGTCGCGGCGCACGCACTCGCGGACGTAGCCCTGCTGCTGCTGCTCGGCGACCGTGCCCATGTAGGTCGACATCTCCGGCTCACGGACCTCGGTGACCGTGGCGTCGTCGTACCACTCGCCATCCGAGTTCATCAGCAGCTGCTGGTTCTGGATGTACCCATCGGGCGGCCCGTGGGGCTGCTCGACCCAGAAGTTCACGTCGAAGCAGACGGACTCGGGGTCGAGGGTCAGGAGCGTGGCGTTCCAGCCATTGCGTTGTTCGATGGTGTTCGGCTGGTCCACCGTCCCCACCTGGAGCGGGTGACGGAGGATGACGTCCATCTTCTTCCCACACCCGAAGGCGGCGACCGAGAGCAGCAGGCCCAGCAAGAGTCTCTTCATGGTCGGGTTGTACGACATCCCGCGCCGGATTCTTCTATCGGAAGCCCGTACGACGTACGAAAAGTCCCGCCGCGCTGCGCTCGACCGAGGGCCCCCCGGCCGTGAAACGATCGCCCTCCCCCGGCGCCAGCCGCCCCCGAGCCCCCGCTCGTGTGCCGGACCCGACACCCTACGCCGCGCTCCCGGCCAACTTCCCCCGAAGTGCCCGTTCGAGCTTGACAGGCCGCCCCCGCCGGTGCAGATTCCGCGCCCATTCCGGAATAGCTCAGTTGGTAGAGCGGTCGACTGTTAATCGATTGGTCGCTGGTTCGAGTCCAGCTTCCGGAGCTTCATAAGGCCCAGGCTAGTCAGCCTGGGCCTTTCTCTTAACAAGACCCTCGTCGGCTTCGCCGGCGGGGGTCTTGTCGTATCTGCCGTCGTGGTGCGGGTTTGCGGACGGTGGCCCCTCGCCGGGGGTGCTCTCTGGTCGGGCGGCGCCAGAGCACCTCGCCTCGTCGCCGGACCCAGACCGGTGCTCTCTGACTGCTCTTGGGGCTCAGAGACGCCTCCAGACGCCGAAAAGCCGGTTCACACCAGAGAGCGGATGGTTCACGGCTCCAGAGTGGGACAACGACTGGGCTTTTTCGTCTCCGCGGTTCACCGCACGAGGCGGCGGATCGCGACAACATCTCGCGAAGACTGCGGCGCTTGTTCCCGCCGGAACACGCTCCCTATTCGGCAGATGCCTTCTTCGCGCGGTGCTCTGCTCGCTGAAGGGCGGTGGCTGTGGCCGCGCTCGCTTCCGCGACGGCGACAAGCTCGGGGGGATCCAGGAGCTCTCGGTCGGGAACAGCTCGCTCTCGTCGAATCGCACGGATCTCTACGCCTTCGGCATCATCTTCTACGAATCGCCCGCCGGAAAGGTCCCCTTCGGCGGCGAATCCTACGGGGCCATCGCCATCGAGATCGGGACGACCACCCCGATCCCCACCGTCGCCTCGCACACAACGTCGGGCGTCAAGCGCGTCTCGTGGTCGTCGTCAGCTAACGCCAGCGCCCATGAGCCGCGGGCAGTCGCCGGAGAGTGATGGCAGGCTTCGCACGAGCCACTGACCGGCGGGCCCGGGTGGGGAGCCCCGCCGAGTGATCACGTAGAGGGGCACGAGCAGTGGCTCGGCCCCCCACTCGTCGAGAGTGAGCCTGACGAGGCGGCGGCGCTCGAGATCCTCCTGGACCATGTCGATCGGCAAGTTCCCCCAACCGAGTCCGGCGCGGACGAGCTCGAGCTTGGTCGACGCGTCGGCGACGAGCCACGTTGCATCGGAGACGACACCGTGGTTGTCGGCTGCCGTCGCCACGCGTTGGCTGATCACGATCTGCACATGACTCCGCGCGTCAGCGTGCGAGATCGACCGGCCAATGGTTGCAAGTGGATGCTCGGGTGCCGCCACGGGCACCATCGCGACGTGGGCTAGGAAGCGCCGTTCGAGCCCAGCCGCGTCAGATCCCACAGGCCCTGAGATGCCGATCTGGCAACTTCGATCGAGTACCACCGCGGCGACGTCGTCCAGGACCTCGGTCTGGACTCGCAGCGAGACGGTTGGGTACTGGTCCCGTAGTGCTTTCGCCGAGGCGATCAGCAGCCCCGATGGGCAGATCGTGTCCACGGCGAGGCGCAGCTGAAGCTCCAGACCCTGGCCGACGTTCGCGGCACGCGCGCCAAGGACGGATACATCGTCGAGGACCTTCCGCGCGTCGGAGAGCAAGGTTCTGCCCACCTCGGTCAGCGCCGGCCGGTGGCCAGAGCGATCGAAGAGTTGCAGACCCAGAAGGCTCTCCAAGTTGGCGACGCCCGAGCTCACCGCAGACTGGGCGCGATGCAGTTGACGGCCCGCCGCTGAGAAGCTCCCCTGCTCGGCCACAGAGATGAACAGCCGGAGCTGATCGAGGGTCACGCTGTCGAGGCTGGCGCGCATCTATCTCCTTTTACGGAAGTGTCTATCCAAAGTTTATCGGTTTTCAAGATAACAGAGGGCGTCTATTCTTCACAAGTCTGATGCCGCTGCGGCGCTCGCCGCGTCGGCGTCATCGCCTCGCCCACGAGGATCAATCACGCCCGACCAACTGCAAACGAAGGAGACAGAGATGACCAAAGACAACACCCTACTCGTGACCGGGGCCTCCGGACAGCTCGGACGTCGCGTTGTCGAGCTGCTCCTGGAGGCTGGCACCCACAAGGTTATCGCGGCGACCCGCAGCCCTGACAAGCTCGCCGACCTCGCTGAGCGCGGTGTCGAAGTCCGCAAGGCCGACTTCGACCAGGCCCCCGGGGATCTCGCCGAAGCGTTCGCTGGAGCGCAGCGGATCCTGCTCGTGAGTACAGACGCCGTCGGGCGCCCGGGGCATCGATATGCGCAACACCAGCGGGCCATTGACGCTGCCGGCCGAGCCGGCGTGAGTCACCTCGTCTACACCTCGCTGACGCACCCGGTTAGAGATTCTCCGGTGCTGATTGCGCCCGACCATGTGCAGACCGAAGAGGCTCTCGAGGTGAGCGGTCTGGGCTACACCGCGCTTCGCAACAACCTCTACGCAGACATCCTCCTGATGAGCCTGCCGGGCGCTATCGCCTCAGGGAGCCTCTTCGCTGCAGCCGAAGATGGCGGAGCGGCGTACGTGACCCGTGAAGACTGCGCACGTGCGGCGGCCGCGACCCTCGCGTCCGACTTTGATGGCAAGCGTCAGATTGAGATCACCGGCCCCGACGTCGTGACCTACGGGGAGCTGGCTTCGATCGCTAGCGAGCTCACGGGGAAAGAGGTCGCATACATCCCCGTCGATGAGGAGTCCCTGGTGGCTGGGATGACCGCGCATGGCCTGCCCGAGCCCTTGGCGCGGCTGATGGCCTCCTTCGACACCGGGATCAAGCGGGGGCTGTTCGGACCTGCGACAGGTGCGGTCGAGGAGCTGACCGGGCGGCCGCCGACAAGTGTCAGGGCCTTCTTGGAGGCGAACAAGGCGGCGCTGTCGCCGGCCTGACGCTCCCTACCTACGACGATAATCGTTGAGCCGAGGTCACCAGTGCTCTCCGTGCTGGAGCCCGACTGGCTTCTTCCCCTCCATCACCTCGGAGACCGGTTTGGAGATCGGCCTATTCACATTCGCCGAGTGCGGCGAGAGCGTCCTTCGAAAGGCCGCTGTCTCGCCCTCCCTGCGGCTGCGCAACCTCGTCGAAGAGATCACCCTCGCGGATCAAGTCGGACTCGACTGGTTCGGTGTCGGTGAGCATCATCGCGCAGACTACGCTGTCTCCTCTCCTGCGATGGCCCTGGCCGCTGCAGCGACGCAGACAGATCAAATTCGCCTGTCCAGCGCAGTTACGATCCTCGGATCGTCAAGTCCCGTACGGGTGTTTCAGGACTTTGCAATGCTCGACAATCTCAGCGTCGGGAGGGCTGAGGTCATGGTTGGAAGGGGCGCCTTCGTAGAGTCGTTCCCGCTGGTCGGGCTGGAGATGAGTGACTACGAGTCGCTCTTCTCGGAGAAGCTCGAGCTGCTGATGGAGCTCAATAGACCCGAGCTGCTCGCGTGGCCTGGTGGACGGCACACTCCACCCATTCAGGGGTGTCGGGCATTTCCGCGTCCCGTCCAAAGGGAGCTGCCGGTCTGGATAGGTTCAGGCGGCACACCTAGCTCGGTGATGCGAGCCGCCAAGCTTGGTCTACCACTCGCGATCGGGATCATCGGTGGCGATACCGGGCGCTTTCAGCCCCTCTTCCAAGCCTACAGGCATGGATGGAACGAAGCTGGGCACGACCCATCGTCCTTTCAAGTCGCGATGACGGTCCACGGGTTCGTCGCCGCGACAGATCAACGGGCTGCCGACATCTACAGTGGGCCACACAACGAGGTGATGACCCGTCTTGGCGCCGAGCGCGGCTGGCCTCCGGCGACGCGACAGGGGTTTGACGCCCAGACTGGCCCGACCGGCGCTTTCTTCGTAGGTAGCCCGAACGCGCTCGTAGAAAAGATCCTCGCACATCGTGAGAACTTTGGGATCACCCGCATCGCCCTGCAGATGGGGGTGGGAATCATTGAGCATCGCGACATGCTCGATGCTATCGAGCTGCTAGGGACGAAGGTAGCACCGGAGGTGCGGCGCCATGCGGAACGATGATGAGCGGAGCCCGACGGAGCATGACGACCAACTGACCCGCCGGGAGTTCTCCATCGCACTCGGCGCCGCGGCTGCAAGCGCGGCGTTAGCTGGACTTACTGGCTGCGAATCGAGACAAGGAGGCGACATGAGACCCGAGACGAAAGCGAGCAGCCTCGTCCCGACCCTCTTCATCCCACACGGTGGCGGTCCGTGTTTCTTTATGGACTGGACGATGGGGCCGGCGGACACCTGGGCTCGAATGGCCCAGTGGTTACGGGAGCTTGGACGAGAGTTCGAGCACGTCAAAGCGATCGTTGTGATTTCCGCCCATTGGGAGGAGCCGAGTGTAACGATCCAGACGAGGGCGCAACCCGATCTGCTCTTCGACTACTACGGCTTCCCGCCCCACACGTATGAGCTGCAATGGCCAGCGCCGGGTTCTCCCACGCTCGCTCGCCGGATCGCCGAGCTGCTCGCCGGCCGGGGCGTCGCCACCGCCGAGGCGCCGACCCGGGGCTTCGACCACGGCGTCTTCGTCCCTCTCAAGGTCGCATTCCCCGATGCGCAAATCCCCACCCTGCAGATCTCACTCAAGAAGGGGCTCGACCCGCAATTTCACTTGGAGCTCGGTGAGGCTCTCGCTCCACTGCGCCACGAGGGGGTGCTCATCGTGGGCAGTGGCATGAGCTTCCACAACATGCGGGCCATGATGGCCGGGGGAGGACGGGCCTCCGCGGCGCGCGAGTTCGACGAGCGCCTGACGTCCGTCTGCTGTGACGCCCCAGACGCATGTCGAGGGCAGCTGCTCCGCTGGCAGACGCTCCCACACGCTCGCTACTGCCACCCTCGCGAAGAGCACTTGCTGCCGTTGATGGTGGTCGCCGGCGCCGCTGCCGGAGACCGGGGGCGGAGAATTTTTAGCGATCGGGTGATGGGGGTCGAGGTCTCGGCGTTTCAGTTCGGCTAGGACGGCTCCCGGAGGTGTTGCGCGCTCGGGAGCGTGGTGGAGATCCAGTCAGAAGCGGAATCCCATCTTCGCGAGCGCGGCCAGATCAGCGTGCGCATACGCTGTCATGAAGGCCCGCATCATCTGGTCAAAGGGGAGATCGGCATACATGCCGTGGAACCGGATCACCTCGGCATGGGCCGCTCCGTCCAGCGTCGTCGTCGGAAAGAGCGCGTCGCGTTCGCCGTCGAAGTCGACCCGTCGATATCGCTTCCGCGCGACAACGTCGGGAGACAAGCTGGCGTCGGCCAATCGCCAGCTACCGTTGAGGTAGATCGCGTTGAGCCCGTGGTGGAACATCGTATCGGTTCCCATCGCGTCGACGATCCGCGTCGGTAGCGTGTGGTCCTTGAGGTCGCACAGCACGAGCGCCGCGGGTATCCGAACTGCGCGCA
>DCLA01000018.1:52500-55417 GCA_002320815.1 Myxococcales bacterium UBA1660
ACTCGGCGTCGCTCCAGCGACGTCGTCTGTGTCGATCTGTTCTGTGGCGCGGGCGGTCTCACGCATGGGCTGATCGCGGCGGGACTGTCCGTTGCCGCAGGGGTCGATCTCGATGAAGCGTGCCGCCACCCCTACGAGTCGAACAACGCTGGAGCGACTTTCTACGCTCGCGACGTGGCGAAGCTGAAGCCCGCGGAGGTCAGCTCGTGGTTCGGGTCGGCGTCGACCCGAGTACTTGCGGGCTGCGCCCCTTGCCAGCCGTTTTCGAGCTACTCGAACCGGTACGAGACGAAGGGGACCGAGCGTTGGAGTCTTCTCAACCACTTCGCGCGGTTGGTGAAGGCGGTGCGGCCCGACATCGTCACGATGGAGAACGTTCCGACGGTGACGAAGCACGAGGTCTTCGACGACTTTGTAGCGACTCTGGGGCGGCTTGGCTACCACGTGGCCCACTGGGTTGTGGACAGCTCCGAATACGGATTGCCGCAACGCCGGCGACGCCTCGTGCTGCTCGCTTCGTTGTACGGAGAAATCGAGATTCGTGAACCTGCGCCATCTGAACCAGCAACTGTGCGAGACGTTCTCTCGGACCTCCCCCGCCTGGAACACGGCCAGAGTCACCCAGAAGACCCGCTGCACACGTCGTCGAGGCTATCGGACCTGAACCTCGAGCGCATTCGAGCATCCGTGCCCGGCGGCACGTGGCGCGATTGGCCGGAAGAACTCGTCGCGGCTTGCCACAAGCGCGACACGGGGCGCAGCTACCCCGGCGTCTACGGAAGGATGGAGTGGGACGAGCCATCCCCGACGGTGACGACGCAGTTCTATGGGTTCGGCAACGGGCGGTTCGGGCACCCTGAGCAAGACCGCGGTCTCTCTCTACGTGAGGGAGCCATTCTCCAAGGCTTCCCCGGCGACTACTCGTTCGTGGAGGACGGCGAACGCATCCATTTCAAGGCGCTCGGCCGTCTGATTGGCAACGCAGTGCCTGTTGATCTCGGAAAGGTGATCGGCAGGAGCATTCTAGACCACCTCGCCGAGCACCAGCCGTCATCGAAGACATCGCGAAGGAAGCGGAATGGCCGAGAGGACCGACAGAATAGCGCCGTCCTCTCCTGAGGCTAGCCGGCGGATGCGCTCCGTGCGCCAGAAGGGCACCTCCCCGGAGGTGCTTCTTCGTCGTGAACTGCACAGCCGAGGGCTGCGCTATCGTGTGCAGGTTGCCTTGCTCTCGAAGCCACGACGCGTGGCTGATATCGTCTTCCGAGGTCCGCGCATCGCCGTGTTCGTCGATGGATGCTTCTGGCACGGGTGTCCCGAACACGCCACGTGGCCGAAGAAGAACGCCGAGTTCTGGCGCGACAAGATCCTCACGAACCGTGAACGCGACGACGACACCAACGCGCGCCTGCGCGCCGAAGGCTGGGAAGTCATTCGTGTGTGGTCCCACGAAGATGCGGTCGACGCCGCAGACCGCGTGGAAGCGCTCGTTCGGGCCCGCCAGTCGAACCAGGAGTCGTGGTGATGGCTGCCTCGGCATCCGAAGTCCCCGTGGCGGTGCGAGCGACCGCCCCCGAGCCCCGGCAGCTCGTCGAAGTGCGTCGTCGGCAGTGGCTCGTCTCCGAGGTCGATGCAGCCGCCGTTGCCCCAGAGCTTCCGAAGCGACATCTCGTCAAGCTCAGCTCGGTTGACGAGGATGCCCTCGGCGAGGAGCTCGAAGTCCTTTGGGAGCTCGAGCCGGGCGCCCATGTGATCGAACGCGCTGGCCTTCCGGCGATCACCGGGGTCGACGACGGCAACGACCTGGAGGCCTTCCTTGACGCCGTCCGCTGGGGAACTGCGACGAACGCCGACCGTGGCTATCTCCAGGCTCCCTTCCGCAGTGGCATCAGCATTGAGGACTACCAGCTCGATCCCCTGGTGCGCGCCGTCGATATGGCGCGCACCAACCTGCTGATCGCCGACGACGTTGGGCTTGGAAAGACCATCGAGGCCGGCCTCGTCGTGCAAGAGATGCTTCTTCGCCATCGCGCGAGGACCATCCTCGTCCTGTGCCCGGCTTCACTCCAAGAGAAATGGCGGGTCGAGATGGCCGAGAAGTTCGGTCTCGACTTCCGCATCGTCGACACCGACTACGTCAAGCGGCTTCGCCGCGAACGCGGTGTACATGCCAACCCGTGGACTTCGTTCCCACGCCTCATCACCTCCATCGACTGGGCGAAGCAAGGCGAAGGCGTTCGGCTCTTGCGCGACGTCCTGCCGCCGTACACGACGTTTCCGCGCCGGTTCGATCTGCTGATCATCGACGAGGCCCACAACGTTGCTCCCACCGTCGGAAAGTACGCGGTCGAGAGCCTCCGGACCCGTCTCGTGCGGCTGGTCGCTCCGCACTTCCAGCACAAGCTCTTCCTGACCGCTACCCCGCACGACGGGTACACGGAGTCGTTCACGGCGCTCCTCGAGCTCCTCGACGACCAGCGGTTCTCGCGGTCGGTTCTGCCGTCCGAGGAACAGCTGGCGCGGGTGATGGTCCGGCGCCTGAAAGAAGATCTCGTCGATGCCGACGGTGAGCGACTCTATCCCAAGCGTCGTCTCGAAGCGTTGAAGGTCGAGTACACCGTCGAGGAGCGCCGTGCACGCGAGTTGCTCGACAAGTACATCGAGAGCCGCGAGGCAGACGACGACCGCGACGGCGCGGCCTCGCATTTCGTCCACCAGCTTCTCCGCAAGCGACTCGCGTCCTCGCCAGCCGCCTTCTCGTCGACCTTTGCGCGCCATGTCGCGACCATAGAGGGAAGGTCGAATACCGCTACACGCGCGACGGCCATCGACGATCGAATCCTGCGCCGAGCCATCGCGCGAGCGGAGGAGGACTACGCCAACGACGACACGCTGTTGACGCGCGGCTTGTCTGAGG
>DCLA01000035.1:0-44701 GCA_002320815.1 Myxococcales bacterium UBA1660
AGTAAATCAACGGGCTGCTAGGGTCGTTTTGCTCCATCATCCACCATCACGGAAGAAATGAACAAGGAAGAGTTGAGTAGGTGACCACGAGATCGGGCATACTCGCCGTCGGTGGACTCTCCCTTCGCGAGACCCATCCGCGTCCTGGTGCTCGACGCGGAGGAGAGCGACGTGCATCTGCTCGAGGGGGCGCTGCGCAAGGCGGATCTGCCGGCGGAGGTCCGCTGGGTCTGCGACCCCCACGAGGTGCTCTTCGCCGCCGAAGACGAGGCGCTGGACATCGCGGTGCTCAACCTCGAGCTGCCGGGCGTCGACGACGTTCTCGTCGAGGAGCTGCGGATGCTCGAGGGCTCGCAGCGGGTGCCGATCATCGCCTTCTCCGACTCCGAGCCGGCCGAGGCGGACCACGTCTTCCCCAAGCCCCGCGAGGAGTTCGAGTTCTTCGGGATCGTCCACGCCATCCGCATCTACTGGATGGCTCGCGCACCGACGATGGCGCCGCCGGCGCCGCCTTCGCCACCGACCGCGCGTCCGCGGCGTCTGTCGCGCATCGACGTGATGGCGCTCCCCATCAAGCCGGCGGAGGCGTACCTCCTGTCGATGCTCGATGGCGAGATGGGCGTCGACGAGCTCAGCTCCTCGATCGGCACCGGAATCAAGGAGACCCGCGGCATGCTCCGGCGGCTCGTCGATCTGGGCGCGGTCTCGTGGCGGGCCCCCCATCCGAGCCTGGCGCCGCCGGGACCGGCGAGCGTCCCTACCGAGTCCCTCGCGCCGATCGGGTCCCTATCGCCTCCCCGGGTCGTGGACCCGCCGGTGGCGCCCGCGAGCGCCGCCCGCGCGATCCCCCCCGCTGCGCCGCAACCGTCGGACCCCGCTGCCGAACCGCTCCCTTCGCTCGAGTCGCTCCCGCCGGTATCGGTGCCCCCATCGATGGCCCGGGGAGCGCTGACCGAGACCGCGGCCCCCGCGGCGGCCGAGAGCCCCTCGCGCAAGTCGCTCTCGGCCGAGCGGAAGAAGATCGTCGACGACGCCTTCGACCTCCTCGGCGAGGTGGACCACTACGAGCTGCTCGGGGTGCCCCGCGACGCCGACAAGAAGGCGATCCGGGCCGCGTACTTCGCGCTCGCCAAGCTCTTCCACACGGACACTCTCTTCGGCGTCGAGCTGGGCGAGTACGGCGGCAAGATGGACAAGGTCTTCAAGGCCCTCACCGAGGCCTACGAGGTGCTCGGCAAGAGCAAGCGCCGCCGGGCCTACGACGCCTATCTGGATGCGGTGACCGAGACCAAGGGTCTCGACGAGACCCCCACCCCGTCCCTCGCGCCGCCGCCCTCGGATCCGCAGCCGGCCGCGGAGGTCGAGCACGAAGCCCCGGTGGCGGACCTTGGGGACACGGCGTTCTCTTCGGACGCCCCGCCGACGGCGGAGCCCAGACCCTCACGGCCGCGGAAAGACACCGCGACGCGGAAGGCGATGGCGCGGGAGCTCATGGACCGACTCGGGCCGCACCCCCGAGGACGGCGGGCGCAGGCCGCCCGTCCCGCGCCGCCGGAAGCCAAGCACGAGGCCGCAGCCGAGGCGCTGGCCCGAACGCTTCAGGCGGTGTCGCGGAGTCGACCCCAGGTCGACCGAGCGTCGCTCCTCATGGCCGACGCGGCGGTCGCGGAGAAGAAGGGGAATCTCGCGGGGGCCGCCGAGGTCCTGCGCATCGCCGCGGCGTGGCGACCCGACGACCAGGAGTTGGCCCGGAAAGCCGACGAGATGGGTCGGCGGGCCCTGGCGCAGAAGGCGCCCGCTTACGAGAAGCGCGCACGCTATGCCGAGCGGCGCGAGAACTGGGAAGAGGCCGCCCTCTGTTGGATGAAGGTCTGCGAGGTGCGGCCCGATGACGGTGCGGCGGCCCTCGGTGCGGCCCGCGCGCTCGCGCGTTCCGGGGGCGACCTCCGCGAAGCCGCGCTCTACGCGAAGCGGGCGACCGAACTCGACCGCGAGAACGCCGACGCGCATCGCGAACTCGCGGAGATCTATGTCGCCGCGGGGATGCCCGCCAGCGCCGGACCCTCGCTGCGCACGGTGCTGCGCTTGGTCCCGGACGACCCTCGCGCGTCGGAGCTCCTGGCCGAGATCACTCGATAGGCGGACTCGCGAGCGCGCCGGGCTGGACTCGCGCGCGCGAAAGTCCAGCCCGCCGGGAATCTCTCAGCGGGTGGCGACCCGCGGGGAGGAAGTCGGGGTGCGCGACGCGCGGGGGGCCAGCGCCTCGGGCAGGGGTGCGGTGGGATCGTCGAGCAGGTCACCCCACTGGATGTCGGGGGTCACCGGCGCCCGAGCGATGGCCTGCCGGAGCGCGTCGAAGCGCGGCTCGCGCGCGGTGTACACGGCGGACTGCCACTCGACGAACCCGGGGTGGTCATGGGAGTGCCAGGCGAGGTCACCGGCGACGAGGCCGTGGGCTGCGAGCGCCGTATCGATGTGGCCGAGCAGCTCGGCTTCGCGGCCGAGTCGCTCGGCTTCCGAGCGGGCGGCCTCCCGGGTCTCATAGGTGCGCTCGGCCGCTGCGCTCAGCGAGGTCTCGTAGGCGTCGTAGGCCTCGATCATCGCTACGGCGTACGGGTCGTCGTGCGGGTCCTCGAGGGCGACGCTGGTCGCTTGGGTGCCGCAGGCGGCGGAGAGGACGGCGAGCAGGGCGAGATGACGGACGGACGGGCTCATGGGATCGGGCTCCTCGTTTCGAAGTGGAGGGAGCCAGATCGCCGGTTCGGTAATCATTCGAACCCTGGGGCCAGGCCCTTTAGGTCAATGACTTTGCGTCCACGCCTTTCGCACGTGGTTGCCCTTGTCGCTCGGCTCCCGAGTGGTTGAGACGAGGTACATTCGCACTGGATTGTTCTGTTGTCAGCCTTCCTGGCGCAGGCGCGTCCAATGAATCGTCTACACTCCCCCAATGTCGCACCCTCGCCGCTCCTCCGGCGCCAAGGCGAAGCGCGCCCCATGTCCGGTCTGCCGCCGGACTCTCCCCGCGGACTGCACCGGGGAAGTGCGGTGCTCGCGGTGCGATGCTGTGCTGGACGTCGAGAGTCGGGACGCTCGACTGATCGCGTTGGGCCGCGTGCCCCCGGCGCTCACGGTCGAGACCGAAGCCGCGCCGGGCGCTTCCTATCGAAACGCCGGTGGCGCGCCGGCGTTCGTCGCCAGCAAGCGGTGGTGGAAGCCCGACGGCATCACCCCGCTGCTGCTGAGCGTGCCCATGCTCGCCTTCGTCGGCTGGGCTTCCCAACTCCGCGCGTCGGGGCTCGCGGAGACCTTCGTGATGGTGGCGACCGCCGTGGTCTGCGTGGGAGCCACGGTCGCGCTCTGGCGCGCCGCGGCCTACGTGGTGAACCGAGCGACCCTGTCGGTCTCCGCGGCCGAGCTCCGCCTGATGACCGGGCCCATCCCCTGGCGGGGTCGCCGTGGCGGCATCGCGCAGACGAAGGACGTACGAGGAGTTCGCGCGGAGCCGGAGACGTGGCAGCAGGTGGTCCGCAACCCGGACCGCACGAGCCGGCTTGCCACGTTCACCCGCTGGTGGCGCGTGGTGGCCGACACCGATCGCGGTCCGGTGACCCTGATGCGTCACCTCGACCGGGAAGAGGCCCACTACCTCGCGGAGCGCGCGCGGCGCGTTGCGGGCCTGGGCTGACGGTGCCTTCGAGCGCCCCCCGTAACATCGTCGTCCCTTCGGCATCGGTGCCGGGATGACCGCCCTCGTCCTCGCCGGCCTGGCCATGACCTCCGCCCTCGCGACCGCGGGGTGGTTCCTCTTCCACGCCAAGCACGGCTCCATGCCCCGGCACCAGGGTCGGTTGGGGCTCGGCGCCGGGGCGGCGCTCGTCCTCGCGCTCGCGGCCCTGGTCGCGCTCGCCTGGCGCGGTGGACCGGTCGCGGCGGTGGCGCCCATGGTCGTCGTCGCGCTGGTGGGCGGTCTGCTCTTCGCCGTCATCTACCGGACCCGCCGGGTCCCCCTCGGGGACCTACGGGTCTCCGAAGGCGACGGCCTGCTCCCCTTCCGCGCGCTCCTGCCGGACGGGTCCCCCTTCGAGTCCAGCGCGCTCCGCGGCGAGCGGATCCTGCTGAAGTTCTTCCGGGGTCAGTGGTGCCCCTTCTGCGCCACCGAGCTGAAGATGTTCGAAGCGCTGGGTCCCGAGCTCGCGCGGCACGGGGTGCGCGTGGTCGCGCTCAGCAAGGATCCCCCGGCGGACGCCGCGCGCCATGCGAAGCGCGACGGGCTCACCCTGACGCTCCTCTCCGACCCGCGGCTCGAGGTCATTCGGGCCTATGGCGTGGAGCACCACAAGGCCTTCGAGCTCTCCAAGGGGCCCATCACCTTCTTCGGGATGCCCATCGGGCTGGTCCCGCGTTTCGAGGCGATGGCCGTGCCCACCACGCTCCTGATCGACGAGCACGGCGTCATCCGCTGGGTCGACCAGAGCGAGGACTACAAGGTGCGCGCGAGCCGCGAGCGGGTCCTCGGAGCTGTCGGAGCGACCTTTGGTTCCGAGGTCCACCCGTAGACGCCGGCGGCGCTCATCGGCCGAAGTGAGGGGCCCAGAGCGCCGCAGGATCGACGGCGCTCTCGACCGACCGACGCACAGCGGCTTCGTCGAACGAGCCGGACTCTTCCAACCAATCGTATGCCTCGGTCGGGCTCTTGAACGCGCGGTCTTGCCAGGGGCGCGCTTCAGAGGGATGTGCATTCGAGCCAGGAGCCGGTGCTTCGAGGCCCGGCGTCGCTGGTCACTTGGAGCGCACCGGAGCCTTGGACGTCGGCACAGCGATAGCCGAGTCCCAGGGTCACCACACCCCGCGGCTCGCCAGCCAGCTCGTCGTAGGTGGGGGGATGAGCGAGCCCGGCGTCCACGTCGCAGCGGCTCTCGATCACCCGAACCTGGATATCGACGAAGCGGGGTCCCGCGGCGGTCGCCACGAACTCGCCGTCGACCTCCAACGTGAAGAGCTCGTCCCTTCGGTCGGGGCCGCGCCCGACACATCGAGAGGGCCCCACCGTCTGGGGTTCCCCACCCCTGGCTTCCGTCCCCAACGCCTGCGTGTTCAGGTCGAGGAGTACACCGGGCGGAGTCGCCGACACGTGGTCGGTGCACCCGGCCATCCCCAAGAGCATCCCCAACCAGACCCCGAACCTCACCCTCTCACCGTGCGGGGATACGACCCCGGGAGTCCAGCCGCTCGAGCGCCGAGGCACCCCCGGCGTACCCCTCGCCCGACCGTGCGATGCTGGCCTCGATGTTGCTCTTCCACGGGACCCGTCTCGACCGAGCCGGGCTGCGTAGCCTCTTCGCGGAAGGGCTCCGCGCCCACGAGCACCCCTGGGTGCACGAAGTGGCCGCCGAGCGTGACCATGCGTTCTTGGCGACCGCGCCCGTCGCGGGCCGCGGCGGCGACCCGATGTTCTTCGCGACCGCGGGCCGCTATCGGCGCGGGGAGGGCTACATCCTGGTCGTCGATGTGCCCCGCGCGGCCCTGGACGACCTCGTCGTCGGGGTCTTCCCCAACCACGCCCTGCATCAGTTCCTCGAGGCGCGGCCGATTCGGCAGCGACCGCAGTACTTCCTGCCGGGGGTGATTCGGCTGGGGCACGCGTCGGACTCGGAGCGTCACGCCTTCGCCGCGCAGGACCCGACGCTCCGGGGGAAGTACCGCGACCTCCACCTCGAGGGAGTGGGCTACGGGACCTGGTGCGCCTACGCGGATGCCATCCTCGCTGCGCGCACCGTCGCCGAGGTCGAGCGCGCGGGTCGCCGCCATGGGGTCCGCTGGGAGGAGCCCGAGGTGGTCCACTGCGAGCTCTGCGTGCAGGGAATGGCCGACTGGGTCTTCCCACTCGCCGACGGTGGGGCGCTGCCGGCTTCGGTCGCGGGCCGCCGTGTCTCCGCCGACCACTGGGCGACCTTGGCCCGACGCATGGCCGAGTGGCTGGCGCCCCACTCGGCGGCTCGGGTCGAAGAGGTCCTGGGACAGCTCCCCCGGGGCGCCGCGTGGGGGGATCTCCTCCGGCGGCTCGACGTGGACGAGGCGCGCTTGCCCGAGCCGTGGCGACCTTCGTTCGGCTCCGCCTGGACGGAAGCGGATCTGCGGCAGCCCGACGTGCAGCTCGCCTGCCGGGCCCTCGGACCGGAGCTTCTCCTGGGCGCGCTGCGGGTCACCCGGGGAGCCCAGCTCGCGCCCTGGGTCCGTCCCGCGGGCGGAGCCACGATGCCGGAGGTCCTCGGTCGGGCCAGCCGCGCCCTCCGCGACCGCTACCGGGGCCGCCCGGTCGTCTACGACGGCCCGGACTGACAGGGACGATCGTCGTCATTGTCGTCATTTCACCGGCGCGTGAAATGACGACAATGACGACGATCGTCCCCGTATCTCGCCGACGGCGAGTGGCCGCTACCAGACCTCGGCGGCTTGGAGCTCGGCGAGGAGGGCGCGGGGCGCGGCGCCCCCGATGGCGCGGAAGTCGGCGATGAGGTGCGCCTGGTCGTAGTAGCCGGCGTCGGCGGCGATGGCGGCCCAGTCCGGGGCTTCGCTGCGGCGAGCGGTCGTCACCGCGCGGCGAAACCGCCGGAGCCGCGCGTAGACCTTCGGGCTCACGCCCAGGGCGTCCCGGAAGACGCGGCGGAAGTGTCGCTCGCTGGTCCCCAGCCGGTCGGCCACGAGGCCCACGGGCTCGCGCTCCAGGAGCTCGGTGGCGGCGCGGAGCAGCGGCTGGTGAGGGGCTCCGTCGCTCCGCGCGATCCGTTCGGCCACTTCGTCCTGCAGGACGCGCGAGGCTCGCTCGGGGCCCGCCGCGTGGAGCCGCTCCAGTAGGCGCTGGGTGCGGGACCGGCCCCAGAGGCCGGCGAGGTCCACCGTGTGGCCGGTGATCGACGCGGGGGTCGCCCCGAGGACGGCGCGGTTCGCTCCGAAGGGCACGCGGACGAAGACGGCGCGCTGGCCTGCGCCCACCGTCTTGCGGAGGACCGTGCGCCGCACGCCGGCGGCGTGGACGTCGAGGCCGCCGCGGATGCCGCTCCCGAAGCGGACCCCGAGGACGACCTCGGACCGCGGGAGACCCACGTGGGCCCGGCTCCGGGGCCGCTCGGCCACGGTCCACGCGCGGATGGCGGAGACGTCGGAGGCCGCGGTGGAGCGGAGGGGGACCACACGTCGAGTCTGGGAGGCCCGGTGGGTGCCGGCAAGAGCGTGGCCGAAACTTCCAATACCGGGCGCAGGCTCCTCGCTAGATCGAGACCATGAAGTCCATCCTCCTCACCGGCGCGACCGGCAAAGTCGGCAGCCGTCTCCTCCCCTTCCTCGTCTCCCGCGGGCACCGCGTGCGCGCCCTGGTCCGCGACCTCGAGCGCGCCGCGCCGCTGCGTGGCGACGGCGTCGAGTTGGTTCTCGGCGACCTCTTGGACGAGGCCTCGCTGGCGGCGGCCGCCCGCGGCGTCGACACCGTCGTGCACTGCGCGGCCTTCTTCCGCGGGGCCACCCCGGAGGAGGCCCACGCGGTGAACGAGGGCGGCACCCGGCACCTCGCCGACGCCGCCCGCGCGGCCGGGGTGGAGCGCTTCGTCTTCATCAGCACCGGCCTCGTCTACGGGCCGAAGGGAGGGCGCCAGGTCGACGAGGACACCGAGTGCGCGCCCGTCGATGCCTACCCCCTGAGCAAGTTGGCGGCGGAGCGCTTCCTCCTGGCGCTCCCCGACCTCGATGTGCGGATCCTGCGGCTCCCCTTCGTCTACGGCGACGGCGATCCGCACATCGCCGAGGCCGTGCCCTTCATGAAGGCCTTCCCGGCCGAGCAGCGCCTGGCCATCGCGCACCACGCCGACGTGGCCCAGGCGGTCGCCTTGGTGGTCGAGGCGCCGAGCCTCGCGCACCGGGTCTACGACGTGGTCGACGACGAGGCGCCCGACCACGCCACGCTCCTGGCGGCCGTGGGGGCGCCGCCGCCCGATGGGAGCGAGCGCGAGCGCGCGCGGTCCTTCGACGTCCTCCCCGTGGGCCGGCGGCTCCGGGAGGAGCTCGGCTTCCGGCCGCGCTACCCGCGGCTCGCCGACGCCATCGCCGCCGAAGCCCTCTGAGTCACTCCCCGGAGCGGTCGGCGAAGCCGAAGTTCTGGACCCAGCGGTTGTCGAGGAAGCCCACCCCGATCTCGTTGGAGTTGCTGGAGAGGATGTTCCGGCGGTGCCCATCGGAGTCCATCCAGTCTCCCATCACCTGCTCGGCGGAGCGCTGCCCCAGAGCGATGTTCTCGCCGCGCGGACCCCCGTCGTACCCGGCGTCGCGCATGCGCTGGTCGAAGGTGCGGCCATCCAGCGAGGTGTGGCTGAAGTAGCTCTGGTCGACCATGTCGTCCGCGTGGAGCTGCGCCGAGATGCCCAGCTCGCGGTTCCAGGTGTAGGCCGGGAGCCCGGCCGCCGCGCGCTCTTCGTTCACCAACGCGAACACCTGGCAGACCTCGAGCTCCGGGTCGCTGCAGCCGTCCATGCCGGCGTCGGCGTCGCCGCAGGCGGCGGTGCCGAGGAGCACGGCCACGAACCACCATCGCATCGTCTTCATGGCGCGAGTATCCCGATGGGCGGCGCCCCGGGCAAGCTCGACCGGGGGCCTCACCCCGCGATGGCCTCGACGGCGTCGTCGAGGGTCCACTTCGGTCCAGGCGTCCGGCGCTCCAGTACCCGGCGGGCGCGATCGCGCCGGTCGGCGCGGCCGGCCTCGTCGACCTCCGCGGCCCACCACTCGACGCCGCGTTCGCCCAGCGCGACCTTCGCGTCGTGGACCCGGTCCCGCGCGGCGCGCTCGGCGACGGCGTCGTCGGCGCGCTTGGCGGCGCCCACGGCTCGCCGCGCGTCCATCAGCTCGTCGACCAGGAGCTGCCGGAGGTCCTCCGGGATCCGCGGGTCCGACACGCGCCAGCGCCGACCCCGGATCTTCCGATGGGTCTCCACCTCCCGTGCCCACGCTGCCCGCTCGCTCATGGGGCGACCTTAGGGCCGGTCGGGCCGAGCTGCCGGTGGACTCCGCTACTTCAGGAGGCGGATGCGGCCGATGTCGCGGGCGACGACGCCCACGGCCTCTTCCATGGCCGCGGTGCTGGCGATGATGCCGCCGATGATCGCGTGGGCCTTGGCGCGGCCGTGGAGCTGGACCAGGACGTCGGCGACCCCGTCCATCATCTGGTCCGAGAGCCAGACGTCGAGATCGCGCGGGGAGACTCGGTGGGCGACCATGGCCTGCACCAGCCGGACCGGATCGGTGACCTGGACGTCGGCGGCGCCGCTGACTCCGCGTACACCCTGGAGGGGCACGGGGCCGCCGAAGCCGAGCCCTTCGAAGACCGCGGTGGATACCCGGTAGACCTCGGCGCCCGTGTAGTCCGCGGGGTTCCGGGTCTCGGCGGTGAGCACGCCGTCGACCGCGCCGTCGCGCACGAGCACCACGACCTCGTCGGGGTCGACGTGGACCCGCGCGCCCCGCGCCAGGGGGCCCTCGGCGCGCACGAGCGCGGGCGCGACCTCGGCCTTCGGCGAGGACGGGGTGGCCAGGAACGCGGGGACGGGCGGAGGGGTCGAGACGGTCTGCATCACGTCGGTGGGATACGCGCCGCCGGGAACGATCTTCCTCCGACCGCTCCGCTCCCCCACGAGGGGGTCAGACCTTGGTGGGCTCGAGCACGATCGTCTCGCCCACGTCGGCGAGACCCTCCTCGTCGAGGATGCGCCACTCGAGCTCGACGTGGCCCACCACGATGACGTCGCCGGAGGTGAGCGCCTTGCTGCCGCGGAAGGCCTTGCCGTTCAGCTTCGTCCCGTTGGTGCTCTCGAGGTCGGTGACCTGCCAGCCCTCGGCGGTGCGCTCGATGCGCGCGTGGCGCTTGGAGGCGCTCTCGGTCTCGATCTCGAGATCGCTGCGAGAGCTTCGCCCGATGACGAAGGGATCCTTGTCCACTACGACTCGCCGGCCGACCTCGCGGCCGGGCTGCCGCACGATGAGGACCGGATCCAGCTCGACTACCGTTCGCATCCGAAGAGCCTGGGGCACGACCCCGGCCCGCGCAATGTCGGAGTGCGGCTCAGCCGGGCTGGTTGCGCATGTGCGCCGCCAGCGGCTCCAGGCGCGAGACCAGGAACGCGCGGAGCGGGGCGTCTTCGATGGTCTCGTCGATCGCCCGGCGCATGCAGAGCATCCACTGGTCGACGCCCACCTGATCGATGGCGAAGGGGAAGTGACGGCGCCGGAGCCGTGGGTGCCCGTAGCGCTCCACGTAGAGCTGGGGGCCGCCGAGCCACCCGGTGAGGAAGAGGAAGAGCTTCTCGCGCGCCACGTGCAAGGACCGCGGATGGAGGCCGCGAACCACGGTGGCCTCGGGCAGGGTGTCCATCAGATCGTAGAAGCGATCGACCAGACGCCGCACCCCGTCTTCCTCGCCGATGAGCGTGTAGGGATCCGCGGCCAGCTTCGGCGTGAGCTCCATGGGCCGAGTCTGACACGGGGCCCGCCCGCATCCACCCGCGCCGATGCTCGAGCCGGCCAGGGCTCAGTCGCTCGGCGGGTAGCTCTCGACGAGCGCGGTCAGGGTGGCGGCGGTGACCCGGTCGGCCGGCGGGCCGCCTCGGTTGGTCACGACGAGGTAGGCGCGGCCGTCGCCGAGGCCGACCCACGCCACGGCGTAGAAGAGGGTGTTGCTGCCGGCGTGGGCGAGGGCGGGCCCGCTGGCCCAGGCCGGGGAGCCGACGCCCCAGCCGTAGGCGTAGCCGTCGACCGGCGTGTGCAGCCGGGTGAAGGTGCTCTGGGGCAAGAGCTCGGTGTCGCCCTCGGCGCCGCGCAGGTGGAGGGCGACGAAGCGCGCCCACGAGTCCAGGCTGCAGTGCACGGTGCCCGCGGGGCCCAGCGCCGGCGGATTGTCCGCCGAAGGTCCGGGGGGCACCGGCTCCAGCGTAGAGGTGCCCGAGTGGCCCCAGGGCTGGTCGGCCGCCCCTGCGGTTCCGGGCGCGCCGAAGCCGCACTCGCCCATCCCCAGGGGCCCGAAGAGCCGCTCGCGCATCAGCGTCTCCCAGGGCTGTCCGGTGACCACCTCGAGCATCGCGCCCGCCACGATGTATCCCGCGTTCGAGTAGCGGAACGCCGTGCGCGGCGGGAGCTCGGGCTCCGCCGAGAGCATCGTCTCCACCGCGAAGAGGCGCTCCGCCATCACGTCCTCGCGCGCCTCCCACAGGCGCGCCCAGAGGCCCGCGAAGGCCGCACCCATGTTGCCGGTCAAGCCCGACCAATGGGTGAGGAGCTCCACCAGCGTGATGTCTTGGAGGTCGGGGTGGATGGCGTCGGCGAAGTCCACGAAGGTCTCCGCGACCGTCTGCTCCCAGGTGAGCTCGCCGGCCTCGACGAGGAGGGCCGCCAGCGTCGCGGTCATCGCCTTGGTGTCGGACCCCAGGTGCCAGCGGTCGTCCGTGGTCACCCCCTCGGTGCCACCCTGCCGACGCAGCCCCACCGCGCCCACGGCGACCAGCCCCTCCGGGTCCAGCACCGCCGCCGCGAGCCCGACGGCACCGTGCTCGTCGCGCAGCGGCTCCAGCAGCGAGTCCAGAGGCTCGGGCCCATCGGGGACCGCGAGGTCCACGCCGAGATCCACCGCGCCCTGGTCCACCTCCGCCCCGCCGTCGGGAGCGGCGGGAGCGCCACCTCCGCCGCCACAAGCCAGACCGACCCACGCGATCCCTACGAGCACCCCCCGGCGTACGTTCATGCGTTCCAGTAGCGGCCGGGTCGGCGCCCGGCAACTCCGGGTCGCGTTTCACCATTGCGCTCGATGCGCGCATCGCGCCGGTCGGCCCTGAGCCTCACCCCCCGCGTCGGGCGCCGGGGCCGCGCGGCTCGAAAAGAAAAATGGCACGCTCGGCCGACGGGGTGCCCCCAAGGGTGCGACGATGAGGATGAGGACTCGGGTACATCGCGCCGCCCGGCGGCGCAGGGCGGCATGGGCCGGGACGATCGTGCTGGGGATCGCGGCCCTGGCCGCGCCCGGCGCAGCGCAGGAGGCGGAGGGCGCGGAGACGCTGCGGCCGCCGCCCGAGCGCGGCGGGCCGTCGGAGCCGGCGGAGACTCCCGCGGGCGCCGAGCCCGCCGTCTCCGACGCGCCCACCCGCGAGGTCCCTCGGCTCCTCGTCATCGACTCCGAGATCCCCAGCGCCGCGGGGCTCCTGGGCATGATGCGCATCCAGCTCCCCGGGTGGCGGGTCGACGCCGCGCCCGCGCCCGATGGGATGCTGGCGATGGACCGCATGCGGCACGAGCTCCGGCGCGGCGACGCCATCCTCTGGCTGGAGCGCGAGGCCACGGTGGTCCAGGTGGTCGTCACCGGCCGGGACGGCTCGGCGCTGGTCAGCCCGATCCCGCGGGCAGGGGCTGGCGAGGACCGCAGCCGGGTCTATGCGCTCGCCGCGGTGGGCCTGCTCATCGAGCTCTTCGAACGGCGGGAACGACTCGCCGCCTACGAGGACAGCGTGGTCGTCAACCGGGGGCGGCAGATCGACGAGCTCCGCGAACGTCGGGACCGCGACACCCGGCGCATCGAGGAGCTGGAGCGCTCCCACGGCGAGCTCCGCGCGAGGCTGGCCCGCGCGGGTCGCCGCCGTCGGGGACGTTGGCGGAACCCTCTCCCCGACACTGGCTCGTTCTTCCGATTGGGAGCCGCCCAAGGATTCTCGCCGCGCCATCGGCTCGGCGGTGGAGTCTCCCCCTGGCCCACCGGCGGGGCGCGACTCGCGTTCGGCTACCGCTTCTTCGGCCGCCTGGAAGTCGGCGGCAGCACGACCACGCTTCACGCGCGCGGCCTCTGGAACGGCTCGGTGTCGGCGTTCGCCTCCATTCACAGCCAGACTCGGGTCCGCGTCGGAGCGAGCGCCGAGGTGGGGATCCTCGTCGCTCGGGAATCGGACCAAGGCGACGTGGCCGGGGTGGAGACGGGATGGACCGGGGTCCGCTTCTATCTCCCGGTGGAGCTCGGGATCGTGACCCACCGTCGCGGGGGAATCTTCCTGAAGCTCGGTCCCGTCATCACCAACCCGCCGGACAGCTATTGGTTCATCGGGTACGACCTGAGCATGGAGTGGGAGTTCGACTGATGGTCGTCCGCGCGAACCTGCGCGTTCTCCGGGGCGCGAAGCCGGAAGACGACCTGGAGACCCGCCTGCGCGCGCTGGTCCCCAAGGCCGAGCGCTGGGTCGTGCGGGAGCTCGGACCGGGCCTCGATCACGAGGAAGCGCTGCAGGAGGGCCTCAGCGCGGTCGCGCTCGCCTACGACGCCTTCGACGGCCGCTCGGCCTTCGAGACCTACGCCTACCGCATCGTGATCCGGGTCGCGCGCCGCTACCGTAAGGTCCAGAAGCGCCGCGCCCTGGAGGTCGCCCCGCCGCTCCCCGAACGCGTCGATCCCGAGAGCGTCACCATGAACCGGCAGGCGCTCCGGGCGCTCTACCGGGCCCTGGACCGCCTGCCCGATCGCCGGCGCCGCGCCTTCATCCTCTGCGCCGTCGAGGGGCTCTCCGCCCTCGAGGCCGCCGAGCTGGAGGGGACCAGGCCGGCGACGATGCGCAGCCGCCTGCGGCACGCGCGCAAGGAGTTGGCTCGCCGCCTCTCCCACGACAGCTACCTCGTCGAGCTGATGGAGCGCGACTCGTGAGCCCCGACGAGCTCCTCGAGGCGACCCTGGCCAAGGCGCTCGACGCGCCCGTCGGCCGCGAGGTGGACGTCGACGAAGTGACCCGTCGGGCCCTGGAGCGCGCGCGCCTCGAGGCCCACGGCGAGCGAGCGCGCCGGGGCCGCTTCGTCGCCGGCGCGGCCGCGGCCGCGGCCGTGCTCCTCGGCGTGGGGGCCCTCTGGTATGCGCTCAGCCGGCCGGCGGAGCCCCTCGCCGACCAGCGGATCGCTCCCGACGACCTTCAGACAGAGGAGCCGCCGCCCGACGATGCCCGCCCCGGCGCCGCGCTCGCGGCCACCGGCGACGGGGCGCGGCGCGCCGAGCCGGCGGGGAACGAAGCGCTCGCCCCGAGCTCGGGGCGCCCCGCCGCCGCGCCCCGATCCGCCGCGCCTTCCGTCGAATCGACGCCGCCCCCCAGCCGCCCGCGACGGCGCGTGGACGCCAACCGCGAGCGGTTGGACCACGCCCGCACCAGCCTCGCCCATGGCGACTTCGACGCGGTCCTCCAGGCCAGCGCCGGCCAGTCGGGCGGCACCTGGCTGCTCCTGCGCGCGGACGCGCTCCGGGGCCTCGGGCGCACCGACCCCGCCGCCGACGCCTACGAGGCCGCCGCCGGCGCGCTCACCGACGCGCGCCGGGTCCAGGCGGCCTTCGCGGCGGCGCAGCTCCGCGCCGGCCCGGACCCCGCGTCCGCCTTGGCGCTCCTGCGTCGTCACGGCGTCCTCACGCCGCGATCCGCGCTGGAGGAGCGCGGCCGCGCCCTGGAGGTCCAGCTCCTGCGCAGCCTCCGCCGGGACGACGAAGCCGACACCGCGGAGCTCGCGTACGAAGCGCGCTTCGGCGGGTCCTCCGACTGATCTCGCTGCCAACCGTCGTCCTTGACGATGGAGGTCTCGTCGAGTGTCATCGCGCGCCATGGACGTCCGCCTCGAGTTCCGGGATCGCAGCACCCACTCCTTCTGGCACCTCGTGCTCGAGGGCGCGGAGCGCACCCTCACCGCCGGCAAGGTCGGCGCGAAGAAGGCGCCCAAGCCGAAGACGAAGACCTTCAAGAGCGAAGAGGCGGCGCGGAAGAGCGCGGCGAAGGACATCGCCAAGAAGCGCGCGGAGGGCTACTTCGACCCGACGAGCATCGCAGACGTCCTCGCCTACCACCGAGAGCATCTGGCCATCCCCAGCGACGCCGACATCGCGGCGCACCGGGCCTCGCTCCCTCACGCGAGCGAGGACTACTTCCAGGTCTACGCCACCGGCGCGCTGAGCATCGGCTTCTTCTCCGACTTCGCGCCCCGCGCGCCGCGCGCGCCGAACGAGATGACCGGCCTCTTCCTCGCCTCGAGCGCGGCCGACGAGCTCGACGACGAGGCCGCCGCCCTCGACCCCTACTTCCACATCGTCGGGCACTACTCGGACGGTTCGTGGGTGGTGCAGCTCCACCAGGGGGAGCACGCCGGTCGGCTGAGCCTGGTCGAGAACGGCGGCGACGAGCTCGTCGAGCACCTGGACGCGGGGGACCCCGACGCCGTGCTCGCGGCCTGGATCGACGCCGAGCTGATGGAGCCCGTCTGGGAGCAGACCTTCTCCGAGCTGGTGCTCGAGCTCCTCCTCCACTACCAGGGCGCGGCCTACGAGCGGACCCGGGACCTGCGGCAGGCCCTCGCGGCGGTCACCGAGGCCATCGCCGGGGACCCCCTCGCGATCACCGAGTTGGACCTCTCGAGCAAGGGGCTCCGGGTCATCCCGGACATCGTCGGAGAGTGCGCGAACCTGGAGGTCCTCGTCCTGCGCAAGAACGAGCTCGAGGAGGTGCCGCCGGTGGTCCGCCGCCTAGAGAAGCTCCAGGTGCTCGACCTCTACTACAATGCGATCCCCGCGCTCCCGGATTGGCTCGCCGAGCTGCCGCTGCGTGAGCTGAACCTCGGCATCAACCGCACCGAGACCTTCCCGGCGGTCGTCGCGCGCATCCCGACCTTGGAGACCCTGGTGTTGGCGGGGACCGACGGCCTGCCGGCGGCCATCGGGGACCTCACGCAGCTCCAGTCGCTGGCGGTCGCCGGAACGGCGGGCCCCATCGAGCCCGGCGGCCTCGCGCGCCTCGGCAACCTGCGGACCCTCGGGCTCGGCCGCCTGGCGGCCCCGCTCCCCGAGGACATCGGGCAGCTCGCGGCCCTCGAAGAGCTCTCGTTCACCGTCGCCGACCCGGCCGCCATGGCCCTGCCCGAGTCCCTCGGCGAGCTGAGCTCACTGCGCGTCCTGCGTGCGGACAAGGCGACCCTCCCCAGCTCCCTCGGGAGGCTCGCCGCCCTGGAAGAGCTGAAGGTATCCGGCAACGAGGGCGGCCTCCCCGACGGCCTCTGCGAGCTCGCGGCGCTGCGCGTCCTCGACCTCCACTACGCACGCATCACCTCGCTCCCGGAGGGCATCGGTCGCCTCGGCGCGCTCGAGACCCTGAACCTGGAGGCGACCTACCTGGAGACCCTGCCGGCCTCCTTCGCCGAGCTGACCTCGCTGCGCACGCTGAACCTGGCCACCGCCGCCGAGCGCACCATCCTCGGGGACCGTATCGCCGGCCTCACCGGCCTCGAGCTGCTGGCGCTTCCCTGGCGCGTCGTCGCCACGATCGAAGGCTCCTTCGCCGGCCTGCGCAGCCTGAAGACCCTGAAGGTCTTCTCCAAGAGCGGCGACGACCCGGCCGACGCCGACCGTCTCCTCGCCCTGGCCCGCGAGCTCCCCGCGCTGGAGACCCTCTCGGTGCCCTACGCGTTCAAAGACACGTTCCGCGCCGCGCTCCCCGGCGTCACGATCTGACGGGCCGTCAGCGGGCGACGATGTCGGCGCCGGCGAAGCCCGCGTGGGCTTCGCGGGCGGCGCCCACGAGGCCAGCGGTCTCGTCGAAGTCGTCGGCCTCGAGGACCACGTTGTCCACCGGGCCCAGGTCGACGTTGCCGCCCAGGCCGCCGCCCTCGGCGCCCCAGAGGGCGTTGGCCTCGGCGTGGACCGGGATGGGGTCGGCGACGTTGCTGCCGCGGAAGCGGAAGGCGCGCCGCTGGGAGACCACCGAGTTCCGATAGGCGTGGGCGTTGGCGGCGTCGGGCGTGGTGGACTGGGCGTTGAAGGCGATGGCGGAGTCGACGTTTTGGTTGGCGTCGTAGACGACCCGGTTCCAGCAGACCTCCTGGTTCGCCGCGCTCTCCATCGTGATCTGGTTGGTGACCGCGATGGCCGAGTTCGCTACCCGACCGACGAAGAGGTTATCGCGGATGGTCAGGTCGTTGGTGTCGTCCTTGGCGTGGAGGAAGTTGTCGCCATTGCTGGCTTCCAGGAAGACGCCTTCGGCGCGGTTGCCCTCCCAGAGCACGTGGCGGCTGTCGAAGGTCACGACGAGCTGCGCGGCGGCGTCGGGACCCAGGACCGAGTCGAGGACGGCGAGGTTCTCGTGGAAGGGGCCGTCGGCCATGAAGGCCAGACACGCCGGGTTGTCGGTGGCCGAGGTCCCCAGGGTGGTCTGGTCGAAGGAGACCTCCCAGAAGGTCACCCGGGCCGAGCGGTCGGTGATGTTGAAGAGGCGCACGTTGCCGAGGTCGGGCCGGCTCCCCACGAAGTCGATGCCGGCGACCAGGAAGTCGTCCATCCCGCCGCGGCGGGTGGTGCGGAAGTGGCCCTGGGACAGGTCCAGGGTGACCGCTTCGCCGGGCATGCCCACGAAGGCCCCGGGCTTGTCGGTGACGTTCAGGATGGGGCTGGTCAGGGGCTCGGCGGCGTAGACGTCGTACGCACCGGCTCGAAAGACGGCGACGCGGCCGGCGAAGGTGGTGTCGTCGTCGTCGTTCTTCCAGAGGCCCTCGGCGAAGGTCCGCAGGGGGGCCGCGAAGGTCCCCGCCGCGGCGTCGTCGCCGTTCTCCGCGTCGACGAAGACGAAGGCGTCCTCGTCGACGGCGACGGTCCACGCGAGCTCGACGGTCTCGCCGCTCTGGTCGGTCACCTGGGCGCGGAACGCGTGCGTTCCGGAGTCGGGCGCCGCCCACTCCACGACGCCGTAGCCGGGCGTGCGCTCGTGGACGATTCGGTCGCCCTCTTCCCGGCGGTCCAGCTCGCCCGCCACCACGCGCGCCCCGGCGGGCGCCTCCAGCAGCTCGTAGCGGAAGGGCCACTCGCCGCCCTGGACGGCCAGCCGGACCCGGTAGGGCACCGCCGGGTGGGCGACCCGGTGGTAGGCGCCGGGCGCGGTCTCCGCGTCCGGCCGAGGGTAGAGCGGGTACATGGCCAGCTGGGCGCCCACCCGGTTGGCTTCGGGGAGCTGCCAAGCGCCCGGCGCGGGGTCCCCGGCGTCCAGGCCGGCGTCTTCGAGGCCCGCGTCGTCGATGGCGGCGTCGGATGTCGCCGCGTCCGGCAGCGCGGCGTCCGCGCCGGCATCGGTGGGCGAGTCGTCGTCTCCGCAGGCGGCGACGAGGAGAGCGGAGAGGAGGAGGGAGCGGGTGTGGGTCATGGGATGGGCGGACCCCGGAGGGGTCGAGTCCGTTCTACCGGTCGCGCGGGGATCGCGCCGCCACGACCGCCTGATCTCCCCTGAGCCGGCTCACTCCGCGAACTGATCGCAGGCGCGCCGCGCCTCGGTGACCAGCGCGTCGCTCACCCCGCGCGAGCTGTTCGCGCTGACGATGCAGGACACGTGGGAGCGCGAGTCGTAGACCACGTAGGACCAGTCGTTGCCGTCCTCGGCGCGGAGCTCGGCGGTGTAGCCGTGGTCGTTGTCCACCTTCTCCAGGCCCGGCTTGTTCAGGAGCATGCGCAGCTCGGGCGCCTCCTCGTGGTAGCGGAGGTAGTGGTTGTACGGGTAGTCCTGGCCCGGCAGGGAGCCGTAGACGCCGGTGCCGTGGTCGGCGACGTCGAGGTCCTGCTCGGCGGTGGGCGCGAGGGTCGTGATCGGGTGGCCCTGCACCTGCACCTCGACCTCCTCCCACCCCTCGGGCGTGCTGGGTTCCGGGGTCGCGGGGGGCGCCGCGGCGACCTCCGTCGGCTCGGTGGTCTCGCTCTCGGCGGGATCGGGCTCGGCGTCGTCGCAGCCGGTGGCCAGGGCGAGGAGCAGGGCGAAGGGGAGGGTGGCGTGGCGGAAGTCGAGTCGGTTCATGCTGAGGGATTGCCGCGAGCGCTCCCCATCCGTCACGGGACCGAAAAAAAGATCAGAAGCTCACGCCGAGGCCGCTCACGTGCAGCGAGGGGTCGGTCGCGTCGGGACCGAGGAGCACCCGCTCGTCCCCGGTCTCGATGTTCACGAGGCTCACCGAGCTCTGCTCGTCGCCGCAGCGCACCAGGATCTCGTCGGGGTTGCCGGGCATCGGCGCACCCTCGCGGACCATACAGTCGCGAATGATGCGCGCGTAGAGCGCCGGCGGCTCGCTCAGGGTGCCCACGTAGAGGCTGCCGCGGTGGCCGCTGACCAGCCGCGGTGGGCGGGTTGGAACCACGTGGGGCTTGGGCATCGCCAGGGCGTCGAAGGTCTCGATGATCGTGCCGCTGAAGGGCTCGATCACGTGTAGCCCGTTGTTCCTCCCCGGCGCGTACACGTAGCGCGGGTCCTGGTGGGGTGCGGCGCCGACGACTTGCTCCGGCCACTCCCAGTCCACCGTGGCGCCGGTGGTCGAGGCGGCGGTGATGCGCCCGACGCGGCTGCTCTCGAGCCACCACGCGAGGCCCATCCAGGGCGGCTCGGTGCGCACGGCGAACGCCTGCACGTCGACGGCTTCGGCGATGCCGGGGATGGTCCAGAGCACGGTATCGGTGTTCGTGTCGATGCCGAGTACGGCGTCGGGTCCGGCCACGACGATCGTGCCCTCGTCGAAGGCCTCCACGTCCAGCGCGGTCTCGGTGAGGGTCCCCTCGGCCCAGAGGTCGGCGCAGCGCTGGGGGGCGTCCTCGCCGACCGTGAAGCGCACGACCCGGGTGCCCTCGAGGCCGTGAGCCACCATCAGCGCCCATGGACCGGGACAGGCCGGAGGGCGCGTCATGTCCAGGGCCGCACCGCCATCGTCGCCCTCGCCGGCGTCCGGCATCCCCAGGTCCTCGCGGGGGCCGCCATCGTCGCCGAGGTCGGCGCGGGGCCCCTCGGCGTCGCGCGCTTCGATCCCGCCATCGGCGAGCGAGCCCACCGTGGCCACGTTCTGACAGCCCGCGAGGAGGGCCACGAGGTGGACCGCGCGCGCCAAGCGTGGGATGTGCTGGCCGGGTCGATGGCGAGGCGAAGGTTTCATGTCCTGGGGGTGCTCGCGTGGCTGGCCGTTCCATCGCTGGCCGCCGCGGACGACACCATACGCCTGGAGTACGAAGATTCCACCGGGACCTGCCCCGCCGAAGACGACCTGCGCAGCGAGCTCGCGGCCCGGGTGGGCGAGGATCCGATCGACCCCACGAGCGCGCGAACGGTCTCGGTGGCGATCGCCAGCGCAGATCGCGCACTGGTCGCGCGTATCGTGGTCTCCGAAGGCGGTGAGCCCACCGGCCGGCGCGAGCTGCGCCACGTGGGTCGCCGCTGCGACGAGCTCACCGAAGACCTCCTGCTCACCTTGACCCTGATCCTCGACACGCCCCCGATGCACCCGCCCGAGTCCGCGCCGCCGGTCGAGTCCGCGCCGCCGGTCGAGCCCGCGGTCGAGCCGGCGGAGCCCACGGAGCCGTCCGCCGTCGCGCCCGCGCCCACTGCCGAGCCCGCGCCGACTCCCGCGCCGGCCGGGCCGCTGCCCGCGCCGGTCTCGGTGCACGTCGACGTCCTCGGAGGCGTGGCCTTCGGGGCCCTCCCCAACGTCGGCTGGCTGGTCGAGGCCGACCTCGGCGTGGCCCTCGGTCGTTGGCGTCTGGCCCTCGGCGGCCGCTACAGCGGGAGCCCCGCGGAACCCTTCGCGCCCGGCTCCGTCCGGGCCTCCCTGGTCCGCGCGCGGGTCTTCGCCGGCCCGGTCTTCTACGGCGTCGAGGCCGGCCTCGCGCTGGCCGCGGGCGCCCTCTTCGCCGCCGGCGAGGGCTTCGCCGAGAACGACCGGGTGACCCGGGCCTCGGTGGGCGTGGGCCCACGCGTCGCCTGGACCTGGCAGGTCACACCGGCGTTCGGGCTCCGAGTCTTCGGCGAGCTCCTCGTCGCGCTGGTCCACACCGCGATCCGGGTGGGCCCCGAGACCGTCTGGTCGGGCGGCCCGGTCACCGGGGCGTTGGGCGCGGGGGTGGTCTGGGGCTCATGAGCCTCCCGCCCGATCTCGCCAGCGTCTACGACGAGCACCTGGACTACGTCTGGCGGCTGCTGAGCCGCTTCGGCGTGCCCACCCGGGATCGCGAGGACGTCGCCCACGACCTCTTCGTGGTGGTCCACCGGAAGCTCGCGGACTTCGATCCCGAGCGGCCCATCCGACCCTGGCTCGCGGGCATCGCCTTCCGGGTCGCGGCGGCCTACAAGCGGCGCAAGATGGCCGGCGAGATCCCCAGCGAGCTCCCCGAGCTCCCGCGGCACGATCGGGTCGAGGCGCGGCAGCAGGCGGCCCAGCTCCTCGAGCGGCTGCCCTTCGAGCGTCGCGCGGTCTTCGTGCTCGCCGAGCTCGAGGGCTTCACCGCACCCGAGATCAGCGAGCAGCTCGCCGTCCCGCTGAACACCGTCTACTCCCGGCTGCGCCTGGCGCGCCGCGACCTCCGCGAGCTGGCCCGCACCATCGATGAAGAGGCGCGGGGCGTGCGGCAACTGGAGGGCGCATGAGCGGCGACCGCTACGACGAGCTCCTCGACGAGCTGCGCGCCGACGACGTCGCGCCGCCCGACGACGTCCGGCGACGCCTCGCCGGGCGTCTCTCGTCGACGCTCGCCGCCGGCGCGGGCCTCGCCGGCGCCGACCTGGCCGGCGAGGTCCTCCAGGAGCTGGGCAGCGAAAGTGCGCGGACGGCGGCGGCCAGCGTGGTGTCCACCAAGATCGCGGTCCTGATGACCGCCGCGGGCGTCGCCGTCGGCGGCGTCGGCGGTGCGGTGGGCTATCACGTCGTGGCCGGGGATCCGGCGCCCGTGGTCGCTACCGCGGGGGACGAGGGCACCGAGGCCGGGGCTTCGGGGGCGGACGCCGGCGTCGATCTGGGCGTCGACGCCGGTCCGCTGGATGGAGGCCTCCCCGACGCGGGCCCGGTGGATGCGGGCGTCGCCCCCGCCCCAGCCGCTCCGAGCGAGGCTCCGAGCGAAGAGGCCAGCCGCCGCCGCGAGCGGGTGCTCCTCCGCCAGGCCCAGAGCGCGCTGATCCGCGAGCGCCCGCAGGACGCCCTCACGGCCCTCGCGCGCCACACCCGCTCGTTCCCCGATTCGAGCTTCGCCGAAGAGCGCGGCGCCCTCGAGGTCCAGGCCCTCGCCGCCGCCGGCCGCGCCGACGAAGCGCGCCGTAAGGCCGCCGCCTTCGAGGCCGCCTACCCGGACAGCATCTTCGTCTCCCGGGTGCGCGCCGCGGTCCGCTGAGGCCCTGCGATCTTCACGTGAAGATCGCAGCTCGCGGGCCAGAAATCCGCCAAATGTGCCTCATTGGTCTGCTTTTTGGCCGTTGGGTGACGATATGGGCGCAACCGCAGGTCGGTCCGAATACAGTTCACACTCACGTCGCGAGGACGTGAGTGGCCGCGCTACGCCGGCGCGGCGTGCATCTCCCGCGACCTCGGCTTCGTCGCCCGGGACGGCTCCGCCCGCGCCGGGATCTCGTCCACGGCGACCTCGCCGGCGAGCCGCGCCTTCAGCCCCCGGGTCAGCAGATGGCCGGCCACCATCGACGCGGCCGTCCACTGATCGACGACGCCGCGGAAGTCGTGGGCGGTCAGCGAGTTCTCGTAGAGGAAGTGCATCTTCGAGAGCCGCCAGCGGTAGCCCCGAGGGAGCGCGGCGCGGGCGCGCGTCGGCAAGAGCCGGTCGGCGGCTAACGAGGCGAGGTTCACCAGGGGCATGGCGAATCCGCAGGCGACCTCGAGCGCGACGAGGGGCATCGGCGCCAGCGCGTCGAAGGGCTCGAAGTGTCGCAGGACCGCCTCGGCGGTCTCCGGCTTCGCGCCCACGCCTCGGGTGCGGAAGAAGCAGGGCCACAGGGGGAAGGTCCAGTACTTCACCGCGTCGTGCGCGGTCCGCTGGGGCGCGTTGGTGGCCGGCTCGCAGCCGACGAGCTTCGCCACCGACATCATGTAGGCCATGTAGTCGACCAACATCCGGTAGTCGGGGGTGAGGTTGAAGCAGGCGGCCTCGGCGGCGCCCTCGGCGAGGGCGCGCTCGGCGTAGTCCGCGGGGAGCCGCCGGTTCCCGAGGTGCAGCTGAGCGATGTAGCGCGAGACCATCTCCGAGCACTGCGGGATGCCGCCGGAGTGGGGGCGCGCGAAGCCCACCATCGCCAGGTAGTCGCCCATCCCGGGCGGGAAGCAGTGCTTGAACCACGAGCGGGGGTCTTCGGTGAGTCGGACCTCGGGATCGGAGGTGGTGATCCACTCGAAGTCGAGGCCGAAGCCGGTGCAGGCGATGACGACGTCGAACTCGCGATCCAGCGTCTCGTGGCAACGGGCGTCCGCTGCGGCGCCTTCGTCGCCCGCGCCGAAGACCTGCGCGTCCGTGAAGCGAACTCCGGCGCCCCGGACGTCGGCGCGGGGGGCGATCACGATGTCCAGGAGTCCCCGGGCGGCCGCGGTGAGGGTCACCGCCGACTTGGTGGGCACCATGCTCGTGTCGCTCGAGTAGTAGTCCCGGCTCCAGGCCCGGCTGACGAACGCTCGCGCGATCGCCTGCATCGAGTTCGGGCCGTGCTTGGCGCTCATGTCCGCGGTGAGCCCGTGCAGCGCCACCGACCACAAGCCCAAGGGCAGCGTCCGGACGGCGCGGGAGATCGTGATGTGCTCGAGGACCGCGTTCGGCCGGTGGTGGCCGGGCAGGTGGTCCTGCTCGTCGTACCCGGCATCTTCCATGTAGGGCTTCACGAAGCGCGGCGCGCAGTCGGGGAAGCGTCGCCCCCACACCGTCACCGACGCCGCTGTGCGCGTCGCCGAGGCGGCCACGTCGGCGCCCCCTTCTCCCATGCCCACCACGAGCACGCGCTTGCCCCGGACCTGCTCCGGCGAATGGTAGGCGGCCGAGTGCAGCACCTCGCCGTCGAAGCCATCGAGCACGGTGGGGAGGTGCGGCACGTGGTTGGCGCCCGAGGCGACGATGAGCTTGTCGAAGGTCTCCTTCGTCTCGGTGCCCGAAGGGAGATGCTGGATGGCGACCTCCCAGGTGCCCTTCGTGTGGTCGAAGTGGGCCCGCTCCACCTTCGTGTCGGTGCGCAGATGTCGCGCGAGATCGAAGCGCTCCACGTAGCGCGCGAGGTAGTCGAAGTACTCGGACTTCGACCAGAACTTCACTCCCTGATCCACGTCGTACGCCGGGAAGTCGGAGAACGACATGAAGAGGTTGGAGATCGTCAGGTGCAGACCCTCGAAGGTCACCCCCGAGTCCGGCGCGAACACTCCGCCGAACGTGGCTCGTTCGTCCACGGCCCAGGCCTCGAACCCGGCCTCGCGCATCTCTTTCAGTGCCGCGAGGCCCGACGGCCCCGCTCCGACGATCAAAATCCGCATTCGCGCTTCCCCCCTGGCGTAGCGCCGCCTCCAGAGCGAAATGCCCCGGGTTCCGCATGCGCCCCTGAGAGGGGTGGTTACTCGCGCACGCGGCCGACGTCAATCATTCGAATGACCGCGGCCAGCGAGGGGTCCCGGCGGGGCCCGCCGCAGGGAAGGCAGCGCCGTCGCTCAGGGAGTCGTCGCTCCTTCGGGGGGAAGGCCCTGGAAGAAGCGGATGCCGGCCGGGATGCCCTCATGGATCATCGCGAGGTAGTGGCCGCCCGAGGGAACGACGACGAATTCCCGTCGCGGGTTGGCAGGAAGCGAGGAATGAAACGCGCGCATCTCCTCCAGGGAGATCCCGTCGTCGTCTTCGGCGATGAAGAGGAGGCTCGGCTGACGAAGCCGCGCCGCGTGCGCGTGCGGAGAGAAGGCCAG
Organism: Myxococcales bacterium UBA1660; assembly: GCA_002320815.1. Lineage (GTDB taxonomy): Bacteria > Myxococcota_A > Polyangia > Polyangiales > Houyiibacteriaceae > UBA1660. The sequence continues at coordinate 24,745 of DCLA01000035.1, forward strand.
CACCGCGTCGTCGAAGGCGGCGTCGTCCACGCCCTGCCGCCGAAAGTGCGCCACCAGATCTACGACCGGCGCGTAGGCGGCGACGGCGCGGATCCGCGGCTCGGCCTCCGCTGCGAGGAGCGCGTGGGTCGTGGTCTCGCCGGCGTCGTGGGCCAGGTGATCCTCGCGCCACAGGATGCCGGCCTCGAGCGGCTCGAAGCCCTCGGCCGCGGAGCTCTCCTCGAGGTTCCGTTCCGGCTGACGGGGTCGGCGTCGCGGGACCGCTCGATGGGCCGCCGCAGGCCCCGAGGAGCAGGGCGGCGCAGGCGAGGCGAAGGGCGGTCGAGGGCATGGGCGGCGGAGCCTAGCACCACCATGTCCCGGTCGCGGGACGGGGCACATCGGCTATCCTCCGCCGCCCGTGCGTCTCCCGTCGACATGGCTCCTGGTGCTCTCGGTGCTCGCCCTGGGCTGTCGCTCGGGTCCCGAGCTCCCGCGCGCGCGGCCGGAGCCCGCCGCGCGGCTCACCGAGCCGAGCGTGCTCTGTCTAGAGCAGCAGCCTCGGGGACCGTGTCTGCCCGCCGCGCGGGTCGAGGGGTGGCTGGAGGATCCGGCGTTGACCATCGTGGGCGTCCACGAGGCGCCGGCCGGCGAGCAGGGCGCCAAGGTCTTCACGCTGCAGGTCCCGAGCGAGGCGGGGCCCATCGTGTTCCGCGCCAAGTGGCGCACCGGGGGCTACAACGGCACCCGGCGCGAGCTCGGCGCCCACGTGGTGCAGACGATGTTCCTCGAGCCCCACGAGTACGTGGTGCCGCCCGCCTCGGGCCACTGCTTCGAGCTGGCCCACTACCGGCGATGGGTCGACCCGGAGGCCGAGCCCACCTTCCCGGGGATCCGCTGCGTCCACGGGGTGCTGCAGTACTGGCTGGAGAACGCCCAGACCCTCCCCGAGGCGGAAGAGGCGGGGTGGTTCAACTGGAGCGAGGGCGCGCTCTTCGACGCCGCGCTCTGGGAGCGCGACCGCACCTACCGGGACTCGCTGGCCCACGTGAACCTGCTCTCGCACCTCATCGACCACGCGGACACCCACTGGGCCCAGTTCCTCATCGTGGCCGATCCGGCCACGCCGCGGGTCTACGGCGTGGACAACAGCCTCTCCTTCGGCGCGCGGCAGAACCCCGGGCTCCGGCTCCACGACTGGTCCCGCATCAAGGTGCCCGCGCTCCCCGGCGCGACCATCGAGCGGCTGCGTTCGCTGGGAGACCGGCTGGACCGACTGAGCGTCCTGGAGCAGTTCGCGCGTCGTGACGACGGCGTGCTGGTCGAGGAAGAGGCGCGCCCACCGGCGGCGCCCGGCGACCGCGGCTACTACTTCGTCGAGGGGAAGCTCAAGGCGCGGCTGGAGCAGGCGGAGATCGACGGACTGCGCGCGCGCCTGGAAGCGCTCCTGGCCCGCGTCGACGGCGGGGAGATCGAGCTCTACCGATGATCCCGCGAGAGACCTCTTGGCTCGCGCTCCTGGTGCTCGCCGCCTGCGAGTGCACCCCGCCGCCGCCGGTGGCTCCCTCGGCGGAATCCGCCGAAGGGACGGCCCGAGTCGCGCCCGAAGGGACGGTCCCGGCGCCCACCGAAGGGACCGCCGCCGAGGGCCCGGCCGGGTCACCTCGGTGCGCCGGTCTCCCCGGCCCGGCCCTTCGTCATCCGGAGCCGCCGCGGCTGGTGGCTATCGGGGACCTGCACGGAGACCTCGACGCCACCCGCGCCGCGCTCCGCTTGGCGGGCGCCATCGACGCCCAGGACGCATGGACCGGCGGCGACCTGGTCGTGGTGCAGACCGGCGACGTCTTCGACCGCGGCGACGACGAGCTGGAGATCGAGCGGCTCTTCGATCGCCTGGTCACCGAAGCCCGCGACGCGGGGGGCGCCATCCATCGGCTGCTGGGCAACCACGAGCTCATGAACGCCAGCGGCGACTTCCGGTACGTCACCGAGGGGGGCTTCGCCGACTACCAGGGCTACGGCCCCACCGACGATCCGGCGCTGGCGCGGGCCCCGGCGGCCTGGCGCGGGCGCATCGTGGCCTTTCGGCCCGGCGCGCCGGTCGCGATGGAGCTCGCCCATCGGAACGTGGTCGAGGTCGTCGGCGACACCGTCTTCGTCCACGGCGGGCTCCTCCCGCAGCACGTGGCCCACGGCCTCGAGCGCCTGAACCGCGAGGTGGCCTGCTGGCTCGCCGGGGGCACCGCGGTGCCGCCCATCGTGGCCGATCCCGAGAGCCCGGTGTGGACCCGGGTCTACGCCACGGATCCGGTCCGCTGCGACCTCCTGCAGCAGACCCTCGCCGCGGTCGGCGCCCACCGCATGGTCATCGGCCACACCCCGCAGGCCGGCGGGATCACCAGCGACTGCGACGGGGCCCTCTGGCGTATCGACGTGGGCATGGCCGCCGCGTACGGCGGGCCGGTGGAGGTGCTGGAGATCGTGGCCGGGCGGTCTCCGCGCGCGCTCCGCTGAGTCAGGGGCGCGGCGGCTCAGGGGCGCGGCCGAAGGATCTCCAGGAGCCGCGGGAGGATCTGCGCCGGGCTCCCCGGGCCGTGGATCGACCCTTCGATGCGCTGGTCGGTGCAGCGTCCCGCCGCGTCGGGGACCGCGAAGAGCGGGATCATCCGCGAACGACACCCGGCCGCCTCGAGGCGCGCGGCGTCCACGTCGAGATCGAACTCCAGGAGTGCCAGCCGCGGCAATCGGTCGTCCAGCTCACCGCGCTCGGCGGCCTGATGGAAATAGCGACACGGCTCGCACCAGCCGGCCCCGACGTAGACCAACGGCGTCCGGCCGTCCGCCCGTGCCTCGGCCATGAAGGCCTGAACCTGCCCGGGCAGCTCACCCGGCTCGCCGGCCTCGGCCGGCACGAAGCGCACCCGCGGCCCAGCCGCCGCCACCGCCGCTGCCAGCGCCTCCGCCGCTGCCCCTTCCGCGGGCTCTGCCGCCGCCGGCTCTGCCGCCCACTCGCGTTCGGCGGGCGCGGCCTCCTGGGGCGAAGCCACCACATCGGAGCCGGAGTCGCACCCAGCGAACATCACGGCTCCCAGGAGCACGCATCGGTAGGAGGTCACCATGGCGCCGGAGCCTAGCGCACTCCCTCGCGCCGGACGGCCGCGTCAGTGGGGGCCGACGACCGTCGTCGCCAGGCCCGTGCTCCTCGTCTGGGGCACCGGCTGGGGCTCGTCGGCGCCGTGGCAGAGGGGCACCTCGCCCTCCGCGGGGTTCTCGCCCCCGCCCTTCCACTGGAGCACCGGGCCGAGCGAGGTCTCCGCGAGCTCGAAGCCGGTGACCCAGTACTGCGTGAAGAGGCCCCGCGGCCGATCCGGACGCGCAGGATCCGCGATGCGCCAGACGGCGAAGTGGAAGCCGCTGGCGTCGCGCCAGACGACGTGATGGACCCCGTCCGCGTCCACCAGGATCCGGGGGGACCGCGCGATCGCGTTCGCGGCATGGCGAGCGATGCGCGAGCCGTCGAGGCGGAGCGTGTGGACCTCCAGCGCCTGGAGGGGCCCGGTCGGCGTGTCGCCCCGCGCCACCAGGGTGACCAACGTCGCGAACTCGGGGCCGAAGGTGAGGACACACTCGTCGACCATGTCTGCAGGGAAGCGCGTCAGGGGCACGATCCCGGCATCGGTGACGCGGTGAACGATGGCGTCCGTGTACGTCGCCGAGACCAACCAGTGGTCGCCCTGGGGCGTCTCGGCCACGGTGCACACCACCCCCTCGATCCCCAGCTCGCTCGCCGGCGGGAGCTCGTCGCCGAAGCGCGCGGGGAGTTCCCAGCCTCGCGCGGGCATCGCGCGGGCGGCGCGCTCGGGGGTCAGCGCGCGCTCGCGGGGGTCGCAGCGTCCCGGTCGCTGGAAGTCGCAGCCGTCCCGGGGCGAGAAGCGGCGAAACGAAGCGCCGTCGCGACCCTCGGCGCGCAACCAGAGCACATCGCCGTCCAGTCGCCAGGAGAGGTCGTGGCCAAAGCGGTGCAGGTAGGAAGCGGCGCTGGCCGTGACGCGGCCCTCGGCGTCGACCCGGCTCACCGTGATGCGCGGAGGGGCGCTGGCGAAGTGATGGTGTCGCCACTCGTTCCCGCCCGCCTGGTACCGGCTCCCGTCGGAGAGCGCGGGGAGGTCCTCGATGCGGCTCCATCGCCAGGTCCCGGGGACGTCGTCCACCTCGGTCACCATCAGGTCGTCCCGGCAGGCCCAGGACCGCTCGGCCTTCCAGCGACACCCCGAGAGGAGCAGCAGACAGAGCGCCCACCGCGCGCAGCGACCGAGTCCGTGCACGGCGGAGGGAGGCATCGGGCGCGAGCCTAGCGCACCGCGGTCGTCGGGCCGACCCCGGCGGGGGGAACCTCGGCGATTCAGGCAGGGGCAACCGCCTGACGGCGGGGCACGGGGCAGGACGCTTCCGAACTCGCCCTGCGGGCTCGTTCTTCAGCGCCTGCTGGGCGTATGATCGATTCGTGCCGCGCCTCGTCTTCGTGTTCCCGGTCCTCGGTCTCCTCGTCGCCTGTGCGGAGCCGGTGGCTTCCCGGCGGGACCCGGTGGTCTACGGCGAGGACGGGCGCACCGAGGTCTACGCGCACCCCAACGCGGCCTTGCGCGCGGTGGCGGAGACCGCGGTGGCGATGAAGGTCGACCGCGACTACGTCGACGCGACCGATCCCGACCACGTGGTCTTCGACTACGACCGCACCCTGGGCGAGGCCAAGGACCTCTGCGCGGGCGAGCGCTTCGCCGAGCAGATCGAGCCGGGGACCTGCTCGGGCACCCTCATCGACGAGCGCCACCTGCTCACCGCCGGCCACTGCATGGACGCGGCCGAGGACTGCACCGACAAGGTGTGGGTCTTCGGGTTCCACTACGTCGCCGCAGGTACTCTGGCCACGCTCACCAGCGACGACGTCTACTCCTGCTCCCGGGTGCTCGCCTACTACGACGACGGCGACGTCGACCACGCCGTGGTGGAGCTCGACCGACCCGTGGTGGGCCACACCCCGGCCCCCGTGCGGGTGGAGGCCGCCGGGCTGCCGCTGGGCACCGGTCTCGCGCTGATCGGGCACCCCAACGGCATCCCCATGAAGATCGACGACGGGGGTGCCGTCACCTGGAACAGCTCGGCGGGGACCCACCTGCAGGGCACGGTCGATGCGTTCTCGGGCAACTCCGGCTCCGGCGTCTTCGACCACGAAGGACAGCTCGTCGGGCTGCTCTACGCGGGCATGGACGACTACGTGCCCATGGGCGACTGCTCGGTGGTCAACGTCATCGACCCCGCGCCCACCGACGACGGCGAAGAGATCACCTACGTCCGCCCGGCCCTCGAGGCCTTCTGCGCGGAGCCCGGAGTCGACTCGGTGCTCTGCGACTGCGACGGCCCCTGCGTCCCCGCGCTGCCCGGCGACACCTGCGCGGACTCGGAGGTCATCGAGGCCGTCTCTCAGGTCCTCACGGGCGACATGAACGTCTACGCCGCGGACACCCAGGGGACCTGTGGCGGCGAGGGCCGCGACCGCACCTGGACCTTCACCACCGACCGCGAGCTGACCTTCACCGCGCGCTCCAGCGGCTACGACAGCGTGCTCTATCTGCGCGCGGGCTGCGACGGCGCCGAGATCGCCTGCAACGACGACGTCGACGTGGACACCGACCGCGGCTCGCGCATCGCGACCACGCTGCCGCCGGGGACCTACGTGCTCGTCCTCGACGCCTACGACCAGGAGGTCGACGCCTTCACGCTGACCCTCACCTTCGCCGAGCCGGCGCCCCCGGCCGACCTGGGTACGCCCGTCGTCGACGCGGGGATCCCCCAGCGCGACGCCGGGTTCGCCGTCGACGCCGGCCCGGTCGTCGACGCCGGCGCGGAGCCGACGCCGAAGGAAGACGACGGCTGCGGCTGCCGCACCGCGACCCCCGGCGACTTCCCGCTGCCCCTCGCCCTCGCGACCCTCTGGTTCCTCCGCCGCCGCTCGCGCTGAGCGCGGGCCGCGTCAGGCGCGGCGCGGCGATTTTCTCGAGCGTGCGCAACTGACCACGCCTCGGGGCGATGAGCGCCCCGATGACGACTCGATCCATCGACGCGAGCGGCTCCACCCGGGGGATCGGCGACGCGCCGGCCGACGCTGCGCAAACCCCCACCCCCCACGGTCGCGCCCAGACCCTGCTCAACCGCTTCTACTCTCGACCGCGCTTGTCCGAACACGGTCGCGACGACGCGGCCACTCGCGAGGCCATCGAGGACTTCCAGCGAGTCCGCGGCCTTCCCGTCACCGGGTCGCCGGACCCGGACACCCTCGACGAGCTCGACCGGGCGATCGCCTGGCAGAGACACGAGGCCGAGGCCTCCGCTCCCGGCGACGGCTCACCGTCCGTCCCCGAGACCCGGGCGCACTCCCGGTTCGCCCGCCCCGCGGGCGACGAGTCCGTGGCCCGAGCGGGGATCCTCCTCTCGGGCGAGACCCAGGGGTTCTCGCTCCACCACCTCTCGCTCCAGGGAACGGACACCATTGGGGACCGCTTGGACCTGCGGGGCATGACCAACCCCCAGCTCCTCCGCTTCGCCGCGCGTAAGTCGAACGAGTTCGACGCCGAGCCCGAGGCACCCCGACGACGGGAGCTGGCCCGGGTCCTGATGAGCACCGAGCGGGAGCTCGCGCGCCGCATCGCCCGCGCGCCTCGCGACGCGACGGAGTTGCCCGTGCTCGAGGGGGTCGACTGGTCCGAGGGCTCTCCGAACGCTGGGCTCCCCGGCGATCTCCACCCCTTCCAGAACCACGACCTCTGGGCGGCGGAGGTCGCTCGAACGCCGCGCCGGCGTCGTGGCGCCCCGCGAGGTGACGCCCCCTCTCCTCCCGCCGAGGCCCGTACCGAGGGGACGAGAAACCCTGCGAGCGGCTCGGCCCGGGAAGCGGCGGCAGCTCCTTCCGCCGATGTCGATGTGCGAGGGATCGCGGCGGACGGGGCGGCGCTCCCCGCCGTCCCCGATCCCGACGGGATCCAGGCCGAGCTGACGGTCGCTTCCGGGGCGGTCTCGCTCGCGAATGTGGCTATCGGCGCCGCTAGCTTGGTCGGCGGCGAAGTGCTTCTCTTCGTGGCGGGAACCGTCGACGCTCTCCTGACCGCAGGGGAGACCCGGGAGAAGCGCATCCTGATCCGCAGCTTCGGGACGGCCTGCCAGTATCCGGATCCCATCGCGCTCCAGAACGGTCGGGTCACCACCGCCGCCGTCCTGAACGTCATCCGGACCAAACGCGACCTTCGGATGAGCGGGATGGACGCCGGTGGTGACGCTCATGCCCGGCGCGAAACCGGTTTGCGCGAGGGCGCCTCTCGCGCGGCGCGCATGTTCAACGAGGCGTTGAGCAAGCTCGACGAGAAGATCGCGGCGCTGAGTCCGGAGGAACGCGCGCGCGTGGACGTCGACGCCGCCCGGCGGGAAGTCATGCGCGATGTCGCCGCGGAGGCGTTGAGTATCCTGGCGGAGCGCCAGCCCTCGAACTTGGTCAGGGACGGTCGATGAAGGCTTGGCTCCCCCTCGTTGGGCTGATTTTCCTGTCGCTGCCGGCGCGGGCGCAGCTTCCGGCGGAGACGCCGACCATCGGCGAGGCGGAGGCCGCCCAGGAGGCCGACGTGCAGCGCCGTCTCCTGACCAAGGTCCGGCCGGCGCCGCCGTCGAACCGCGACCCCGAAGCGGAACGAGCGCTGCGGACGCTCCGGGCCGACCGCCTGGACCGTATCGACGGCGGGGGGGCCGCCACGCCCCGGGGCCGAGGGCACCGATTCGGTCGAGACCTGAGCGAACTCCTGTTCCCCCTGGGCCTCCTCCCCGACCGCCGGATCCAGGTCCCGACCGTGGGCATCGTCGATCTCGCGAGGATCCCGCGCGTTATCGGGGACCTCGCGGTCGCCTACGCCAACCACGAGGTGCCCCTCGTCCTCGTCCTCTGGGCTGAGCCGACCCTGCCGGCCGAGTACGTCTGGACCTTCGCGCAGTTGATCGGGGCCTATGCGACCGAGGTTCTGTTGGTGGTCGAACGAGCCGCGCCGGGGCCGGACTTCTCGGATGTGTCGCCCCGAGACCGAGCGACCCTACGCCGCTGCATGGCGGAGTATCGCCGAGACGATTCCCTAGCGCTCTGCTTCCAGCAAGTGCTCCACGACGTCACGGATGGTTGCCTCGAACGCGTCTGGGGATGGAGCACGTACGGCGCGCCGACCCGGCTCTACCTCGACGACGGACTCTTCCAGATCTGCGGAGATCGGCCTCTGTCCGACCCGGACCTCTTCGTCGCGCTGATTCGAGCATGGGTCGCGGCTGAGACACCCGTCGACACCGAGTACCTCCTCGTGAGCGGTGCGAGCCCGCCCAGCCGTCCCAGGTCCCTGCAGTCTTGGGTCCCCGAGCTGATGCGTGCCCAGGGGATCTCGGGCGCAGGGCACCCCTGAGCGGAGGACCGACTCACCGTCGCTCCGCGGAGCCGCGGGTCCTGCGCGCCGCCCGCTCGATGCGGCGCACCACCTCCCGCGCGTTCGGGTGCACCCAGGTGGACGCCGTGCGATTGGCGACCCGAAGCGCGCCCGGTTCGCCGGTCGCGATCACCATCATCCGGCGGCCTCCCGACCGGGGCTCGCTCCCGGGAACCCGGCAGCCCCCGGTGATGGGCCCGGCTTCGGGCTCGGACCACCCTTCCCAGATCACCGCGACCTCGTCGCCCACGGCGAGGGCGCCCCAGAGCGAACGGGTCACCCGGAAGCGCAGGGTCCGGTCGACGACACCCCGCTCTCCCGCCGCGAGCGCTCCCCGCGCCTCCCCCGGTCCGAGCAAGACCCCCTCGAAGACCGCCGTCGCCGCCGCGACCTCGGCGCGGATCTCCGCCACCCGGTTCGGACTACAGCGGACCCGCGCCTGGGCGGGGGCGGTCATCAGGGTCGCGAGAGCGACGGCGCCGAGAGCGAGACGGGACATCGCCCCGACGTGACCACGAGTCACGAAAACGTGACCGACTTTCTCATCCAGGCTCGGGCCCTTCTGGCGCGGTCCTCGTTCCACGCCCGAGCCGCAGCGTCCGCCCCTGCGCCGGGGTAGAGGTGCAGCCACTGCGTATCGTCGCCGAAGGATGCGAGCACGGCGGCGTCGAAGGTCTTGCCGTGCACTCGCGCCCACGCGATCGTGGCCGAGGGGCCACTCGCAGCGGGCCTGCCCCCGGCCACATCGGATCGCTGCTCCCCTGCGTTCGGTCGCTCTACCGGGGTGGCAGCTCGTCTCTTCGGCCGTGCCAGATGGCGAGGATGTGAACCTCTGTGTCCGATACGTGCTCGAAGTAGACGAAGTAGCGGATTCGCTTCAGATACAGCCGGCGTACGCCTGGCCGCTGCCCCACGGCCTGTCCGAGCGTGCTCGAGCCCGTTTCGAGTATGTCGAAGAGCACGAGCAGCTCCTCGTCGAACGCCTCGGGTGCCTTGTCGCGGTTCTCCAGCCACCACGTGCGGGCCTGGTGGAGCTGCCGACCTGCGGCGGCCGTCAGCATCAGGCGCCGCACTGTCAGCCTACGCGGTTCAATTCGCGAACGAACGCTCTCGCGTCGATCAGCTTGCCTCGGCTGGAATCGTCCCGGCCTTCGTCGATGAGGGCCAGCTCCTCGTCGCTCACCATCACGCTGGGTGTGGTGTCCCCGATCCACACACGTACCCGGGTCCCCTCGGCCAGGGAATCACCGCTGTCGAGCACGAGCTTCCCGTCGACGATTCGACCGACTTCGATGGTCATGGTTCGAGGTTAGCAAAGAGGTGGGTCGACTTCACACCAAGGGGAGTGGCGGCTCGGGAAGAAGCCGCAGCGATGGATCCGAGACCTGTTGGGACCGGGGATGGTAAGACTGGCGCACGATTCGCTTTCGCGAGGAGACCCCCCATGTTGCGCCCCTCCCATCTCGTCATCGCTTCCTTCATCGCCGCCAGCGGGTGCGGTTCGCCCGAGGTCGGCGCCGACGCGACCGATCCCACCAGCGAGCCCGCGGCCAACGCCGGCGGCGAGAGCCCGACCGCGGCCGAGGCCACCGAGCCCGACGAGGAGCGGCCGGACAACGAGTTCCAGCTCCGCGCCTCCAGCGACTCCAGCGAGGCCCACGGCGAGCGGCCCTCGCAGATCGAGGCCACCGAGACCGAGGCCGCCATCCGCCTCTTCGTCGTCACCGCCGAAGAGGTGGCCATCCCCGGCGTCGTCGTGAAGATGACCGCGCCCGATGGGAGCACCTACTTCACCGAGCCCACCGACTCGCACGGGTACGCCGAGGTCCTGGTCCCCGCCGACCAGCGCTACGACATGGAGTACCTGAGCCTCGGGCGCCGCAACACCACCGCGTCGGTCACCGTCGGCCCCGGCCCGCGCCGCAACACCCGCCTCACCCTCCGCTACCGCCGCTGGCGCTCGCCGCTCGCCCCGGCCGAGGAGTCCACCGAGCCCGGGTTCCAGCTCGACGGCGTGACCTTCGAGTCCGGCTCCGCGACCATCGTGGAGTCCTCGTACCCCCGCCTCGACCGCGTGGTCGAGTACATGGTGCACAAGCCCTACGCCCGGATCCGCATCAGCGGTCACACCGACAACGTCGGCAACGCCCGCCGTAACCAGCGCCTCTCGGAAGACCGCGCCAAGGCCGTGCGTCAGTACCTCGTCACCAAGGGCATCGCCGCCGAGCGCATCGAAGCGGTCGGCCACGGCGACGCCCAGCCCCTCGCCAGCAACGACACCGAAGAAGGCCGCGCCCAGAACCGCCGCATCGAGGCCATCGAGATCGAATGACGCCGCCGGTCGCCGCGCCCGCGTCGAGTGGGCAAGGCGGGCTCAGGCGAGGCCGACGAAGAGGTTCTGGACGTCGTCGTCGTCGTCCAGGGCCTCGAAGAAGCCTTCGATGGCCGCGCGCGCGTCCGCGTCGTCGAGGGACACCGGGTTCTTGGACTTGTAGATGAGCGCCGCGGAGCTCACCGACCATCCGCGCTCTTCGAGGGCCTGGCGAACGGTGTCGAGGTCGGTGGGCTCGGTGTAGAAGCTGGTGCTCGCGCCGCCGTCCGCCTCGTCGTCGACCTCGAGGTCCTGGGCGCCGGCCTCGATGGCCTCGGTCTCCGGGTCCACCTCGCCCTCGTGGGTCGCCTCGACGCAGCCGAGCCGGTCGAAGTCCCAGGTGACGCCGCCGGACGCCGCGAGCTGTCCGCCGTGCTTGTCGAAGATGACCCGGATGTTACTCGCGGTGCGGTTCCGGTTGTCGGTGAGGCACTCGACGACCACCGGCACCATGTGCGGCCCGTAGCCCTCGTAGGTCACGGTGTCGTAGCGGACCGTGCCGTCCCGGAGCCCGGCGCCCTTCTTGATGGCGCGCTCGAGGGTGTCGCGGGACATCGACGCCTTCTTGGCCGCCTCGATGGCCATCCGGAGCCGCGCGTTCATCGTCGGGTCCGCGCCATCCTTGGCGGCGATGGCGATCTCCTTGGCGAGCTTCGTGAAGATGCGGCCCTTCGCCGCCGCCGAACTCTCGCGATGCTTCTGCTTCCACTGGGCGCCCATGACGTACTCCTCGCCCGCCAGATACCACGGCCGCGCGAATGGGCCAGGTGCCCCGGTCGCGCGCCTGGGGTCATCGACCGAGAACGTCAGCCGTCCATGACGACGCCGAGGCCGTGCTCCTCCGAGCGGCGGATCAGTTGGCCGAGCACCGCCAGGTCGCCCAGCGAGCGCGACGACGAGAAGAGCGCCTCTTGCCCCGCGGCCTCGCCGTCGGGGTGCGCGGCGATGCGGTCGCCCATGGCGACGTAGACGAGCCGGTAGAACCCGCGCAGCGCCTGGACCTCGGCGGGGTCGAGGTAGCGGCGGAAGAAGATGTGTTCCGCCACCGCGAAGGGCGTCACCCGGTGTTGCTCGTTGTCTACGAGCACCGCGACCTGCTCCATCCCCAGCTCCAGGTGCCCGTTGGGGAACTGCGACGCGACGCGCGCCATCTGGCTGCCGTCGCGCCCCGCTGCGAGGAGCGATCGCAAGAACGGCGCCCCCGGCGCCTCCTCCACGTACGCGCTCGCCCCCAGCGCTTCGGCGAGGATCTCCAAGGCGACGGGGTCCAGCGGGTAGTCCACGCGCCCGGCGCACCCGGGGGTGCCGCGGCGGTCGCTGACCGGACAGCGCATGCAGGTCTCGCCCAGCTCGGTCCAGCGGGCGGCGCCCTGCTCCGCCTGGGCCAGGGTGATGCGCTCCTCGTGCACTCCGTCGGGTCCCGGGCGTTGCATGGCCAGCTCGGGGACCCCGTGTTGCTTCATCACCGCGACCATGCGCGCGGCTTGCTGGATCTGCAGGATGCCGTCGACGTCGCCGTTCGGGCGGAAGGGGCACTGGTAGTAGATGTAGGCGTCGAGTCCCATCGCCCCAAGCTACGCCCCGAGCCGCCGTTGCTTCCCTGGCCGCTTGCCGTGTCCTCCGTGCCAGCGCCGTAAGAGTGGCCGCGGCGAGAGGCCCCACAGTGGTGGAGTGTTTCGCCCTGGCTTGGAGACCTCATGACCCGTCACGTTCCCACCCTCGCTCTCTCGCTCTGCACTCTCGCGCTCGCCCTGGTCACGACCGGCTGCGAGACGGTCGGTTGGGAGATCGACGATGGCTTCGACGGGGCCGAACGCGTATTCGCTGCCCCCGGGACCTACACGCTCACGCTGGACTCGCCCGGCTGCCGCTATGGGATGCTGGACCTCGCCTGCGAGAACCACTCCACCGAGCTTCCGGCGGACGCAGCCATCGAGGCCTCCATCGACGACCCGGCGATCGCGTCCCTGGCGGGGCCGCCTTCCCGGGAGGTGTCCTGGGATCCCTATACGCTCCCGCTGATCATCCACCAACCCGGCCGCTTCGCGCTGACCGTGCGTGACCGCGACAGCGGCTACCAGCAGACCTTCGACCTCGAGGCGCGCGGCGTCGACCGCATCGAGCTCGAGCATCCCGGCGCCGTCGCCCTCGAAGGGGCGACCCTCTGCGTGAAGGGGGACCTGGTCGGCGCCGAGGGGGAGGTCCTCCACTCGCGCCTCGCCTGGACGCTCCACGCCGACAGCGACTGGCCCCAGTCCATCGACCCCGACCCCTCGCGGCCTCGGCAGCAGAGCTGTCTACCCGAGCTGCCCGCGGGGCAGTACTGGTTCTCCGCCACCTACGACGGCGTCGTCGCCGAGCAGACCTTCGACGTCGTCGCGCCAGAGGCCATCGCACGCCAGGTCGTGCGCGTGAACGGCGAAGAGGTCGCCACGGACGCACCCCTGGTCCTGCCGTCCCTCGAGCCCTTCACCGTCGAGGTCGACTTCGCCCTCGCCGACGGCCGCCCCCTCGGCGGCCTCCACGACGAGGTGCTCGCCTTCGGCGCCCTCGACGTCGCCGCCCACGACGACACCGCCGTCACCATCGAGCCCACCGACCGCGGCGCCGGCCAGGTCGTCCTCCGCGACTTCTTCACCCTCGACATCACCATCGAGTGAAGCACGCGTCCCGTCGAGTCACTCCTCGTCGAGCCACTCCAGGATCCGGGGGACCACCTCGCGGTGGGCGTCGCGGGCCCAGTAGAGATCCTGGTGCGCGTAGCCGTGGAAGATCTCTTTGCGCACGTGGCGGGGGCCGCCGGGGCGGCGGAGCCATTCGACCATCCGGTCCACCGACTCGCGGTGCCAGAGCTCGTTGCGGTGGCCGGTGAGGTAGTTGAGCCGGAAGGGGGCGAAGCGGTCCCGTCGCAGGTAGGCGTCCGCTCGGTCCGCGGGAGCGTCCATGGGGGCCAGGTGGCCGCGGCGGATGGCCTGGGTGCCGTGGAGGTAGATGCCCATGTCCATCGCGCCGAACTGGTTCAGCAGCTCCTCGCCGTGGATGGCTTCGTCCACGATGTCGTCGCGGTAGGGGCGCCCGAACATGAAGGCCACGCGCCGGTACAGGTCGTGGGCGGGGCGGGTGCCCCGGGCCGGGAGGAGCGCGTCGGGCCAGATGTCGTAGGCGCCGGAGATGGGCTTTGGCCAATACCCGGGTTCGCCCTCTTTGGCGCTCGGGTTCAGGAAGCGCACGTCGCGGTGCCCGGCGACCATGCGCACCAGGACGTGATCCGCGGCCTTGAGCCAACCGTCCCAGGGGCTCACGAAGAAGAGGCCGATGGTGGAGCAGACCAAGGGGCCGTCGATGTGCTCGGGCCCGAGGTGCCCGCCGCCGATGGCCGCGTGCAGCGCCGCCGAACCCAGGCAATGGGCGACGACGGCAATGGGCCGCTGCCGGCCGGCCTTCGTCTCCTCGCGACGCACGTGCTCGAAGATGGCCGGCAGGTCGACCGCGGCCGCGACGTCGAGGTTGGAGTCGCGACCTTCGATCTGCGGCACGACCTTCATCGAGCCCCGCCAGTTCGCCAGCCAGACCGAGTGGCCCGCCGCGTGGAGCGCGTCGGCCAGGCTGGTGCCGCGCGGGAGGCGGAAGGTGTCCGACCAGGCGCTCGCGCCGTGCAGACAGATCACCGCGAGCCCGTCGTCACCCCGGGGCGGCCGATGGGCGATGGGCAGCTCGAGGCCGTCCTCCGTGGTGACCACGCCATCGTGCCACTGCGCGCTCATCGCTCGCCTCCGTCCTGGATGAGACCCACCGCGCGCGCTTGGGCCGTCCACCGGCGCCCGACGCTCTTGGCGACGGCGAGGGCGTCGGCGCCGTAGGCGCGCACCAGGTGCCCGAAGAAGAACCCACCGAATTCTGCCAGCGCCCAGGCCCGCGCCGCGGGGTCGGTGGTCCCGAAGACCTCCATGCTCGGGAGCTGCTTCTCCACGAACTCGTCGAGGGGCACGCGGATGACGCCGCCCCACTGGGCGTCGCCTTCGGTGAGGCTCACGTAGAGGGTCGTGGTGTCCGCGTAGGCGTCGGCGCCGACGTCGTCGCTGACCTCCTTGAAGCCGCGGAGCCAAGGCTCCGCGGTCCGTGGGCGCCCCGTCTCGTCGGCGAGGAAGACCGTGTACTTCATCGTGCGTCGCTCCGCCGTGGCCGCGCCCATGAGCTCCAGGGTGCCGACCACCGGTCGCTCGGTGGGCTCCAGCCCGGTGTCGCCCGTCCGCACGAAGCGCGCGGTCCCGGTGAGCTGCATCTCGTGGGGCGCCCGGTCCATGAAGTAGCGCAGGTCCCGCGCGGTCGCGGTGAGGTCGAGCTGCAGCGAGGTCCCCGCGCCGCGCCCGCGGTGCTGCGCCGCCAGGTAGGGCCCCAGCTCGATGTCGGCGACGGCGACGGCGTCTTCCACGGTGGCCAGGGCACCGCTGTCCACGGGGGCCACGAAGCCCACCATCGTCTCGTCGAACTTCAAGCCCACCGGCTCCGCCCGCGGTCCGGCCGAGCGCGCGGTGAGCGCGCCCTTCAGCGGATCGATGGCGTGGCCCTGGGCCTCGAAGGCCTCGACCCACTCGCGCGCGTGTCGCTTCTCGGCTTCCCGGGTCAGCGCCCACTGGGCCTTGGCGTCGCCCTCGAGGTACGCGGCCAGGAAGGCCTCCACGTTGCGCTCGGCCATCGCGGCGATGGTGTGCGAGGGGTTCACGCCGACGGAGGTGGGGAACGCCGAGGCGTCGAAGACGTAGAGCCCCGGCACACCGTACACCGCGCCCCGGTTGTCGGTGACCCCGGCGGAGGCGTCGTCGGCCATCGCGCAGCCGCCCTGGGCGTGCACCGTCACCGGGCGCCGGTTGGTGCTCCAGTCGGGGTTCACCCGCAGCTCGCCGCGCAGGGTCTGGGCCACGTCGCGCAGAAGCGCCTCTTGGGTCGCGTAGGCGGGCACGCCGCGCGGCAGGTCCAGGGCCACCCGCGTGCGCCCGCCGTCCTCCGGCGAATCCACGGTGACTTTCCCGGCCCCCTGGTCGCGGCCCATCGAGAGCAGCACCGTCAGGTGGTCGGCCGCGCGCCGCTCGGACTCCCCGTGCCCCCCGTGCCCCCCGTGCCCCGACCGCTCCGACTGCCCCGCGCCCGCCTCGCCGCGCGCCACCACGTACGACGCGCTCCGATCGCCGGCCGCGAGGCGCACGGTGGTCGCCGCGAGGTGCGCCAGGTCACCGAGCCCGAAGCGGTCCACCACCGCCTCGCGGAAGACTCGGCTCACCGTGGGCTTGGCGGCGGCGAGGATCTCGCGGGTGCGCTCCTGGGTCATCGCGCGCAGGCTGGGCGCGAAGCGGAAGAGAGAGCGCACCGCGTCGTAGCGGTCCTCGAGGATCCGCGGCATCTCTTCGACCATCTGCGCGAAGATGGCGTCCAGCAGCGCCGAGTTCTCGCGCTCGTAGACTTCGTCGCCCATCGCCGTCCAGCGCTCGGCCTGCTCGCGCAGGATCCGGCGGAGCTCCGGCGAGAGCTGGTTGGCGACCAGCACCCGGAAGAGCGCGACGGGGAGGGCGGCGTTGGCGCGGCCGCCGGTCGGCAGGTCCAGGGTGAGCGCCCCCCGGGGACCGCCGGCGCCGAAGGGCGCGCCGCGCTGATCCGCCGGGCGGTCGTCGAAGCGGTTGCGTCCGAACCAGAGCGGCGAGCGGAAGACCGCCTGGAACCCGCCGGCCACCGGCAGCGAGTACCCGCCGTCCTGCACCATGAGGAAGAGGTCGTCGCCGGCCTCGGCGACCACCCCGTGCTGCTCCAGCACCGAGGGCCCCTGGTAGAGCATCCCGCCGGTGATCGTCGGGCCCACGTCCGGCCGCTGCTCCTCGGCGGTGTCGTAGACCACGCCCAGCGAGTCCACGTTGGCGCGGAAGCCGGCCCCGAGCCGCTCGGAGTTCAGCCCCTGGAGGTCTTCGTGCACGCTCCGCCCGAGGAGCTCGGTGGACCCGAGCGCGCCCGCGCACACGAACACGTGCTTCGCCCGCAGCGCGCGCACCGGCGCGTGGCCGCGCCCGTACTCGCCCTCGAGCGTGAGGTGGTCGCGGTAGTGCACCGTGAACCCCTCGCCCCCGGAGTCCGCGCCCGGCTCGATGCGGATGGCCTCGGCCAGGGTGTAGACCGCGATCCGCTGGTCCGGGCTCGCCTCGTTCGCCGGGCTCGCATCGTTCGCCGCGTTCGCCGCGTTCGCCGCGTTCGCGGCGCGATCCACGACCTCCAGGTAGTTCTGGTCCAGGGTCTTCTTGGCGCCGTAGGAGCACCCCGTGTCGCAGGCGCCGCAGCCGACGCAGCGCCCGCGCGTCGCCGTCGCGCCCTCGTCGCCGAAGCGCACCGCGAGGGGGAGCTTCACCCACGGGCGCCCCAGCTCGGCGCTCGCCCGCTCCATCTGCTCGGCCTTGCGGATGGGCTGCGCGGCGCCCCGCGTATCGCGGATCGCGTCCGGCGCGACCTCGAGCCCGATGCGGCGGGCGACCAGGTCGTAGTAGGGGTCGAGGGCGGCGCGGCTCCAGCCCTCGGGCCAACCCCGGAACGCCTCCTCCGGCGCCCGCAGGTGCACGTTGGCGTAGATGAGCGAGCCGCCGCCGTAGCCCGCGGCCTGCACCGAGAGCAGGTCACCGAGATCCCGGGTCTCCCAGAGTCCGAGCTCACCGCCCCGGGGGGCCCAGCGCCAGCGCGCCATGTCCGGGAGCACCTGCTCCGGGCTCGGCGCGTCCGGGAAGTCCCCGGGGTCGAAGCGCCGCCCGCGCTCCAGCAGGCACACGTCGAGGCCGGCCTCCACCAGGCGCGCGGCGGTCACCGCGCCCCCGAAGCCGCTCCCGATCACGATGGCGTCGAAGGGGTCCTGGGTGTCCTCGCTCTGCACTGCTCGCTCTCCCCGTTCGCGGCGACTGCGGTCGCCGTCCGCGGACCACGATGCCGTAGGCACCCCCAGAAAGGCCAGGATTCTCGCCGGGCGATAGGCTCTTCAGCGTAGGCGCGGCGCGTCCTGCGTCGCGTGCGCGAGCTCGAGCTCGGCCACGGCGTCTTCCAGGGTCTGGCGGGTGGCTGGCCGGGGAAGCCGCTCGACGAGCCAGTCGGCGGCGTCGGCCACCGAGCCGTGGAGGGACACGGAGTTCCGTTTCCCGGTCATGGAGAGGACGACGGTACCCACCGAGCGGTAGACCGCCGCCACGAACCCGCGGCTGAGGATGGCCACGCTCACAGGGCCCAGCTTCTCGCGGGTGTCGTCCAGGAGCGCCTGGACGTCCCGCTTGTAGTTGTCCGGCGGCCCTTGCTCGTGGGCGACCACGAAGAGCACTCCCACCGGCGCGGCCTGAGCCCGGTAGAGCCGGTCGATGTGCTGCCGCGCGAGGAGGAAGGTCGAGGGCATCTCCCGCCCGTGGGCGATGGTGATCAGGGCGCCGGCCGCGGACCCGAAGCTCAGTCGTTCGTCCGATTCGAGGAGCTCCATCGCGCGCGTAGTCTAGGTGCACCGTGGACGGAGGCCAGCCGCCGGTCGGCCCCGCGCTACGCCGGCTCCGACGGCGCCGGCCGGCGCGTCGCGCTCGCGCGCACGACGGTGGCGACCAGCCCGGCTCCGCCGAGGGCCAGCGCCAGGAGCTGGTAGTAGCTCAGCCCACCGAAGGGGCGCGGCACGTCGCGGTAGAACTCGATGACGAAGCGGAAGGCACCGTAGGCCGCGAAGTACCCCAAGAGCCGCAGCCCGCTGCCGACGCCGCGCCGGGTGAGCACGAAGAGCACCACCGCGCACCCGATGTGGAAGTAGGCCTCCACCAGCGTCGCCGGGAAGCGCGCCTCGTCGTGGAGCGCGAGGGAGACGCGCGCCCAGGGGTCGCCCGGGTCGAGGCGACACCCCGGGCAACACCCGGTGAAGACGCACCCCAGGCGGGCGATACCCAGCGAGATGGGCAGCCCCAGCGCGAAGCCGTCGCCGGTCGGCGCGGTGTGGCCGATGCGCTTCTTGGCCCACTCCACGGCCATCCAGCCCCCGAGGAGTCCGCCGAGCACGGTGCGGCCGCCCAGCGCCCGCCCGCTGGGTACGTCGGCCACCTGGGGAGCCCAGCCGTAGAGGTCCGCGGGGAGCTCGAAGGCGAACGCGCCGATCACCGCACCCACGAGGGCGGCCCGCCGCACGGTCGGCGGCGTGGGCACGCCGTCGCCGGGCCCCGCGCGCCGCGCCACCAGGGCACCGACCAGCACGCCCAGGCCGACGAAGAGCGCGTAGGTCACCGCCGCGCGCGCAGCGGCACCAGGCGCTCGGCCTCGAGCTCGCCGCGGTAGAGCAGGTTGTAGGTGTCGAAGGGGATCATCCGCTTCCCGTCCGGATGCGCGATGTGCACGCAGCTCTTGCGCACGCTCCGCAGGTCCAGGCTGTGCGCGTCGAGGAACTGCATGATGACCACCCGGAACACGTCGCGATAACCCAGCGTGGGCGCCGCGGCGACGCCGGGGAGGCAGCAGAGGAGCTGCCGGAGACTCTCCGCTGCCCCCTCGGGACCGTGCCCGGTGCTCAGCACGTCGGTCAGGTGCGCGCGGAAGGTCTCTCGCACCGTGGGGTCGCCCTCGAAGACGATGGTGTTGGTGGTGCCGGAGACGAGCAGCTCCGGGTCCACGTAGCGGGTCAGGGGGATCAGCTTGCCCGCGGCGCGATCCTTGACCGCATAGGCCATCGCCAGCGCGTCCGGGTGACAGGGGACCGGCAGGATGTCGTCCGGCTGGAACGTGGGGAACTGCTCCAGGATCCGCCGCCGCACCTCGGAGAGGGTCAGGCGGTGCACCGCGGGATCGAAGCCCTCGTTGCGGCCGGCGTGCTGCTCCGGCTGGAAGGTCACGCCGCGCACCGAGGGCCGCGAGCGAGCCAGCTCGAGGATCGGGCCAAGCTCGTCGTCGTTGAGCCCCTTGCGGACCGTGACCACCAACGTGGTCGAGAGGTCCAGCGCGTCGAGACGATCGAGCGCCTGGGCCCGGATGTCCCGGAGGTCGGCGCCCCGGAGGGTCATCAGCGGCTCGCGCTTCAGCGAGTCGAACTGCAGGTAGACCTCGAAGCCCGGCCCGTACTCGA
>DCLA01000035.1:45014-61883 GCA_002320815.1 Myxococcales bacterium UBA1660
GGCCCGTACTCGGCGAGCCGCTCCGCGAACTCGGGCTCGCGCGCGATGCGGATCCCGTTGGTGTTCACCATGAGATGGCGAATCGGCCGGGCCCGGCAGGCGTCGAGGATGGCGAAGAAGTCCGGGTGCAGCGTCGGCTCGCCGCCGGACACCTGGACCACGTCGGCCTCGCCCTCGTTGGCCACGATGCGATCGAGCATGGCCTCGATCTGGGCCAGCGAGCGGTGGGTCCCCACGTCCGGCCCGCTCCCCGCGTAGCAAGTGGGGCAGCGGAGGTTGCAGCGGTCGGTGACCTCGAGGATCGACACGCACCCGTGCTGCTCGTGGTCGGGGCAGATCCCGCAGTCGTAGGGGCAGCCGTGCTCCACCGGCGTGTTGTGGTGCAGCACCTGCTCCGGCGGCTTGAGGAAGTCCTCGCGCGCGCGGCGGAAGTACTCCGCATCGTCGCTGATGAGCACCCGCTCGCGTCCGTGCTCCGGGCAGCGCTTCCGGAGGTACACCCGGCCGCCCTCGATCAGCTCCTTCGCGTCGACGACGCGCAGGCACCGGGAGCAGAGCGCGCGGGTCGCGCCGTAAAATAGATAGGGTCGTTCGGGTCGGTCCACCGGAGTCGCAGTAGAACACGAGCCCCGGCTCCGGTGGGCACCTCTCGGAGCGGCTTGTGAGGTCGCGACGGGCAGGGCATCCTCGGGCCATGCACGGGGAAGACTACGGACTGGCGGTCTTGATCTTCGGCCCCGCGGTCATCGGGCTGCTGCTCCTGGGCTCCGCGATCTACCTGCTGGTCCCGCGGGCGGGCAAAGATCGCTCGACCCTGGCCACCGTCTTCGGCGTGATCTTCGCCATCGGCGCCCTGGGCATCGGCGCCTGCTACGGCATGGTGTTCCTCGGCGCGTAGCCCGTGCCACGTCACCGTCGGATCGTTGCTACGGTGCCGGCCATCGCAGGATCGATCCGCTATCCTCGAAGCCGATGAGCCGAGCCGAGCCCAGTGACGACTTCTCCGCGGTCTATGCGCGGTACCAGGCGTTGGGTGAGGGCGTCCGGGCGGAGATCGTCGCTGGTGAGATCCGCACGGTTCCTGCGCCCCGTCCCCGCCACGTGCGGACCGCCAGCGCGCTGAACGTACGGCTCGGGAGCACCTTCGGGTGGGACTCCGACGGCCCCGGAGGCTGGGTGATCCTCGTCGAGCCCGAGCTCCGCTTCGGCGACGACGTGCGCATCCCCGACCTCGCCGGTTGGCGGGTCGAACGCTATCGAGAGCCGGAGGACAACCCGATCGAGCTCGTACCCGACTGGGTCTGCGAGATCCTCTCGCCCAGCACGGCGCGCTCGGATCGCAAAGAGAAGATGCCCCTCTACGCGGCCCACGGCATCGGCCACCTGTGGATCATCGATCCGGCGCTGCACACCCTGGAGGTCTACCGGCGCGAAGGGGAACTCTGGGTGGTCGCCGGCAACTACGAAGGCGACGACCAGGTCGCGGCCGAGCCCTTCGTCGAGGCGCCCCTCGACCTCGGCGCCCTCTGGCGGGTCCCCGCGCCGAAGCCGTAGCCCGCCGAGCGCGTGTGCTCAGAAGAAGCGCTTGCGGCTCAGGAAGACCAGGAGCCCGAGGGCGAGGCCGACGGTCATCACCCAGAAGAGCAGGTAGCCGTGCTCCCAGTGGAGCTCCGGCTGGTCGTCGAAGTTCATGCCGTACACCCCGACCAAGAAGGTCAGCGGCAGGAAGATCACGCTGACCACCGTGAGCCGCCGCATCACCTCGTTGGTCCGGTGGCCGACCACCGACATGTAGAGGTTCACCGAGTTGGCCAGGATCTCGCGGGCCACCAGCACGTCCTGCAGGACCCGCTCGACCGTGCCGACCATGTTGGCCAGGAAGGGCTGGGTCGCCTCGCTGATGAAGCGCGACCGCCGCGTCGAGAGATCGGTGAGCACCGTGCGCGCCGGCATGAGCAGCTTGCGAAAGTGCAGCAGGTCGGACCCCAGCTCGGCCACCTCGGCGAAGATGTCGTCTTCGACCTCACCGATGAGCGCCTGCTCGAGCGCTTCCACGCGCGTCTCCAACGCGTCGTGCACCACCGCGTAGCGATCGAGCAGGTGGTCCCAGAGCTCGTAGAGCAGGAAGCTCGGCGTCTTCGCGTGATGCAGGAAGTCCTCCCGGTACCCGCGTTTGACCGCGTCCAGGAACTTCACCGGTCCGCGGTGGAGGGTCACCAGGGAGCGCTCCCCGAAGAGCACGTCCACTCGGTGCAGCACGAAGTCCCGCGCTTGCACGTCGCAGCCGGTCATCACCAGGTGCAGGTAGCGCGGATAGCGCGCGTACTGCGTGCCCGTCTCGTCCCCGAGCGCGTCGTCGAGCACGTCCTCGTTCACCAGGTCCAGCGGCGCGATCACCTCCCGGGCGCGATCGACGTCGTGGACGTCGATGTCCACCCACACGAACTTCCCCGCGGCCAGCGAGCTCGCCACGTCCTCGATCCCGACAAGGCGCTCCGCCTTGGTCTCGAAGTCCATCTCGGCCACCCAGAAGCTGACCGGTCCCGCCTGCGCCTCCGTCACGCGCCAGAGTCTACTCGCTTCGGGAACCCGGCCTCACGTTCCTCGCAGCGGTCATACTACGTTCACGCCCCGCCTCCTCGTCCTCGCCGCCATCGCCATGTTCCTCGCCTGAAAGCGACTCGAGGCTCGCCTGGCTCGAGCGCGGGGGTCAGCCGAGCTGGTAGGTCACCTGGGGTACGTCCCGGTAGGCCCACACGACCGCCTTCTTCTCGGCGAACGCCTTCGCCGCGAGCACGCTGACCCGATGGAGGAACGCCGCCGCCTGAGTCACGGGGTCGCCGGTCTCCCATTCTCCGGTCTCCAGCGCCCGTTGGACCTCACCTGCGTCGACGGTCACGCCGGCCGCCGCGGCGTACTCGACCAGCTTCGCCGCAGTCATTGGCGCGCTGGCCACGAGAGCGCTGGCCTTCGCGTGGATCCCGTACTCGACCAGCGAGTCGGCGTCGATCATCGACACATCGCTGCCCGCCATCTCCTCGGCGTACACGGCGAAGTCGATCGTCAGCGCCTTGGCGAGGGTCGCCCAGCTATCGGGCATCGCCGGGTCCGGCATCACGAAGTCGGGTCGAGTCCCGTTGGCGAGAATGTCGCACCAAGCGTCGTAGAGGCTGTCGGGATCGACGGCCCATGTCACATAGAGTTCGAGTCTGGGGGTCGCGGCCATTCCCTCGACTACCACGATTCCGCGAGAACGAGACTGCACGACTCGCCTTCCCGGACTGGCGCCGCCCGGAAGAGGCCCCAAGGTCGCTCCATGACGATCGACCTCCGCGGCGAATGGCTCTGCGCGCAGCTCACCACCGGCCAGTCGAAGACCCCGGGCATCGGTGAAGCTCTCACCCGGACCCGGCTGAGCAGCCGGCTCACCCTCACCCAGGACGGCGACGCGCTGTCCGTGAGCTGGCGGGTGGTCGACCTCTCCATCGACACCGGCACCCGCATCGCGCGCGCCGAGCTCTCGCCCGACCTCGTGGAGAACATGTCCATCCTCGAGCGCCCCGGTCGCGTCCACGACGGCCGCCTGGAGCTCGACTGGGCCCAGAGCGTCATGGGCGCGGAGGTGGACGAAGACGAGAGCCTCCCCGAAGAGCCCGACGACCCCCGCGTCCGCGACACCGACCGGGACGGCGAGCCCGGCGTCACCATCAAGTTCCGCGGCCTCGCCCGCGGCCGCGTCTTCGCCGCCCAGCGCACCCGCACGCGCCTCCTCAGCGACCCCATCGGCGACGAGCGGCCCACCCGCATCGCGGGCCTCGTCGAGTGGCGCCTGGAGCAGACCGTCCTCGGCGCGACCAACCCCCTCCTGAAGCTGGCTCCCACCATCCACCCCATCGACGAGCGCGACGCGAGCTGGTTCGTCATGGAGCGCGAGTCCGCGTCGATGAGCGACGACCAGGCGCGCGAACGCATCGAGACCCTCTTCGATCGCGGCTGAGATCGGGTAGCGCGGAACCTCGGCACTCCGCCGATGTCCGAGCGCCATGCGCGCCTACGTACGGTGGATCCTGATCGCGGGCTCGGTCGCCCTCTTGGCCCCGGACTGCCAGAGCGACCCGAGCGCGTTCGGAGCCCCCGACTCCGGCGCCTGGACGGCGCCATCGCGAACCGACGAAGCCGCGGTCCGCGACGCGGGCGTCGCCGCCGGATCGAGCGAGCGCGACGTGGAGATCATGGTCGCCCTCCTGCGTGCCTTGCCCTGGGCCGGCCAGCCGGGTCGCTTCCGGGACGTGCTCCTCGCGGAGGGCTGGGGCGACGCTGCGGGCTCGGAGGGAGCCCCGGGTTTCGGCCAAGAGCAGCGAGCCTTCGCCGCCTTCGGGGATTCCGCCCAGTGCGCGCTCACCATGACCACCCTCGACGGTCATCCGATGACCCTGGTCGGCTGGTGCACCGTGGACGCCGCGTTGGGCGAAGCGGCCCTGGACGCCTTCGAGCGCACCGGCGACGAGCGCTGGCAGATCGCGATGCAGTGGCATGACGCCCTGGCCGAGCGCGACGCGCGGTTAGCGGCCGTGCTCGGCGAGCTCGCTCCCCTCTCGCTCTCGGAATCGATGCGAGCGCGGTACGAGATGCTGCGCACGGACCCTGGGGTCTACGGATTCGCCTGTGGTGTGGGTGGACGCACGCCGGACGGGCGCGAGGCGTTCGACGACCTCCTCTGGCTCGAGGACGAGACGGTCTTCCGCAACCTCCTACGGGGACCCCACCCCGCCGGTCGCCTCTACGGCGCCGAGGGACTCCTCCGCCTGCACGCATTCGACGCCGAGGACCAACGCACCCTCGATGCCGCCAGCGACGCGCCCGTGCCCATCTGCGATGGCTGCTTTCCGGGCACCTGGACCGTCGCCGAAGCCTGGGCCTGGGCACGTTCCCGCGTCGCCTTCGACGAGCAAGTCGCACGGTGGCCCACCGATCTGAACGAGCTCCTCACCCGTTGACCGAACACCGAGGCATGGAGAGCGCCGGCATTGCCATCGATCGAACGATGCGCACCATCCGCGAGTGGCCCCGCCCCGAAACCTCGACGAGTGGCTCGACCTCGCCAGCGCCGCCGGATCCCTCACGGGTAACTTCACCCGGGGCGGCACCGTCGTCGCGCGCGAGGCGCTCGGGCACCTTCTCGGCGACGAGTTCTGGGTTGACGCGATGGACGTCGCGTTGGGCTCCAGCGAGGCGTCCGAGATCGCGCGGAGCCTCCTCGGCCACGTGCGCCCGCTCTGCGTCGTCGAGCCTCTCGCCGCTCGAGCAGCAGTAACCGCCGATTCGACCGACGAACGCTCGACGGCGATCGAGGTGCTCCAGGTCGTCGCTCGGCCCGAGGCCCTGGCCGCGCTCTACGCCATCGCGGTCCAGTCGGAGGGGCTCGTGCGCCGAGAGGTGGATTGGGCGCTGGTTCAGGGCATGCTGGACCTGGACCGACCGTTCTCCGACGAGGCCCTCGAGCAGACGATCGAGACCCACCTCCAGGGCTCGACCGACCCGGGCGTCCGCGAGCTCGCCGAGGCCCTGAGCGACGACGTCCCCCACGGAGCTGCTCTCGATCCCGCCGAGGTCCGGGCGCTCCTCGGGCACCTCTGCACCACCCACGGCTTCTGTCTCCCTCCGACCGCCGTGGAGTACCTCGCTCGCCGCCCACCCCCTCGCGTCTCCGACTTCGTCGACGCGGTGTTCTTCCTCGAAGGCCTCGATCCGGAGACCGCCGAGACTCACCTCTATCGCTCGCTCTTCGCGGAAGTCGCCGCAGCCTACGACCGTCGCTAGCAGCGCGGCGAGCGTAGGTAGCGAGCGAACGGCGCCGCCGGCGTGTCCGACTCGGCCACCGCCGTGACGCGGGGATGGTCGAGGGGGGCGCAGGGTTCGAGGGCCCAGAGCTGGAGCACCGAGACCTCCGGGGCGGCCTCGACCAGCTCGAGCGCGAGCTCCCGTGCCGCTGGCATCAGCGCGTGGAGGGTCAGCTGGAGCTCCTTCCACACGTCCCCATCCGCCACCGATGTCGCCAGCGATCGCAGCAGCGGCTCGGCCGCTTCGAAGGATCGGAGCGCGGCCAGCGCGCGCAACGCGAGGGGCGCCGGCAGGTCCGCGGTAGCGACGTCGGTCGCGACCGACGCGGCCGCGGGTCCAAAGCCGCGGAGCACTTCCGCCGCCCGCTCGCGGACGGCCTGGTGAGCGTCGCCCAATGCGCGCCGGAGCCCATCGAGACACTCCGCCCTCGGCTCGCTTCGGGCCAGCGCGTCCACCGCCGCCATCCGCACCCCCGAGTCCGGATGCGAAAGGTGCGCGGTGACGCGCTCCGTCGCGCCGCTCGACGCGATGTCCTCACCCGCTGCGCGTACCAAGGCGGCGACCTCCGTCGGCGAGAGGGCCGGTTCGTCGAGCAACGAGAGCGCCGCCGACCCGGCACCACCGAGCACCAGGCGCACCACCTCGCGTACCTCCGCGTCCTCGTCGTGGCGTCGCGCGAAGAGCGCGCGAAGGGCGACCGGCGCCGACTCACCGCCGGCCTCCACGTGCCAGGCGAGGGCCCGGCACGCGGCCACCCGGATGGTGGGATGCGGGTCGTCCAGGGTCGACAGAGCTCGGCTCACGTCGACATAGGTGACTGCCGGGAAGAGCGCTTCGCCAACGTTCCGGTGTCCGGCGTCCAAGAGGGTGCGCACGAGGTCCAGCGTGCGCTGAAAGTAGTCGTCCCCGAGCCCCCCGGTCAGCCGCGCGAGGTGTGCATGGGCGAGCGGGGCCTCGGTCATCCGCGTCAGGAGTTCCTCCGCGACCTCCGGGGCCAGGGGCGCCCACTGCAGGTCCCAGGCCGCCCTGCGCGCGAGCGCTTCGTCCTCCCCGGAGGCCAGCACCAGCAGCGGAGCGACGAGGGCCTCGGGGATCGGCGCCATGTCCCGGATCGAATTCAGCGCCTCCATGACGAGTGCGGGGTCCGACTCCCGCAGCTGCGCCGCGACCGCGACCGCTTCGGCGGCGGAGAGCGTTCGCTCCCGTGGCCGCGGACCCGGCCGTGCGCCTTCGCGTGCGAGCGCCTCCACGATCTCGGCGCGGTTCGGCTCGAACGCCAGCCCCAACCGCTCCCGCAGCGTCGCCGCCACCTCGGGCCACTTCAGGGGGCGCTCCACCAGAGCGCCGAGGAAACGCCGCGTCATCGGCGACCATGACGCGACCTCGCCCCCCGGGACTCGGCGCTCGACATGCTCGCCGCTCATCCCGGGATGCCGGTCGCGCGGAAGGAGCCGATCCATCACCCACCCGCGAAGGCCCTCGTCGGGCGACGCCAGGTACTCGGTGAGCAGCCCCTCGGTCGGGCCCCCCATCCGACCGAGCGCCTCGTCGAGGGGGCCCCACGGCCACGGCCTGGAGGGTTCGGGAGGCGACGTGCGGCGCAGAGGCGCGAGCAGTGCCCGTCGTGCCGCCGGGGCCCGGGGGATCGCGGCGGCGAGGCGCACGCACGCATCGAGGAGGGGAAGGCCGCGATGGATCAGGGGTGGGGGAGCGCCCAGATGCCCCAGCGCCAGGGCAGCCGAGGCCCGCATCGTCTCCGAGGCCGCATCGTCCTCGACGATCGCCCGCAGTACGCCCCGGGCGTCGAACGCGGCGGACGGGAACCAGGACAGAAGATGCGCGGCCTGGCATCGAACCGCCTCCGGCTCCGCCCCATTCGCGAGCAGTCGCACGTACTCGGGACAGCCCGCCCCGACGGCGAGGTAGCAGTCGCGATCCAGGCGCCATTCGTCGGTGAGCCGGCACCGTGTCCGCCCTTGCCGGGGTGGGCCCGGATTGAAGTCCCCCAGGGAGGTCGGCCGCCCGGTCCGCGTTTCGACCCACCCCACGCCGACGGCACCCAGAATCGTGAGGAGCTCTCGGCGGTCGGCCTCGGGGGCCGCGAGCGCCTCCACCAGGAAGGGAACCGCCGCGACCGTCGATGAGTACACCGACCCCTGATGCATCGGCCCGTCCCAGAAGGCACTGGCCGCCAGCGCCCGCCGCTCCGGATCGGCGGCGACCATCCCGCGCAGCATCGCCGGGACCTCCGACGCCTCCCCGTAGGCGTGGTCGAGCGCACTCCAGGGAATATCGTCGAGACCTTCGAACATCCGTCGACATTGCCATCGATCGACCGATGCACACCATCCGCGAGTGAGCCCGGACCGAAACCTCGATGAGTAGGGTGCGGGCGGCCGGGCTACGGCCGGGGCTGCCCCGGTGACCCCACGGCCCGCTCGCCTTCGACGCTGTTGAGGACCCAGACGCCGTTTGCGTAGACGTACACCGCGCGCTGTCCACATCCATCGGCGCCGATGGTGACCGTCCAGTCGTTGTGCGGGCTGGCGGCGATCGCCGTGGTCTGCACTTGCTCCTCCGGGCACCGGAACTCGTAGGCAAACCTTTGGGATACTTCGCGGGGCGCCGACTCCTCGTGCCGCCGTTGAGAGCGGTTCATCCCGCAGCCGGAGAGCAGAGAGAGCCCGAGGAGAAGCAAGCTGAGTTTCATGCCCGCGACGCTAGCTCAGAATGCTGGGTCGGTCGCGCCCATGAGCAAATGCGGGCCGCGGCTCCATCCGAGGAAGCGCCGTCCTCCTCCGGGGCCCGCGCCCAACCGGTCGAAGCGACCACCTTCCACGACGTGGTGAAGCCCGGCGACGAGGCGCTCCAGCGCTCGGTCGCCCGACGCCCGCTCGCCGAGGCGACCCACGAGCTGTCGCTGAAACGATGGCTCGCTGAACGACGCGAAGAAGAGCCCGTGCCGCCAAGCGTACGCGGCGTTCTTCACCGCTCGCAGACGCGCTCGCGGCGCCAGTTCCGCCGCCGACACGAGGTCGAAGGCCGAGCCGAACGCGCGGGATGCCATTGCGTCGACGAGGGGTCGCAGGCGATCGACGAGGTCCAGATCGTGGACCAGCACCGCCAAGTTCTGCGTGGTGAGAATCTGGCTCTGCTCCAGGATTGCTCCATTGCGTGCGATGTGGCCGCCGCCGTCGCCAGCCTCGCGAGCCCGCTCGGTGCAACGGTCGGCGAACGAGGTGGCGACTCGCTTCCCCCACCGGAAGCTCCAGCGGCGCTCCTCGGGAGCCGGGGCGAGGTCGTAGTAGCGATCGTAGAGCGTTCCACGCAGGAGCTTCGTGGCCACCGCCGCCGCTTCGGCCCACTTCGCGGTGAAGGTGCCCATGAAGATGTCGGCCGCGACCTCCTCGACGAACGGCAGCGCGCGACCCGCGGCTCCCGCGAGCGCCCGCATCTCGGTGAGCATCGGGTTGGGGATGATCGTCTCGGGGAAGGACGAGAGCGTGAGCACCGTGATGTCCTCGAGCGTCTGCCGCGCGAGCGCCTCCGACGACGCCTTCGCCTGACGTTCGCCGTCGAGGGCGGCGACCCACGGCAGCTCGTCGAGCTGCACCTGATGATCCAGATCGAGCAAGAGCAGCGAACGGCGCCGACGGAACGCGGCGTAGACCTGCGCGAAGAGATCTCGGAGCGCAGGATCCTCGATCCCGGCATTGGTTACGTGTGCCGTGAGCTGCGGCAGGACGCGCGCGAGCACCTCGGCGGAACCGATCACGCCTCGACGCACCAGCTCGCCGACCGGGGCCTCGACGGCGCGTCGAGTCTTTCCGGCGATACTCGGGGGGACTGCGGTGTCGGCCGCTACCGAGTGGCTCTCGCCATCCCGAGCGGGCGCCACATAGGGCGTGACGTCCGGGATCCCCACGTCCTGCGCGCACCCCCGGAGCCGAGTCGCGACCAATGCGGCGATGTCCGAGTGAAGCGGCTGGGAGGCCACGGCTCGTTGGGTGGCGCGCAGAGAGCGGCGACGGTCGGAGCCCGGTACCCCATGACGGGTGACTGTGCCGGCGAGGGCGTGTCGAATCCGGCTCACTTCGCCGGCCGAGAGTGCGGCGCCGTCCGACGGACAGCGCTCGAGCGCCCGAGCGAGCACGGAGAAGTTGCTCTTCGCCTTTCGATGCTTCCGCGCCAATCGATGACGCGCTTCGGCGGCCTCGTAGTCGGCGAGCCACGCCTCCCGTCGCTCCTCCCAGTCGCCCGGCCATCGGACGCAGGGCTGTCCGCCCACGAGGGCGCGGCGTCCGCGCGAGTCGCATTCCGGCGTCCCGTCGGGATTCATCGCATGGCTCGGGGGCGAGCCCTCGACCGTATCGAGCCACAGCGCGACCAGTCGGTCGTAGAGGGGCGCCCAGATGCCCAGCGCCTCGTTCATCGCGGCCACGTGCGCCTGGGGGCGCCGGGCTTCGAGGGCCTCGGCCACCTCGTGCGCCGTCGCCACGTGGACCGATGTGTGGCTCGGCTGTGGGGTCTCGGTGAGCTCCGGGTAGAAGCGCAGCCGGTGCATCCAGGGCCGCAACGTGGTCACCAGCTCGAGCGCGACCGCCGCGCGCCCGGCGTCGAGCAACCACGCGACGACCACGAGCGCCCCTTCCTCCGGGATCGTCACGCGGAGCTGGCCGGAACGCATCGCGGACAAGAGGTCCGCTTGCCCTTCGTCGGAGAGGTAGTGGAGGTTGAGCCGCTCCCGCGGTGTCCGGCCGGGGGCGGCATCACCAAGGGTCTCGAGGAGCGTCATCTCGTGGGTCCGGAGCGCGCTCTCGGCCATGCACTTGCCCGTGGCGAAGCCCCCGTGCAGCACCTCCAAAGTCGCCCACGCGGGAGTGTCGGCGACGGGGGTGCGTGAGCCGATGGTGATCGACCCGGTGGCCATCCCGTCGATCACCGCGTTCCACGCGTCGACGCGAGCCCGGGCCCGGGCGCGTGCCGCGGCGTCGCCCTCTCGCAGCGCCGCCTCGGACGCGCGCCGAAGCCGCTCCCAGGGGTAGCTGCCATTGGCGGAATGATCTCGCTCGCTCACGTCCCGTCCCCCGCTCTTTTCCCATCGGTTCCATTGGCGCTGGAGGCAGGTTCGCACATGCGCCCTAACCGGGAATGAGCCGGCTGCTCTCTCCCGAGCTCCTCCAGAATGGCCGTGAAGG
Source organism: Myxococcales bacterium UBA1660 (assembly GCA_002320815.1). Classification (GTDB taxonomy): domain Bacteria; phylum Myxococcota_A; class Polyangia; order Polyangiales; family Houyiibacteriaceae; genus UBA1660. Next base: position 56,054 of record DCLA01000035.1, read on the forward strand.
CGGGATTCGAACCCGCGCTCTCCCGGTCCTGAGCCAGGCGCTCTCCACTGAGCTTCTTCACGTGAGTCGGGACTACTAAGTCGTCGTCACGCGCGCGCAAGAGCGAGTCTTCGGCGCCCGTGTTCTTCCTCGAACACGACGTCGGGATGGTCCACTGCATCGACACGCGAGAGGCGCGTGGAGGTCACCGCCGCGCGACCCATGACCTGGAGCTCAGTTCGCGCGGAGCTGGTCGACGAACACGACGAGCCGCTCCCACCGCTCCTTCGGAAGCCCGACCTCGTCGGCGATCCAGCGGGTCCCTTCGTCGATCTCGCCGAACGCGCGGCGCGGGCGATCGCCTCGGGCGAGCAGCAGGATGCCGGTGACCACACTCCGCGCCGTGCTCCTCCAGAATCCATCGCCCAGGATCACCGTGGCCTGGGCCTTCACCCAGGCGTCCGACTCCTTGGTGAGCTTCGCCGACACGCGGCGCGCTTCCCCATCGGGCATGGGGATGTCCGCTTCGATGATCGTCAGCGCCCCGATGCCCGCGCGATGCTGCTGCCCGAGGACCCGGCCCGCCTCGGTCGCCCGGCGCAGCCCCTCAGGCGTGACCGGCCCTTGGAGCACCGTGAGCAGGATGTCGTCGAAGGTCGCCAGCGTCAGATCGGAGGTCTGGTGGAGGATTTGCCCGAGCACGGCCGGACCCTACCGCACGGCCCAACCCGCCTCCACCCAGCGAGGTGCCCTCGCGGCCGCCCGAGCTTTGCTCTCGGCGGCGTCCATGAAACGCTCCCCCGATGCATCGCTTCATCTGGCTCACCTTGCCCGTCCTTCTTCTGGCCTGCGGAGACGACGACGGCGGCACCCTCTGCAGCCCGGGAACCTCGGAGGCCTGTGCGGGCTCGGGCGGCTGCGCAGGCGAACGAGTCTGCCTGCCCGGCGGCGACGAGTTCGGCGCCTGCCAGTGCGACGACCTGGACGGTGGTCTGACCGACTCCGGGGTCGAGCGCCCCGACGCCGGGGATCCCAGCGACGCCGGAGCGGGCGGCGATGCGGGTGCCCTCGACGCCGGCACGCCCGACGACTGCGAGCCGGTGAGCCAGACGGGCTGTGCCGCCGGCGAGAAGTGCACCTACGTCTACGAGGTGGGCGACATGACCCGTGGTCGCACCACCTGCGCGCCGGAGGGCAGCATCGACGTCGGTGAGTCGTGCGCGTTCGCCGCCATGAGCGGAGGCGAGGTCGACGATTGCGTCCCCGGAGCGGTGTGCGAGGCCGGCGTGTGTACGCCCATCTGCGACGCCCTCGCTTCTGGGGGCTGCGATGACGGCGCCGTCTGCCTGGACCTCGTCACGCCCCTCCGAGACCGCGAGGACGTCGGCGTCTGCACCCCGATGTGCGACCCCTTCGCGCCAGACTGCGGCCCGTTCGAGTGCCGATACTTCGACGGCGCGTTCTTCTGCCGCGCCCCCGAGGCGGACCCCCGGGGCGCCGGAGAAGAGTGCGGCATCGGCGAGGCCTGCGAGCCGCACCTCGTCTGCGCGGCCAGCGCGGGACCGGCCCTCGGCGTGTGCAGCTACGTCTGCAACCTCGACGGCGACGGAAACTCGTGCGCCGATCTCGCTGGAGCCGCGGCCGGGCTCACCTGCGTACCCCTCGAAGCCGAACCGGCCAACGCCGGCGTCTGCCTGGACTGCCCGGACGACCCGTCCTGTCCGTAGTCGCCGGTGCCCCGGAAAGCGCCGCGGGCGCTACCGCAGAGCCATGACGACGAAGGCCAGCAGCAGCATCGCGCTCACCAATGTCACGATGTTCAGCGCGCTTCGGATGCGCGCGAGCGCTCCGGGCTCGGCCAGCACCATCCGCTGGACCGGGCCGGGCATGCGGATGGCCAGCGAGGTGGCGAAGAGTAGGGCGAGCGCTCCCAGCGTGAAGGGCCCCGGCCGTCCGCCTCGCCAGGGCCCGTCGTAGAGGAAGGCGCCGTTCCACAGCAGCAAGGCGCCGACCACGAAGGGCCAGCGCAACGGAAAGCCCCGGGGCGCAGGGATGTCCATGGCAGGGGCGGTCCCGCGGAAGCCCGCTGCTTCGATGGCCCGGCGCACGGTCTCCGGCGACCTCAGCGTCCAGAAGATGATCCGCTCCGGTCGGTCCTCCCGTACGTGGAGGACTTGGACTCCTTGGGCGAGGATCGGGAACCAGCGGACCACCCGAACCTCCACTACGTCGTCCGGTCGGAAGCGGTGCTCGCCGAGGATGGACGCGCGGATTACCAGCTTCGACTCGTCGGCGGTCAGAGTCGCGAGCGGCCAGGTCGCCTTCGCGTACCCAAAGTGCGCGCCGCCTTTGAACTCGCAGGCCATGAGCCCTTCTACCACGCGCCGCCGCGTCCCTCGGGACCAGTCACCGGGTCGTGCAGCAGGGTCGGGAACACCCGGATGCCCTTCGGCTTCGTGACCCTCAGGCCAGGACCTCGAGCGCGTCGCCCACCGCGATCTCTCCCAGTGTCAGGTGGCTGACGCTCTGCCCGAAGAGCACACGCTTGCCCTCCCGGCGGTACTTCGCCAGGGCCGCGAGGGGCGCCTTGGCGTAGGTCCCGTCCTCGGAGATGTTCACCACCATGCAGCGCTCGCAGGCTTCGTCGACGGCGAAGGGGACGGGGCCGATGCGCACCCGCTGCCAGGTGTCCTCCGCGAAGGGCGCGCTGCCGCCGATCACGAGGTTGGGGCGGAACCGTTCGATCCCCACCGGTACCTCGAGCCGGCGGTTGAGGTCGGCGAGGCTCGCTTCGCCGAGGAGATGGAGGGGGCTGTCGTCGACGAAGCTGAGCGGGCGCGATCCGCGCGCGGGGCTGGTGGTGCGGCGGTTGGCGGCGGACACCGCCACGAGGTGAGCGTCGCGGCGCAGATACTCGCTGAACCAGGCCGACGCGTCGGGGAGGGCGGTCGCTGCCGCCAGGCCGTCCCAGAGCTCGACCTGAACCTCCCGGCCCGCGGCCTCGTAGGGAAGCGCGAGCGGCGGCATCGCGGCGACGCGCAGCGCGAGGTGGTCGCTCTCGAAGCGCGGCGTCACCCGGGCGAGCGCCGGGGCACTGCGCATCGTCACCATCCGCCCCGCCTCGTCGACCACCATCCAATGGCGGTCGTACGCCAGGCCGCGCGGGCCGAGGGTGGCCTCGCTCAAGGGAATCCCGGCGCAGGACTTGATGGGATAGGTCCAGAGCTGGGCGAGGTGCGGCACCCTTCAGCCCCGGCGGGAGAGCAGATCCGCCGTGACGTCTTCGGCCATCGCGTCGCAGCCGGGCAGGCCCTGCGAGAAGGGATGGCGCTGGAGCAGCTGCGGCATCGCCAAGCAGTAGACGTGTCCCCCGACCTCGCTCGCCAGCGCGAGCCGGAAGGGCGCCTCGATGGGCCTCTCGGAGTCGGCGAGCGCGTCGACCAGCGCGGGGAAGCGGAGCTCGGCGACCCCGTGTGGAGCCTGCCCCCGCGCGTCGACCATATGGTCGACCTCGAGGGGGCCCTCCGTCGTCGCCACCTGGACCCGGCCACCCTCCAACTGCGTGAACGCGGAATCCGACGCGGTGGTGTGCAGGCTCAGCACCCCTGCGTCGTAGAGCGCGACGACGCGCGCGAGGGACAGGTGCGGCACGGCGGCGTAGCAGTCCGCGAAGACCGGCATGAGGTGCGTCGAGAAGGTCGCGAAGTCCTCTTCGGAGAGGTGTCGGAGCGCGAGGTCGAAGGCCTCGTGGCCCCGCAGGAGCGCGTAGCGGTGGGGGATCGTTCGCCGCTCGCGCATGGACCGGCGCGTCTCCACCAGGTCGCGCTTGACCGCTCGGAGGCCGCCGAGCCTCTCCCGCCGGGCGAAGTAGGCATCGGCGAATCCCTCGATGGTCCGGGCGTCCTGCCCGAGCTCGGTGAGATAGGAGGGGTCGGCGTGGTCGAGCTCCTCGAGGAGCAGGCGGAAGACTCGCTCCAGCAGCCCCGCGGGCCCCTTCGCGACCTCGGCGAGGACGGCCTCGTCGGTGATGTGCTCCAGCGGCTCGTAGGGGAAGGGGTAGTAGAAGTCGCCCTCGGGCATCACGCCCCGCAAGGACACCATGCGGATCCGGAGCCCCTCCGCGCCGGCGTTCGGCGCCCAGCTCATCTGCTCGTCCTCTTCGGTGAAAGCGCCATGCTCCTCGGCGAGCGCCACCACCACGTCGATCGCCGAGAGCGAGGAGCCGAGCACCCCGATAGCGCTGGCGGGCAGCCCGGTGATGTTGGTGTAGGGCCACGGTGAGACCAGCTCGACGCCGTCGATCTCCGGCGCCTTGGGCCACACGTGCCCGGAGGCGATGACGACGTCGTCGCAGCGCAGCTCCCGCTCTTCGCCGCCGACCCGTGCACGGACGGTGAACCCGCTCGCCCCGGGCACGATGTCCTCGACCCGGTGGCCGGGCCGCACGTTCACCTCGTGCCCCGCGGCCCTCAGCGCAGCGCACGAGGCGTCGAACTCCGACTGGAGGTACTCCCCGATCAGCACACGCGGGTAGAAGGCCCGAGCGCTCAGGTCGTGCCAGGAAAGCTCCCATGCGCTCAGCTCACGGGCGGGCTGCTTCTCGAGCCAGTCGATCAGGGGTTGCGTCGCGTACGGAATCTCCCGGCTGAAGGCATTGCAGAGCATGGAGTCCGCGTTCATGTCGGCCCGGTAGGGCATGCCGGCCCCCGCCGTCTCGCTGGCCTCGAGGACCTCGATCGCGAGCGGCTCCGGGCTCGCCTTCAGGTGCTTCAACACATAGAGGGCCATCGGCCCGCTGCCTACGATCACCAGCCTCATCGACGGCCCCCCGGGCCCGGGGCGGGATGCCCTAGCCGTACATGGAGGTCGTCACCTCGTCGAAGCCGGGTCACTACGAAAACAGTGCGCATGGACGAACCAGAGACTTCCGCCGAGGCGTGGGGTCGACCATCGACCACCAGAACTCGACGCCCCGTTCGACGCGCGACCGCCGCTGACGATTACCGCACTCGCGTCGACCTCCGGTGGCACGACGTCGCGCCCCTTCAGAGGGACGTCGACCCCCAGCAGGAGTCAGCGAGCGAAGACGGCGTCGAGACTCTCGGCAGTCAGCACTCCCTCGGACCACGCCTCGAGCTGGCCGAGCGTCGCACCAGCGAGCTTCGCCTCGGTGGCGTCGTCCAAGGGACCGAACTTGAGCTGGAGCAGCTTGGCGAGCATCAGGCGGGAGCCCTCGGCGCGTCCCTGTTCGCGTCCCTGCTCGAGCCCCTGTTCGCGGCCCTGCTCGAGCCCCTCTTCGCGCCCGCGCTCGAGCCCTTCTTCGCGGCCCTGCTCGATGAGTCGTTCTTTGTAGGTCATGGCGATGGCTTCCACATCTCGGTCGTTGGTCGCCTGCACGAGGACGTCGGTGAAGTCGTCGTCTCGCACCTCGGCAAGATAGCGCAGCACGGTCTGAAACGTCTCCACCTGCCGCTCTACGAGTTCGGGAGCGACGAAGGACCCCGGAACCGTCTCCAGCGACGCCAGGTCCATCGCCGCCACGAAGTCCCCGGCAACACCACTCGCAGCTCGACCGCGGCATGCACCGGGTTGGCAGCCCTGAGTAGGAGGGGCGCGTCAGCTCGCGAACACCTGATCCAGATCGTCGGCAGTCAGCACACGCTCGGACCACGCCTCGAGCTGGGCGAGCGACGCACCAGCGAGCTTTGCCTCGGTGGCGTCGTCCAAGGGACCGAACTTGAGCTGGAGCAGCTTGGCGAGCATCAGGCGGGAGCCCTCGGCGCGTCCCTGCTCGAGCCCCCTCTCGAGCCCTTCTTCGCGCCCCTGTTCGATGAGTCGTTCTTTGTAGGTC
>DCLA01000035.1:62286-80146 GCA_002320815.1 Myxococcales bacterium UBA1660
GATAGCGCAGCACGGTCTGAAACGCCCGGATGCCCTCCGGCTCCCGCACCGTGTCGAGGAGCAGCCGCGCCCATCGCCCGATGTCCTCCGGCTGCCCCGTGCGCCCCAGGCGCAGCAGGCTCAGTACCAGCCGCGCACTCGCGGCCATCTGGGCCCGACCGTGGAGCTCCTGCTCCGTCGAATGCGAGAGGTCGTCGAGCGTGAACTCGAAGTCGAGCGTCGCGTCTCCCAGCACCGCACGCAGCTCGTCGGGCACCGCGAGCACCTCGCTGAAGCGTGTTGGCGCGGTCCACCCGGTAGCCGAGTGATGCAGCACCACCGGGACGACGAGCGGCAGCTTCGCCGCGCCGGGATTCTCGCGCATCCATCGGTCCCAGATACCCGCCATGTAGACGAGCAGCCGCGCCGGCATCCGGCGGTCGACGGAGCTCTGATGCTCGAAGAGCACATATACGAACGCCCGCTCGCCGCCGTCGCGAAGCGGCACCGTGTACAGAAGGTCCACCTGCCGCTCCGCGAGCTCGGGATCGACGAAGGACCCCGGCACCGTCTCCAGCGCCCCGAGGTCCAATGCCGCCACGAGCGCCGCTGGCAACACCGCCCGCAGCTCCGCCGCGGCATGCACCGGGTTGGAGAAGGTGCGGCGGAAGAGCCGGTCGTGCGGATGCGCAGGCATCGCCCGCACGCTCCCATGGACCTGTGACATGACCCTCAGTCATCGAGGGCCCCCAGACTCTGCCATGTGCAGTACAATCGACTTTGAGTCGGAACCCCGCATCGGACGGCTGTCGGACTCTTCGCCACTACATCGACCATGTTCACACGTACGCTTCTCATCATCGCCGGATGCGCGCTCTCCGGATGCTACGCCTCGGGCGAAGACCCGGCGGTGGGGTGGGTCACCGAGGTGGAGGCTGCCTGGCGTGACTGCCGTGAGCTCTTCCCCGAGGGCGACTCTTCCCCGCCGGCTCCGTACGACCTGGAGTGCTCGGAAGCGATCCTCGGGCCCATGTCGAGGGACGAGCGGCGATGCGTCGAATTCGTCCTCGGGATCATGGCGTCCTGTCTGTCCGACCGGGATTGCGGCCGAAGGATCTATTGTTCGGTGAACCCCGTCAACGTGTACGATGTGGGCGATCCAGCGGAGGTGTCGTTGTTCCAGGAATGCATCGATGAGAACCCCGGTTTCAACGACTTCTTCCTGGAATGCCGGCGGTCGTATTGAGTCCACCTACCGACTCAGTCGCCGCGCCATCGCCGTCAGCCGCCTCAGCGGGATCACCGCCCACTCATCGGGTTGCCCCGCCCAATCCTCCGGCCGCGGCCGCCGCACCCGCAGCGCCCCCTCGGCGATCACCACGTCCTTGGCGAGCATCCGTTCACACTCCGCCCGGTCCGCGTCCGTCGGGTCCGCCGACTCCCGTCCCTCGACGCGCCGCGCGAGGCACTCCGCCATCCCCTGCGGGTTGCGCGGCAAGGGCGAGTCGTCGAGACCTTCGCTGGGCACCCACCGCTCGCCCTGCCAATCGTCGCCCTCGTACACCCCCTCCACATCGATCCCGAACGCCGCCCCGTCGGCGATGCGGATGGCCACCATCCCGAGCTTCCGCTCGTAGAGATAGCCGGGGCCCGTCGACTCATAGCGCCCGATCAGCCACCCCGCGGTTGGCTCCAACCAATCGACGTGCGATCCCAGCACCGCGTGTCGCGTCTCGAGCACCCAGCGCGCCGAGTCGCCGTGGACCAGCGCCACGGCCTCGCCTTGGTTCCGCCCCCCGAGCGCATACCGCCGCAGCCGGAGCTCGCCCCACCGATGCTCGGCGACACACGGTCCCCGCGCGCCGACGCTTGCCATGGCCCTCGCCCTCCGACGCTCTGGCTCATCCCATCGAAAGAGCCTCGAACGCGCGTCGATGGTCGGACCCACCCGCAGCACTGGCGGCGCAAAGTCGTGTTCCGGCATCGCCGCCCGCACCTCCCGGAGATTCGCGTCCCAGAGGGGCGCATCACCGCACGGCAGCGCGAGCACCTCCGCACCCGGCGTCGCTCGGTCATCCCGATACAGCGGCCCACGGAGCGAGAACGCCCCCGACCGAACCGACCGTGGCTCCTGCAGGGCCCCCAGGAAGAGATCGCTCCACCCCGCTCCGACGTCGTCCGGCCCCTCCACGACTGCCCCCGCGTACCGAGCCTCGACCGCCGCGCGCACCCCCGGCGAGGACAGCTCCGGACTCACCTCCACCGGCCAGGCGTACTGCCCATCCAGCCCAGCGGCACTGACCTGCGCCACCTCTGCGCCGTCCCGGAACACGTGCGCGCGCCACGACCACACCCGGTCGACGCCACTGCCTGACTCCGAGTACTCCGCGATCAAGAATCCGTCCGCCTCCCACGCCCGGAACCGCTCGAAGACCCAATCCATCCCGCGCGCCCGCTCCACCAACTCCGGCGCCACCGTGCCCATCAGCGCCTCGAACTCCGCGAGATCGGCCCGTCGCCGCGCCTCGAGGGGAGTCAGCTCCGCCTCCTCGGCGCGCGTCTCGTCCCCCTCAACCACGGCAGCCTCGGCAGACTCCGCGGCGGGGACGCTCTCCGACTCGCCGGCCACCGTGGCCCCCGCCGTGCGGACCGGCGCATCCACCGTCCCGCCCCCACAGGCCAAGAGCAGGACCAGACACCCACCCCAACTCGAAACCCCCGACGTCTTCACGCGACGAGAGTACCTCAGTCAGTCCAGCCTCTGGGACTATGGCGCACCCTGGGGGCCAGCGTAGAATCCCCATGCCGCCGCCGACTCACGTCCGCCGGCGAGCAGAAAGTGGGGGTTCATGACTGAAGAGATCGCGGCCGCAGGCGAAGAGCAGCCGGCCATCATCAAGGGAATCGCGGCAGCCGCCGGAGCGGCCATCGCCGTCGGACTCATCTACGGCGTCATCGGCATGTTCGTCGCCGAGTTCAAGTACGTCGCCCTCGCGACTGGAGCCGCCTCCGGCCTCGCCGGCCTCCACTTCGCCAAGCGCCACTCCCTGGCCCTCGGCGCCCTCGCCGCCACCTTCACCCTCGTCGGCATGATCGTCGGCAAACTCCTCATCCGCCCCGAAGGCGTCGACTGGATCGCGTACCACACGACCCTGTTCGACATCATGTTCTGCTTCGTCGGCGCCCCCGTGCTCGCGTTCGTCGCGGCGGGGACGCAGGCGGGCGACCAGGTCCGGCGGTACTTGCCGGTTTAGGGGCGCCAGGCTCCTACTGGCTGGGTACGAGCAAAGGGCGTCGAGACAGTGATCTCGACGCCCTTTGCTCAGTCTGCCGAAGGGTGCTCAGCGGGCCCGTCGAATGACATCACGCCACCGGCAGCTCGTTCCAGACCCTGCACGGCGCGCGTCCGACCTATCCCCGTCCAGGGACCGCAACTGGAGCCGCCCCTTCTCGACGGCCCCACCAGGGGATCCGGCTTGAAGTCGAGTACGTAGTAACCGGTCCTGAGGATGCGGAGGCATCGATCAAAACCTCGCACCCGGGTGTGACGCCCCCCTTCCTCCACCAAGTCCCTCAACTTCACCTCGAGCCGAAGCACCCCACGCTTCTTGTCGATCCGCATCGACGCATCCATCCCGAAGCGCTCCTCGAACTGCGACACCAACCGCTGCGCCGCGCGCCGCTCCCTGCTCGACGCCTTCGGCACCGCCGCGCGCCCCGCGTCCATCTTCACCTGGCGCACCGCATCGGCCACCTCCGCCGCCGTCATCGACGACAGCCGCCGCGCCGGCTTCCCGATCCGCGCGTCGCGCTTCGCGAGCGCCGCGGCCCGAACCCGCGTGCGCGCCACCCGCGCATACTGCACCAGGTGGAAGGCCTTCAGCACCCCGAGCTCCGCGGCCTGCTCCGCCTCGAACTCACGCGCCACCGACATGTACCGATTCGCCGTCGCCGCCGGCATCACGTGCGCATCCAAGAACGCCGCGAACGTCGTGGCCCCGAACGCCGCCAGCACCTCTGGCCGGTCGAGCCCGAGCAGCATCGTCCCCACCGCGTAGAACGCCGCCTCCGCTTCGGCGATCCTCGTATGGATGCGCGCGACTTCGCGCTCCACCTCGGCCCGCACGCGAGCCTCCGGCGATCCCCGCGTGGGCCTCGGCATCGGCCGCCCCCTCGCCCCCGGCACCGCAGGCAGAGCGGCCCCACCACGACGCCCCGCCGCCGGGCGAACCACCCGCGCGACATTCCCAGCCACCCCCCGCCTCACGATCCTTGGCTTCCGACTCATGCCTCAGCGTGCCGGTCGAGGGTGGGTGCTGTCTACCGCTGCGCATGCCACTTGCGGCATAAAGGAGTGAGCCAATAGCCGATTTAGTCTGCTTTAGGAGCCTACAAAACCCGCTGGAAGAGATCTTCACCTGAAGATCAGGGCGCTCATGGTCACTCTCGATCCTCACGGACACCCCGTCACATCCGGCGCTCGAAGCAGAACGCAATACCCCTGGTCTTGGCTGCTGACGTACCTCGACCGTCGTATGGACGCCGGTCACCGGACTTGCTCCACTCTCCTCCCGTTGGCGATCGCGGACCGTTCACGAAGAGGGAGAGACAAGCGTGGGTAGGAGAACCTCAGGTTGCGCCGCTGCGCTCTTGGCGCTGACCGCGGTGGGTTGCAGCGACAGCGCCTACATCGGGCTCCGAGAGCTCGACCGAGAGAGCGATGGCCGCGGCGTCGAGCTGAGCTATCGGGGCGAAGGCACCATCCTGCTTCAGGCAGAGGACGGACGTTTCGCTCCCAGTGTCTTGGCGCCCGCGGAAGTGATGGACGCCAGCGAGCCCGTGGACATGGGGGCGGATGAAGACCCGGCTGCTGGAGACGCAGGCACCACCAGCGGCGAGCCGCCGCGCACGGCCGACGAGGCAAATCTGTGCTTCCGAGTCGACGCCGACGACTACACCACTCTCTTCTTCTCCGTTTACCCCACCGCCGAGCGCGACGTGATCCTGACCGCGCGCTTCTATGTCGACGACGATGACGACCTCGACGACGACGAACGAACTGCGGACTGCACGGCGGTGGACGCTCAAAGAAGTGCGCGCCTACGGTTGAGCTTCGAAGATGGTGGAACAGCCACTACGCCGGATGCAGGTGGCAGCACTGTCGTAGCGGACGCCGGCGTGGGTGACCCCGAGCCGAGGGACTCGGGCACAGAGCCTGGCGATGCCGAGGTCGGTCGCGTCGACGCGAGCATGGACCTGATGGACTCGGGTACGGAGCCCAGTGACGCAGGGCAGAGCGCAGACACCGACGCAGGAGATGGAGCATGAAGCTCTCAGTGGTTCACCTGACCTTCGTGGCGCTAGTCGGAGCGTCTGCCTGCGGCGACGGCGATCCGGAGAACGACACGACGGCAGGCGGGGAGGAGCCAGCAGTTCCTCGTGCGTCCTGCGCGGACCCGCGTCCGGCGTGGGGCGAAGACTCCGTCGACGCTCAAGTCCTCTGGATCAAAAAGCACGTGCACTGTCTCAACGCTGGCAACTTCAACTCTGTGCCAGCAGAAGTTCTGCGTCGGCTCGATCGAGCCACTTGGCAGCGAATTCCGGGGCACGCTTTCAACCGGTTCGGCCATGTCTACTGCCAGCGCTGCCCGTCTGCACTGATTCGCATGAGGGTAGAATCTAGATATGTCCGGCCAGAACAGATGGCGTGGATCACAGCGCGGCAGTGGAGCGAAATTCGACCGGGACGGCTACGGAGTTGGATCCGTGCGATGCGAAGCGAGTGGGTCCAGCGGTTGAATCTGGGGGCCCTGCCAACCGATGGACTACGGTCAATTCCTCGGACTCAGATTCCTAACCTTACCGATGAGCAGCTCCGCGGAATGGACGCTGGTCGTAGCGCCGAGCAGCAAAGCCGCTTCTTCGAGTTGCAGCGAGAGCAGGTGCTCGCGCTCACCCCGCATCAGCTACGAGTGATCGCGCAAACAAGAGGCGACGAATTTCGGAAGCGGGTCGAGGAGCAGGCCGACAGCCAGTACCGGGGACTCAACGGGTTGAACTACGGGATTCGACTGATCGGCGACTCGTACGCCCAGCTCTCGGGCCTGGAGAATCAGGACCTGGCCGACGAGTCGGCCGACACGTCTTTCGGGCTGGGCCTGGACGCCGAGGAGGTCCTCTGGCACATGCGGGCTGTAGTGCGAGGGGGGGTGACACCCACGCGGCTCGCCGCATCTCCAGGATCCGCGGACTTCGGGCTGTCCATGCTCACGCCCGAAGTGCAGCCGCTCTACTTCGGGTTCAGCTCACGGGTGACCGTGCACGCTGGCCGCATGACTTTCATCGGATGGCGCGCCAACGTCCACGTCGGCCAGCTCCGCTGGGCGCTCGACGACGGCAACGAGGAAAGCGAGGACCCGAGTGCTTTCGCGACCACATTCTCCCTGAACACCGGTCTCGAAGCTTGGTTCCCGTTCGCAGGCGACGACAACTATGCGGATCTCCGCTTCTTCGTCGGACCTACCTTTCACGCTGCGGCGATGCTGGGGAATCGAGGCACCGAGAACCTCTTTCAGGCCGCCACCACCGATGATCAGCAGTGGCGCCTGGGCCTGATGTTCCAGACAAGCCTGCGGGTGAACCGTGTCGAAGTTCACGCCACCGTGCGCTACGTGGGCGGCGACATCCCCGGGTTGAGCGGGTGGAGCTTCATCCCTTCGATCAGCTTCGCGCCGGGTGCCACCCTCCGGCGCTGGTGTCGTGGCGTCGACTGCCTGGACGAGGACGATGAGGCGGTGGACACATCGCATGAGCACGCCAACCTAATCGGCCGTCCGCTGCACGCAGACTACTCGGGCCACAACTTCCGGAGTGCGCGGTTGATCCGCGCACAGATGGAGGGCGGGACCTTCGACGGCGCTGACTTCACCGATGCCGACATGACCGGCGCTAACATCGACCGGGCATCGTTCCGAGGCGCCGTCCTCTGTGGTGTCGCGGGTCTCGACACGGTCGAGAACTTCGACCCACAGTACTTCGCGGGAGCGAAGATCGACGTCGCCATGCGCGTCCGACTGCTGGGCAGTGAAGACCGGCACCTCGCACCCGATGCGACCGATGAGGAAAAGAGTCGCAGACGGGAACTGATCGAGGGACTCGACACCTGCCCTGTCCGATGCGGCGACGGCCGGGTCGAGACTGGCGAGCAGTGCGATGACGGAAACACGAAGGGCGAGGACGGGTGTTCGGCGAGCTGCCAGCTCGAGGCGCTGTACTCCTGCGCGGGTCAGCCCTCGGTCTGCGACGAATGCGGCAACGGGGTGGTCGGACGAGCAGAGACCTGCGACGAAGGTGACACCACGGCAGGCGACGGCTGCTCCGCAACTTGCCAGGTCGAGATTTGCGGGAATGGGATCTTGGACCCGAACGAAGCCTGTGATGATGGGGATACCAATGGAGCAGACGGCTGCTCGGCGACCTGCCAGGTTGAGGCGGGATACTCGTGCACCGTGGCCCAGCCCTCGGTGTGCGATCTGTGCGGCGACGGTACCGTAGGCGGTGGGGAGACCTGCGATGACGGCAACACCACTGCGGGTGACGGGTGCTCCGCCAGCTGTCGGCTGGAGCCAGGTTACTCGTGCGACGATAGCGAGCCTTCCGTTTGCAATTTGTGTGGCGACGGCGTGATCGGTGCAAAGGAAGGCTGTGACGATGCCAACACCGCTGCGGGCGATGGGTGCTCGGCGAGCTGTCAACCCGAGGCCGGTTGGAGCTGTTTGGGAGCCCCGTCGGTCTGCACCCAATGAGCCCCGAGCCAGTGGCAGATTCGGCACTCGGGGTGGGGTACGCGCCCCGTGAGACGTTGGCTGCGCGTTCTACGGCATTGCGAACACTCGGTCGCCGATATCGCGAGAACGGGTTTGCGAATGGCCCCGACCGATCTGACTGAATCCTGAGAACCATGGCTTCGCCAAACGACACGACAGAAGGAAAAGCCGACAACTCCGGTGGCTCAAGCCCAGTCGACATCTCACGCGATAGGAATGAGAGCGGCCCGGGCGAATCGTCCACTTCTTCCCACCTAAGTTCGAAGTCAGCGCCGGGAGCATCACCTACACCTCCTTCGAAAGCCGAAGATGCGGATCCAGTTGATGCAACATCGGAAGCTTCACACGGTTCGCCGGCTACGCCCGGTGAACCACCCAGCATTGTCCCGAACACTATCGACACGTTGGAACGAGAAGATGCCACATCGGGGGAGGTGGCAGGGCAGGGGCCCAGTATGCCGGCAACGCTCAACCTCGTTTTGAACGCGGGCGTCCAAGGCAGCGACAAGGACAAGTCCCAGTCGACCGCTGGTCGGCTGGCCGTCGATCTCTTTTCATCTTGGCCGCCGGCCGCAGTACTAATTGCGGTTCTGATGTTGCTGTCGCTCGGATATATCATCAAAGATTTCAAGCTTGGCCCGAGTGATTCTGCAGAGGCAAACTTCTCATCTTCTGGACTACTCATAAAGGTTCTGCGGGGTCGTACCGAGGCCTTGCGTGCTGCATCACAAGAGTCCGAAGCTGAACGCGATGAGGAAACGACAGAAGCTGACGCTGCTGTCGAGTGGAGCGAGCACTGGATACGGGGCTTCGCGGACATCGCGTACAGATTCAACGGCGCCCGGATTGTTTGGGTTACAGATAGTCCCGAGTCAGCTGAGAATGTTGCGCTGATGGAGTTCTTGGTAGACACGCTAAACTCCCACGTCGTCGTCGTTTCCACCGCTAGGGCTGCCGTTGCTTTGCTGAGCCCAGACAGGTCAGGTCGATACGCTGCAGTGCTGTCCGATCTCAACCTTACAGGCGAGGAGGTCTATTGCGATAGTGAGGCAGAGCGTATGCAAGCTTGTACGGCCCGTGTGGGTTGGGGAAGCGATATCCTCAACGCTTGGATAGAAGACGGGTGGCCAATGGCCTTGCTTCCGCCAATAGTGTTTTATTCGTACACGGCGGCTCGGTGCGGCTGTGATCAGATGTTGGTAAACAGAGGCGCTGTTGGCGCGACTGATAGGCTTGACTTGGCTCTGTTGATGATTGGAAGGGAGCTGCCCGTTGATGGTGACCCGGATCGCCAGCGGGAAGCCGGACGAGACTGACCGTCGTAGACGAGCCCCACGGGGTTGATTTGGGCTTCCCATCCGCTGGGTGGGATTCGCCAGCAGCCGATCACTGCCAGCGGAGGCGATCGGGACGGGGTTGATATCAGCCTGTTCAAGCGGTTGCGTTCGATACCGCGTTCGGAACCCGGACCTGTCGACCTACGGGTTGAGTTTGGAGGGCCGCCACCGTGAAGCGCGAGTACATCGTTTTCCACGACGCCTATCAGCACCGCCGAGAGCGGATGCTCCGCGGCGAGACGGACCTTCGTAGAACCCGCGACGCGCGAGTGAGCGAGCCGGACCCGGACGTCCTGCTCGCTCATCCGGGACCTCTGCTCGAGGAGGTCATGCGCGAGTTCGAGCAGAGCCCCCCGCCCCCGAAGGCCGAGCGCGACGAGATGCTCGAGGAGGTGAGGTCGGCGTTCGCGGACGAGGCGGCCGCCATCGTCGATCACGAGCAGCTGAACTACCGGAGGCCGGCCCCCGAGGACACGGCCGAGCTCGACGCCGATGAGCGCCCCGACGTGGAAACCGTCCACCGAAGCGAGCCACGCCGCAACTGGCGCAAGCGACCGCGGCGCATCGTCACGCGCCGGGACGCCCGCCGAGGGCGCCCGAAGAAGAAGCCGGGCACCGACCCACCTGCCGAGTGACAGCCGCTTCGCGATGTGCGCCGCTTGGATGGCCCGGGCGGCGCACCAGTGCGTCTTGCTGGAGCGTCACGAAGCTCGAACGGGCGGAATCGGGGCTGACAGGGCCGGAGAGCCCGCCTGGAGCGGCGGGTGGTCGGTCTCACGATGGTGGGTTGGCGTCGATCGTCCGTCGCGGAGCTTCCAAAGCAGTCCGACCCCCGGACGGATCGATCGACGGGGGACGGATCGATCGACGGGCAATCTTCACCTGAAGATCGGTCGTCACTGACTCGCCAACTCCGCCGGCTCCACGACCCGCACCTGCTCCCCCCACCCCAGCACCCACTGGGCCACCTGCGTCAGGTTCGACACCTCGAGCTCCAGCCGCGTCCACCCATCCTCGAGCGCCGTCACTCGCTGACTCGGATGCCACGTCCGGTGCTCGGCGAGGTGCCCGACGTCCGGTGAGAGGTCGAGCACCACGCGCTGCTTCTCGCCGCCGGTGAACACGCCGAAGGCGCCCTCGAAGTAGTCGTCGAGCGTGAACTCTGCCGGGCGCTCGAAGGGCTCCTTGCGCAGTCGCGTCGCACGGAGGAAGCGCTCGGCGGCGTAGACGCGGATGCCGCTGCCGTCGCCCAGGGCGCCGACCACGTAGAGACCGTGGCGGTAGAGCACCAGCGCGTAGGGCTCCAGCGTGCCCGAGCGTTCGTTGCCGCGAATGGAGCGGTAGGCGCAGTCGACGCGGTGGCCGTAGAGCACGCCGCTCAGCAGCTGATCGAGGATCCCTTCGGAGCGGGCGTAGCGCTTGGTGCCGCCGTCGGGCAGATAGGTGAAGCGGTCTGCGAGCTGCTCGGGGTGGTCGCTGCTTTCGGGGAGCGAGGCGACGACCTTGTCGAAGATACTCTGCACGTCAGCGGCGAAGGCCGTGGCCTCGAGCACGTCGAAGACACGGCGCACCGCCAGCAGCGTGTAGCGCTCGCGCAGCGAGAGGCGGATGGGGTGGGGCGCTCGGGAGCCGCGAAGGCGCACCGCGGGCCGGCCTTCGAGCTCGGAGCGTTCGAAATCGAAGCCCACTTCTTCGATGGCCGCGAGGTCGCGCTTGATCTGACGGCGCACCACGCCGAAGCGCTCGGCGAGCTCGTCCTCGAGCACCGGCGCACGCCGAGCGCTCAGGTGATCGACGAGCGCGAAGACCCGCTTGGTCTGCCGGTAGGTGCCCTGCTTCCGCCCTCGCTTTCCCGATGCCTCGCCCATGAACCGAGCATGGGCTCCGGGTGTGACACTCCCTGGACATTCTCGGTCCACCTCCCGGCGTACCCACTCGCCGATGCCCAAGCCCCCCGAACACGTGCGGCACCTCGTCCAGCGCCGCTTCGAGCAGATCCACCGCGACCTGCAGGGCCGCACGACCACCGGGCACCCACTCATCGACAAGCGCTTCCCGGAAGGGCTCTCGCCCGGCACCGTCGTCGTACTCGGCGGCGGTCCCGGAAGCGGCAAGACCCGCGCCCTCCTGGGCATCGCTCGGCGCGTCGCGAGCGGCGGGTCCGGCGCGGCGCTCCTCGTCTCCCGTTCGGACTCCCGCATGCAGGTGGTCGACCGCCTGCTCGCGCACTGCGCCGGGGTGCCTGCACGGAAGCTTGCCGGCCGCCCCACCGTGGACTCACAGGATTGGCTCGCGCTCGCCCGAGCCGCTGGTGAGCTCAGCGAATCCGAGCTGCTCATCGCCACCGGCATCCACTCCATCATGGACCTCGCGCTCAGCGTGCTCGATGCCTCGCGCGCCACACGGATCGCCATGGTGCTCATCGACGACGCCGACCTCATCGAGCCCGCCGACGACGCGGCCACGAACCTCTGCACCCTCGCCCGACACATGCAGGTCCCGGTGGTGGCGACCGTCGAATCGGAGAGCGCGCTACGGGCGGACGCGGAGCATTGGATCCCGCTCGACGGGAGCACCTGAGCTCGGCTGCCGCCGGACATTCCCCGTCCACCTCCCGCGCTACCGTGAACCCATGTTCGAGCGACAGTTCCCCGCCGTTCCGCCTGACCCCCGCTGGTGCCCCGGATGTGCCCGCGGCTCCGCGGAGCCAAGCTGTCGCCGGTGCGGCAGCACGACCATGCCCCGCATCGATCGACGCCCCGTCTGGCTGGGCCGCGAGCTCCGGCAGTGCGTCGAAGAGCAGCTCGGCCTCGCGCTGCGCGAGACCCAGACCACCGAAGACCCCGGCCGCGCCCGCGTCCTCCGGCGCTTCGTGCTGCCACACTATCTCGCCGTGCTCGAGGACCACCGCCGCTCCGACCGCATCCGAGCGCGCGGCGGTAGCGGCTACCGTGAGCTCACCGGCACCTTCGAGCAGCAGCTCGCCCGGGTCTCGCGCATCCCGTGTGGCGCGCTGCGCAGCCCGGGCCGCCCCAAGCGCCCCCTCTACCTTCGGGAGACCTGACCATGGGCGACGCACCACTCGCTTGGACGGGCCCCTTCCAAGTCCGCGATCTCCTCGACCGCTGCGTCGCCGACGACCAACCCTGGCCGCCGGATGATCGAGCGGTCTACCTGGTGGCCCAGCGACCGTGGATCGGAGCCCCGAGCCCCGAATGCGACCCGCTCTACTTCGGCGGCAACACCGGCCGAAGCGCCCGCTTCTGCACCCGCATCGGCGACCTCATCGCCGACATGCACGGGTTCTACGGCGTGTTGGCCGGCCACCATTCGGGTGGGCAGTCGCTCCACCGGTGGTGCTGGGAGCGCGGGATGAAGCCGGGGTCGCTGTGGCTCGGGTGGGCGATGCGGGAGCCGTGGTGCGCCGCGTGCGCGGAGGTGGAGCTGGCGCGGGCGCTCGTGGGGCGATGGGAGCGGCGCGGGGAGGTGGGGGTGTTGAACGTGAAGCGGCCGCCCCGGTGTGGGGTGCACGGCCGCAGTGTCTGAACTCGGCCCTGTCAGCGAACCTGCCGCCCGCGATCGCCATCCGCCTGGTACCAGAGCGGCACCCAGGGATACCCTTGAGGACACGTGGGTGGGCCATCGACCTGGCCAGGGAGGGACGAAGATGGAACGGGACTGGAAGAAGATCGTGAACGAGGTGGCCACCCGTTACGGCGCAGCCCTCTCGGTTCTCCGTAGACCTGCCGATCCCGCAGGGTATCCGCGCGAGGCGAGCGCCAGCCGCTTCCTGGCGCAGGCACTCGATGGAGGACCAGCTTCGGCCGACGCCCTTGTCGAGTGCGAGTACTGGTGGCGATACATTCGGAAGACGAATCGCCATCGATGTCGATCGATCGCTGACATCTGGAAACCAGAGGGCGATGCCGCTGAGCTCTTCGCCGAGGTGAAGCTCGCTGGCCTCTGGAGCAGGTCAAAGCGGAACATCGGTGAGAAGCCGGCTCCCACAACCCTTCACCTTTGGGCGGACGATGTCTGGTACTTGCTGGCCCTCGCGAATAGGCACGAGGGCGTGCCAGTTGAGAAGGCCTTCGTCGTTGTAGCCTTCGGAGACTGCGGTGTGGACCTGACGAAGATACAACTAGCTCCCAAGTCTCCGGGTGACGCGGGCGCCGTCCACGACTACCTGTTGAAGCCGCCTCACGGCAACAACGTCCAGGCAGTGGAACAGTTCTTTGGGCGGTTGGCCGAACAGACGGGCGCACGAGTGCTCACGAGCGAGACGATCAGGTCTCCGGTCGAGGGTGGCGACCCCGTGGAGGTGCGGTGCATCGCCGCCGTCTGGTGCGACACCAAGCTCTGGGACTCCGGCAGGTATACGTTTGAAACGTGGTCTGAGCGCGAAGGTTGGATAGGCCGTGGAAGCTAGGTAGGTAGTTCCGGACTCGTGGGCGATCCTCTATCTTCTGCTGGTTCAGCATGGCTTCATTTGCGCCCATGGCTCAGCTTTCGATCCGTTTGGCCCGTCCGAGAGACCCGAATCGCTGTGAAGCGATGGCCGGCGGCCGCCACCCATTCGCCGGCGTACCGCCGGCGGCCACCTCAGAAAAGCCCGACGAGTCACCGAACCGACGCCGGCACGGCTCGTGAACGAGCGTCGGCGGGATGTCCCCGCCGCGCATCATCGTTCGGGGAGCGACGACGTCGATGTGCCGGCGGACGGCGTTCCGCTAAGCGTTCCTGGCGCCGTGGCATCCGCTGGTGGACGACATCTTTCTGTACTCGCTCGCGGACGCCTGCCGAGTGCACGACGTGGCGCTGCACGCGAGCACGCGGATGCCGACGCACCATCACACCGACGTGACGCCGCGAAACGAGCGGCTGCCGGCATTTGCGCAGCAGCTGCACAGGGACGTTTGCTGCGCCATCAAGACGCTGTTGGCGCACGAGCGGTATCACGCGCCCCAAAGACCTCTGGGACGGTCGGAACCCGCACTACCTGCGTCTCGTCGGCCCCGCGGCCCAATCGAGCCAGCTCGTCTACGACTACGAGAACAGGCCGGCGGCGGGACTCGTCGCGCGCCCCGGCCACATGCCGGGGCGGGTGTTCGAATGGGGGCTGTGGAAGACCGATGGGCGGGTCATCAAGAAGCCGCCGGTGTACTTCGACAAGAGCCGGGCGAGCGAGCTGATGCTTGTCAAGGGACGGGCAATCTGATCGCCCTCGGGACGGCCAAAGTGATCTGCCGGATCCCTCGTTCGCGCACGGCGCGTTTCGCGTGCACGGGGTGAGAGTCTGGGGATGGCCAACGTGATCGCGACCGTTCTGGTCGACAATCATGTGCGAGCCTCCTTTCCGTTCTTCTTGGCGCCGCTCGCGCGGCGTGGTTTGGGGTTTCGGTAGTTGGGGCCTCGATCGCGACGACGTGGGCGTGATGGAGGAGCCGATCCATGGCGGCGCTCGCGAGCAGCGGAGCGTGCCGCGGAAGAGGTCGAGGAGAGCGAGCTCGACTTCCGGAAGCCAGCTCCCGACGAGCCGACCGAAGACGACGAGCGCCCGCCGCCGGAGACGATTCACCGGATGGACCCGAAGCGACAGTGGCGGAAGAACCCTCGTCGACTCATCGTCCGCTTAGATGCCCGCCGCGGCCGGCCGAAGAAGACGCCAGGCTCCGACCCACCCTCCGGCTGACAGACGCAGGGCGCATCGCGCGGTCCAGCCGGCCTGGACCACGCATCGGTCCGTCCATCATCGGCGCAGCGACCGCGGAAGCGCTGAAAACTGACCTGTTCGGGGGAGTGCGGGCGGGTCGAGCTCCGAGAAATCGGCTCTCCCGCCGTGTGACGCCATGATCCGTCGCCCCGCGGGGACGCGCGGAGTCAGTTTGGACGCCCGCACCCCGGACGGAACTTCTTCCGATGTGGCACGGCGGGCTCTGTCCGCCGCTCCCGGGCGTCGCCTGACCCACGATCATGTCAGGAGCCCCCAAGAAGATGGCGGACGGCTACACCATCGCTTGGACCAATGGAGCGCCGAGCAAAGGCGTCTGCCACACGCTGCTCGTCGCTCTCTGCCTCCTCGAACGAGAGCCTCACTGGCGCATAGCCTTGATACGGAGGAGACTGTTGTCGCCCCTCGAAGAGCTCGAACCAAATCACCGTGAAGGCAATGCGCCCCTCACTTACAACCGTGGTGATCGTGACAAACCATTCGTTGCTGCATATCGCCATATGGCCTGAGTGTATCATGCTCCTCCGGAAGTTCCGTAGGACAAGGTCCCGGTATCGATACCAAGCATCGCCCCGGGTGGTGTGATGCGCATCCACGACTCGGGTGGTGGAACGATGTGCCGCACTTAATTGGAGCCAACGCTAAATAGATGCTTGACAGGTCCTGTGCCACGACACATCGAGCGGTCTGTCGAGCGCCATCAGTTGTGCGCCGACGCTTCCACTGCAAGGGACGGAGGATACCCGTGGCGCTATCAGAAGCCTACATGACGAGCACAAAGAATCTGGCAGACATTTTGGGTGCCATTCGAGGGGGCCAAGCACCGGAGCGATTCTCGCAGAAGTTCCTGGAGGAGCTTGGATTCAAGGGCAAAAACGATCGAGCGATCATTAGGGTCCTGAAAAGCATAGGCTTTCTGGATGACTCCGGTGCTCCAACGCAGCTGTACTTCGACTACCTAGATACCAGTCGCTCGGGGGCGGTCATGGCTTCTGCCATACGCGACGCGTACTCCGACTTGTTTAGGGTAAACAGGAACGCGCACGAAATGAGCTCGACCGAGCTGAAGAACAAGATGAAGACCATCACGCAAGGCAAGAAGAGCGACAGTGTCCTGAATGTGATGGCGGCTACCTTCCGGGCGCTCGCCTCCACGGCTGACTTCTCTGCAGTGCAAGCTGATCCGCTAGAGCCTGAAGAAACAGTAGGTGAGGAGCAGGCTTCACCAGCGTCGAGCGACCGACTCGACGGCCGCGTGGCTAGACAGCCACCCTCAGGCCTAGGACTGAGCATGAGGTACGACATTCACATACACCTTCCGATCTCGCGCGATCAACAAGTGTACGATGCGCTGTTCTCAAGCCTGCGAAAGCACCTGGTATGACGTTGCCTAGAGTGGAAGATCTATATTCGTTCGCGTATCGGGGACACTTGGCGACCAACGCCATGGAACAACTGGGAGTCTCGCGAACTCAAGCCCGAGCTGAGCTCCAGAAGCTCGAGCGAGTTGCTGCGCTTGGGGCGATGGATCCAGATCTCGTCGCAGATGCACGAAGGATGGGCGTGGTCTATATTGCGATCGCATCGTTCGAGAAAACTTTGCGAAATCTAGTCCAGAGCACCATGGTTGAAGAATACGGTGACAAGTGGTGGAAGAGCAAAGTTTCGCAGAGGATCCGCGACAAAGTCGATAAGCGCATGGCCGAAGAAGCCAAGCATCGGTGGCACAAAACGCGTGGTGATAGTCCGCTGGACTACACGGACATGACCGAGTTGGCATCTATTTTTCTGAACCACTCGGATGCGTTTGACCATGTTATCACTGCGGATTTTGAATGGCTCAAGCAGATACTGCATGTGATTGAGAAGTCCCGCAATGTTATCATGCACAGTGGAGAGCTGGACCTCGAGGATGTCGAGAGGATCGGCATCAATATTCGAGACTGGGGTCGTCAGGTGGGTTTGTAGTGGTTCGTCCCGACAGGTTTGGTGGTTCGCTGTGATGAAGCTATGTCTTGCCGCTGGGCTTCTTCAGGAAGGAGACGCGGGGAGCTGACGCCAATCGATCGATGAAGCCGAGCGACCCCAAGCCTTGCATAGACCGGAGCTGGAGAAGCAAGCCGCCTACACCTTCGCGTACGAGGTTGAGGACATGCGGCATCTTCTCGATCTCTGTGGCTTGGAGGGGCTCGGCTGAGTGAACAATTGCATTCCGTTTCGCGCGCAATTCCTGAAAATGCGCCCAGTGGACCGTCTGTTTTACGCCTGAGAAGGATGCTGATGTTGGGCAGAACGCGGCAACCCACGTCTCAAAACGATTCTCGACGTTCATCGGCTGCAGCAGGCTCGCAACGAGCGCTGAGTTCGACCCAGCGGTGGATTCCACGAGCACAGGCCGATTGAGAAAAGCCTCCACCATTGCGGTGCAGGACAAGATATAGGCACGGATGTGACGAGTACACAGCTCGAACGGAAGCGATGACTCGTCACACGCAGCTTGTCGGTAGTAGAGGATGTCCTCCAACAGTTCGTCTTCCACCGCGTAGAGACGCATGGGGCCCTGCGCCGCCGCACTCTTGCCAGCGAGGCTGCTTTTGAAGCCCAACCCACTAGTGTCCGTGGCCAGGCCGATTGTTGGCGCAAAGTAGGGGTCTGCGGGCGCTATGAATCGTTGGACCGATCGAATCGCACCTGTCGCTCTGGCCTCTCGGGTCAACTCCCTGAACTCTTTAGAAAAGGCTTTAGGTCCGGAGCCGAATGTGAACGTCCCGGCACGAATGCGGTTTTTGGTGAGGGTGGGGAAGCGACCTGCCAGAGCAGCGAGTACATATTTCTCGGCAGCTCGCTCATTGAGGTGATACCGGCCGATTCTCAGGAAGGCGTGCTTCGCGTCGTCACTCTTGGCTTCGGTCATGATGGTCCTGAGTATGCTCTATGAAAAAGGCGCCGAGGTCTTCGACCCCGGGGGTCTGGATGCGCCTCGGATC
>DCLA01000127.1 GCA_002320815.1 Myxococcales bacterium UBA1660
ACCACCGGCCGCGCGTCGGACGAGACCCCGCCGGCGCGCTCCGGCGGGCCCCCGCCGCAGAGCGAGGGGCGGCTCCGATCCGCGGCGGCCACCGCGGCCAGGCGTCCGGGGATCCCCGGGTGGGCCATCGCGGCCAGGGCCACGGCCTCCGCCGCGGGCAGTCGCGTCGGTCGCCGCTCGCTGCCGACCACGAAGCGCGCGTCTCGCGGCACCACGCCGGTCCAGTGGAGGCTCTCGCCGGCGGCCAGGGAGCCCAGCTCGACGGGCGCGGATCCCAGGACCGCCACCCGGCGCTCGGCGCTCGGCGCGGTCAGGGCCACCACCTTCTCTTCGAGCCGCGCGGTGCTGCGCTCCCGGCTCGCCTGGTCGGCCTCGGCGCCGACGGCGACCACGCGGCCGCCGGTGCGCTCCACCAGCGCCACCAGCGCCGGGCGCGCGTCCCGATCGGCGAGGTTCAGAGCGCTCACACGCACCCCGGCGGCGCGGGCGGCGTCGGCGGCGGCGAGCCCCTCGCGGCTGGCGGTGAGCCCGCCGTCGCCCACCAGGATCACGTGGTCGCCGCGGCGCGGCGCGAGCGCGCGCCAGGCGGCCTCGAAGCGGGTGGCGGCGCCCAGATCGAGCCCGGTGGCCCGCCCCAGGGTGGCCAGCGGGACCTGGTCGGGCCGCCGGGGGTCTTCCAGGAGCGCCTGCGCGGTGCCGGCGAAGGCGTAGGCGCTGACCTCGCTCTCCGGATGCATCGCCGCCAGCAGCGCCGCCAAGGCGGCGCCCATGCGACCGCGGGCGGGGCCCAGCATCGAGGGCGAGGCGTCCAGGAGGAGCACCACCCGCTCCCGGCGCGGCGAGCGCGGACCGGCGACCGCGTGCAGGCGCGCGCAGGTCTCGGCGCCGCAGGGGAAGCGCACCAGATCGACCTGCGTCCCGCCGCTGCGGTGGGTGCCGGTGAGCGTCACCGCTTCCCACGCCTCGACCTCGTGCCAGGGTTCGCCCTCGCCGCGCGCGGGCTCGCCGTCCACCGCCGGCGCGAGGAGCTCGTCGGTGCGCACGTGCAGGCGCATCGGCGCGACGCGACCGTCGCGACCCCGGGCCGGGAGGCGCACGTGGGTGATCCCGCCGTGGGTCGGGGTGGGCGCCA
The DNA here is from genome assembly GCA_002320815.1 of Myxococcales bacterium UBA1660. Classification (GTDB taxonomy): domain Bacteria; phylum Myxococcota_A; class Polyangia; order Polyangiales; family Houyiibacteriaceae; genus UBA1660. The sequence goes on from DCLA01000127.1 coordinate 1,133, forward strand.
GGTACGCGAGGCGCACGGTGGTGGTCGCGTCGGGGCTCAGCGGCGCCGCGCGGATCACCAGGGTCGTCGCCGCGCCGCGCTCCTCCACGTCGACCGCCGCCACCGGGAGCCGGACACCCTCGGGGCCCCGCGCCCGCACCGCGTCGTCGTAGGCGCCGCTGGTGTCGGGGGCGCCGGTGCGACAGCGGTCCTCGCCGAGGCACACCACCAGCCCCTCGGGGCGCGCCCCCGGGGGAACCGGTAGCCGGTAGCGGAACTCGGCGGCGTGGCGCGCGCGGTTCACGAAGCGCAGCTCGAGGTCCACGCGCACCATCCCGCCCTCGAGGGTCGCGCTCGCCAGGTGATCCACTTCGCGCACGCCGGGGATGGCGGTGAGCACCCGGCCCTGGTCGACGTCGACGCTGGGTGCCTCCGGGGGTCGCGTGAGGTCCGGCGGGATCTCGCTCTGCAGCGGGACCTCGGTGAGGGTGTGGGTGTCGCCGGTGCCGATGGGGTCGTCGTCGAAGCCCTCGGGCAGCAGCTCCCGGGCGACGTCCGTGGGCGCGGTCGTGGGCGCCGTCTCGGACTCGGCGTCCGTGCTCGACTCGGCGCTCGGCTCCGTGCTCCGTCGGGTACGGGAGCGCGGGGTCTCCGCGCCGCGCTGGGCCGCGACGGGCGTCGCCAGCAGGAGGGCGAGCAGGGGGAGGGCGAGGGGGCGAACCAAGGCGGTCACAGCATGGCCCGACACCGGGCCGGGGGCCATTGTTCCCAGGCGCCGCTCCCGTCGCGCATCGGGGACCGTTCCCCACGGGCGCGCGCTGTTCTACGCTGCCGCCGCATGGCCGCCCGCCTCGCCCGCGACGTCGAAGGGCTCTCCACCGTGGAGTACGTCCTGATCTTCGTGATCGTGGCCCTCGCCGGGATCCTGGTGTGGCAGAGCTTCGGCTCCTCCGTGAGCACCCGCGTCGACGAGGCGATCACCCGCGTCGAAGGCATGGACGGCCAGGGGCGCGCCGCGCCGGCCGGCTCCGGCGCCGCCGAGGCCACTGCGGCCGTCGAGGGGCGCGATGACGATCGCGCCGCGTCTGGGAGCGGGCAGGCGGCGAACGGGTCGGCGAGGGCGGCCGGCGCCGCTGGCGCGGCGGGCGCGACGAGCGGCGCGAGCTCGGCCGCTGGCGGCGTGGGCGCTGCTGGCGGCGGAGCCGGCGAAGCGGGCGAAGCGGGCGGCGAGGGAACCGGCGCCGCCAGCGCCGCGGAGATCCCGGTGATGGACGACGGGCCCAACCTCTTCGTGTGGATCGGCTGGCTCATCGTCGCCATCCTCGCGGCCGTCACCGTCTTCTCCGCGCTCGGCAAGCGGGTCGGCAAGGGCTGAAGAGCCCCCGAACGGCGCCGTAGCCAAGCGAGGCCCGAGCCCCTATGATGGCGCTTCACTCGCAGAGGGAGGCAGCGCGCATGGTGTTCGGGAAGGTGTTCGATTTCGTCAAGGACGGCGTCCAGGAGATGCTGATCCAGCGTCCGGACGACAAGAAGAACCTGATCATCTACAAGCATCCGGAGCCCACGATCCCGATGTACGCGCAGCTGACGGTGGACGCCGACGAGGCGGCCGTCTTCTTCCGCGACGGGTCGATCGTGGGGACCATGCGCACCGCCGGCGTCGGCCAGCGGCACCAGCTCGACTCCCAGAACATCCCGTTCCTCGGCCAGCTGATCGACAAGGTCACCGGCGGGAACATCTTCATCACGGACCTCTACTTCGTGACGATGAAGCCCATGTACAACCAGCGCTTCGGCGGAGAGCTGGGCTACATGGAGGACCCGATGCTCGGCGAGATGGTCACGCCGCGGATCTTCGGCACCTTCTCGTTCCAGATCGTCGATCCGGCGCGCTTCATCGTGAACTACGTGGGCATGGGCGTCTCGCCCACCAACGAAGCGGTCATGAAGTGGGTGCAGGACACCTTCCGCAGCGCCGTGAAGACCGTCGTCGGTCAGGTCTGCGTGACCGAGGGCAAGAGCATGCTCCAGCTCATGCCCCTGCAGAATCAGCTCAAGGCGGCGATGGAGCAGTCGGCGCCCGACCTCGAGCAGATCGGCATCCGGATCCTCCAGGTCGGTGACTTCAACATCAACCTCTCCGACGACGACCTGGAGACCCTGAAGCAGGCCCAGGCGGAGATCGGCGCGGCGAAGCGCCAGGCGCGGATCGCCCAGATCGGCATCTCCCAGGCCCAGGCCGAAGCGCAGCAGAAGCAGTTCGAGCTGGACCAGCAGTACCAGCAGGACGTGCGCTACACCGGCATGGCCGGCGGTGACTTCGGCAAGATGGCCGCCGGCAAGGCGATGATCGGCGCCGGCGAGGGCATGGCCAAGGGCGGCGGCGAAGGCGGCGGCGGCTCGATGATGGCCGGCGCGGGCCTCGGTGCCGGTTTCGGCATGGCTCAGGCGTTTGGTCAGGCCTTCCAGCCCGGACAGCCCGGCCAGCACGGTGGCTCCATGCCCGGCGCCCCCAACATGCCCGGTCCGGGGCAGGGCGGCGGCCAGGCGCAGCCGCCCGCGTCCGCCGGCGGCCTCGTGACTTGCCCGGCGTGCAGCGCCAACGTGCCCGGCGGGAAGTTCTGCGCCGAGTGCGGCAACACCCTGGCCCCGAAGCCCAAGTTCTGTCCCTCGTGCGGCTCCCAGAACGGGCCCGGGGGTAAGTTCTGCTCGAACTGCGGAACCGGCCTCCCGGATTGAGGGCGCGATGGTGTAGAGTGGGGATTCCCAGGTTCGGGAGCCGGCCGGCTACCGGCTCCTCGCCCATCGGGGTCCCCCGTGCATCTGGCAATCCTCCTCTTCCTCGCGGTGTCTCTTTCCGTCTGTCGTGGCTGCGGTCTCGACCTGGGGGACAAGGACCGTGGCGAGCCCTGCACCTCCGACCGCGACTGCGATCGGGAGGACGGGCTGGTCTGCCGGGCCGGGACCTGCGATTATCCAGCCGACGCTGCGCCGGGGGACGCGTCGTGAACTCGATTCATCACTCCCGCGCGCCCTTCGTCTAGGATTCTCGCGGAATGCATGTTTGCTCGGTATGCGGCACTCGTTTCACCAACGAGATGCGCTTCTGCCCGCATGACGGGCAGCCGCTCGAGGAAGTCACCGCCGACACCGAGGTCCCCATCGACCCGCTGGTCGGGACCGTCATCGATGGGCGCTACCTCATCGAATCGGTCCTCGGGGAGGGCGGCATGGGCGTCGTCTACCTCGCGACCCACACCGCGCTGAACAAGCGCTTCGCGGTGAAGGTCCTCCGCGGCGAGATCGCCCGCGACGAGGAGATCATGCGGCGCTTCGTGCGCGAGGCGCAGTCGTCGACCGCGATCGGCCACGCCAACATCGTGGACATCAGCGACTTCGGGAAGCTCCCGGACGGCACCGCCTACTTCGTGATGGAGCACCTCGACGGGAAACCCCTGACCGAGCGGATCCGGCGCGGCGCCATGGGCCTCGACGACGTCATCCACGTCACCCGGCAGATCACCGCCGCCCTCGGCGCGGCCCACGGGCGAGGGATCGTCCACCGGGACCTGAAGCCGGACAACATCTTCCTCATCCGGCGCGGCGGCGACGACCGCTTCGTGAAGATCCTCGACTTCGGCATCGCCAAAGTGGGCGGGGCCAACGCGAAGCTCACCCGCACCGGCATGATCTTCGGCACGCCCCACTACATGTCGCCGGAGCAGGCGGCGGGGCAGAGCGTGGACTCGCGCACCGACATCTACGCGCTGGGCGTCATCGTCTTCGAGATGCTCACCGGCCAGGTCCCCTTCGACGGCGACACCTTCATGGGGATCCTGGGCAAGCACATGTTCGACCCGCCGCCCAAGCCGAGCGAGGTGATCGGGCACGAGCTGGGCGACATCGAGCCGGTGGTCCTCAAAGCCCTCGCGAAGAAGCCCGAGGACCGCTACGCGGCGATGGACGAGGTCGCCGGCGACCTGGACCGGCTCCGGGCCGGGCAGGCGGTGAACGTCTCGCTCTCGTCGGCGGCCACCCCGCCCTCGAACCTGGGGCCCCTCACCGGGACCGGCTCTCAGGAGAGCCTCTACGAGCCGCCGGCCAGCAAGGTCCCCCTGATCCTGGTCGGGGGCTTCATCCTGCTCCTCGGCGCCGGCGGCGCCGTGGGCGCCTGGCTCGCGCTGCAGGACGACGCGGCCGAGGTCCCCCGGGCCACCGCGCTCCCCCCGGCCGAACCGGCGCCGGAGCCCGGGTTGGCCGAGGCGGCGCAGGCCCCGACGACGGTGGAACCTCCCGAGGAGCCCGGCGAGCCCGCGGTGGCGCCCTTCGAGCTGGTCAGCGAGCCGGCGGGCGCGCTGGTCGAGCTGGACGGCGCCATCATCGGCAACACCCCCCTCGCGGTCGAACGGCCCGCCGAAGGCCAGCTCCGCCTGGTCGTGCGCAAGCGCGGCTACGTGGCGCAGGAGGTCGCGGTGACCCCCCACTCGCCGGAGCGCCTGGACCTCGTGCTGGAGCCGGAGGAGGCGCCCGCGCCCCAGGTGGCCAGCAGCGGTCGGCGACGGCGCCGGGCCCCCGACGTCGCGATGGAGCCGGTCGAGGAGACCCCGATGACCGAGGCGGTCATGGCGGCGCCCATGGGACCCCGGGTCTCGTCCGAGGTGGTGGATCCCTGGGCCGAGGAGTAGAACCCGCCCCATGCGCTCGATCTCGTTGATCGCCCTCACCCTCGCGTTGGCTCCGCTCGGGGCCAGCTGTGGACCCAAGGAGGGCCGCACCCTCGGCGGCGTGGACGTCGGGACCCGCGTCGAGGCCCCCGGCGCCGCCGTCGCGCGCTACTCCACCGCCGCCACCGGCGACCCGGTGATCGGCGAGGCCACGGCCGCCGGCGCCGTCCGCCGGGGCGTCGAAGCGGCGAGCGCCGAGGCCCCCATGGCCGGCGACGAGCGCCTGGCCACCTTGGCCTCCTGGGTCGCCGCACACCTGGCCGAAGGCGGGCGCCCGCCGCCCCACGACGTCACCGACTTCTTCGCCCGGCACCTGGGGCTCGTCGAGCCCGTGCCGCACATCCTGGTCCTCGGGAACCCCTCGTCCGAAGGGCTCGAGGCGGGCGTCACCGACTCGGTGCGCCAGTTCCTCGCGCGGCAGCGCTACTCCCATTGGGGCGCCAGCGTTGCCGCCCGCGACGGACTCCTGCTCACCGTGATCGCGCTGAGCCGGCGCGGGCTGACCCTGGACCCGGTGTCCCGGGAGCTCGCGCCCGGGAACGTGCGGCTCCAGGGCGAGCTCGGCGCGGGGCTCAGCCGGCCGACCTTCGTGATCACCGACCCCAGTGGCTCCACCGAGCGCTTGCCGGCGGGGTCGTCCTCGGCTTTCCAGGTGAACCTCCCGATGAGCGCCGAGGGCACCTATCGGGTGGAGATCCTCGCCGCCAGCGCCGCCGGCGACACGGTGGTCGCGAACTTCCCGCTCTACATCGGCGTGGACGCGCCGAACTTCGTCGTGCTCGAGGGCGACGCCGGGCCCGGCGAGGCGGGCACCGACGACGCCGTCGCCGCGTCCCTCTTGGACCAGATCAACGACGAACGTTCTCGGGTCGGCGTCCCGCCCCTGGCGCGGATGGCCGAGCTCGACGCGGTGGCCCACGGCCACAGCGTGGACATGCGGGACAACGCCTTCGTGGCGCACGCCTCGCCGCGCACCGGGACCGCCGCGCAGCGCGTCGCCGCCGCTGGCGTGCGCACCGGGCTGGTGCTCGAGAACATCGGCCGCGGCTACGGCGCGTCGGAGATCCACCGCGGGCTCATGGCCAGCCCCGGCCACCGCGCGAACCTCTTGAACCCCGACATCACCCACGTCGGTCTGGGCGTGGTGAGCGAAGCCGAGGGCGATCGCCGGGCCTTCCTGGCCACCGAGGTCTTCGTGCGCATGAACCGCTCGCAGGACCTCGCCGGCGCCCCGGAGCGCCTGGTCGCGCTGATCAACCAGGGCCGCGAGGCCCGCGGGGCCCACGCCGTCGAGCTGGATCCCAACCTGGCCCAGGCGGCTCAGGACGCCGCCGTGTCCTACTTCGCCGACCCCACCCGGACCCGCCAGGACACCGTCGACGATGCCAGCGCCGGCCTCCGCCAGTTCGCCATCGCCTTCAGCCGCGTCGGTGGGCTCATGACCGTCGTCGACGACATCGCCGAAGCCTCCCGCCTCGAGCCCACCTTCGACCCCGAGGTCGCCTACATCGGCGTCGGCATCGCCCAGGGCACCCGCCCCGACACGCCCCCCAACAGCCTCGCCGTCGTCATCCTCCTCGCCTGGCCCCGCTGACTTGCATAGGGGACGCTCTTGCACACTGGCACAAGGGACGCTCCTTCCGCCGCAAACCTCCATGTTTCCGCGGAGCTCGCGCTTCGCGCCCGTCGCCGCTGAGCCCCCTGACTTGCAAAAGGGACGCTCTTGCACACTGGCACAAGGGACGCTCCTTCGCGCCGCTCCCCACGCAGAAAAGCCCCGACCCGTAGGGGTCGAGGCTTCGTCCATCGGGCAGTGAGCCGCGCTCAGTAGGCCAGGCCGCCGCCCTGCTGCTTCTCGGGGCCTTCGCCGAGGCGCTCGACCACGCCGCCGGAGATCTCCTGGTACTGGAAGACGTCGCTGATGCGGAACGCCTGGCCGTCGTCGGCGCGGATGGTGATGTCCACCAGGCCCTCTTCCGCGTAGGCCGGCGCGGTCGCCACCATGGTCTGCGGGTCGACGATGGTCACCGACGGGGACTTCTGGTTCCCGAAGAAGACCGTGTAGCCGATGTCGGTCCGGAAGTTCTCGCCGAGGATCTTCACCGGCTGGTCGCCCTGGGTGGGCCCGTTCCGGGGATCGACGTTCACGATGGCCATGTCTCCGCCGCCTTCCCCGCAGGCCGCGAGCGGCAGGAGGAAGAGACCCGAGACGAGGAGCGAGAGGAAGGTCCGCATGACGGCGTGACGATATGCGAGGGGCGAACCGGGGGTCAAGACGCAGTAGGCACCCTCGGGCTCGGGGGAGCGAAAGGAGCGTCCCTTGTGCCAGTGTGCAAGAGCGTCCCTTGTGCAAGTCGGGGGGGCTCGATGTGCCAGTGTGCAAGAGCGTCCCTCGTGCAAGTCGGGGCGCTAGACGGGGTTTTTGCGCTGGGGGCGGCGCGAAGGAGCGTCCCTTGTGCCAGTGTGCAAGAGCGTCCCCTATGCAAGTCGGGGGCTCAGGGGTGGACGATGCAGCCGCCGACCATGCGGCTGCGCCACTTGGCCTCCATCGCTTCGCCGATGGACTCCAGCGGAAAGGTCGCGCCGACGTGGGGTCGCAGCTCGCCGGCCTCGGCCCAGGCCAGGATGTCCGCCAGCCGCCGTTCCCGGATCGACGGGTCGCGGTGGGCGGCGATGGCCGCGGGGCACCCCAGGACGTCGAGGCTCTTCATCAGCACCAGGTTCGTGGGGAAGACGTTGGCGTTCGGGGCGCCGCGCCCGCCCTTGCCCTTGGCCACGAAGGGCGTCGAGGCCCAGCCCACGATGAGGTAGCGCCCGCCGAAGCGCATGCAGCGCAGCGTCTCCTGGGCCACGGCCCCGCCGACGCCGTCGTAGACCACGTCCGCGCCGCCGCCGGTGAGCTCCTTGATCTCGTCGCGGAAGCGCCGGACCCCGCCGTCCTCGGCGCCGATGGTCACCACGTGGTCCGCCCCGCGGGCCTTCACCACGTCCAGCTTGGCGGCCGTCCGCCCGGTGGCGATCACCCGGCAGCCCATCCGCTTCGCGAGATCCACCGCGGCCAACCCGGTCGCGCCGCTGGCGCCGTGGATCAAGACCCACTCGTCCGCGCGGACCCGGCCCCGATGGACCAGCACGTGGTAGGCGGTCTCGTAGGCGCCCAGGAGCCCCGCGGCTTCGTCGAAGCTCAGCGGCCCCGGGATGGGCATCACCGCGTCCTCCGGCGCCAGCGCCCAGGACGCGAAGCCGCCCCACCGCTGGTACTCGCCCAGGGACCGCGGTCCCGAGCGCAGGCCGTCCACGAGCACCCGATCGCCCACGCGCACGCCCTCGACCTCGGCGCCCACCGCGTCCACCACGCCGGCGAACTCCAGGCCCGGCGTGTAGGGCGGCGCGGGCAGGTGCTGGTACTGCCCGCTGGTCATCATCAGGTCCACCCAGTTGAGCGCCGCCGACCGGATGGCGACCCGCACGTCCCGGGGTCCGCCCAGCTCGGGGACCGGTTGGTCCACGACCTGGAGGTGATGGGCGATGGCGTCCATGGGGACCTCGCCCAGCTCCGTCACCACCGCTCGTCGACCCGTGGGACCCGCGCTCCGTTCGCTCATGGCGCGCACGATACCCCTTTCGGTCGGTCCGCGTCGCTTGACACCGACGGGTCCCGCCCACCAGACTCCGCACGCGCGGATGGCATCTCTTGGCCATCGGCGTGCCCTCTGCGGGGGTGACCCGAGCGACCCAAGGTCGCTGGCTCCGCGGGGTTCCCAGATCGGCGCGAAGGCGCACCTCCCCCCGATCCGTTCGAGACGCACCCACTGTGGCGAAGCAGAATCTCCTCCTCGTCGATGCCGACGCCCGCAGCCTGCGGGTCCTGGAGGTCAGCCTGCGCAAGGCAGGTTACTCGGTGGCCAGCTGCGGCGACGCGGCCGAGGCCCTGGAGATGGTCGAGCTCAGCGAGCCGGACCTGATCCTCAGCGACACCCGCCTGCCCGAGATGGACGGCTTCGCCTTCGTGGAGAAGCTCCGGGAGAGCGAGGCCTACGAGGACATCCCGCTCATCTTCCTGTCGAGCGACGGCTCGGTGGAGAGCAAGGTCCGAGGTCTCGAGCTGGGCGTCGAGGACTACCTGACCAAGCCGATCTACATCAAAGAGATCATCACGCGGGTCAACCTGGTCCTCCAGCGCCACGAGCGTCGCGGCCTCGAGCGCCGCAGCCTCACCAAGACCCGCTTCAGCGGCTCCCTGTCCGAGATGGGCCTGGTGGACCTCCTCCAGACCATCGACATCAGCCGCAAGTCCGGCGTGCTCGAGCTGTCCAACGGCGAGCAGGCGGGCACCGTGTACTTCACCGGCGGCCGGCTGGTCCACGCCGAGAGCGGGCTGCTCTCCGGCGAGCGCGCGATCTACCGCTTCCTGGTGTGGAGCGAGGGCGAGTTCGACCTCGAGTTCCGCGCCGTCACCCCCGAGGCCGAGACCATCCAGACGAGCACCCAGGGCTTGCTCATGGAGGGGATGCGCCGGGTGGACGAGTGGGGCCGCATGCTGGAGCAGCTGCCGCCCCTGGAGTCGATCTTCGAGGTCGAGTCCGACGAGCTCCTGGATCGCCTCGCGGAGATCCCCGACGAGATCAACGATCTGCTGCGGCTCTTCGACGGCCAGCGCTCCCTGATGGGCGTGGTCGACTCCGCGGCCGACGACGACCTGCAGACCCTGGCCTCCATCTCGAAGCTCTACTTCGAGGGCCTCATCGTGGACACCGGCCGCAAGGCGGGCGAGCTCCCCGAGCAGGACGAAGAGGCGGTGGTCCCGGCGGCCGAGTCGATCTTCCCGGGCCGTGCAGATCCTGACGAGGGGGAACATCCTGCCGCGGTCATCGTGTCAAACGGTGCCACGGCCGAGACCGAAAACCTGAGTGATTCCGAGATCGCGGTGGGAGCCATTCCCCCCGGTACGGATGCTGCACAGGTGCCCTCCACGCCGCCCGCTTCGGAAGAAGCACCGCTCTCCGACGACTCGGAGTTCGAGGGCGACGACGACGAAGACGACGACGAGCCCGACGCGGGCGACACTCAGAGCGGAGAGACAGCGATGGCGAAGAAGGGCAGGAGCCGCCGGCGGCGGGTCAAGCGCAAGGCGGAAGAGACCAAGTCCAACGTCATCCAGTTCCCTGCCCAGAAGACGGCCAGCGGCGAGGTGCTCGCGCCCGAGCCGGCCGAGGAGACCGTCGACGAGGTCCGCGAGGACGAGTCGGGGCCCAAGAAGCTCCCCGCCGAAGCCAAGGCCGACGCCGAGGAGGCGGTGGCCAAGGGGGTCCCCGTCGACGACGACGAGGACGCCGCCGAGGCGAAGGCGGAGGCCGAGAAGAAG
>DCLA01000122.1 GCA_002320815.1 Myxococcales bacterium UBA1660
GCGTCGTCGCCGCTTCGCGGCTCCTCCTCCGGCGGTCCGTGCCGGTGACGTGCGGCTTGGGCGAAGCCCTCCTCCGGCGGTCGGTGTCCGTGACCCGAGGCGGGCTCTGGGGCATGCTCCGTTCGCCCTCATGACCCGTACCGTTCTCCGTAGCCCGCGCATCGTGACTCCTACCGGCAGCGTCGATGGCGCGGTCGTGGTGGAGGGCGGGCGCATCGCCGCCGTCGTCACCGAGGTCCCTGGCGGCGACGTCGTCGACCTCGGCGACCGCGCGCTGCTCCCGGGGCTCGTCGACTGCCACGTGCACATCAACGAGCCCGGCCGCACCGAATGGGAGGGCTTCGACACCGGTACCCGCGCGGCCGCGGCGGGTGGCGTGACCACCCTGGTGGACATGCCCCTCAACTGCGATCCGGTGACCACTTCGCTCGAGGCCTTCGAGGTCAAGCTGGCTGCCACCGCCGGCACCTACCGGGTCGACGTGGGCTTCTGGGGCGGCGTGGTCCCCGGCAACGCGGGCGAGCTGAGCAAGCTGGCCGACCGCGGCGTGTTGGGGGCCAAGGCCTTCCTCTGCCACTCGGGCCTGGACGAGTTCCCCGACTCCGACGAGGCCACGCTTCGGGCCGCCATGGTGGAGCTGAAGAGGGCGGGCATCCCGCTCCTGGCGCACGCCGAGCTCGAGCTGGGCGGCCCGGAGTGCGGGGCCGGCAGCCACGCCCACGACGACTGGCTCCACTCCCGGCCCAAGGCCTGGGAGGACGCGGCCATCGAGCTCCTGGTCCGGCTCTGCCGCGAGACGGGCTGCGCGGTGCACATCGTCCACCTCTCCTCGTCCACCGCGGTGCCCATCCTGCGCGCGGCCCGGGCCGAGGGGCTGCCCATCACCGTGGAGACCTGCCCCCACTACCTCTGCCTGACCGCCGAGGAGATCCCGCCGGGCGAGACCCTCTACAAATGCGCGCCCCCCATCCGCGAAGCGGACAACCGCGAGGCCCTCTGGGAGGCGCTGCGCGAGGGCGTCATCGACTTCGTCATCAGCGACCACTCGCCCTGCACCCCGGACCTGAAGCGCAAGGACCCGGACCGCGTCAGCGCGGACGACGCCGGCGGCGACTTCGGCCTCGCCTGGGGCGGCATCGCGTCGCTGTCCCTCGGCCTCGGCAGCGTCTGGCGGGAAGCCGCCCAGCGCGGCTTCGGCATCGACGACGTCGTCCGCTGGATGGCCACCGAGCCCGCCCGCTTCGCCGGCGTCCGCGCCCGCAAGGGCGCCATCGAGGTCGGCCAGGACGCCGACCTGGCCGCCTGGGACCTCGACGCCGAGTTCGCCCTCACGCCGGGTGACCTCCACTTCAAGCACCCCGTCTCCCCCTACCTCGGCCGCCCCGTCCGCGGCCGCTGCGAGCGCACCTGGCTCCGCGGCCAGGAGGTCTTCCGCCTCGAAGCCGGCGAACCCCACTTCGCCGACCCCAGCGGCCGCCCGATCCTCGGCCGCCCGATCCTCGGCCGCTGAACCGCGCCCCCGGGACGTCCCGAGAGAGCTGGGGGTCGTGCGCCGTGGTAGTGCATCGGGGTGCTGCTCAGTCTTCGTGAACCCCTGACCGTCGCGGATGACGACTCGGTGGCGGGACGTCTGTTGCGCTCCCGGCGCGCGCTCTACAGCGTCTCCTTCTCGAGCAACCCGTCGTACTGGTCGACGGTCATCGATGCGTGGCTGGCGCAGCAGCGCGCGGAAGCGCGTCGCGACCGGCATCTGTTCCCCTCCGGAGAGGCCTACCTTCAACTCGCCGTTCTCGCCTTGGAGGCTCCCGCGCTCCCAGTCCCGGGCGCCGTGCACCTGGGCTTCGACCTGATCGACGGCACCGACTCGTACTTGCTGGACTACGGAGAATGGCCGGTCTCCGTACCGCCCTCGAACGACGCGGGGCTGTGGCCCGATCTCCTCTCCGCCCAGGCGAGCGCGCGGTCTCTCGCGGAGGCCTGGTCGTTGACCGAGGTCTCGCTTCAGATCTGGTCGGTCTTCACCCTCGACTGAAGTCGTGTTGGGGCGGCCCGCCCTACTCGGGTCCTCGGCTTAGCGACCTCTGTCCGACTGCTCTATCCTGGGCCGGTGGTCACGCCGCACGTCATCTGCCCCGTCTGCGATACGCCGTGCAGCCTGCGGGCGACGCATTACGACGTCTGCGATCAGCGACTGGGGGAGACGCCGGACCTGGAGGCGATGGACGCGGAGCGCCGGGACCTGCGCACCAAGCTGCTCTTCGGGGTGGGGGCCGCCGCGGGCATCGCCGCGTTCACGTTCGCCCTCGCGGGTGGGATGGGTTTGGTGCTCGTCGTGCCCGGGGCGCTGTTGGGCCGGAGCGCGGTGCGCTATCGGGAGCTCTCCAGGCGCCTACGTCGGCTCCGCGAGCCGACCGCGTTCTAGCGGACTCGACCATGGAGACTCAGGCCCACGTTGGCCGGTAAACCGCGAATCCAAACGTAGAAAACTTAGAAGGAGTTCGCTACAAGTGTCCGATGACACGAGCACGCTCTTCGTCCCCGTACCTCGCGCTCCTGACGCTGTGTGCCCTCGCGCTCACCGGCTGTATGGGCCACCACAATGACCGCCTCTATGCCGACTTGCAGAACCGGGCCTCATTCGACCTGCAATGTCCTGCCGACCAGCTCGAGCTGCACGAGCTGAGCCGGAGTGGCCGACTTGCGAACTCGTACGGGGTCGTGGGGTGCGGGAAGCAAGCGACATATGTCCTTAACATGACCGGCAGAGGAACCTGGGTGATGAACTCTGGTGGAGAGACTCCTGGCGCAATGGGAGCGCAGACACAGCCCCCACCCCAGTGACTGGTCCATGGCCGTCGTCAGCGGGGGGAGTGGCCGCGGTACCAGCGGCGAACGCGGGCGGCGCCCTGGGGGGTCCAGCGCATGTGGCCGTCGGGGCAGCGGAACCAGTCGCCGTAGCCGCAGCCGGGGCGGAGCTCGCCGAGGAGGACGTCGCCGACGATGGGGACGCCGTCCATGGTCTCCGGGCCGCGGTACTCGAAGTTGGCCATGACGTAGAGGGCTTGGGCGAGGGGCGTGGCCTTGCCGGAGTAGGCGGTGAGGGTGTCGAGGGCGTTCACCAGGATGGCGCTGGCGGTGCCCGTCGTGCGCGGCATGCCCCAGCCAAAGGAGAGCCCGCGAAGCCACTCCTGCTCGGGTTCGCGACGGGCGCCCACGAGGGCCCCGTCGAGGTCCCGCAGCACGTCCCGGGCGCGGAGCCGGACGGCGTCGCCGATGGGGCAGGGGCGGGCGTCGGCGAGGAGGGTCAGCGCGGCGGCCGGCGGCTCCGTGCGCGCCACGTGCGGCTGGGCGAGGAGCGGCTGGAACGCGGCCGCGATCGCCGTGGCGCAGGCGTCGAGATCGTAGAGCTTGGCGTCGTCGGCGCGAGCGGCGGTGGGGAGGAGGCCGAGCGCGAGGAGCACGAGGAGGGTCCGCATCAGAGCCACTCGACGGGGATCCTCGCGGGGTCGAGCTGGACCAGGCCCTCGACCAACAGGTCGCGAGCGGCGCGGAGCTCGCTCGGCGCGCCAGCGTCGCGGAAGGCGGCGTCGAAGCGAGCGACGGCCGCGAGGGTCTCCGCGCGGGTCAGCGAGCCGAAGTCGGGGCGCGCGAGGTCGAGGGCCGCGTAGGCCCGATCGAGCCGCGGGCCGTGGACCCGCTCGAAGGTGGGCGCGACGTGGCTGGTGAAGAAGCGGAGCCGGAGCGTCTGCTCGCGGCGCTGGGTCCAGAAGGCGCGGTAGTCGTCGCTCTGGTCGGCGAAGTCGTGGTGGGCGGTGAGCGACTGGAGGGTCTGGTAGTGGTCGGCGCCGAAGCCCTCGCCGGGCCGGGTGACCACCAGCTCGCCGCGGAAGAGGCGACCGAAGTCGGCGGCGCCGGCGCGCGCGCGGGCACCGAGGTCCGGCAAGGGCTCGACCGGTGGGCCCTCCCACGCTTCGCCCCGGCGGTGCACCGCGACCGCGACCGCGCGCCGGGTGCCCTGGGCGAGGGCGGCGTGGACCGCGGCTCGATCGGTGTCGCTGCGGGTGGCGCGCTCCCAACGCGCTTGATGGGCGCGGGCGGTGGCGCCGCTGGGCGCGAAGCCGGCGTAACCCCACACGGACCGGAGGTTGGGGAAGGCGTCGAAGTAGGGCTCGGTGCGCGGCTCGTAGCCGTGCTGGCAGGCGGCCACGTGAACGTGGCGGAGGTGCTTCGCCGCGCCGGGCATGGCGCGGGCCAGAGCGAGCACGTCGGCGCGGGCGATGCGATCACCGTTGGTCTCGAAGACGACCTCGCCGTCGCCGTGACCGGAGAGGACGAGGCGCTCGGGGATCGGCTGGCCGTGGTAGGCGCCGGCCCACTGCCGGGCGAGCGCGGCGATCTCGCCGCGGCCGCGGGAGCTGGTGCCGGCGAGGACCGCGGCGACGTCCCGGGCCACCGGGGGCGGTAGGTCCAGACCGTGGACGAAGCGTCGCCGCTGCGCCTCGGTGCCCAGGGGCACGGGTCCCCCGGGACCCCAGCCCTGGTCGGGCTCGGCGGTGCCGACGTCGCGGACCAGCTCCACCGGGACCCCGCGCTCGCGGAGTCCTCGGGCCTCGCCCAGCGACGAATGGGTCACGCCGACGAAGGTCACCGCCGTTCGCAGATCCAACCCCTCGGCGGCGGCGGCGGCCAGCGCGTCGGCGCCGGCGGCCTCGGCGACGGCTTGGAGCGCGCGCTGGGCGGTGCTCCGGGCCGCGCTCCGGCGAGCTCCCGGCCGACCGCCGATGCGTCCGTCGCGGCGGCCGTCCATCCGGTCCAGGGTCGCGACCAGCCGGTCGAGCTCCTCGCCATCGACGCGGCCGTCGCCGTCGGTGTCCGCCCCTTCCAGGCCCAACTGCGCGGTGCGCGGGTCGTGCTCGAGGTTCCGGATGTCCAGCGAGCGGCCCCCGAGGGCCGCCCGCGCTTCGCGGGTGGAGACGCTCACGGCGCGGCTCTTCGCGCTCCGCGCCCGCGAGTTGTCTCGTCACGCGCTTCCGGGGCTCGCGGCCGGTCGCGTTACTCGGTGCAGCCGGTGAAGTCGCAGCCGGTGAAGCCGAGGGTGGTGCAGTCGATGCGCACGATCTCGCCCATGTCGCAGACCACCGCTTCGGTGCCCTCACAGGTGAGCTCGCGGGAGCCGAAGGGGTCCTCCTCGCAGGCGACGTCCCCGGGCATGCACCACGAGTCACAGGCGTTGCCGCGGGCACAGAAGCTCCCGTCGCCGGTCGTCTGGCAGCTCAGCGAGGGGTGCACCGCCGAGCAGGTGATGGTGTGCAGGCCGCCGTTGACGCAGAGCTCCAGCGCGTCGTCGCCGGCGCAGGTTCCGGGGTCGACGTCGTAGCCCCAAGGGGTCTGCGAGCCGGTGTCGCACGCGCCGCCGGTCCCGATGCAGGTCGCGCCGGGGTAGGTCCCGTCTTCGGTGGTGCAGGTCAGCCCGAGCTCTGCGCAGACCGCTCCCTGGGTGACGCGGTCGGTGCAGAAGGTGGGGCGCCCGTCGGTGCAGCTCTGCTCGTAGGTGTCGAAGTCGCACGCGTCGCCCAGGGGCTCGGTGAGGCAGCCCTCGTCGGGATCGCAGGTCGCGCCGCGGCGAGCGCAGTCGATGGTGAAGCGCAGGTCGCCATCGCAGGCGGAAAAGACGTCGCCGTCACAGCTCGGTTCGCAGGGGCCGGTGAGGTCCGTCCGCACGCCCACGCAGGTGTCCAGAGCCGCGCAGCCGCCGCCGGTGCTCGCGAGGCAGCGGATCTGGTCGTCGGTGATCGTCAGGTCGCCGGCGTCGGAGCGGAAGTAGAACGAGTCGAGGGTGGACGGGAGGCCGTCGTCGGTGCCGCAAGAGGAGACGACGAGGGCCGCGGTGAGCATCTCTTCGGGCGTCGGTCGATCGACGGGTTCGCCCATGTCGGCGGGGTCGGGGCCCAGATCGGGGTCTTCGCCCAGGTCGGCGCGCGCCATGTCGACCTCGCCCATGTCTTCGCGGGCGCCGCTGTCCGGGAGCGCGCCATCGTCGTCGCCGCAGCCGATCGGCGCGGCGAGGAGGAGCAGGGTGCACAAAGTAAGTCGGTCCAATTTCATGGACGAAGGCTAACATCATGCCGAGCCGTCGTGCGCGAGGCGCCCACCCATGCCGCTCAGCGTGCGGGGGATTCGGCCGCGCGGCGCCGCTCATCCGGTACCTTCTCCCCGCCCCGCCCGGGAGACCCCCATGACCGACTTCCCCACCGACTCCATCCCCGCCACCGGCCACGAACCCGAGGCCATCCTCGAGACCATGCGCGCGCTGCGTCATCACGACGCCGACTGGCGTGCGGGCAAGACGTGGTCGCTGGTGTACTCGGCGGGCGACGAGCACTCGGCGTTCCTCAAGAAGGCGCACAACGAGTTCTTCAGCGAGAACGGCCTGAACCCGATGGCCTTCAAGTCGCTGAAGCGCTTCGAGACGGATACGGTCACCGCGATGGGCCGGCTGCTCAACGGGTCCGCGGACACGGTGGGCACCCTCAACAGCGGCGGGACGGAGTCGATCCTCCTCGCGGTCTACACCTACCGGCAGCGGATGCGCCGCAAGAAGCCCTGGGTGAAGAAGCCCGAGCTCCTGATCGCCACCACCGCGCACCCGGCCTTCGAGAAGGCGGCGCACTACTTCGGGCTGCGGCTCCGTCGCGCGCCCATCGACGCCGACTACCGGGTCCAGGTCGCGGCGATCCGGCGGATGATGAACCGCCGCACCGCGGCGGTGGTGGTCAGCGCGCCGCACTACTGCCAGGGGGTCATCGACCCGGTGGAGGAGGTCGCCGCGCTCACCCGGGCCGCGGGGGTCCCGCTGCACGTCGACGCCTGCGTGGGCGGGCTGATGCTCCCCTGGGTGGAGAAGCTCGGCCGACCGGTCCCGCGCTGGGACTTCCGGGTCGACGGGGTGACCAGCATCTCCGCCGATCTGCACAAGTACGGCTACGCGGCCAAGGGGGCCTCGGTGGTGCTCTACCGGTCGATGGACTACTTGAAGGACCAGTTCTTCGTGGCCACCGACTGGCCCGGGGGGATCTACGCCTCGGCCAACGTGCCCGGGACCCGGCCAGGGGGACCCATCGCCGCCGCCTGGGCGACGCTGCAGGTCCTCGGGGAAGAGGGCTACCTCGACCTCACCCGCCGAGCCCTCGAGGTCCGGGACACCCTCGTCGCCGGGGTCGAGGCGACCCCGGGCATCGAGGTCTTCGGCGACCCGGTGGGCACGCTGGTGAGCTTCGGGTCCACCGACGAGAAGGCGCTGCCCATCTTCGCCGTCGCCGATGTCCTGGCCGCGAAGGGGTGGCACTTCGACCGGCACCAGAACCCCAACTGCATCCACGCGACCTGCGGCGCCAGCAATGTCCAGAGCGTGGAGGACTTCGTCCGGGATCTCGGTGCCGCGGTGGAGGCGGTGCGCGCCGACCCGAGCCTGGCCGGTCAGGGCGACGCCGCGATGTACGGGATGATGGCCAAGGTGCCCGCCCGCGGACTGGTGAAGGTCGCCGTGAAGCGGGTGATGGAGGCGATGTACGCACCGGGGGCCACCGATCCGGACCTGTCCGACCTGGCGGCGTCCGACCCCCTCCTGGCGAAGCTCGACGAGTACGGGGCGGTGGCGATGCAGGCCGCCGAGCGGGTCCGGGAGCGCCTCGGCGCGATCTTGGGTCGCTGAGGTCGGGGCGGAGTCCCCGGGGGCCTACGGGGGTACGCGGCGGCGCAGTCCCCGGGCGCCATGGGGCGCTCGCGGCTCGCGTCAGTAGGGCGTGAAGGGGGCGCGGCTCGTGCGGCGCGCAGCGTACGCGCGGAGCTCCGCCGGGGTGTAGGCCTCGGCCGAGTCTTCGGGCAGCGCGGCGCGGATGAAGTCCAAGATGGCCTCGCGGACCATACGCTGGTCTTCGTCGCAGGCGTCCCAGAGTTCGAAGAGGGCCCGGCGCCGCGCGGCGGCGAGGCGACCGCTGGTCCAGATGGCCTCCGCCTGGCGCCAGACCAGCACCACCCCACGGCGGGCGGCGTGGTCGCGGTGGCGGCTCGCCAGGTCGTCGCGGAGCTCCTGGGTGGACTCGAGGAACCAGCGGCGCTCGTAGGCGTAGGGGTCGTTGCCCACGGCGCGCTCGATGCGGTCGGTGATGTCGAAGGTGAGGCCGACGCCGTTGCCCTGGACCGGTGGGGCGTCGACGAAGGCGACGGTGCCGTCGGGGCGGATGGTGGCCTCGAAGACGTGACCCTGGAAGCGGAGGGATCCATCGGGTTGGGGCTCCAGCTCCGGCGGGGGCCGCCGGGAGACGTGGGGGCGTGCGTTGGCCATGGCGCGGAGTGAGCGGTCGAGGGCGTCGGTGTCGACGGTGGGACCTCGAGTATCGCCAGCGCGCCCAGGGGTATCGCCGGCGGCACCGCGGTCGGCGTCACTTAGCGCGAGCGCGGCGGTGGCCCGCGGCGAGAGATCCAGGGTTGCAGCACGGGACGTCGTCCCCCTGGGCGCATCCGCGCCGCGGGTCTCGGCTCCAGGGGTCTCGGTCGCGGCTCGGTCGGTGGCGGACTCGGCGGATGTCGCGCCCTGGGCCGCGAGGGCCGCGTCGGCCCGCGGGTCCCTCGCCGGGCGCCGGGCCGCAGCGAACCGGGGGTCGGCCGGAGGCGGTGTCGCTTCGGACCCCGGGGGCTCGACGAGCCCCGCCTCCGGGACCCGGTCGGGCTCCGTCGACCACTCGATCGCGGTCCACATTGGGCCGGGTTCCCGCGGAGCGAGTGTCCGGACCTCGGGAACCTCCGGAGCCATCGCCACGATCCCCACGTGGGCGGCCAGGGACCCGGCCCAGGCCATCGCGCCCAGGCGTCGCGAGCGGCGCGGAGCCGTCAACGGCGCGGCTCCGGCCGTTCCCTCGTGTCCTGGTCGCCCTCCACGCCTCGCCGAACGGTCGGGGTGCGGTCCCTATTCGCCGGGCGGTCGCCACCGTGGTCCTTCGCACCGCGCCCGGTCCCGAGAAGTGCTGGACTCCGTCGCTGGCCGCGTCAGGGTTGCGGCTTTCACGAAACGGACGAAGCACACCCCGATATGAACGAGACCCCGCGCGCATCCTTCCCCGGCCTGGTCGACCTGGCCGTAGCCAACCTCGGCGGCGAGGCGCTGGCCACCAGCGACGACTTCTTCGCCGGCATGGAGAACCTGGTGAAGCCGGACCCGGCGATCTTCCTTCCCGACGAGTACACCGACCGCGGCAAGTGGATGGACGGGTGGGAGAGCCGCCGGAAGCGCACCAAGGGGTACGACTGGTGCGTGCTGAAGCTGGGGGTTCCCGGCCGAGTCCGCGGTCTGGACATCGACACCGCGCACTTCCTCGGGAACCACCCGCCCTACGCCTCGCTCGAGGTGGCCCACGTGGCGCCCGGCGACTCCTGGGAGGACGCTGCCTGGACCGAGGTGCTCGAGCAGTCCCCGCTGCGCCCGGGGTCCCAGAACCTCTTCACCGTGCACTCGGAGCAGGTGGTCACCCACGTGCGCCTCAACATCTTCCCCGATGGCGGCGTGGCTCGGTTGCGGGTCTATGGCGACGTCGAGCCTCGCTGGGGTCACGACCGGATCGACGAGCTCACCGCCGAGCACATCGCCGACGGCGACGTGGACCTGGCCAGCGTGAAGAACGGCGGGCTCGCGCTCGCGTGTAGCGACTCCTTCTTCGGGCCGATGAACAACCTCATCGCGCCGGACCGCGCGGCCAACATGGGCGGTGGCTGGGAGAGCCGACGCCGCCGCGGCCCGGGCTACGATTGGATCCTGCTCCGGCTCGGCGCCCCGGGGACCCTGGGGTGCATCGAGATCGACACCAATCACTTCAAGGGGAACTTCCCCGACCGCTGCAGCCTCGAGGGCGTCCGGCTCCCCGGAGCGCGCATCACCGATCTGCTCGATGCCGAATGGGAGACGGTGCTCGGCGAGACCAAGCTCGCGGCCCACGACCGCAAGTTCATCCGGGACCTCGAAGCGCGCGGCCCGTTCACGCACCTCCGCTTCAACATCTTCCCCGACGGGGGCGTCAGTCGGCTCCGGGCGTGGGGCGAGCGCGAGGTGAGCGAGTGAGCGCCGCCGAGGTCCTGAACGGTCTCGACGACGCCGCGGCCCGGGCGGCCCTGACTCGCTGCTGCGGCGCGACCCGCTGGGTCGACGGGATGCTGACGCGGCGACCCTTCGCCGATGACCCGGCGCTGCACGCGGCGGCCGACGAGGTCTGGGCGACGATGGAGCGCGGCGACATCCTGGAGGCCTTCGAGCACCACCCGCGTATCGGCGCGAGCCTCGACGCGCTGCGCGAGAAGTTCGCGGCGACGGCGGGGTGGTCCGGGTCCGAACAGGCCTCGGTGGCCCAGGCCAGCGAGGAGACGTTGCACGCCCTCCGGGATGGCAACGTCGCCTACGAGCAGCGCTACGGGCACATCTTCATCGTGTGCGCGACCGGCAAGAGCGCGGCCGAGATGCTGGCGTTGCTCCAGGCCCGCATGGACC
This sequence comes from Myxococcales bacterium UBA1660, assembly GCA_002320815.1. Lineage (GTDB taxonomy): Bacteria > Myxococcota_A > Polyangia > Polyangiales > Houyiibacteriaceae > UBA1660. The sequence goes on from DCLA01000122.1 coordinate 10,535, forward strand.
ACGATCCCGCCGAGGAGCTGCGCATCGCCGCCGCCGAGCAGGCGAAGATCACCCACCTCCGCCTCGACAAGCTCGAGGCCTGACCCCCTGTTTTGACGCGACGAGACGAACGATGAGCAAGTCCCCGATCACCACCCACATCCTCGACACCGCCGTCGGCCGGCCCGCCGCCGGCGTCCGGGTCGTCCTCGAGCGGCAGACCGAGGGCGCCTTCGTGACCCTCGGCGAAGGCACCACCGACGACGACGGACGCATCGCCGACCTGATGGCGCCCGGCTCCCTCGAGGCCGGGGTCCACCGGCTCACCTTCCACGTGGGCGCCTACCTCGACGCCGCCGGTCGCGCGGGCTTCTACCCCGAGGTCCCGGTGGTCTTCACCATCGAGGCGACCGACGAGCACTACCACGTGCCCCTCCTCCTCAACCCCTTCGGCTACTCCACCTACCGCGGCTCCTGAGCCCGAACCTCCCCGACCTCCGAGATCCCATGACCACCTCGACCCTCCACGAGACCTGCAAGGACCAGCTCGCCAAGCTGGCCGAAGCCAACGACGCCTTCAGCCGCCGCTACCCCGGCGACCGGCCCGATCGGCAGCCGGTGCACACCGTCTATGGCGGCGCGCACCTCTTCAAGGCGACCACCACCCAGAAGCTCGGCGAGCTGGCCATCCGCTCCCTCGACGCCTACGGCGCCGACCCCTTCGGCTTCGCCATCGCCCTGGGGATCCTGGATCGCGAGCCGCCCCACGGGGCCGAGCTGGCCAAGCGCTTCCAGACCGATCCCGCCGGCGTCCAGGCCGACGCGCCGGCCGCGTGGCTCGCGCTCGCGGTGCACGACCGGGTGCGCAAGAAGCTCGAGCGCGAAGCCGTCGAGGACTTCCGCATCGACTTCGAGGACGGCTACGGCAACCGCCCCGACGAGGAAGAGGACGCCACGGCCGTCCAGGCGGCCACCGAGGTCGCCAAGGGCATGGAGCAGGGGACCCTGCCGCCCTTCATCGGGATCCGCATCAAGCCGCTGAACGAAGAGCTCCGGCTCCGCTCCATCCGCACCTTGGACATCTTCGTGCGGACCCTGGTCGAGAAGGCCGGCAAGCTCCCGGACAACTTCGTGGTGACCCTACCCAAGGTGCCGGTCGCCGAGCAGGTGACCACCCTGGTGCGCCTCTTCGAGGCCCTGGAGAAGGACACCGGGCTCGCGCCGGGCTCGCTGAAGATGGAGCTCATGATCGAGCTCACCCAGACCCTGATGGCGCCGGATGGTCGGTCGAACCTGCCCCTCCTGCACCAGGCCGCCGAAGGGCGCTGCGTGGCCGCCCACTTCGGGACCTACGACTACACCGCGAGCTGCAGCATCACCGCCGCCTACCAGAAGATGGACCACCCGGCGTGCGACTTCGCGCTCCACATGATGAAGGTGGCCTACGCGAACACCGGGCTCTGGCTCAGCGACGGCGCCACCAACGTGATGCCCGTGGCGCCGCACCGCGCGGCGAAGGGCGAGAGCCTGAGCATCGAGCAGGAGGCCGAGAACCAGGCGGTCGTGCACGGCGCCTGGAAGATGGCCTACGATCACATCCGGCACTCGTTGATGAACGGGCTCTACCAGGGCTGGGACCTGCACCCGGCGCAGCTCCCGATCCGCTACGCCGCCTGCTACGCCTTCTTCCTGGAGGGCTTCGCCGCGGCCGCCGAGCGCCTGGCGAACTTCATGGCCAAGGCCGGCCAGGCGACCCTGGTGGGCGACGTCTTCGACGACGCCGCGACCGGTCAGGGCCTCCTGAACTACTTCCTCCGCGGCCTGTCCAGCGGCGCCGTCTCCCTCGACGAGCTCGCCGTCACCGGCCTCACCGAAGAAGAGATCCGCACCCGCTCCTTCGCCAAGATCCTCAAGATGCGCACCGGAAAGTAGGGGACAGGTTCACCCCGTTTTCGCCCCGCAAAAATAGGGCGATTCCGACCCAACCTGCCCAAGATCCTTCCGTCTGTATTCGGTGACGTCGCCCGGAGCCGGCTCTCCGGGCGACGCGCCGCGAAAAGAAAACGTGCGACGAGGCTCCCCTCATCGCGTCCTCGGGCCGAAACCCATCGGCTTCGGCCTGGAGGATGTGATGACCTTTCGTTCGACTCTCGTACTTTCGTTCCTGCTCTCGGCCCTCGGCGCCTGCGGCGACGACGCGGCTCCCAGTTCCCAGGGCTACACCGACTGCGGCTCGGTGACCTGTCAGCCGGGGCAATACTGCGAGGACTCGCGCTTCTCGAGCTGCGTCGACGGCTGCCTCTCGGACGCGAACTGTCTGGGGAACCAGTACTGCGATACCGCGGACCTGGTGCCGACGTGCCTCAACCGCAGCACGCCGACGCCCATGGACGGCGGACCGCCCCCGGCCGACCGGCTCGCGGCCTGCCAATCGGCCTGCGATCACTTCCAGACCTGCGGGCTCGCGGCCGGGGAGACGGCCCAGTGCCGGAGCGACTGCGCCGCGCTCACCTCGGATCAGCAGCAGGCGGTCGCCAACTGCGACGGCCTCGCCTGCAGCGCCACCCCGGGGTGCCTGGGCATCGACTGCTTCTCCGACGACCAGTGTGGCTTCGGCGAGGAGTGCGTCGGCGGCGCCTGCCTCTGAGTCCGTGAACGGGGGCGATTCGATCTTGGTCCGGTTGGATCGGAATCGCCCTATTTCATCGGGGTGGAATGGGGGTGTACCTGTCCCCCGGATCTCAGAGGTGGTCGAGGAGGAACTGGGTGCTGTTCGCGTTGCCGCCGAGGTCGAGGGCGGGGGCCTCGACGATGGCCTCGAGGCCCACCTCGTCCGCGCGTGCGGCGAGGGTCGCGGCGTGGAGCGGATGGTGGAGGATGTCGAAGCCTGACTCGCCGGGAGCGACGTCGTCCCCCGAGTTCCGCGCGTAGAAGGGCGCGTCATCGGGGCTCATCCACGCCAGCATGTCGAGGTCCTCGCGGTAGGCGACGTACTCCGGTGTCTCCAGGGTCTCTTTGAGCATCTCCGGCTCGTTGATGAGCACCAGCGGGAGACCGTAGAAGGTCGCCACCTGCGCGGCGAGGGCGGTCTGGTCGAGGAGCTGCTCGATGGTCAGCGGGTACTTCGGGCTGAAGACGTCCGGGGGCCAGCGGAAGAGCTCGTAGGTCGCCTGGGTCGCGACCACCACGGCGACCGAGACCCGGGTGCTCTGCTGGGCGATGGGATCCTCGCTGGCCTCGTCGGCCATGTCGTCGTGGAAGGCCAGCCAGAGCGCGGTGCCGGCGCCGGCCGATGACCCGAGGAGACCCACCCGCTCGGGGTCGATGTTGAGATCTTCGGCGTAGTGCCGGATGAACTGCAGGGCCCGGCGGGAGTCCCGGAGGCTCTTGATCACGCCCTCTTCCTCGGCGCCGATGGAGAGGAGCGTGTAGTCGATGGTGAAGTAGGAGATGCCCATGTCCACCAGGTACTGCAGGCCCTCGCCGGTGCCGCCGGAGTAGGCCGCCGTCCGGCTGCCGCCGGTGAAGCCGCCGCCGTGGATGAAGATGACCACCGGCGACGGGGTCTCGGCGTCGGGGTGGATGAAGGCGTCCATCACCTGCCGCTCCCCGGGCCCATAGGGGATGGTCGCGAAGACGGTGCCCTCGGCCACGTCGAGGGGCGGATCCGAGGGGGTGATCTCCAGCTCTTCGGGCGGGGGCACGTAGGCGTCGATGCCCATGTCGACGGGGCCGGCGTCGTCTTCGCCGCCGCCATCGTCCGGCGTGGTGGCGTCCATGCCGGGGCCGGCGTCGGGGGTGGTCGTGCCGTCCCCGTCGTCGTCGCCGCAGCCGACGCCCAGGGCCAAGAGGAGCGCGAGGAGGAGACCGGTGCACCGCATCATGGCGGGCACTGTAGACCCGGAGTCGTCACGATCGCCAACGCTCCGTGACGAAACCTCACCCCCAACGCGGGAGCCCGACCCGGCGCCGTGCCGCGAGGTCAGCGGGTGGGGGGCGCCGCGGGAATCGGTGAGCCCAGCGCGCGGAGCAGCTCCCGGCTGATGTCCGTCCGGGCCGCGAGGAACGCCCCCTGGTCGAAGGGGTCGGGCGCCAGCACCAGGGTCGCGAAGCAGCGCGACGGCGTCGCCTCGTGCTCCACGCAGCCGACGAGCCACCCGTGGTCCCGGCCGTCCATGGTGGCCCACCCGGTCTTGGCGACGAGGCGACCGCCCTCCCACCGTTCGCGGGTGGCCATCGCGGCGACCTGTTCCTGGTGCTCCGCGCTGACGGGGAGGTCACCGGCCATGAAGCGGTGCCACCAGGCCACCTGGTCGCGCGGCGAGATCGCCAAGGGACCGTCCAGCCAGAACTGGTCGATTTCCGAGCCGATCTCGCCGTTGCCGAAGTCCAGCCGCCCGAGCCAGTCGCGCATCCGCTCGGGGCCGATCTCTCGCGCGACTTCTTGGAAGTACCAGACCGCGGAGAACTCGATGGCGCTGGCCAGCGTGTGGTCCCGGTTCCACGCGTCGATGGCCCGCTCCTCGCCGTCCCACTCCCGCTCGTGGTCGGGTCCGGTGGCCACCCCGGTCTCCAGCGCGATGAGCGCGTGGGGGATCTTGTAGGTCGACGCGGGGACCATGACCCGCCCGCAGAGCTCGCCGCCCACGCAGACGCCGGTGGTCGCGCCCGCTTCCCACGACACGAACGCGCCGTCGAAGCCTCGCTCGGTGAAGGCGTTCGCCAGGTCGGCGCGGTCTTCGAGCGCGACGCGGGCCGGCGATTCCGCGC
>DCLA01000049.1 GCA_002320815.1 Myxococcales bacterium UBA1660
CTCAGACAAGCCGCGCGTCAACACGCACCCCAGCTCTCCCATTGTCCTCGCCGGCCTCCCCGAGGTCAGCGGTCGACTGCGGCTCCGCAAGAACCGCTCTCTCTACTCGCCCATCTGTTCTGTCCCTCGGTGACGCGGCACTCGAAGACGCTCGCGCTCCTGCACGAAGCCTCCGGCGGCCGCCTTCAAGACGCCGACCGCATCGCCACCGAAGCCCTCAAATACGCCTCCCGACGCAGGCACAAGCGCATCGACCGGAAGCTCATCGCCAGCACCCTCGACACCGAGGAGTGAGCTCTCATAAGCACTCGGGGACGCCAGGCAAGAACGACTCGGAGACCGCGATGTAGATGTTCGAAAGGTACCCACCGAGTGCGGGAACGTGGGCCCACCACTCGTTCATGTAGCCTTCGGCGGTGACCACGCCACCGCGTGCCTGGCAGTCGACAGAGACGGTCGTTGGAGTCGCGATCGTGCGCAGGACCCGTGAGCTCGTCGACGGGGTCTCGTGGATGGGGCGATCGTTGCCCCAGGTCGCGAAAGAGCGCGGGCCGTCGCATGCCGTCTCACTGGTCCAGTGTGCGGAGCCGTAGGTAGGCGGATACGGAGCGAGCGAGGCTCCCTCGAGGTGGATCGTCTGGCCTGCACCACCGCGAAGCTGTTCGTAGTGGATGTGAGCTCCGGACGATGCTCCGGTCGAGCCCGTTCGGCCCACGGGCGTCCCTCGCTCGACCCAGGCTCCGTCGCTGACGGAGTACTCGGAGAGGTGGAAGTAGTACGTCCGCCAACCATCTCCGTGTTCGACGACGACGTAGTTGCCAGCTCCTCCCGCTTGGAAGTGTCGGGTGGCTACGCCCGCGGCCGACGCCAGCACCGGTGCTCCAGCGGTCGCCCCCCCGTCCGAGCGTACGAAGTCCAGAGCAAGCCGGACCTCGGCTGAGTGATGGCTATAGGTCCAGCGTTCGCCACATTGAAAGGGGGCTGCAAAGCGAGGCGCGGGGCCGCCAGGAGGCTGGCAACGCCCGCCGACGCACAGGGCGCTGCCACAGCAGTCAGAACCGTCGGGTGTGGCGCAGGCCGCACCCATCTCACCGCAACACACCAGCCCAGCAGTGGTGGTTCCGCAGGCGAACTGGTCGCCACAACACTCGACGAGGCCAGGCTCACAGCTGTCTCCGCGGTCGAGGCACGTTCCTGCGTCCGCAGGCCCATGGTCCAGCCGGGTCCCTTGATCCTCAGGACGGGCGTCCGTCAGCGCCGACGAGCTGTCCCGCTCACCTGCGTCCTCCATCTCGCGACCCCCGTCGATCCGGGCGGCGTCGGAGCCCGGGAAGTCGGAGCCGCCACTGCACGCCACTACGATCCATGCCAGGCCAAGCGCGCCTCGGGAGATTGGCGATCGATATGTCCAGGTCCGCCTCACGTCACAGCCCCCGAACCAGCACGCGGGTGCGGAAGAGCACGACGTTGTAGGGCTGCCAGGTCGATGCCGTGAAGGGGACGTCTAGTAGCACCCCGTCGCTCGAGCGGCTCACTTCGATGAGCGGGAGCGGATAGATGGCGTACAGCCCTGCGCGATCGCAATGGAGGATTCGGTTCCCAGGGCACGTGTCGCCGAGACAGCAGTGCTCTGCTTGAAACGCGGGGTCGTGCATCGTGATGACGCGCGTAGAGAACCACGGCCCCTGCGGTTCCTGGGCCACGGCCAAGACCATGTGGTTCCCGGCGGAGCTGTCGGACAGCTGCTGGAACATCATCACGAAGATGCCGGGGTCCGCGACGTACTGGACGCCGAGCTCGCCGATGCCTCGCACATCTTCTTCGAAGACGGCAGGAATGGAGGCTCGTGCGTCGGCGTCCATGGAGGAAGGCTCGACCCATGCGCCCGTTCGGGGATCGAAGAGCTCGATGCTGCCCGCCGTCTCCATCGTGCTGGATGGTTTCCGAGCGACGTGGACGCCATCCCTGCGATACTCCCCCGTACCGAACAGGTAGACGTACCCCTCATGTTCAACCGGGGACACCTGGAGGAAGTGCCCCCCGAGCGACCTGTCTCGATCGAGGTCGTCGAGCGGATAGAGGATCTGTTGAGCGGCTCGATGTCCACCGTCCCAGCGGGCGACGAACGACAGACGCATCGGTCCGATCTCCCGGGTTCCCGGCCGCGTCGCCCAGAAGACGAACGCCTGGTCACCACGTCCGAGGGCTCCTGCGGGTACTTCGAACGAGCCGGCGAAAGAGCCCGTACTCGTCTCGAAGAAGGGGACGGGGCGGTCGATGTAATCTCGGATCGACTGGCCAGGAGGAGCGGTCAGGTAGGCTCCGTCGAAGTCCCGGAGTACCGTTGGGTCGGTATCGGCGGCAACGCTCGGCTCGTCGTTGGTGACCAAGAACTGTAGCTGGTGGCAGAGTGTCGAGAGGTCCGAGCGAGCGGCGGCGAGCGGCACTCGAGCGATCGAGTCGGGGTCCTCTCCGATCGCCCAGATCCCTTGCCATCCGTGGGTGTCCCCAAAGAAGAGGGCAAGGTCGTCGCCCACGATCGCCGGTGTGCCCAGGTCGGTGCCGCGGAGATTGAACCGAGTATGGGTACGGTTGGCAGATTGCCGATCGCTTTCATCGCCGCTGATTAGTTTGCAGACGAGCTCGCGACTGGTGCGTTCGACACCAGTGATGGAGGCGACGAACCCGTCAGGCGGGGTGGCGCCGTCGGCTTCTGCTGATCCGTCGACTCGCGCGGCGTCGGTTCCAGCCGCGTCGAACGACGTGCTAGCGTCAGGCACGGCAACGTCGTCGCTCGCGCACCGAGAAGGCGGATCACAGGCCTCTCGAGAAGTCGGTGCGCAGCCCTGGGAGACTAGGAAGCAGACCCCGACGGCAACGAAACGTAAGAGCGTCATCAGCCCCGACCTCCATGCCGCACGAGCACGAAGACGAGTACCACTAGGAGTATCGAGCGCCCCCAGAAAGCGCACTTCATGACCGGCCTCATTGGCTAAGCATACACTCTGTATGCCTGTGGTCAAGAGGCCATTTCCTTGTCGCTACCAGTCAAGGGACCTCCACATCCAGGCGAGCGAGGCCGTCGTGCCAAGCTCGGCGTCCGCAGCTCGCTCGGGCCCAGTCCCCCCCCTCGGCAGAACACACCCGTACGGTGGCGATATCTTCGAGTGGCACACGAACTCCAGCGGAACGACAGTCTCCGGAAAAATCGTGCTCCAAGGCTCGACCCAGGAATGCGGCTCCCACACAAGGCGCAATCCAAGTCCCGTCGCGACGTTGGACGTCGAGGGAGTACTCGGCGGCCGTTTCGCGCTCGTTCCATCGCACTGGGATGACAGTTGGTCGTGCGCCGGCGATTGCCACGAAGACGTCGTCCGAATGGCCATCGTATGCAGCTTCCGCGAACTCTCGGAAGTCGCCGTCGTCCGTGTAGTAGATGCGGAAGGCCGCGATCTTCGACTTCTCCACGCGAGCGTCGTCGCGATCCGGACACACCCCGCCGAATCGAACGGTCGCTCGTTCGCCGATCCGCCCGACAGCGATGCACGGCCCGAAGATAGTTCCGTCCCGGAGTCGGACATCCAGCGAATATCGGTGACCTTCGAGGGCGCCCCACCGGACGTCAACGAAGTTCAGCGACTGCGGGGTCCCATCCGGGTGGAAGGACATTCGCTGGAGATAGGTGTCGCGGCGAATCAGCGCTCCCCGTTCGAACGCCCCCTGGTGGAACACGTTGAAGTACTCTTCGCCCATGGCGATAACCGTGTTGTGGCCGTGGCTCTCCAAGAGGTTGCCAGCTCGGTCTCGGACGGGAGTGGAGATTCTCCGAGTGGCTCGCCCGCGGTGGAGCTCTTCGATACTCGGTGCGGTGACGAGCTTCATCGCATACTGACCGTCGAACCACCCGGTGCTGAAGAAGAGGTAGTTCATCCCCCGTCGCTCGAAGAGCTCCGGCGCCTCGTTGATCGCTTCTTCCTCAGCGGAGACCAGGTGACCGAATCGCGTGGCCGGACCCGCAACATCGATGACCCGTGTCGGGTCGGCCCAGCGAAACGCCGAGATGTTGTTACCGCCGGAGAACCACACATAGTGAAACCACCCGTCGGAGAGGGTCGAATCGATGCGGATCGCATGCCGGCACCCTTCGGGTGGACAGCCGCGTGGCGCGTACGTGCGGGGGAAGGCGGTACCGGGATGTATCGGTTCCGGTGGACCGAGAGTTGCCAGGCTCGCTCCCTCGGAGTGGTATGTCGCCACGTCCTGTGCGCCACTGGGGCAGGGGCTGCCACGCGAGACTCGCTGAGCCGAGAAGTAAAGATGGAACGCTTCGTCGGTCCGCGAGAGATCCGGGGCCCACACGTGGCAGTAGTCGTGACCTGGATCGTTCCGCTGAGGATCGTAGTCGCCGATGCTATCGAAGGAGCGGAGGTCACTACTTTCGAGCAGTGGAAGGGTGCGACCGCCGCGCGTGCCGCTGACGATCACGCGTCCGTCTTCGAGCACCAGCGCAGCGGGGTCCGCGAGGTCGAGTGCGACGAGTACGCGGTCGAACGCTTCGGGTGCCCGATCCTCACAGTGTGCGCCACTCCAGCCGTCGTCGCAGCGACACACGGCGTTGGCCGCTTCGAGCAGGCAGACGCCATGTGCTCCGCACTCGAGGTCGCACTCGGACCCCCCGTCTCTCGGCTCGATCGCAGACCCGTCGCCCGGCGGAGAAGCTTCGCCATCGACGACCCCTCGGTCGGTGGCGACCGAGCCGTCCGTTGGTCGCACGGACGCGTCGCCGCCTGAGGTTGGGCTGCAGCTGGCGAGCGCGGCAAGCAGCAGCGCACAGGCGCACCGAGTGGACTCTGGCCACCACCGCGCCATGTCAGAGACCCTCCCGTGGCCGGTCGGGCTCGACACCACACGACGCGATGAAGCCGGCGAGCATCTGATAGTGGCCGATGAGCAGCAGCAGCTCGACGGTCCCAGCATCGCCAAGCATCGCCCGAAGTCGCTCCATCCGATCGTTCGCCACGCGGCCGTCGTTCAGCTGCTCCCTCGTCGCATGGAGCAGGAGTCCGTGGCGCGCGGAGAAGAGCGCGCCGTCGAGCTCTTTGGAGCGGAGTGACTGGATGGCGGCGGGAGTCAGCCCAGCGGCCTGCGCGCGAGGCGCGTGATGGTGCCACTCGTAGTCGCACTCAAGCAGCCCGGCCACGGCGAGGATCACCAACTCCGTGTCCACCTTCGGTAGCGAGCCGCAGGGCATCAGTGTGCCGGCAAAGAGCAGCCAGCGTCGAAGCAGAACGGGACGGTGACCGACGGTACGAAAGAGGCGCGGTGGCTCGGTGCAGGCGACACGACCCGCGAGCTGGACTACGGCCCGGTTGAGTAGGCCGAGACGCGGCAGCTCCGCCGGCGGAAGCATCACGCCGGGCTCTCGATGGCTGAGGGGCATGGGAGCTCGGTCGTCAACGGAGCGTCCTCTCGCCGAGCGATGGCGACGGCCTCTGCGACCCTGCTGCCCAGCGCGAGCTCGAGTACTCGTTGAGCGATCGCTCGAGTCGGCAGTAGGGGGCGGACCCACCACGGCGACACGATGACGCGTCGGCGCCCATCGATGCCCCGGACGAGCGCATCGATCGCCGGAGCGAGTGGGGCCACGCCGCTCACGGCACGTCCACCGAACGCTTGTCGCGCGGCGTTCGTACCGAAGCCGCGCCGGGTCATATCGGTCTCCAGCTCCGCGAAGTAGGCAATGCCGACTCGCGCTCCGGACGGGGCGAACTCGCCTCTCAGAGCGTTCCCGAGAGCTTCGACCGCCGCCTTCGAGGCCGAGTACCCGCCCATCAGTGGCAGATGTACCGCGGCTCCGAGAGACGAGATCAGGAGCGCGTAGCCTCCCGACTCCATCAGATAAGGCCCGGCCGTTCGGATGGTGTCGTACACGCCACGGATGTTGACCGCGATCATCCGGTCGAAGGTGTCGGGGTTCCCTCCGACCAACGGCAGTTGTGCTGCAACGCCTGCGTTCGCGACCACCACGTCGATTCCGCCGAGCTTCTTTGCCGCGCGCTCGACGACTCGCTCGTATCCAGACCGGTTGGTGACGTCGCCCTCGTAGCAGGTCGCATGCGGTAGACGCGCCGCGACCTCCGCCATCAGCTCGGGTTCCAGTCCAATGAGCGCGACCTGGTCGCCGCGCTCCCCCAGCCGCCTTGCGAGCGAGCCGCCAATGCCTCGCGCTGCACCAGTGATGACTATCCGCATAGCACACCTCTTCTTTCGCGCCTGTGAGCTCGCGACCGAACCTCACGGGATGACGGAACTCCAGTTGAATGAACCGTCCACCTGTCGGTTCAGGAAGTCGCGCAGTCCGGGGGTGGCGTCTGCAGGCAAGTGAAGTGCGCCATGCCGGTCTCCCGAGTAGAAGAAGAAGCGCATCGACGACTCGTCCGCGTGCGCGTCTGCGAGTTCGAGCAGGCCCGTCCGGAGTGCCGCCGCACCCACGACGGAGCCGATGGCGGTGTACATGAGCTTCACCACGGAGTCCTCGTAGGCGCAGAGCAGCGACTGTCGCAGCCCTGGATGAGCGCGAAGGTTGGCTCTATAGAGCGCGGATAGCCCTTGCTCGACGCACTCCTCGCAATACGGCAGCACCGTCTCCTCGAGGTTCCACGCCTCGATCAGATCGGATTCGGAGCCCTCCGCCAGGTGAGGCCGCTGCAGGAAGGGCCCCGCATCGATGACCAAAAAGGGGGTTGGGCCGCCGACCGCTTCGAAGCTTTGCGCGATTCGCTGGTAGTTCCCCGTGATCCCGACCCCTCCGGCGCTGAAGCCCGAGACTGTCACCCGGCTGGCGTCGGGAAACGTGGCCAGCAGGCGCTCGGTCGTCCGCGCCACGTTGGCAAAGCCGTGGTGGTGGACGGTGCGAGCGCCGTAGCTTCGAACAGAGTCCCCTATGTGGTGGTCTCCGGTGCAGTGCGGCAGCACAGCGAAGTTGGCATCGCGGAAGGGGTTGGTGGGATCACTTCGATCGAAGATGCCTTGGTTGCTGGTGACGCCACCGTCTAGAGCCGTGCGAAGGGGATCATCACCCACCGAGTCGATCAAGCTGGCGCTGCACGTGAGGGTGTTGTGACAGACGCCGCCCCCCTGAAGGTAGAGCACAAGCTCTCGACTGCGGTCCGTCAGGTTCACCGCGAACCCCCCAGACGACCCGTTTGCACACTGCATGGTCTCCATGGGCACCCACACCCAGGCCTCTCGCTCCGAGATCGCGAGTGGGTCGCCTGGACTGATGGGCACCGATGCGTCGCCACCAGCAGTGCCTGGAGTCGCGTCGTTCCCGGGTTGCCCCATATCTGCCAGTGGCTGTTCCGGGACGGGTGGACCCAGATCGCGGGCGCGGCCTCCTACGTCGGGTGCCGCTTCGCCTTCCGCGCACCCCGCGTTGCCGAGGGCGACCCCGCATGACAGGAACCAGAACCACACAACCGACCGAAGCATACATACTATATACCTCAGTCCGTAGCTTCGAGCAACCGCGCGAGTCCAGATGCGTTGAGACTCTATCTCACAGGCCTTCTGGTCCGATGCTGCCGTCTGCCATGAAGCACGAGCCGCGGCTCTGCTCGACGCGCAGCTCGTCGAGGCTCCCGTCGGTGGCCCGTAAGTGCTCTCCCTGTCCGGTCCGGACGAGGTGTGACCGGCGCGCGTAGGCCGCGGCGTTCGGAGAGGAGGCCGTGATGGACATCGAGGAGTTACGCAGCGAGGTCCAGGCAGCGGGGCGCGGCGGAGGTTCTTGCCGGAGCTCCGTGTGGCATTGGTCCGGTATCCGCTGCATGAGCCCCGTCGCGACGTATCGGCTCGGGCCACCAGGCTGTGGGTCGTGGGTACCGCCGAGTCGCTCTCGCGTTCGTTGCGCCGCCGGCTACTGGGCCGGCTCCGGGCTGTGCAGCCCTACGAGCTCGGCGTCGAGCTCATGCCGCTCGAGGGTAGCGCGGGTGGCGACTCAGTATGGGGGCGCGAGCTCGCGGAAGCGATCCCTCGGCCAGTGAGGCCGGGCGCGGATGGGACCGCGGAGGTAGCCCTCGGGATCGAGCTCGCGGAGGCGATGAGGCCCGCGGCTTCGGCGTGCTCGTCGCTGCCAGCGAAGATCGAGGCATCGCGGATGCGGACGACCTTGCGCGGTTGGCCCTCGAAGAGGTCGTTGTCCATGCGCAGCCGGCCGTCGTGCAGGAAGGCGCGGAGCGCACCGACCTGGCGGACGGAGTATCCGAGGGCGCTGCGGAGGGCTCCCCACTGGTCCCTCACGCGCTCTTACTCGAGCTCGGCAAAGGCGATGAACTCCTCGACGAGGAGGCGCAGGTGCTCGTCACGCAGGCGGGCGATCATCGACGGAAGGTCGCTTGCTGTGGAGCTTGGCGTCGATGTCGAAGAGGTTCCCGATCCGCAGCAGCGCCTCGCGGGCCACGGCGCCTTGGCGAGAGCGGCCTCCCAGTACCTACGCCGCGCGGCTCCAGCAGCCGACCTCGGGGCGCTGATGGCCATCGCCGTCGTCGTCATCACTCGGATGGCAGAGTGCGTCGTAGACGCTGGGCGCGTCCGCCTGGACGTACCCCTCAAGGCCTTGAACATCGGGCGCACGACCTGGCTCGTCTACTGGTCGTGGAACTCGAAGAGGATGTGGCTGCGGTCGGCGATCTTGACGACGTAGTGCCCCTCGCAACAGGGCCTCCGGGGCCCGGCGCGAGAGCCCGGCTGGATCGTGAAGCCCGTGGCGTCGGTCGCGAACCAGAGGGCGTCGGCGCCCATCGCGGCTACCACCGTCGCGCCCAAGGTTGCGCCGACAGCTTCGAGCCAGAGGCTCATCGTGCTGCGATCGAGGTGGAGACCGTCGCGCGCGCAGATGTCTTCGAGCGGGTACAGCGGCAAGCCGTCGCAGAACTTCTGCGTCGGCAAGTGCGCGAGCGTCGACGGCGCGGGCAGGCATCGGCGGAGCAGCTCGGGCGGCACCGGCGCGGTCTCGATCGGCCCGTCGCCCTGTGCGGTTTTCGTCTGGTACTTTACCTGCGCGCTCGTAGCTGGTCTCGGAGGTAACGCGCTCGGCTTTGCCCTCGGCGACCAGCTACTCGAAGAGCTCGTCCTTGACCACGATGGTGGTCTCGGGCAGCTCCGCCTCGGCGAGGCTACGGCGACCCTTGGGCCCGTGCCTGCGCTTTCGCGTCGGCGCATCGTCGTCGTCTTCTTCCGGCGCCGCGGCGACGAGCGCGCCCAGGCGCCTGGACAGGGTGCCTCGGTCGACTAGTCTCGCTCGAGCCGGTTGGGGCCACCTCCGGGCCCGGCGCCAACAAGTTCGTGGCCTTACACCTTCTCGGTCGCCGCGCGCGAAGACCGATCTCCTGCATGACCCGCATCAAGCGCTTGCTGCCGAGGTCGAAGCCTTGTCGCCGGAGAGCGGCGGTCTCGGCGAAACCGGACCGGGTCCACACGATGGCACCACAGTAGTGTCCTACCACGTGGTGTAGGCGAGCCGGCTGAAGCCGCCGCATGGCGGCCCGGCCGGAGCTCCTGAAATAGAGCGGCCATCCACGTCATCCTTGAGGTGCTGAAACCGAGAGGAGCAACGAGATGGCCAAGACGACGATGGACCCCGTGGAGATGGTTCGCAAGACCCTCGAGGAGGGCAGCCCCGATGTGGTGCGCAGCATGGTGCAAGCGCTCGCCGAGGCGATGATGTCCGCAGAGGCCGACGCCATGTGCGGCGCCGAGTACGGTGAGCGCTCGCCCAGTCGAACGAACCACCGAAACGGCTATCGCGAGCGGCGCTGGGACACGCGAGTCGGCACGATCGACCTCGCGATCCCAAAGGTCCGACGAGGCAGCTACTACCCGGACTGGCTGCTGGAGCCCCGCCGCCGGAGCGAGAAGGCGCTCGTCGCCGTGATTGCCGAGGCGTACATCAAGGGCGTCTCGACGAGGAAGGTCGAGGCCGTGGTCCAGCAGATGGGGATCGACGGCATCAGCAAGAGCCAGGTCAGCGAGCTCTGCGCCGCCCTCCACGAGCAGGTCGAGGCCCTTCGATCGCGCCCGCTCGAGGCCGCCGCATACTCGTATGTGTACTTCGACGCGACCTACGTGAAGAGACGCGAGGACGTGCGGAACGTGAACGTCGCCGTCGTGCTAGCGGTCGGCGTGACCGACCAAGGCTACCGGCAGATCCTCGGCATCGACGTCGTGACCAACGAGACGGGCGGGAGCTGGACGGCGTTCTGGCGAGGCCTCGTCGCTCGCGGACTCAGCGGCGTGCACCTGGTGATCAGCGACGCCCACGAGGGCCTCAAGGACGCGATCGCTTCCACGCTCTCAGGGGCGAGCTGGCAGCGGTGCCGAACGCACGTCCTTCGCAACCTCCTGACCCGTGTGCCGAAGTCCGCCCCGAACCTCGTTGCGACGCTCGTCCGCACGATCTTCCAGCAGCCCGACGCCGACCAAGTCCTCGCGCAGCATGCGCGGGTGATCGAGCAGCTCGACGAGCGCTTCCCCGACGCGGCCAACCTGCTCGCAGACGCTGGCGCCGACATCCTGGCCTTCGCCGCCTTGCCGTCAGCGCACTGGAAGAAGATCTGGAGCAACAGCCCCCTCGAGCGGCTCAACAAGAAGGTCAAGCGACGCTCCAACGTCGTCGGCATCTTCCCCAACCGCGCCGCCGTCCTGCGCCTCGTCGGCGCCGTGCTCGCCGAGCAGCATGACGAGTGGGCTCTCGGTCGCCGCTACATCACCATCGGCTCTCTCGACGAGCTCATCCGAGTCCGCGAGATCCAAGCCGATGCCGACCCCCAACTGAAGGAAGCCAGCTGATCGAGGACGACGCGCGATAGCCGCTCATCCACCACTTGACTGGGCACTACCTGGCACCCGCGCGAAGGATTGGCTATCTTTGCCATGTGCCGAAGCCGTCTGTCGCTTTCGCTGAGCTCTGTGGGGGGGCGCTCTTGATCCTTGTGCACGGCGACGCTCCCGTCCTGGACGCGGATTGGGACGATTGGACCAAGTTCCTACGCCGCTATCGCTGTCCGCCGACGTTGGTCGTAGCGACGACAGGAGCGGCCCCGAATGCCAAGCAGAGATCGCAGGTCGCGAGTGCGGTCGACGGCCGGCCGAGGGTCACAGCGGTTATCTCCGATAAGTTCGGTGTGCGTTCGGTCATAACCGCGATGTCTTGGTTCAACCCCGCGATCCGAGCCTTCGGGTCGCGTCAGCTCGACGAAGCCCTGATGCACTTAGGCGTTTCTGCGACCGTGGATCGAAGCGAGGTCGAACGCACCATAGCGGCCCTAGAGAGTTTGGTTGAGGTAGGGGCAGGACCGTAGACCCAGTTGGCGGTGTGCTGTCGCTGTGGACTTGCTTGTCGCGAAGTTCGTCACGTCACGTGAGCAACGGTGTCGGTCTCCTTGCTCTAGAAGGGGAGCCGAACCCATACGCGAAGCTTTGGACACATGTGCGAAGGCCAGCGCGATCTCGTAGACGCTCGCGGTACGCGGCTCTGGGCCTCCCCCCTCTTGGCGGACACCCCTGATAGCGCGAGACTGCGCGAGGAGAGACCATGAAATCGAAGTCCAAGAGACGGGCCCGGCGCTCGTACACCGCCGAGTTCAAGGCGGACGCTGTGAAGCTGGTGCGCGGAGGCCGGAGCGTGACCTTGGTCGCCCGGGACCTGGACCTTACGCCCAGCGCGTTGCGTGAGTGGGTGAAGCGAGCGGAGGCGGACGCGGGAGTCGGGGATCCGTCGGTGCTCACGACGGACGAGCGGGTG
>DCLA01000045.1:0-948 GCA_002320815.1 Myxococcales bacterium UBA1660
CGTCGCAGTCCTCGTCGACGTCGTTGGCGCAGATCTCCTCGTCCGGCGCGATCATCCCGTCGCAGACCCCTTCACCGAGCACGCAGGACCGGGCGCCGGAGACGCAGGCGCCCACGTCGGACCCGCAGTCGGTGAGGCCACAGACGGCCCGCGGAGCCTCCCCCCCCGTGGGGCACTCCAGGGTCGGTCCCTCGACCGTCTCGCACACCGCGGTGGAGAAGGTCCCCCCTGCTGCGTAGTCCACGTTCTCCACGAACTCGGGGAGTCCGTCGATCACGTGCATGGCGAGCCCGTCGCTGTCGGACGTCGGGTACGTGACCACGTACTGGTCCCGGAGACCGTAGATGGCCGGGGCGGCGGTGCTACGGGTTCGACCGATCACCTGCGGCTGGCCCTCGTTCGTGGTGGTGACGTAGCCCAGGGTGCTGCCGCCCGCGGACTTGAACTGCACCGCACCCAGGATGGCGACGTCGCGTTCGAACCCACAGGCGTAGTCCCGGGAGCCACCGGTGAAGGCCACCAGACCCCGCAGGTCCTCCTGGCCTTCGCGCTCCGTCGGGCCCTCGTTGGCGGTGACGGCGGCGGCGATGTTCAGACCGGTCACGCCGCACGCCTGCGCGCGATCGAACCAGGCCTCGCTAACGCATCGGTCGCAGAGGCATCGGCCGCTCGCCGGACAGTCGGCGTCGCTCGAGCAGCCGTCGCTCGCGTAGCAGGTGCCCTCGATGCAGACCTCGGTCATCGGATCACAGCCGGGCGAGCAGGTCTCCAGCTTCGTCCGGTCCACGGCCGCCTGACACGCATCGGGCTCGGTGGCGGTGCAGGTGCCGTCGGAGGTCAGGCCGACCCCGAGGAAGCTGTTCGAGCGCTCGAAGGGCCCGTTGACCTGGAAGATGTCGCGCTCCTGGCCGCTGGTGTACCCGACGCGCAGCTGACCGTCGGAGCACC
>DCLA01000045.1:1254-1699 GCA_002320815.1 Myxococcales bacterium UBA1660
GCAGCTGACCGTCGGAGCACCCGCCGGTCCCGTTGATCGCGGCCACCAGACCCACGCCCTGCACGCGATCCGCCGCGATCGCGGCGAAGCTGCACTGGGTCGAGTCGAACTCCGGGGCGCCGGTCATCCCGGTGCCCGCTCCGGGATAGCGCTGGCGCCAGCAGGAGTTGGCGACGAGCGTCTCCCCGCTGGCCGGCCACGGCTGATTCTGTTCGTTGTGGCCGTACTGGAAGTCGTCGGGCTCGGAGTCCCCGATGTCGAAGGCCCAGGCGTCGTCCTCTTCGTCGGTGTAGGTGACCGTCACCGCCGAGGTGCTCGCGGCGACCGAGAGCGAGGTGAGCTCGGTGCTCATCACGTGCGGCGAGCGCTCGGCCAGGCCGGCGATCGTGGCGGGATCGAACTGGCCCTGCAGACCTTCGTCGATCAGGCCGTCGCAGTCGTTGTC
>DCLA01000045.1:1999-2367 GCA_002320815.1 Myxococcales bacterium UBA1660
GATCAGGCCGTCGCAGTCGTTGTCTCCCTGGAAACAGGTCTCCTCCATGCGGAGCTCGCAGCGGCCCGTCTCGGCCACGCAGACATAGGGCAAGCAGGTCTCCTCGTCGGGGAGACCGTCGCGCTGCGCGAGGGCCCGGGAGCAGAGCACGTTGCCGTGGATCCCCTGTTCGTCCGCGATCGCTTGGCAGTTCGGCTCCTCGAAGCCGTCCAGGTTCAGCACGGTGCAACCGGAGAGGAGCAGGGTCGTCAGCCCGAGTCGTACGAGTCGCATCAGAAGCTCCCCTCGAGCCAGAGCGCCGCCGAGTCGCGGCCGACCGCGGGTGAGAGCCGGAGGCCGGCGGTCTCGGCCTCGTCGTCGTCGCCGCC
>DCLA01000045.1:2680-167387 GCA_002320815.1 Myxococcales bacterium UBA1660
TCGTCGCCGCCCCAGTCGGTGAAGATGGCGAAGATGACCGCGGTGGTGCCGAGCAGCAGCGCCGCGCCGAAGAAGATGTCCGCGTTGCGCGAGAGCGCCCCGACCTCGTCCTTGTCGTCCGAGGTGACCTCGCCCACACCGCCGGTGGGGCCGTCGAGGATGTCGTCGATCTCGTTGCGGCGCTGGAGCGCGCGGATGCCGTAGATGGTCCCGCCCACGACCGCGGCCGCCGCGCCGCCCGCGGCGATCCAGAAGAGGTACGAGGGCAGGCCCTCGAACTCTTCGGCGAGCTCTTCGAGCTCGAAGGTCAGGGTCCGCTCCGCGCGAGCGGGTACCTGGACTTCCTTCCGCGTGGGGATGAACCCGCTGGCCCGGACCTCGACCACGTGGGAGCCGCCGGGCACCATCACGCGGTCGCGGTTCTCGCCGACGAGCCGGTCGTCGACCCAGACTTCG
Source organism: Myxococcales bacterium UBA1660 (assembly GCA_002320815.1). Taxonomy (GTDB): domain Bacteria; phylum Myxococcota_A; class Polyangia; order Polyangiales; family Houyiibacteriaceae; genus UBA1660. Next base: position 3,137 of record DCLA01000045.1, read on the forward strand.
TAGTCGGCCACGCTCACCTCGACGAAGATGGTCCCGAGGAGCCCCTCGAGGACCTGCACCTTGGTCTCCACCTCGGTGGCCAGCGCCGTGTCGCGGCCGCCTCCGTCCAGGAAGCGCCGGTAGAACTCCATGGCCTGGTCGTAGCGGTAGAGCGCTTCGTAGGCCTTGGCGATGTTGTAGAGGACCTGGAAGCGCACCGGGTGATCCCCGATGAGCTCGAGCACCTCGTGGAACTCGGCGAGGGCCGCGTCGTAGTTCTCCTGCTCGAAGAGCTGGCTGGCGCGTGCGATGCGCTCCCGCGCCTCGACCACGTTGGGGTCCTCCGGGGGCGCCGGTGCCTCGTCGGCTTCCGCCTCCGCGGCTTCCGCCGCCGGCTCCGTCGCCTCGGCGGCCTCGTCGTCGCCCGATTCCTGCGCCTCGACCCGGGTCCACGCCGCGCTCGCGAGGAGCATGGAGGCCACCAGGAGTCCGAGCCGCGCCCAATGGGTAGTCGCCCCCGTCACAGCCCAGAGACCTTACCCCATCCGTGTTCCATCCTCACGGGCAAATCACGGGATTTCCCCAGGGGCGGAGGGCCGCCTCAGAGGGCGATGTCGATCAGCCCGCCCATCATGGACGAGGACTCCATGGTGGCCGGCTCGGCCGGGGCCGGTTCGGTCATGGCGGCAGGCTCCGTCATCGCTGCGGGCTCGGCCATCGTGGCCTCCATCGGAGTGGCCACCATCGCCGTCGGGGTCTCCGTCATCGGGCTCGCCACCATCGCGGCCGCGGTGGTGTCCATCGTCGTCGGGGCGCGGCGCGTGCGCCGGGTCGCCGGCTGCTCCGTCCGGGGCTCCCGACGGTCGTCGGTGCCCTCACCCTCGGCGAGCCGGATGGTGAGGTTCTGCTCCCAGCGCAGGCTCAGATCCTGAATCTGGGTCACGAAGCCGTCCTTCCGCGCCTCGATCCGGCGGGGCTCGCGCTGAGCGGGCATCCGCGCCTGGAAGGGGTTCGCGATGCGGTCCCCGTCCAAGAAGAGCTCGGCGTCGGCGGGCTCGGTGTCGATGTGGACCCAGACGCGCTCGTCCGCGAGGGGCTCTTCTTCTTCCGGGGGATCCCCTTCGGCGATCGGGGCCGTGGGGGTCTCCAGCGGCGTCGGCGGCGGCACGGGAGAGAAGACGCCGAGGGCCGCCGCGATGCCCAGGCCCCCGAGGAGCAAGAGGCCGATGCCGGCCCCCAGGATCAGCGGGGTCTTGTTGCTGCCGGCGACGGGCATCTCCGGCGCGGAGACGGGCGCGACGTCCGAGGTCGGCGGGCGGATCCCGCTCTGCGAGGCGCCGGCCCCGGCGAGGAGCGACGACTGCATGGAGGAGGTCGCCGGCGCGTCGGCGGCCACCTCGGGGGTGTCCTTAATCGACCGGAAGGGCGCCAGCGCGGCCTTGAGCGAGGCGCAATCCGGGTATCGGTCGGCCGGGTTCTTGGCGAGGAGCTTCCCGATCAGCAGCTCCAGCTCCTCGGGCAAGTCCGGCCGATACAGGCGCAGGGGCGGCGGCGGCTCGGTGCAGATCTTCAGGACGAGCATCGGGTAGGACTCGTCGTCGAATGGATACTGGCCGGTGAGCGCCTGGAAGAGGATGACCCCGAGGGAGTAGATGTCCGCCCGCTGGTCGATGTCCTTCTTCCCCTGCGCCTGCTCGGGGGCCATGTAGTAGGGCGTGCCCAGGGTGGTGCCCGTCTGGGTCATCCCCTTGCTGCCTCCGGCGCCGTCCTTGAACTTCGAGATGCCGAAGTCGAGGACCTTCACGAACTCCGGGTCGGCGCCGCGCTCGATCAGATAGATGTTCTCGGGCTTCAGGTCCCGGTGGATGATCCCCTTGGCGTGGGCCGCGGTGAGCGCGTCGCAGACCTGGTCCACGATGTGGACCGTCTTGCCGAGCGGCTGGGCGCCATCGCGATCGATGTCGTCCGACCAATCGCGCCCGGCGAGGAACTCGAGGACCATGAACACCGAGCCATCGTCGAAGCGACCCATATCGGTCACCTCGATGATGTTCTGGTGGCCGATGCTGGTCGCCGCGAGGGCCTCGCGGTGGAAGCGAGCGACGATCTCGGGGTTGGTGGCGAACTGCGAGTGGAGGCACTTGATGGCCACCCGCCGCTTGATCAGGACGTGCTCGCCCTCGTAGACGGCGCCCATCCCGCCCTCGCCGATCTTCCGAACGATCCGGTAGCGGTCCTGGAGGACCATACCCACGCGCGGATCTTCCTGGGCTGCGGGTTGAAGCAGATCCTCACTCATCGCCGTCGTCACCCTACCACGCTCCCGGGTTCCGACCGCAACGACGGCGGAGACCTTGGGCAGGAAATCTCTCGCGAACGCGGCGCCTCCCCCGAGCGAGGGTCCGAGTTCAGGGAGCCGGGATGGCGTCCGGGTCCAGGCCCACCTCGCTCAGCGCGAGCACGTAGGGCACCGAGTCGTCGGCCGCGGCCGTGGTGATCCAGAGCCGGTAGGTGCCCGGCGCGAGGTGGGACTCCAGCAACGCGAGCTCGCTCTCTTCGGGGATCGAGGCGCAAGTGGTGTCGCCGGTCTCGCTCCGGAGGACGAGGCCCAGGGGCGCCTCCCCCCGAACCCCGAGGTAGAGCCGCGCGAAGGGCCCCCGGGCCTCGATCGCGTGCAGAGGCTCGGCGCCCACGAAGCCCGGGCAGTCCTCGGCGAGCTCCGAGGCCGCGATGCGACCCTCCGCCGTGCCGCGCTCCTGCCGGGGGTCGGGCGCGAACCCCGGGGCGAGGGGGATGGCGCCGTACCGGGACTCGCCGTCGAGGTCGATCACCGGGTCGGGGACCGCCTCCGGCTCCGCCTCGGCCGCCGCCTCGGCCGCCGCCGGCTCGGCTTCGGCGGCCGGAGCCGACCCCTCGTCCTCGGGAGCGGGAGCGGGAGCGGGCTCCTCGGCGCCACAAGCCAGCGCGAGGACACAGAACAGCGGAGCCAGACGACGCATGGCGCTCGGGTAGCCGATCCCTCGGACCGGCGCCACGCGTCAGCGCTCGGGGCGACGCGCGTGAGGCGGATAGAAGAACGAAGGCAACCGGCCCTCGGCGACCATCGCGTCGAAGGTCGGCGCCGTGAAGAGCTGCCGCGAGCGGAGCAGGGTCCGCGCGGTGCTCACCACGCGCCGCTCTTGGTCGGGATCGAAATGCGGGGCGGCGCCGTGCTCGTAGCTCATGATGTTCCCGGGCACCCAGCGGTGGGCTCGGTTGCCGAAGAAGTGCCCGAGCTCGTGGGCCAGGGTCGTGGGCGGCGCGATCCCGGTCAGGACCAGGAAGTGCCGGTCGGGCTGCCACGGCAAGCGCCAGTGGACCCCCCGGCGCCACTCGAGCTGGTTGTCCACGTCCCGCATCTCGCCGACCACGAAGACGTTGACCGCGCCCCGCTCCAGGTAGCGACCGAGCTGGTTGCGGTCGTGACGGTCGTCGAGGACCGCGTGGTCGCCGTCCAGCGGCTCGACCCCCACGTTTCGGAAGCTGAGCCCGGTGACTCCGAAGACCCGGTTGGCGGTGGCGATCTGTTCGGCGAGCCACTCGGCGCTCTTCACCGGCTGGCCGCCGATGTGGGCCACCCGGAAGCGCACCGGGATCTCGGCTTCGCCGAGAGTGTCGTGGGTCGGTCGCTCGGCCTCGACGGGGAGCCCGGCGAGCGCGAAGAGCGCCAGCGCCAGGAAGGCCCCCCCCCGGCGGATCATCAGGCGTCGCCCTCCGACGAGGCGCGGGTCAGCTGAACCCAGGTGCCGCGCCGGGCGTTGTACCCGTGGAAGCCGGGCGGCAACGCCGGGTTGGTCCACTCGAAGAGCCAGCGGGCGTCCGCCGGCGCGAGGTTGGTGCACCCGTGGCTACGGACCTGGCCGAAGGCGTCGTGCCAGTAGGCGCCGTGCAGCGCGTAGCTCTCCCAGTAGTACATGGTCCAGGGAACCTCCTCGACTTCGAAGGGGCCGTCGTGGGGATCTTCGCCGGACATGGTCACCGAAAGGAACTTTTTGTCGATACGGAAAACGCCGCGGGGCGTGTCGTACCCCTCTTTTCCGCTGGCCACGAGGGTGGCGTAGACCGGCTCCCCCTCGTCGTAGGCGATGAGCACCTGCTCATCGAGGTCCACGTGGATCCACCGGTCGCCCTCGACCCGCTCGTCCCGGGGCGCGCGAGCCGCGACCCGCACCTGGTCCCGCCGCACGGCGAGGCCGTCGGGGCCCACCGCGTAGGCGTCCCCGTCGACCTCGACCTCGTCGGTCACGTGGAAGCGCGCGTACTTGGCGGCGGTGCCGACCTCCACCAGGCCACCCGCCTCGACTCGGTAGAGCGGCCGGTCCTCGGCGTAGACGAAGGCCATGGGGAGCGCGTCCGCCTCCAGGTGCTCGCCGACGAGCTGCGGCATCGGGAGGTCCTCGAGGTCCTCCCGGTTCACGTACTGGCCCCGGACGGTCTGCTGCCAGTCGCCGCCCGGTCCGGTCTCGATGGCGGCGCGGGCGACGAAGTAGTCGCCGGCCATGCGCATCTGGACCACCTCGGGCTCCGCTTCCCGCTCGGGGTCCCGGATCCGCGCGACCTCCTCGGCCAGCGGGGTCCGGTAGAGGCGCGGCGCGCCGCGCCGGGTGACCATCGCGTATTGGAAGGGCATCGCCTGGGTGAGGTCCGGCGCGTGCTGGGGTCGCTCCTCGGGCGCGGGACCGACCGCGAAGCCCTCGGACGAGCAGACGAAGCCGCCCTCGACCTCGTACCAACGGCGGCGACAGCCGCTCCCGAACGCCGCGCCGCGGACCGGGATGGCGGTGCCCCGGCGCACGGTGCCGGCGATGGGCGCGCCCTCGCGCGCGCTGCGGAAGACCGGCGCCGCGTACTGGTAGGCCATGGCGACCGACCCTTCGTGCTCGTCGGTCGCGACTCCGGGGGCCCACGCGGGCACCGCCCAGCTCTGGGGCGGCGCCGGGGCCCCGAGCCGGAGCCCCTCGTCGGTCTCCACCACGACCGGACCGGGGCTCTCGTCCTCGGAGGTCTCCGCGGGCTCGCGATCGAGTCGTTCGGCGACCGGCGCGCCGCGCATCGTGAGCCAGGCACCGAGCCCCGCCGCGCCGATCCCGAGGAGGACGACCGCGGCGATAGGGAGCTTGGTCATCGCGCTCCCTCGAGGGCGCGCACGGGAACGAACTGCTTGTGCGGCATCTCGTTCCGTTTCTTGCGATATTTGCGGGCCGGTAGCAAATAAGCGGAAGTGTCCCCCGGTTTACAGACGCAGTTGGTCCACGGTGGAGAAGAGAGTCGCGATGGGGAGTTGGTCCCGCCCATCCATCGCAGCTCGACTTACGAGCTCGGCGAACCCGAGTCCTTCGACGACATCCGCTACATCCGCCTCAACAACACCCCCACGCAGCGTGCCGTCGAACGCAAGCTGGGGCTCCTCGAGGGCGGCGACGCCCTGGTGACCCCCTCGGGCACCTCGGCCATCTGGCTCGCCCTGGAGGCGACGCTGGAGCCCGGCGACGAGGTGCTGGCCCCCCTGCGGGTGTACGGGGGCACCAAGAAGATTTTCGACAGCCTCCGGCACCGCGAGAGCATCGGGGTCCACACGGTGGACCTCACCCGGCCCGAGACCTGGGCCGAGGCGGTCACCGAGAAGACCAAGGTCTTCTACGTGGAGACCATCTCGAACCCCTGGATGCTGGTGGCCGACCTGGAGCGCATCGCGGCGTTCGCGAAGGAGCACTCGCTGGTCACCATCGTGGACAACACGCTGGCGACCCCGGTGCTCTGCCGTCCCCTCGCGATGGGCATCGACATCTCGCTGCACAGCGCCAGCAAGGCGTTGAACGGCCACTCCGATGTCGTCGCCGGCGCCATCATCGCCGCGCCCGAGACCACCTTGCGGATCCGCAAGGTCGCCAACCGCGTCGGCATCTGCCCCGACCCCGAGGCCTGCTACCTGCTCAACCGCGGGATGAAGACCATGGGCCTCCGGGTCGCGCAGCAGACGGCGACCGCGATGGAGCTCGCCCGGATGCTGGCGGCCCACGAGGGCGTCGCCTCCGTGAGCTACCCCGGCCTGGCCACCGACCCCGTCGAGCGGGAGATCGCCAGCCGGACCCTGAGCGGCGGCTTCGGCACCCTGCTCTCCTTCGTACCCACCGGCGGCGTCGCCCGGGCCCAGCGGCTCATCGCCGCGCTCCGCTACGCTCGCGAGGCCCCGAGCCTCGGGGGGGCGGAGATGTTGGTCTGCCGCCCGGCCACGACCTCCCACGCCGGCCTCGAGCCCGCGGTCCGGGAAGCCATGGGCGTCACGGAAGACATGGTGCGGGTCTCGGTGGGCATCGAGACCGCCGAAGACGTGCTCGAGGACTTCCGCCAGGCCCTCGAGAAGAGTGACCGCCGCTTGCAGACCGCGTAGGGCGCGCTAGCTCCTCGGCGGATCATGACCGACGAGCTCGACCGCCCTTCCTTCTTCGCTCGCATCGCCATCGCCTTCGGCGCGTTCTTCCGCGCCCTGGGCTCGGCGGAGTACGCCGCTGGCGCGCGCGCGCTCGCGTCGGGCAACGCCCCCGCGCTGCCCGCCCCGGCGCCGGAGCCGGAGCCCGAACCCGAACCCGAACCGGAGCCGCCCAAGCCGAAGCTGGAGCGCGCGCCGACCGCGTCGGCCCTCCAGCTCCTGGCGCTCTTCCAGCGCGAGGGTCGCTTCGTGGACTTCCTCCGGGAGGACGTGAGCGGCTTCGGCGACGCCGACATCGGCGCCGCCGCCCGCGTCGTCCACGAGGGCTGCCGCAAGGCGCTCGACGAGCACGTGGACCTCGAGCCCGTCCGCTCCGAGGAGGAGGGCGCCCGCGTCACCCTGCCGAAGGGCTTCGACGCGCAGGCGATCCGTCTCACCGGGAACGTCGTCGGCGAGGCGCCCTTCACCGGGACCCTGCAGCACGGCGGGTGGCGCGCGACGCGCATCGAGCTGCCGTCGCTCACCGAAGAGCACGACGTCCACGTGGTCGCTCCGGCCGAGGTGGAGCTGTGAGCCCCCGGGCTCCCCAGCGAGGCGGACGATGAGCGAGCGCGAAGTGAACTACACCATCGGCGTCGACCTCGGGACCACCCACTGCGCGGTGGCCGCGGTCGACCACGACCTCAGCGAAGGCGAGGAGATCGCCCTCGAGGTCCTGCGGGTGCCCCAGAGCGTGGCGCCCGGCGAGGTCGAGGCACGGGATCTGTTGCCCTCGTTCCTCTACCTGCCCCACGACCAGGAGCTGCCGGCCGGCTCCACCGCCCTGCCCTGGAACCCCACCCCGGCCCACCTGGTCGGCGAGCTGGCTCGGCGGCTGGGCGCCGGCAGCCCCACCCGCCTGGTCTCCAGCGCCAAGTCCTGGCTGAGCCACCCCGGCGTGGATCGGCGCGGCGCGATCCTGCCCGTCGACGCGCCCGAGGGCGAACGACGCATCTCGCCCGTCGACGCGTCCATGCAGTACCTCGCGCATCTGCGCGAGGCCTGGGACCAGTCGCACCCGGAGGCGCCCTTCGCGCAGCAGGAGGTCGTCCTCACGGTCCCGGCGTCCTTCGACCCAGCCGCCCGCGAGCTCACCGCCGAGGCCGCGGCCCAGGCGGGCTACCAGCACCTGACGCTCCTCGAGGAGCCCCAGGCAGCGCTCTATTCCTGGGTCCACTCCACCGAGGGCGGCTGGCGGGAGACCCTCCAGGTCGGCGACACGATCCTGGTGGTGGACGTCGGCGGCGGCACCACCGACTTCTCGCTCATCGCGGTGACCGAGGAGGACGGCTCGCTGGCATTGGAGCGGATCGCCGTGGGCGACCACATCCTCCTGGGCGGCGACAACATGGATCTGGCCCTCGCCTACACCGTGAAGGCGAAGCTCGAGGGCGAAGGGAAGAACGTCGAGGACTGGCAGGTCCGGGGCATCGTGCAGGGCTGCCGCCAGGCCAAGGAGGCCCTCCTCGCCGGCGAGACCGAGGCGGTACCCATCGTGGTGCCCAGCCGCGGCTCGAAGCTCATCGGCGGATCCCTCCGCACCGAGCTCACCCGCGCCGAGGTCGAGGCGGTCGTCTTGAACGGCTTCTTCCCCGAGGTCGGCGTCGACGAACACCCGGCGCGCCGGTCCCGGACCGCGCTCACGCAGCTCGGCCTGCCCTACGCCCAGGACGCGGGGATCACCCGCCACCTGGCCAGCTTCCTCTCCCGGCAGGCCCCCGAGGGTGCCCGCTTCCGGCACCCCAGCGCGCTGCTCTGGAACGGCGGCGTCCTCAAGGCGCCCGCCATCGCCGAGCGCCTCCAGGGCGTGGTCTCGAGCTGGCTCGCGGCCGATGGCGGCGAGCCCGCGCGCCTCCTCGAGGGGCCGGACCTCGACCGCGCCGTCGCGCGCGGCGCGTCCTACTACGGCTACGCGCGCCGCGGCGGCGGCGTCCGGATCCGCGGTGGTCTGGCGCAGGCCTACTACGTCGGCGTCGAGACCGCGCAGCCCGCGGTCCCCGGGCTCGCGCCGCCGGTGCACGCGATCTGCGTCGCCCCCTTCGGCCTCGAAGAAGGTCACGAGGCGGAGCCGGTCCCGCAGGAGCTGGGCCTGGTGGTCGGCGAGCCGGTGCGCTTCCGCTTCTTCGGCTCGTCGGTCCGCCGCGACGACGCGGTCGGCACCCTCCTGCAGCGCTGGAGCGACGAGGAGCTGGTCGAGCTCGGCGCCATCGAAGCCAACCTGCCCGCCGGCGACCGCCGCGCCGGCGAGATCGTCCCCGTGCGTCTCGGCGCGCGGGTGACGGAGGTCGGTACGCTCGTGCTCGAGGCGCGTCCCCGGGAGGGCGACCAGCGCTGGAACGTCGAGCTCTCGCTCCGCGAAGACTGATTCTCCCCCCGGCGCGGTCACGAACGGGGGAGATCGTTCGTACCGGCGGGGGCGGATCGTGTTGCCTTTCGTTTCTCGCTCTTGCTCTCCCGGCGAGGGCGAGGAACGATACGAAGGCGATGTCTGGAGGCGACGCGTGGAAATCCGAGGGGCTCCCCAAGCCCGGGACCACAGTGGTGGCCCGCTATCGTCTCGACGAGGCCATCGCGCGCGGCGGCATGTCGATGATCTACCGCGCGCGGGATCTCTTCAACGACCGCGACGTGGTCCTGAAGGTGCTGCCGCAGCGCCTGCTGACCGCCCGGTCCCACGCGCGCTTCATGCGTGAAGCCCGACTGGCCAGCCTGGTCCAGCACGAGAACGTGGTGGTCACCTATGACGCCGGCCTGATGGAGGACGGCACCCCCTACATCGTCATGGACCTCCTCGAAGGTCGCTCGCTCTACCAGCGCCTGGAAGCGGAAGGCCCGGTGCCGCTGAAGGAGGCCGCCGAGATCCTCTGCGCGGTGTGCAGCGGCGTGCAGGCGGCCCACGAGAAGGGCGTGATCCATCGGGACCTCAAGCCGTCGAACGTCTTGGTCCTGGAGGACGGCACGGTGAAGGTCATCGACTTCGGCCTGAGCAAGGAGATCCACGATCCCGGCCCGTCGATCACCGGACCCGCCGAGGCCCTGGGCACGCCGGCCTACATGTCCCCCGAGCAGGTCCTGGCGGAGCCCGCCGATCCCCGCACCGACGTGTGGGGCGCCGGGGTGCTCTTCTACGAGCTGATCACCGACAAGGAAGCCTTCCCGATGGAGAAGGCCCCGCCCGGGCCGCGCCGCGACGCGCTGGTCCAGCAGGTCTTCCACGCGATCCTGCGTCTGGACCCCAAGCCCGCCACCGAGCTCGACGCGTCGCTGCCGCCCGAGGTGGACCCCATCGTGAAGCGTGCCTTGGCGAAGCTCCCCGCCGACCGCTACCAGTCGATGAACGAGTTCGCCGACGCGCTCGGCTGCTTCTGAGCGAAGCGCGTCTCGGTTCGCCCCCTACTTCGGGTCGGGCACCACGGTGTCCAGCACGCGAGCGGTGCTGAGCACCCCGGGCATCCCCGCGCCCGGGTGGGTCCCCGCGCCGACCAGGTAGAGCCCCTCGATGTCCTCGCTCGCGTTGTGCGGCCGGAAGTAGGCGCTCTGGAGCAGATTGGGCTGGATACCGAAGGCCGCGCCCTTGAAGCTCAGGTAGTCGGAGAGGAAGTCGTCGGGCGTCAGCAGCCGACTGGTCACCAGGTGCTCCTCCAGGCCCGGCAGCATGGTCGACGAGAGCAGGCGCGCGATGGCCTCGCGATAGGGCTCGGCCCGCTCCTCCCAGTCGACGTCGGCGTCCAGGTGCGGCACCGGCGACAGGACGTAGAAGGCGTCGCTCCCGGCGGGCGCCATCGACGGGTCGGTCGCCGTGGGCCGGTGCAGGTAGAGGCTGAAGTCGTCGGCCAACACCTTGGTCTCGAAGATGTCCTCCAGCAGCCCCTGGTAGCGAGGTCCCAGCAGGATCGTGTGGTGCGCGACGTCGTCGTACTTCCGGTCGGTCCCGAAGTACCAGACGAAGAGGCTCATCGAGTAGCGCGAGCGCTCGATCTTCCGGTCGGTCCAGCGCTTCCGGTGTTCCGGCGCGACGAGGTGCCGATAGGTCCACGCGGAGTCGGCGTTCGAGACCACCACGTCCGCTGGGAGCTTCTCGCCGCCGTGGAGCTCGACGCCCTTGGCGCGGCCGCCCTCGACGGTGATGCGCCGGACCTCTTCGCCGAGGCGGAGCTCGCCGCCGAGCCCCTCGAGGAGCTCGACCATGCCCTTCACCAACGCCCCGGTGCCGCCCATGGGGAACCACACGCCCCACTTGCGCTCCAGGTAGGCGATCAGCGTGTAGATGCTGGTGGTGGAGTACGGGTTCCCGCCCACGAGGAGCGGGTGGAAGGAGAGCACCTGTCGGAGCCGCGCGTCCTTCACGTAGCGGGCGACGAGCTGGGCCACCGTGAGATGGCTGTCGAGCTTCATCATCGCCGGGGCGACCCGGAGCATGTCCGTCGCGTTCCCGAAGGGCACGTGGGCCAGCTTCTCGAAGCCGATGCGGAAGATCTCCTCGCTCTTGGCGACGAAGGCCTCGTAGCCGGCCATGTCCTCGGGCGCGAGCTTGGCGATCTCCGCGCGCATCCGGACCGGGTCGCCGGTGTAATCGAAGAGCGTCCCGTCATCGAAGCGGATCCGGTAGAAGGGCGCCACCGGGCGCATGTCGATGGAGTCCGCCATCCGCTTGCCGCAGAGCTCCCAGAGCTCCTCGAAGAGGAAGGGCGCGGTGACCACCGTGGGCCCCGCGTCGAAGCGGAAGCCGTCTTCTTCGAAGACCCGCGCGCGGCCGCCGGGTTGGTCCAGGCGGTCCACCACCGTGACCCGGTAGCCCCGCACCCCCAGCCGGATGGCCGCCGCGAGCCCGCCGAGCCCCGCGCCGATGACCACCGCTCGGCGATCCGTCAGGGGCCGCGGGCCCATGGCCGGATCCAAGAGACGCCCCTCGGGCAGCATACGTTCGATCAACGCCGTCACGGGCCCGAGCCTGGCGCCACCTCGTCTCCGTGTCACCCCCGACTTCGCACAAAGGCCCGAGCGGTCGCTTCACCGCGCCACGTGCACCTCGCCGGCCCTGGGCTAATGTCCGCCTCCCATGGCGGTCCAATCGCGATACCTGGTCGGCATCGACCTCGGCACCACCCACACCGTGGTCGCCTACGCCGACACCACCAAGGCCGGTGCGCCCACCGACGACGCCCCCGGTGCCCCGCCGCCGGTGGAGACCTTCGAGGTCGAACAGCTCGTCGCGCCCGGCGAGGTGGCCAAGCGCTCGATGCTCCCCTCGCTCCGCTACCACCCGTCGGAGGCCGAGCTCGCGCCCGGGGACCTGGGGCTGCCCTGGGCGGGTTCGCCCACCGACCACGTCGTCGGCGAGCTGGCGGGTCGCCTCGGCGCCAAGGTCCCCGGTCGCCTGGTGGCGAGCGCCAAGAGCTGGCTGAGCCACTCGGCGGTCGACCGCTCCGCGGACATCCTCCCCTGGGGCGCGCCCGCCGACGTGGCCAAGGTGTCGCCGGTCGAAGCCTCGGCGTCCTACCTTCGGCACCTCCGGGCCAACTGGGACGAGCGCTTCCCCAAGAACCCACTGCACACCCAGGAGGTCGTGCTCACCGTCCCGGCGAGCTTCGACGAAGGCGCCCGCGCCCTGACCCTGGAGGCCGCCAAGCGCGCCGGGCTCCGGGTGCGCCTGGTCGAGGAGCCTCAGGCGGCGTTCTACGCCTTCCTCGACGCCACCCGCGACGGCCTCGAGGACGCCCTCGGCGCCACTCGCCTCGCGGTCATCGTGGACGTCGGCGGCGGCACCACCGACCTCACGCTCATCCAGGTGGAGATGCGGGAGACCGGCCCGCGGCTGACCCGGGTCGCCGTCGGCGAGCACCTGATGCTCGGCGGCGACAACATGGATCTCACCCTGGCCCGCCTCGCCGAGGAGCGGCTCGGCCGCAGCCTCGACGCGGCGCGTTTCAACCAGCTCGTCCAGCAGTGCCGCCTGGCCAAGGAGCGCCTGCTGAGCGCCGACGCCCCCGAGAGCGCCGACGTCACCGTGCTGGGGAGTGGCCGCAAGCTCGTCGGCGGCGCCCTCAAGACCGCCCTCGGTCGCGACGAGGTCCGGCAGCTGGTCCTCGACGGCTTTTTCCCCGAAGTCGACGCCGCGGCGCGCCCCTCCACCAAGCGCGGCGGCATCGTCGAGTTCGGGCTCCCCTACGTCTCGGACGCGGGGATCACCCGGCACGTGGCCGCCTTCCTCGCGCGGCACGAAGAGCTCGCCCGGGAAGCGCTCGGGAAGAAGGACCTCCGGAGCGGCGCCGACCAGGACGCGCCCGCGATGCCCGACGCGGTCCTCTTCAACGGTGGCGTCTTCGGGAGCCCACTCCTCCGGGAGCGCATGCAGGGCGTCCTCGGCGCCTGGCGCGGTGGCCCGCCCACGCTGCTGGAGAACGGCCGCCCGGAGCTCGCCGTCGCCCGAGGCGCGGTGGCCTACGGGCTCGCCCGCCGCGGCCTCGGCCTGCGCATCGGCGGCGGCTCGGCGCGCAGCTACTTCCTGCTCGTCGACCGCGGCGGCGACGGTCCGCAGAAGGGCGTCTGCATCCTGCCCCGCGGGTCCGAGGAAGGCGAAGAGGTCGCCCTCGAAGACCGCACCTTCCAGCTCCGGGTGGGTCGCCCGGTCCGCTTCCACGTCGCGTCTACCACCGCCGACGTCGAGCACGTCCGCGCCGGCCAGCTCGTCTCCATCGACGACCCCGAGCGCTACCAGACCCTGCCGCCGATCGCCGCGGTGCTCACCACCGAGGACGACGCCCAGAAGGAGGTGCCCGTCTCGCTGGTCGCACAGCTCACCGAGATCGGCACCCTCGAGGTCGGCTGTGTCCACACCGAGACCGGCAAGCGCTGGCAGCTCGAGCTCAGCCTCCGCGGCGGCGGAAGCAGCGGTCCCGCCCAGCGGGTGGGTCAGCTCCACTCCCGCTTCGCGGAGGCCACCGCGCTGGTCGATCTGGCCTACGGCAAGCCGAAGAAGGGCCAGGCGGCCCCCAAGCCCCGGGACATCAAGCGGCTCCGAGTCGACCTGGAGAAGGTCCTCGGGCCGCGCGACACCTGGGACACGCCGCTCCTCCGGGAGCTCTTCGGGGCCCTGCTCGCGGGCCTCAAGCGTCGCCGCCGCTCCGCCGACCACGAGCGGATGTGGTTCCACCTGGTCGGTTGGTGCATGCGGCCCGGCTTCGGCTACCCGCTCGACGAGTGGCGGGTGGAACAGCTCGCACCCGTCCTCGATCAGGGGGTCCAGTTCGCCCCCGAGGCCCAGAACTGGTCCGAGTTCTGGACCCTCTGGCGTCGCCTCGCGGGCGGCCTGCCGCCCAAGATGCAGACCGCGCTCCTCGACCAGCTGGACTACTACCTCCAGCCGCCGATGAAGGGGCACAAGAAGCGCAAGCGCCCCGATGGCCCCAAGAAGCTCGGCTACGACGACATGGTACGCCTCGCCGGCGCCCTCGAGCGGGTGCCGCCGGAGCGGAAGGCCAAGGTCGGCGGCTGGCTCGTCGAGCGCCTCGACCAGCACGACGACAACCCCCAGACCTGGTGGGCCGTGGGCCGGCTCGGGTCCCGGGTGCCCTTCCACGGCAGCGCGCACCAGGTCGTGCCTCGCCACGTGGCGGCCCAGTGGCTGGAAAAGGCCCTCACCTTCGACTTCCGGGACGCCCCCGAGGCCGCCTTCGCGGCCACCCTGATCGCGCGCCGGAGCGGCGATCGCGAACGCGATCTCGCCGAAGATCTGCGCGAGGGAGTCGCCAAGCGGCTGGAACATGCGGGCATGCCCGCGAGCTGGGTCTCGATGGTTCGGGAGGTCACGCACCTCGACGCCGCCGACGAACGACGGCTCCTCGGCGACTCGCTGCCCCCGGGCCTCCGCCTGGTCGAGTGAAGCGGGCAGTAAAACCCCGCTGATACCGGCGATTTGAGGCTTGACGCGGGGACCCCGGGGATCGTTCAATGGCGCCCGGTCAGCACCCGGCCAGGCACCCCGTCTGGCCCTGATCGAAGAGGCAGGAGCGAGAAGGAGCCGATGTTCGCAGTCGTCATCACCGAGAAGGGGGGCGCTCAGCGGCGCATGGAGTTCGACAAGAACGAAGTGACCATCGGCCGCGTTCAGGGGAACGACATCATCCTCCCCAAGGGGAACGTCTCCAAGCGCCACTCGCGGATCGTCCTCAAGGACAATCGCTTCATCGTCGTCGACCTGAAGAGCACCAACGGGACCTACGTCAACGGACGGAAGATCACGTCGCCGCTGGTCGTGAAGCCGGGAGACAAGGTCTACATCGGCGACTTCATCATGACGGTCGAGGAGACCGCCGGAGCGGCCGCCGCGGCGCCCGCCCCCGAGCCCTCGCCTTCGTCGCCCGCGCGTCGAGGTCCGCCCCCGCTCCGGTCCGCGCCTCCGCCCGCTCCGGAGCCCGAGCCCCCCGCGCCGGCTCCCGCGCCGCCTTCGATGCCCCAGGCACCCGTGCCCCAGCCGTCCGCGGCCCCGGCTCCGGCTCCAGCCCCCGCGCCCGCTCCGGCCCCCGCGCCGCAGCCCATGGCGGCCCCGGCCCCGGCTCCCGCGCCAGCTCCCGCGCCCGAGCCCCCGACGGCTGCGGCGCCGACGCCCGCTCCCTCCGCCCCGGCCCCCGCGCCCTCCGCGCCGGCGGCTCCCGCCCCGCGACCCGGCCCCGGCCCCGACACCCGCGGCCCCGCGCGTCCCTCGCTCGGCCAAGCGTCCTCGACCATGGCGGACACCGGCAGCCTCGGCTCGCTGATGGCCGGGCTCCGCGGCCGCTTCGACGTCGACGCGGTCGATGGCCAGGACGACCAGTCCCGCTGGGCCCGCGCCAAGGAGGCCATCGAGGCCACCCTCGACGACATGGACGGCCAGCGCGACGATGGCCTCGTCGCCGCGGCCCTCGGCGAGGCCGTCGGCCTCGGTCCCTTCGACGCCCTCCTCGAGGATCCCGAGGTCCACACGATCGTGGCCGAGGGTCCCCGCAAGATCCTCGTCGACCGGGGCGCCGGGCTCACTCCGGAGAACGTCGGCTTCTCGTCCGCGACCATGCTGGCGACCATCGGTCGCCGCCTCCTCGCCCGCGGCGGCACCGACGCGGACGGCGGCGGCCCGATCCTGCGCGCGACCCTCCCCGAGGGCGAGCGGGTCACCGTGATGCTCCCGCCCGTGGCCGTCGGCGGTCCGCTGGTCGAGGTGCGCCGCAGCGCCGCGGCCGGCGCCGATGGGCTCGTCGCCCGCGGTATGCTCGACCAGAACGTCCTCGGCGTCCTCGAGCGCGCCGTCGCCGCCCGGAAGAACGTCGCCGTCATCGGCCCGGCGCAGCTCGCCGGCGAGCTCCTCGCGGCCTTGGCGACCTTCGTCGACGACGACGAGCGCTTCGTGACCGTCGGCGCCAGCGACCTCGCCCTCGGTCGACCCCACGTGGCCCTCGGGCCGGGTGGCGGCCTCGACATCGGCGCGGTGGCCCGCTACGGCGCGCTCCTCGAGGCCGATCGCTTCATCGTCCACGGCGCCGCCGGCGGCGACGCCCTCGAGGCCCTCGCGGCCATGGCGTCGCGCGGCGGCGGGTCCTTCATCGGATACGGCGGCAGCAACGGGGGCGACCCCACGGCGGCTCTCCAGCTCGGTGCCCGCCTCGCCGGTCGCGCCGACGCGGAGGCCATCGCGGCCCTCGTGGCCAGCGCCGTCGACGTGGTGGTCCACGTCGAGCACACCGCCGACGGTCCTCGCGTCTCCAGCGTCGCCGAGGTCACCGGCGCCAACGGCTCGGGCGTCGCGGCGTCCACGCTCTTCGCCTACGACGGGTCATTCCAGACCCAGGGCTCGCCCAGCTTCTGAGCCGAGCCCTGCTCCCCGCCGTCAGTGCATGATCGGCGGCGGGGGGTACGCGGGTTTCGCGAAGTAGTACCCCTGCCCGTAGTGGGCCCCGGTGTCGATCGACGCCGAGAGTTCGTCGTAGGTCTCCATGCCCTCGGCGACGACCTTGGCGCCCAGGTCCTCGCAGAGCGCGACCATGTGGCTCACCAGCTTCTGGCGCCGCTTGTCCTCGTGCAGCCCGGCGATGAGCCCGCGGTCCAGCTTCACGATCTCGGGATTGAGGTCGGCGATGTACTTCAGGTTCGAGTAACCTGCCCCGAGATCGTCGATCGCGAGGTGCACGCCCTTGGAGCGGATCTCGCGGAGCATGGAGTGGCAGAGCGAGAAGTGGCTCAGGGGGACGGACTCGGTGATCTCCAGGAACACCGGATGGTAGTGCGCGAAGATCGGGTCGTCCGGCTGCACCAGCCACCCCTCGTCCAGCTCCTGAGGGTGGATGTTGATGAAGAGCGCGTGGTTCGGACACGACTCCACCGCCATCTCGCGGAGCACGCGACCGAGCGCCCCGCAGCACTGGCTGCGGATGGCCTCGGTGAAGAGCTTGGGTGGGCTCTCGAAGTGCGGCGAGTTGGAGCGCGCCAGGGTCTCGTAGGCGAAGATCTCCTTACGCCGCAGGTCGACGATGGGCTGGAAGACCGCCTGCACCTCGCCGACCGTGAGGACACTGGGGATCTGCGATGGACGACGCGTCCGCCGGAATCCGGGACGGGGGTGTTGGGTCCCCGCCAACCATCGCAAGAAGTTGACTGCCTCGGTCATCTCGAACCTCGGCGTGACGTTCGCCGCGCCTCGCCCGCAACGAGTCTACGTCAATCGACTCTCGTTGGTCCCCACAAAAACAGCGCTAACGCATTTATCCAATGAAGACCCTCTCATGACCGCCCGCATCCAGACCTCTCGTCCCGCCGATCACGTCCTGGCCATCACGCTGGCCCGCGCCGAGAAGCGGAACGCCTTCGACCAACCGATGCTCCGGGAGCTCGCGGAGGCCTTCACCGAGCTCGACGAGGACTCCGATCTCCGCTGCGGAGTCGTCCTCGCCGACGGCGACCACTTCACCGCCGGCCTGGAGCTCTCCGACGTGGGCCCGGCGGTCGCCGCCGGCGAAGCCCTCTTCCCCGAGGGCGCCGTGGACCCGCTGGGATTGCACGGCCGCATCCGCACCAAGCCGATCGTGATCGGCGTCCAGGGCTGGGTGCTCACCCTGGGCATCGAGCTCCTCCTGGCCGCCGACATCCGGCTCGCCGCCGACGACGCCCGCTTCGGCCAGATCGAGGTCAAACGCGGAATCTTCCCCTTCGGCGGCGCGACCATCCGCTTCCCCCAGGTCTGCGGCTGGGGGAACGCCCAGCGGTACCTGTTGACGGGGGACGTCTTCGACGCGCCCGAAGCGCTGCGCATCGGGCTGGTCCAGGAGGTCGTCCCCCCGGCGGAGCTCGCCGAGCGGGCGACGGCCCTGGCCGCCACCGTGGCGCGACAGGCCCCCCTCGCGGTCCAGGCGTCCCTGCGCTCCTCGCGCCTCGCCGTCGAGGAGGGTCAGGCCGCGGCCCTGGAGGTCATGATGAGCGACACCCGGGCCATCATGGCGTCGGAGGACGCTGCCGAAGGCATGCAGAGCTTCGTCGAGCGCCGAGACGCGCGATTCCAGGGCAAGTGAGCGCTCCCCACGAAATGAACTCGCGCCCACGGACGTAATTCCCGCGGGCGAGGACACGCTCCCCCCCCGGAACCGTCTATGATGAACGCCGTGAGCACGACAGCCAGGAAGGACTCCCCATGTTGAAGCGCCTCGGACTCGGGCTCCTCAAGGGGTTGGTCATCGGCGGCGCGCTCGGCGCCGGCCTCCACTTCGGCCTCGGTTGGGTCACGCTCGGCGGCTCCGCCCTCCTGGGGTACCTCCTCGCCATGGGCGCAGGCGCCTCCGCCGGTGTCCTCGCGGGCAAGCCGCCGTGGAGACAGGCCGCCTGGATCGAAGGCGTGCTCAAAGCCGTCGCCGGTCTCGGCGTCGGCGCGCTCGCCTACTGGGCGTCGAGCAAGTGGCTCGCCTTCGGGCTCCCGGGCGTCCTGCCCGGTCTCGAGGCGGGCACCCCGTGGACGGAATCGACGCTCCTGCTGCCCACCGCGGTCTCGGCGGCCTTCGGCACCCTGGTGGAGCTGGACAACACCGACGTCGACGAGACGCCGAAGGGTGCCAAGCGGGGCCCCAAGGTCCGGGTGAAGGGCAGCGAGGTCGCCGAAGAGGTGGAGCTCGAAGAAGCCTCTGCCTCCAAGGTCAAGACGCGCTGACGGCCTCGGGCTCGCGGCGCCGGACGAAGGCCATGAGCACGATGAGGATCAGGCTCAGGTACCCCGGCCAGTCGCCGACCCACTGGTAGAGCGTCGGCGAGTCCAGGAGCGGCAGCTCCGCGGAGAGCTCGTCGCGCTCCCCCACGTCGATGGTCCCCAGCGTGCGGCCCACCGGGTCCACGAACGCGGTGACGCCGCTGTTCGTGGACCGCACCAGGGCCCGGTGGTGCTCGACCGCCCGGAACTTGGCCAGCGCGAGGTGGATCCACGGCTCGTGGGTGTCGCCGAACCAGGCGTCGTTGGTGATGTTCACCAGCAGGTTCGGCTCGGCCTCGCGCACCGCGGCGCGGGTGAAGCCCGGGAGCACGTCCTCGTAGCAGATGAGGGTGCTGATCCGGAGAGTCTCGTCTTCCGGGCGCTCCAGGATCAGCGGGCGCACGTGGTCGCCGGGCGTGAAGTGCCCGCTGTTCGGCGACCACTCGTAGAGGATCGGGAAGGTCTCGCCGAAGGGAAGGTACTCGCCGAAGGCGAGGAGGTAGGTCTTGTCGTAGGTGGCCAGGACCTGCCCGTCGGTGTCCGTCAGGTAGGCGGTGTTGTAGTGGCGCCAGTCGCCGTCCACCTCGCGGCGCGCCAGCCCGCCGAAGAGGGTGGGCGCGTCGATCCCCTGGAGAACCCGGCGGCTGACGTCGGTCATGCCATCCGGGAGGAAGAAGGTGTAGGCCGACTCGGGCCAGACCAAGAGGTCCAGATCCTCCCGGGCCTCCAGGCGACGGCTCTGGGAGAGATGCCGCCGGTGACCTTCGTAGGGCTCCTCGCGTTTGGCGAAGATGCCCATGTCCACCTGGACGGTGCCCACCGTGGCCATGGAGGCCTCGGCCACGCGACCGTCGACCTCGGCGATCCGCCAGGCGCCGTAGCCCAGCGTGAAGAGCACCGCGAAGGCGATCGCGGCGAGGGTCTTCTTCGGCCAGGGCAGGCCCAGCTTCCAGGTGCGGAGGGCGACATAGACCCCCGCGTTGACGCCCATGACCACCCCGCTGAGGAGCATCGGGCCACCGAGGTCGGCCACCTGGAGGAAGAGGGGCACCTCGTGGAACCCCGACGCGAGGTACGCCGGGAAGAGGACCGGGTAGACCAGCTCGAGCGCCAGGAGCGCGGCCACCGCCGCGGGCGTCACCGCCCAGCCCCGCCGCCGGGCCCGGGCGTAGAGCCAGTAGATGAGCATCTGCTGGCCGCCCTGGTAGAGCCAGAAAATCGAGGCGAAGCCCACGCTGGGCAGGGGGCCGAAACCGCTGAAGGTCTCCAGGAAGGTGTAGAGCCAGTAGTAGCCGCCGGTGTAGCCGACGAACCCGTGGAAGAGCCCCAGCGCGAGCACCCGCTTGGTGCTCGCCGGATCGACGGGCTCGCCCTCCCGGGGCCAGAGCCCGAGCTCGCGGTCGAGGACCCACATCATGGGCAGGAAGCAGAAGAGCGCGAAGGGCCACAGGCTGAAGCCCGCGAAGCCCAAGCACTGCGCGAACCCGCCCGCCCCGCAGAGCAGGAGGTGGGCCCAGCGCCAGCCGGCGGACCAGCGCCGGGGCGCCGGCTCGTCAGCCGCGGATGCCGAGGATGTCTTTGACTTTGGAGAGGAGCTCATTGCGGTCGAAGGGCTTGGTCAGGTAGTGCCGCGCCCCGGCGTTGATGCCGTTCACGACGTCCATCGGCCTGCTCTTCGCGGTGAGGAAGATGATTGGCATCCGCTGGAGCTTGGGGTCGCGCTTGACGAGCTTTGCCAACGTGAGCCCGTCGAGACCGGGCATCATGATGTCGGTCACCAAGAGGTCCGGCGCTGGGTTCGAGCGAAGCCACGCCAGAGCCTCGGCTCCATTGCCCGCTCCATGGACGGTGGCGAACGGGCGGATCGTGAGCTCGATGAGCCTTCGAATGGCGTCGTCGTCCTCCGCCACCAGAACCGTCGGGTCATTCGCCATCGTGGGGGGTCTTAGCAAACCCCTCCGCCGATGGCGAACCCCGGTGCGCCCGTCTCGCGAGCGGTTATGGTGCTGCCCCATGAGCGGCGTCTTCGACACGGGCTATTGGCGGGTGGGGCGCATCATGGGCGTCCCCATCGAGCTCCACTGGACGATCCCCGTCGGCGCGTTCGTCTTCGGCCGTTTCGCGTTCGTCCCCGGGTTCTGGCTGGGCTTCTTCCTGCTCGTGCTGATCCACGAGCTCGGCCACGCCTTCCTGGTGAAGCGCCGGGGGCTCTTCAACGATCGCATCCGGGTCCATGGGCTCGGCGGCGTGAGCATCCACCAGCGCGGCACCGTGTACGACCAGGCGATCATCGCCTGGGGCGGGGTGCTCGCGCAGCTCCTCGTCCTCTACGTGCCCGCTCGCCTCCTGGTGGCCTTCGCGCCCCTGCCGCCCTCCCCCTTCCTCTACGACCTGATGGGGGCGTTCCTCGGGACGAACCTCATGGTGGCGCTCTTCAACCTGATCCCCATCCCGCCCCTCGACGGCGCGATGGCCTGGAAGCTCCCGCGCCTCTGGTGGACTCGGCGCCGGGGACACCAGCCCCGCCGCGGCTCGAAGCCGAAGAAGCGCGCCCGGGACTGGAGTCGCGGCGGCGAGCCGGCGACTCCCATCCGCACGGAGAGCGACCGGGCAGAGCTGAGCGCTCAGGAGATCGCCCGGCGCGCTCTCGAGGACGCCCGACGCAAGGAGGGCTGAGCCCGGTCCGTTGATGGAGCACCGGGGCTCCGCTATGGCCCAGGGGTGCGCGCGCTCCTCCTCGTCCTGACCGTCTGCCTCGGGTGCCCCGAGGCGACCTCCGCTCCCGTCGACGACACCCTGCCCTACGAGCCGTTCAACGGCGGCGTGGACACCGGCGCCGAGGACCCGACCGCGGTCCCCTCGCCCGCAGCGGACGCCGGGTGCGAAGCGGACGCGCCCGGGGAGCGGCTGGCCTGTCACTTCGCCGCCCGGGCCCGCCGCGCGATGCCCGACGCCGACGTGAGCATCGTGGGCGACGATCTCATACGGATCGATGGCCAAGAGATGGCGCTGGACCCGCTCCGCGCGATCTGCGAGCGCGACGAGGACTCCTGCAGCGAGCGCATGGACGAGTGGATCGCCGCCCTGGCCGAAGCGCGGGAAGCGGAGCGGACCCCAGCGCGGGCCGAGCAGCTCCGGCCGGTGCTCAAGCATCGGGCCTTCGTCGACGCGGTGCGCGAGAGCTCGCCGGAGCTGGGGTCCCTCGCGCGCCCCTTCGTGGGCGACGTCCACGTGATGCTGGTGGTCGACTTCCCCCGGGTCACCCGGGCGCTGACGCCGGAGGACCTGGCGGCGCTGCACATGAGCGCCGAGCAGGCCCACGCGCGGGCGGTGGCGAACCTTCGGGAGCACCACGGCGATCTGCCGATCGAGCCGATGCCCAACGGGCTCCGGGTCATGGGTCCCACCGACGGCTACGCGGCCGCGCGGCTCCTGCTGCTCGATCGCTGGGCGGACGCCGCCGGCGGCGGCGAACTGCTCGTCGCGCCGAGCAACCGGGACCTGGTGCTCCTCGGAGACTCGGAGCACCTGCAGGCCCTGCAGGAAGCGGCATTCCGCGCCCACCGCTACGTGGATCACCCGATCACCGAAGCCCTCTGGCGCTACACGCCGGAGGGCTGGGTGGTCCATACGCCGCCCGCCGAGGCGGACGCCGATCAGAGCACGTAGGGGTAGTCGATCACGAAGCGCTCCCGCTCGAAGTGCGGGAAACGCGCCGAGCGCACCGCGCTGGCCACGCAGGCCGCCTCGGCCCCCGCGAGCCCACCGACGGACACCCCGCTCACGCGCCCGGTGGACCCGTCCACGGTGAGCCGCACTCGAGCCACGCCACTCTCGGCGCAGAGCCGGACCTCGCCCTCGAGCGCCCGGAGGGTCGTCGACACCTGGTGCCGCGTGGGGGTCTCGGGGAGCGCCGAGGTCGTCAGCCGCGGATCGCTCGAGGCACTCCCCAGCGCCCGGTCGAGCAGGTCGTCGATCGTGGGGTCCAGGGCCTCGGCGCCGTCGACGTCGCCGGTGTCCCAGCTCCGGGCGGGCGCCACGCGCTCGGTCTCCACTGGGGCGGCGCGGCGACTCCGGCTCGGGACCGAGGTCCGGGGCGCCGGCGCGGCGTCCCGTTCGGGTACCACCGTCGCCACCGGGGTCGGCTCCGCGGCGGCGGCCAAGATGGGCACCGGCGCGGCCGCCGGGAGCGGCGCCTCGCCGCCCGCCGTGAACTGGGCCTTGGCGGTCGGCGCCACGGTGGGCGGGACCCGCTGGGGCGTGGCCGCGAATACCAGCGCGGAGAGCGCAAAGACCGTGGTCGACGCGGCCCAGGCCCAGAAGGGCACCGGGCGCCGGCCGGGTGCGGCCCCGAGCGCGAGGGGCGTCGGCGCGAGCGCGACCGCCTCACCGCGCGCCTCCTGGGCGCGCCGTTCGGCGAGCAGCGCGCTCAGATCGATGACCCCGGAGTCCTCGAGGGCCTCGGGCAGCGGGTCGAAGTCGATGGGAATGTCGAGGGTGGGGTCGGTCATGGGGTCTCCTTCGGAACACCCGGTCCGACGACCGACCTCTGAAGGAGACCCTAAGCGGCTTGGAGTCGCTCCCCGTGGGTGTACACGTTCATGCGCCCATCCCGAGCGAAGCCGCAGAGCACGATGCCGGCACGCTCGGCGAGGTCCACGGCCAGGGTCGAGGGACCGGACACCGCGACCACCGCCGCGAAGCCGGCCATCGCCGCCTTCTGCACGATCTCGAAGCTGGTCCGCCCGGAGACCACCAGCACCAGCCCCGGATCCAGCGCCTCGGCTTGGAGCAGGCGGCCGACGACCTTGTCGACCGCGTTGTGGCGGCCGACGTCCTCGGCGAGCGCGCGAAGCGTCCCCGCGCCGTCGACCACGCCGGCGGCGTGGAGCGCGCCGGTGCGCGCGAAGGCCGGCTGCGCTCGGCGGAGGGTTTCCGGGGCGCCGACGAGGATCCGCGGGTCGAGGCTCGGACCGGTCGCGCCCCTCGGGATTCGCCGCATCAAGTCGTCGATCGACCGGCGTCCGCAGACGCCGCACGAGGCCGAGACCAGCGTGCCCCGGCGGCTCGTCTCGAGCGCCTCGGGGTCGAGGACGAAGCCCGGCCCCGCGGTGATCTCCAGGGTGTTCCCCCAGCCTTCGTCGTCGGGCCGACCGCAGTGGGTCAGCGTGCCCACGTCGCGGACGCCGCGGATGAGCCCCTCCGCGAGGAGGAAGCCGAGCGCGAGCGCCTCGTCGTCGCCCGGGGTGCGCATGGTGGTGACCAGCGGTTCCCCCGCGATGCGGAGACTCAGCGGCGCCTCGACGACCAGCTCGTCGTCTCCCCACGCGCCCAAGGTCCCGTCGTAGCTGGCCCGCGCCCGGCGCTCGATGCCTCGCTCCACGGTCTGGGGCGAAGGCAGCGCGTTCGGCGGGCGCTCGGCGGGCTGGTTCGGCACCGGCGCAGCTTTGGACACCGGCGACCCGGCGGCAAACGGGGACCGAGGCCGGCGTCGACTCGGGAACCTTCGGGCGCCGGAGGTGTCGGAGGGCTCGCGGTGGTGCATGCTGAGCTAGTGGAGGATGCGACGACGAGCCCGGACCGGCGCGAGGCGGACGACGCCCTCCCCGGCGATCCGGCCATCTTGCGGCAGCTCCGCTCGCGCTCCCGAAGGGCCCTACGCCTCGCGGTGGGCCTGATGGTCTTCGGTTCGATGACCGCCGGGAGCGCGTTCGTGTGGTGGACCGAGATCGGCCGGGTCTGGCGCGGCGAGTCCCGGGTCGACGGGACCCCTCTGTACGAGCCCGGCGCCGAGGTGCCCGACGCCGCCCGGACCATCGACTGGCGCCGGGTCCACGCGACGCTGATCCCGCGCTGGCTCATCGCGCGGGGTCAGGCCCACGGGACCACCAGCGCCCACGGGATCGCCGGCTTCGACGAGGCCGCCCGCAGCCACCGGGCCTTCACCGAGCTCCGCTTCGCGGTGCGCGCCGATCCCAACCTGGTCTCCCTGGTGGACGAGCTGGAGCTTCGGGCCCGGGACGCTCGGAACGAGGCGGAGCGCATCGACTACCTGCTCTGGGCCTGGAACGACTACCTCGACCGGCACGACGTCCCCTGGCGTCTCGAGGCCAACCTCCACCTCCGGCGCGATGGCACGGCGGCCTTCGTGACCCGCAGCTACGAGGTCCTGGGTGACCTGCGCGACGACGCCGGTCGCCGCCTCCGGCTGCTCCGCCGCGCCGACCTGACCAACGTCGACGAGGGCTTCCTGGGCCACACCCCCGGTCGCGACGAAGGGGCGCTGGTCATCCTCGACGAGACCCTGCGCTTCGCCGTCCGGCACGTGTGGCCGATGCTCAACCCGGGCCTGGACGACTACCTGCCCACCGAGCAGCGAGCCGTGGCGGGCCCGGTGCGGGCGCGGCTGCGGATGGCCACCGAGGATCGCGCGCGGCTCCGGGAGACCGCCGTGGACCAGCTCGCGCTGGTCGAGGTCGCGAACTCCATCCACGCGCGCGCCGAGTGTGGGTCGCGCTTCCGGGTGTGGGGGCTGCCGTGGAACGGCTTGGCTCCGCCGGACCAGAACGCGCTCATCGCCGCCCTGGACCGTAGCCGCGGCCGCGAGTGCCCCGAGGTCACCCTGGGCGAGGCCGCGCGCATGATCGGCGCCAGCGAGCGGCTCGGGCAGACCCCCGCGCTGGCCGACGCGGTGGAGAGCCTGGGCACCTGGGTCGCCCGGGCGGTCGCCATCCACGAGCTGCGGCACGTGGCCGACGGGGGCAGCCAGGTCGAGTGCGCCGGGTGTCCCGCCTCGATGGCGCCGGAGACCCGCGCGGAGCTCTCGGCGTACCTGGCCAGCTTCTCGGTGGACGAGGTGGCCCACGTCGCGGCGCTCCAGGCCTGCGCGATGCAGCCCGAGAACCACGAGGGGTCGCAGGAGCCGCACGCGCTGGCGCTGGCCTTCGCCCTGCCACGACTCCTCCCGGCCGGCTGCGACGGAGTGATCCCGGAGGATCTCCCCGAACGCGCCCAACATCTGGAGCGCGCCCTCTTCGGGGAGCGGGAGCAGGTGCGCTTGCCCGAGGCGTTCCCGGAGCGGATCCCGCTGCTCCCGCACTGAGCGCCTTCGCGGCTCTCCTACAGGCCCAGGAGCACCCCCTCGGCCGGGCTCCCCGTGGCTGCGGCGATGGCTTCCACGTAGAGCGCGATCTGTCCGCGATAGCTCTCGGCGGCGCCGTCGGCGAGGTCGGTCTTGAAGTCCACCACGACCCACGGCGTGTCGTCGCTCTCCTGGAAGGCGAGGTCCACCACCCCTTCGGCGAGGGTTCCGTCGGGGAGCGGATGGACCACCGGGACCTCCCGGCGCACCCGGGCCGAGCCCGCCGCGCGACGCAAGAGGGGATGAGCCAGCGCCGCTTCCACCGCGCGCACGGCGGCGTCGCGCTCGTCCTCGGGCGCCCCGATGAGCCGGGCGTGGGCCCGGACGGTCTCGGCGAGGGCCCCCGCGTCGGCGTCGAAGGGGACGTCCGCGAGGGCCAGGTGAACCAACGTGCCGAAGCGCGATCCGCGCGGGCGGGGCTCGTGGGCGGCGTCGGTGCTCACCGTGGCCACGTCGAGGGTGCCGTGGGCGCCGCGCTCGGCTCCGAGCGCGGTAATGGTGCGACCGACCAGCGTGGGGACGCTCGCGCGCGCCCGCAGGGCGGCCCGGTCGGCCACCCAGGCCTCGTGGTCGGCGATGCCCTGCCGGGCCGCCGGGCCCTTGGGGTCCATCAGCTCGCGGAGCTCGGAGCGCACGCCCGCCGGAGCGCTCTGCCCCGAGCGGAGCCGCTCCGCGCTCCACCAGACGACGCCGTTGCGCTGCATCCCCGGTCGCATCGGGTCCCGCACCTCGATGTTCCGCGGGGCCTGGAAGGTCTTCTCCATCGGGTCCATCTCCGGACACCCCGGCGCGTGGCGTACGTCGCCGCGCTTCGCGACGGGCAGGTAGACCGCGGCGTTCAGCGGCTCGAGCCAGCCGTGGTGGGCCTCCTTCGGGTCCTGGGGCGGTCCGTCGGCGATGCCGGGGACGATCAGGAGGTCCCGGGCGCGGGTGCACGCGACGTAGAGGACCCGGAGCTCCTCGGCGTCGTCGCCGCGCTGCGCCTCGGCGGCGTTGGCCAGGAGTGCGGCCGGCGCGGCGCCGCAGAGGCGCTCGGCCCAGAGGCCGCGCTCGGGATCGACCCACTGGGAAGGGTTCCGGCCCGCGCCGTTGGCTTGGGGATCGGCGAGGATCACCACCGGGAACTCCAGCCCCTTGGCCTTGTGGACGGTCATGAGGCGCACCCCGTCGATCTCTTCCTCGAAGGGGAGGGTCTCGGTGTCCCGGCCTTCCTCGACGTCCTGGTCGAGGCGCTCGACGAGCGCGCGGAACGAGGTGAGCCCACCGGCCTCGAGGCCGCGGATGCGGTCCACCATCGCCCGGAGGTGACCCATCGCGTTCACCCCCGCCTGCCAGAGCACCACCCCGGCGAAGACCCGCGCGCGCTCCATCAGGTCGACCACGGTGTCGGCCAGCGGTCGCTCGTTGCGCAGGAGGTGCAGCTCCCGGAAGAGCGCCAACACCTCCATGACCTCGCGCTCTTCGTCATCCCGGGCGCTCGCCGGATCGTGCTCGTCGAGCGGATGGATGCGGCCGTGGTGCTGATGGAAGAGGAAGAGCGCCTCGTCGGTGAGCCCGAAGAAGGGTCCACGGAGCGCGGCGTAGACGCGGAGCGCGTCGTCGGGCCACTCGATGGCGCCCAACACCTGCCGCAGCGCGCCCAGCTCCTCGGGCTCGGCGCCGCCCCGCTGGCCGCTGGCCACGTGGGCGATGCCCTCGGCCTCCAGGGCCCGCGCGTGCCCCTGGACCCGGTCATCGTCCCAGCCGCGCTGGCTCCGGAAGAGGATGCAGACGTCCCGGGCGGCGATGGGCCGACGTTCTCCGCCGGCGTCGACGGTCCAGCCGCTCTCGCGGATCACCCAACCGAGGAAGGCCGCGAGCGCCTTGGGCGAGCTCTTGCCGATGGCGCCCTTGGTGACGCGCGTCTTCCCGTAGGGTCGTGGCACCGGGACCACCACCACGCTGGGCTGCAGCGGGTGCTTCTCCCGGTGGCTCTCCAGGGCCACGTAGCCCGGCTGGATCCCGGCGTCCGCGGTCATCGTCTTGCCGAAGCAGTGGTTGATGAAAGCGTGGATCCCGGGGACCGCCCGGAACGAGCGGGTGAGCACCACCTCCCGGCCGCCCGTGGCCGCCAGGCGCTGTTGGAGCTGGTGGTAGAGGCGCAGGTCGGCGCGGCGGAAGCGGTAGATCGACTGCTTCGGGTCCCCCACCAGGAAGAGCGCGCCCGGGTCGGGCACGGCCGCGGCGACCTCCGCCGGCTGGCCCGGCGCGCAGGCGAGGCTCCAGGCGATCTCGAGCTGGACCACGTCGGTGTCCTGGACCTCGTCGACGAAGACGTGGGTGAAGCGCCGGCGGAGCTCGGCCCGCGCGCCGGCGTCGTTGCGCAAGAGGTCGCGGGTGCGGAGCAGCAGCTCCAGGTAGTCCACGGTGGCCGTGTCGCGCATCGCCTGCTCGTAGAGGTCGACCACGCGCCGGAGCTCCTCGCGCAGGAGCTCGGCCAAGGTCGGCCCGGTGCGCTCGGCCCACTCGCGCAGCGCGTCTTGGACCCGGTCCCGGTGGGCGACGACGTCGACGCGCACGAAGCGGCCCAGCCGCGGGTAGTCGCCGGCGTAGGCCCGGAGCGGGTTCACGGTGTCGTCGAACGTGGTCAGCCGCCGCAGCGCGGCCTCGAGCCACTCGTAGTGATCCCGGAGCGCGGCCGGGTCGTCGCCCGCCTCGCGCCGCCGATGCCGGATGCTGCGCACCAGCTCGTGGGTCTGCACGAAGCCGATGCGCATCTTGTCGAAGTCGGCCCCCTGGGTGGCGTAGGGCTGGAGCTCGCCCAACCGGTCGACCAACTCGTCCATCTCGGCCCGGGAGGCCGCCTCGTCGACCACGAAGGGTTCGTCGGTCCACGGCGCCGGGAAGTCGCGGTGATCCACCAACCGGCGCCCCGCGGCCTTCAGGGCGCCCCGGGGGCCCTCGTCGCGACGCCAACCGCGCTGACGCAGCATGCGGCGGATCCCGGGCGGTGGGTCGGCGAGGACCTCTTGCCAGAAGGTGTCGAAGGCGCGCTCGTAGAGGGCGTGGCCATCGTCCGGAGACACGATGAAGCCGGGGTCGAGCCCGGCCTCGAGGGGCATCTCGCGGAGGAGCTCGGCGCAGAACCCGTGGAAGGTGCTGACGTGGGCGGTCTCCAGGTGCTGGAGGGAGACCTCGAGGCGGGCGCGCTCGGCGTCGTCGGTCGCCGAGCGCAGCGCCTCTTCGAGTCGCTGACGCAGCCGGAGCTTCATCTCCCCCGCGGCCTTCTCGGCGAAGGTCAGCGCCGCCACCTGATCCAGGCGGGCGCGACCGCTGCGCACCAGGGCGACCAGCCGGGTCACCAGGGACTCGGTCTTGCCGGTGCCCGCCGCCGCCTCCACCAGGAGACTGACGTCGAGATCCTCGGCGATGGCCCGGCGGGCCTCGGCGTCGTTCCAGCCGTCCATCACTTCAACCCTCGCAGGCCCCGGAGCCCGTTCAGGGCGTCCGGCATCTGGGTCTTGGTCTTCACCCGCGCCTCTTCGTGAGGGCCGCAGACGCTCGCGTAGTCACAGTACTTGCAGTCCCACCAGCCCCCCGGGTGCGCCGCGAGGAAGGAGCTCTGCAGGAGGCTCCTCAGGGTCTGAGTCACGGTGGCGATCGAGCGCCGCGCCCCATCGTCGAGGACCACGTCGCGGCGCTCGAAGCCGCCGCGGGAGGTGCAGAAGAAGAGGCTCCCACCCGCGACGCTCGCCTCCGGGAAGAGCTTCTCCAGCGCGAGGGCGTAGAGCACCGGCTGCAAGGTGCGGCCGCCGTCGACGATGAGGTTCCGTCCCTTGGACGCCTTGCCCGTCTTGTGGTCCGTGGCGCGCAGCCGGCCTTCGCTGCTCTCGACCATGTCGATCGACCCGCGGAGCAGGATCCCCTCGTCGAGGGGCACCGGCTCGGCTCGGCTCGCGGCGTCGCGGCCGTCGCCGGGGCGTAGCCCAAAGGCCAGCTCGAAGTGGGTCGGGTTCCAGTGGACGGACTCCTCGTGGAGACGCGCGAGCCACTCGTTCAGGTCGCCCACGATCTCGGCCAGGCCGTCGTTCCATACCCGGGGGATCGCAGGCGCGAGCTCCTCGGCATACGCGGTCGAGATGCGCGCCGCCTCTTCGGCGAGGACCACCTGAGCCCGGGCGAGCCGCTGGGGATGGTCGAGCGGCAGCATGCCCTCGTCCCGGAGCCGGGTGAGCAGCGCGAACTGGATGTCGTGGATCAAGCTGCCACGCTGGAGCGCGTCGAGCTCCTCGATGCCCTCGGGGATCTCCCGCGGTTCGAGGCGCAGGATCTGGTTCAGATGGAACTGGTAGGGGCAGGCGGCCATGCGCTGCAGCGCGGTGGCGCTGTAGGGGCGCTCCGCCGGGTCGTGCTTCGCCAGGAGCTGGCGGGTCTCCGGGCGGGCGCGCACCAGGCCGTCGGCCGGCGTCCAGCTCCCGGGGGAGTCCCAGCGACGCACCCGCGCCCGGAGCGCGCGGGCCAGATGCGGATTGGTCGCCGGGAGATGGGCGAGGGTCCCCCGCTCGCTCTTCCCGATGAGGGGCAGCCGCATGGTGGCCAGGTCCCGCTCGAGGAGGTCCACGGCGTCGGCGGGATCCCGGGGCGCCGGCCAGCGCAGCGAGGGGACCCCGACCTTGGCCTCGGCGCCGAGCTCCTCGACCGGCGGCAGCTCGCCCCGCACCACCCGGGCAGCCTCGAGGACGTAGAAGCTGGGGACCCGGGGCCGCCCTCGGTCGACGTCGAGCCGCGGCCAGGAGAGCACCACGGCTTCGTCTGCGGCGCCCACGGCGAGCTGGAGCGCCAGGCGCTCCTCCACCGCGCGCTCCGCCCGGGTGGTGAGCGGTAGGCCCGACTCCTCACGCCAGGCCAGAGCGGCCTCGTCGCGGAGGAGCGGGTCCGGGGCCACCGGTCGGGGAAAGACCTTCTCGGCCAACCCGGGCACGTACACCACGTCGAAAGAGCGCCCGCGCACCTCGTCGGTGGAAAGCACCTCCACGCCGCTCTGATCCCGGGAAGGCAGCACGCGGAGTTCGCGGAGCCGCGGGGCCAGCGCGCGGCGCACCTGGTCCAGTCGGGCCCCGCCCACGTCGCGCATCGGGCCCAGCTCGGCCAGGACCTGGAGCACCCGCTCGGGCTCCCGGAGCGCCCGGGTCGCCAAGGCGCCGAGCGCGTCGATCCACTCGCCCCAGGTGGCGACCTCGGGGAGCGCGGCGAGCTCGTCCAAGAGCGGGAGCGCGAACTCCCGGAGCCGCACGAGGTCCTCGAGCCGCTGCTGGAGCCGCCCCCGCTTCTCCTCGTGGGCCTCGTCGCCCGCGCGCTCGAGGGCCAGCTCGACCTCGCGCTCGAGCCCGCGGAGCCGGCGAAGCCAGCGGTCCCGACCGCCGACCACCGCCGCGTCGACGATGAGCTGCTCCCAGCGCCGCGGGACCCGGAGCGCACCGACGAGGACCGGGGCCTCGGGCGTGACCGCCTCGGGCTCGCTCACGTCCCACGGGTCCTCTTCCTCGAAGTCCTCGAAGGGGAAGAGCGCGTCCTCGGGCGCGGCCCAGGTGTCCTCGGCGGCGGCGGGCGGTGCCCCCTCGTCGAGGCCGGGGACCACCGCGAGGGAGAGGTACTCCGCGAAGGCCCGCGCCGAGTAGCGCTCGGCGACGCAATCGAGGAGCGCGAGGAGGGCGCGCCCACTCGGATCGGGGCGCGTGGTGCCGGCGTGGAATCGCGCCGGAATGGCCGCCCGGCGGAGCGCCTCGACCAGGTGAGGCCGATAGCGGCTCGGGTCGCGAACCACGATGGCCGCGCGATCGAAGGGCAGCCCGGCGCGCGCCCGACGGAGCAGGTCGCGGGTGATCTCGACGCACTCGCGCGCTTCGCCGGGCGCGGAGAGGAGCCGGACCGAGCGGTCTTCGGGAATGGTCTCGGCGCGCGGCTCGAAGAGCCCGCGCTGGAGCGCGCCGAGCGAGCCGCGGAAGGTCTCGTCGAGGGACTCCTGGCGTAACCCGTGGCCCTCCAAGGCGCGGAGCGTCCGCTCGTCGGTCGCCGGGGTGAGGACCAACGCGCGGCCCGCGCCTTCGGCGAGCCGCCGCATCCACTGGGCCTCGAGACCATGACGAAGCGGGACGTCGAGGAAGAGGATCGCATCACAGGGCGGCCCTTCTTGCTCGATGGCGGCGCGCAAGACGTCCGCGCGGTCCACGAGGGCCGCTCGCTCCAGCTCGTCGGCGAACGCCACCGCCAAGCGGTGCAGCAGCGCCCCCGACTCCGGCGCCGGGGTGGTGGGCGTCCAGCCCGCCATGCGCAGCTCGCCGAGGGTGCTCGCGAGGGCCGCGGGGAGCCCGGGGAGGTCCGCCACGGTCGCCAGCGGCCCGAGGTCCGCGGCGTCGAGTCGCTCGAGCACCCGGGTGGCCACCGCCTCGCGGCCGATCCCGGAGACGGGCGTCAGCCCTCGCGCCGCGAGGGCCGGCAGCGCCCGCTCTCCCGCGGCGACGCCCAGGGTGCGGACCCGCACCCCGAAGACGGTACGCTCCCGGGCCGCCTCGAGGAGCAGGCGGCGCCCGGCCTCACGGGTCGCACCGACGACCCAGACCTCTTCGAGGGGCGAGCACTCGGCGAGAAATCGTAGGGCCGCCTCGCGCCGGCGAGCGGCGCCGCGCGAGATGGCGAGCACGGGCGAATCCTCCATGGGTCATGGAGCATGCCACGGACGCGTGACGAACAATGACCGAAGGCGGCCGAGGCGGGAACGCTGGAGCACGAACGCTGTCCGAGGGATGACTCGATGACCCAACGGAAGAACACCATGCGTCTCGGCGCCGCCCTACTCGTCGCGCTCGCCGCGTCCACTCCCAGCCGGGTGCGCGCCTGCTCCTGCTCCCCCGCCCGCCCCGAACGGCGCCTCGTGCTCCCCGAGGGCGTCTTCCCTCCCGACGGGACGTTGCGGGTGATGACCACCGGCTTCCCCGACGAGGTCCGGGAGCGACTGGGCGCGGAGTACCGACTGCGCGACGCGCGGGGGCGTGGGGTGCCGCTCCAGGCACGGGTCGTGGCGACACGCATCGACCTTCGGCCCCGGCGGCGCCTGCGACCCGGTGAGTACGTATTGGAGAGTCGGGTCGCCTATGCGACCGACGGGCGCCGCGTCGCCGACGCTGCCCGGCTCCAGGGCATGGAGGTGCGGTTGGCCTGGTTCCCCGAAGCGAGGTTCCGAGTCGGTCGGGCGCCCGCGCCCTCGACGGCGACGGTGACGCTCGATCGCGCCCAGGTGATCTTCCGGCACGGCGGCGGGGACTGCGGTCCGGGTACCGCCGTCCACCTGAGCTACCGAGCGGAGCCCTTCCGGCCCGGCGATGTCGCGGAGCTCGAGCACCGGGGGCACGGCGTCGTGGCCACCCGCGCAGCGGCGGGCGACCTCGGCGCCGGGGACCTCCTCTGCGACCCGGATCCGGTCGCATTGGGGTACGAGCCCGGCGCGGAGTTTCGCGTGGTCGTTCGCGACCCGCGGGGCCACGTGCGAGGCGCCAGCCCCTGGCACCGCTTCGACGAGAGGCGCAGCGGTCCGGAGCCCAGCCACCGGCGCCGCTCGGGGCTCGGGGGATGGGAGCGGAGCACGGAGGTCCCCTCCACGGACCTGCGGGCGTCGGGTCCGGCGAGCTGCCGCTACGGTTTCGAGGAGACCTGGCGACGCGAAGTCGCCGGCGACCTCGCGCCCTGGGCCTATGGGGAGCGCTCGACGCTGACGACCCACGGCGCGGTCCATTGGCTCGCGTTCCGCGGTACCCCGTGGACCCTCGTTCGCGGGGACGACGCGGACCAGCGCTGGCCGCTCGCGCTGGATGGTCGACCGGGCGCGCTGAGCGCCGGGCCAGCGGGAGTGGTGATGGTCGTCCGCGGTCGGAGGCCGACCTTGGTCGCGGTCGACGGGCGGGGTCGCGAGCGCTGGCGCTCGCCGCTTCCGAGCGGGAGTACGCGGCATCGATTGGCCCGGATGGGGAACCGACTCCTGGTCGCCTGGGCGCAGGAACACGACGGGGGACCGACCCGGCACCTGGGCTGGGCGCTGGTCGACCTGGCCGACGGCTCCCTCTCGCCGGTGCACGGGACCGAGCACTCGATCGAGCGAGGCTCCACCGAGGCACCGACGGCGGTGGCCCTCGGCGATCACTTTCTCCTCGCGTGGACGCCGGAGGGCGCTCCGATGTCGACCACGCTGGTGGTGGACCGCGAGGGGAGGCCCGCCGAACCCCGGGCGCTGCCCGCTCCGGGCGACGGGGTCCCGGACCTGGTCGCCGTGGGGAACGGAGCGGTCCTCGCGAACGCGCACCAGGGACGCATCCAGCTGACCTTCCTGGACTCCGCCGGAGGCCCGACCGGTCCTCCCCGCGAGGTCGACGCTGGCGGCCGCAACCGGTTGCCGCGGGTGGCCTGGGGCGGCCAGCACCTCGCGGTGGCGTGGGAGGGTGATCGCAACTCGGGCGCGTTCGTCACCGCCGTGAGCCGAGACGGCGTCGCTTCCCCGCCCCTCCGGCTGGACCGCCCCGACGAGCCGTGGGCGGGCACCGTGGGCGTCGCGGCCGTGCCGGGCGGCTTCGTCGCGTCCTACACCTTCGACCGACGTCGCGCCGCGCTGGTCGGACTCCGTTGCCGTGCGACC
Organism: Myxococcales bacterium UBA1660; assembly: GCA_002320815.1. Classification (GTDB taxonomy): domain Bacteria; phylum Myxococcota_A; class Polyangia; order Polyangiales; family Houyiibacteriaceae; genus UBA1660. The sequence goes on from DCLA01000045.1 coordinate 37,626, forward strand.
CCGGGGCTCGGCGGGCCCGCACGAATTGCGCCCCTCGACGCTGGTCAGCGGCGATCGCCAGCCGCACGATGAGGGCCTCTCCGTCCAAGGGGTCCTCCATGCGCGCTCGCACCCTGCTCGTCCTCGGTCTCCTCACCACCACCGGCTGCTACGGCTACGTGACCACCCGCAGCACGGTGCAGCCGCCGGCGCCGCAGGTGGAGGTCTACGGCGCCGCGCCCGGCCCCGGCTACGCCTGGGTCGACGGCTACTGGGCCTGGGACGGCTATGAGTACGTCTGGGTCGACGGCTACTGGGACCAGCCGCCGGTGGTCGGCTACGTCTGGCACCCTGGCGGCTGGGTGGACCAGGGCGGCGGCTACGCCTACGTGAGTGGGCGCTGGGCCGCGCCCGGCTATCGCTCCCGGACCACCTACGTGCACCCGCGACCCAGCCGAGTCGTCGTGCGCGGCGGGGCTCCCGCGGGCCGGGTCGTGGTGCGCGGCGGGGCTCCCGCGGGCCGGGTCGTCGTGCGCGGCGGGGCTCCCGCGGGCCGGGTCGTGGTCCGCGGCAGCGCGAGCGGCCTGGTCGTTCGCGGCGGCGCGGCGGGTCGGGTGGTGACCCCGGGGCCCTCGCGCACGGTGGTTCGTGGGGGCGGGCAGGTTCGTGGAGGCGGGCAGGTCCGTGGCAGCAGTCGGGCCACCGTCCGCTCGGCGCCGAGCCGCGGGCGCGCCACCGTCCGCGGCGGCGCGCGCGGTAGTGTCCGCGTGCGGTGACGAGTCGGGCTCGCGCGCTCTCGGGCGCGCGAGTCGGTGACTGACACGGCATGGCACGGCGAGCCGATGTCGACGGGGGTCCGGTCCCCACCGTCGACGCCGGGGTCGATCCCACCGAACCCGGCGACGACGACGGCTGCGCCGTCGGCGGTCGCGGCGGCGCGATGATCCCGCTCCTGGGCTTCGCGCTCTTCCTGCTCAGGCGGCGGTCGCGACGGGTCTGACCCGCTCCGCGTAGGGCACGTAGTCGACCCGCTCGGGACCCACGAGGTCCCGGATGATCGTCTGCTGGACCCGGAGCCCATGGCGTTCGGCGAGCCCGTGGGCGCCGGGGACGACTCGCCGCAGGGTCTCCAGACCGAAGCGGGCGGCGCTCCCCACGAGCACCAGTTTGTGCAGGGGCGCCGCCGGCAGGCCGATGTCGTCCACCGCGGCGTCACCCAGGGTCAGCCGGGAGACGGCGGTGCGGTAGCGGGTGAGCACCCGCGCCAGGACCAGCTGAGCCGGCGTGGCCGCGACCCGCTCGGGCAGGTGGTGCAGCGCGCGGGCCAGGGCCCGGCTGTCCTCGTCGGCGCTGGGGTTGCTCAGCGACTGGATCACCATGTGCTGCAGCCCCTGCCGATAATCGTGGGCCATCAGCGCGTCGTCGACGCCCATCACGGTGCCCACGTAGCGCCAGAGGTGCATCACCCCCGCGCGCTCCCGGGGTGTGAAGCGGAACCCCAGCAACGTGAGCCCGGTGAGGTAGATCGCCGAGAACTCGAGCTGGGTCGCGGCCATGTCGGTCTGGTTGATGGGGACGCCCCAGGCGGCGGTGTCCCAATCGGCGCGACGGAGGAGACTCCGGCGGACCATGGCGTGCATCAGCCGGACCCGGCAGGCGCTCTGGAACCCCGCGCCGAAGCGCGGGAGGGTCTTCGACTCGATCACGTCGAGGACGAAGCGGGAGGTCTCGGCGATGCGCCGCACGACCATCGCGTCGAGGGCGCCGGTCATCGCCAGCGGCTTCACCGCCGCCGAGCTGCGGTAGCCGCCCATCAGGGCCATCGCGGTGAGCACCGTGCCCCCGGCCGCCCCGGCGCGCCACGAGGTGCGGCAGCCGACCTCGAGGAGATCCCGGTCGAGCCACGCCGGTTCGCGCTCCAGCGGCTCGAACCAACGCACCAGCTCCGATGGCGCGTCGGGCACCGCGGGCAGGCCCCCGCGCACCGCCCGCTCGAAGAGCTCGCGGCCGAGGCCGGGCCGCGCCGCCGCCCAGGCCACGAAGTCGTCGGCGACGGGATCCGCGCGCACCAACCCGTCCCGGAGTCGCTCCACCAGGGGATCGCCCGGGTCGATTCGCAGGTCGAAGAGGCGACCCAGCCGGCGAAAGGCCGTCGGGGGATCGGCGAGCCGATGGGCCTGCCAGCGCGTGGGGGTGGGGTGATCCATCGATGACCATGGTAACCTGAGCAATCGCTCGGCTTTACTCGGATTGGCGGGAGAGGCACGGGCGGGAGGTCCACCGATGGCCCAGAAGACCAACGATTTCGCCCCCAAGAAGGTGCCCAAGCAGGCCCGCTCCCGGGCGACCTTCGACGCCATCGTGGAGGCCTGTGCTCGGCTTCTGGTGGAGCGCGGCTACCGCGCGCTGACCACCAACCACATCGCCGAGACCGCCGGGGTGAGCATCGGATCCCTCTACGAGTACTTCGGCGACAAGGACGTCGTCGTCTACGAGGTGGTCCGGCGCACCGCGGTGGGCTTCTCCGAGGACGCGGCACGACCGGTCTCGACGCTCCAGGGCGTCCCCGTCGCCGCGGGCGTGCGCGCCTGGCTCGGCGCGCTCCTCGAAGCGATCCGTTCCCGCGAGCCGCTCATGCGCGCCATCGCCGCCGACGTCCCGGCGCACCTGCGCGACCCGCACATCCGCGAGGCCTGGGAGCGGCACCTGGCCATCGCGCGCGCGGCCTATCGGCTCGCGGGCGACCAGGTGCGCGAGGACCGCGCCGAGGAGGTCTCCTTCCTGGTGGTGACCTTGGTCGACGCCGCGCTCACCCGGCTCGTGCTCGACCCGCCGCCCGACGTCGACGAGGCGACCGTGCTGGACGAGCTGGGCACCCGGGTCATCGACTGGGTCGCGCCGCGGCGCTGAGCGGCGCGATCCCGCGCCGTCAGAAGAGGACTTCGATCGCCAGGGTCGCCACGCTGAAGTAGACGAGGAGCCCGAGCACGTCGACGACCGAGGCGATGAAGGGCGTGGAGCTCACCGCCGGGTCCAGCCCGATGCGCTCGATGAGCATGGGCAGGAGCGACCCGATGATGGTGCTCAGGGTCACGATCATCACGATGCTGCCGCCCACCGCGACCCCGAGGGCCGCGGGGTCCACCGTCTCGCCGGCGAGGTAGGCGCGCCCGAAGCCCATGCCGCCGAGTACGATGCCCAGCGCCAAACCGATGACCAGCTCGCGGCCGAGCACCTTGAACCAATCGCGCGGCCGAGCGTCGCCGACCGCCATCGCGCGGATGATCAGCGTCGACGACTGGGACCCGGCGTTGCCGCCGCTGCTGATGATGAGCGGGATGAAGAGCGCCAGCTCCAGCGTGCCCTGGAGCACCGCCTGGTTGCGCTCCATCACCGTCGCGGTGAGCAGCTGCCCCAGGAAGAGCACGATGAGCCAGGCGCCACGCTTCCAGACGAACTCCAGGAGCCCGGTCTCGAAGTAGCCGTCCTCGAGGGGCACGACGCCGCCCTGGAGCTGGGCGTCCTCGGTGGCCTCCTCGATGACGACGTCGACCACGTCGTCGATGGTGACCACGCCGAGGAGCACGTGCTGCTCGTCGACGACGGGGACCACGTTGAGGTCGTAGCGGGCGGCGAGGCGCGCGACCTCCTCCTGGTCGTCGGTCGGCGCCACGGTCACGACCTTCTCGGTCATGATGTCGGCCAGGGTGTGCGACTGGTCGGTGAGGATCAGGTCTCGCAGCGAGACCACGCCCAGCAGCTTCTCGCCGTAGCCGACGACGTAGACCTGATAGATGGTCTCCGCCTCGCCCTTGCGCGCCATCTCCCGGAGGGCCTCGATGGCCTCCCACGCCTTCATCTCCGGCGGGAGCGCGGCGTACTCCGGGGTCATCAGACCACCGGCGGACTCCGGGTCCCAGCCGAGGAGCTCCTGGGTCTCGGTGGCGGTCTCGGGCTCGGTGCGGGCCAGCTCGTCGAGGAGCGCCTTCTGCTCGTCGGCCTCGAGCTCGGTGAAGAAGTCGACCCGGTCGTCCGGGTCCATCTCCGCCAGGAGATCGACGGCGTCCTTGGTCTCGAGGTTCTCGAGGATGTCGACCTGACGGTCGGACGAGAGGCGCTCCAGGAGGTCGGCGCCGACCTCGCTGGGCAGGGCGGCCAGGAGCCGCCCGACGGCGACGTCGTCCAGGTCGTCGAGGAGCTCCGCGACGTCCTCCGGATGGAAGTCCTCGAAGACTTCCCGGAGGACCTCCGGGTCGTTCTCCAGGACCTTGAGATCCGGTCCGAGCAGTGCCGCCAGCCGCATGGCGAGCGATCTTGTCACGCGCAGCGCCGGAGGCCAGGAAATCGGCGGGGTCGGGGAAGTCGACCTCGGGATCGCGCGGTCTTCTCGCTCAGCGAAGCGCTTCGGCGAAGAGGATCGCGGCGACGCGCGCGTCGCGACGACTCTCGGCGCGGTAGACCACGTGGGTCCGCGGCGCCCCATCCGCGGTCGAACGCAGTACGACCCAGCTCTCGGCACCGTCGGTCTGGATGGCGACGGTCGTCGCCGCGACCGCCCCACCGTGGGCACCCAGCTCCCAGCGGGCCTGCCGACGCACGAAGCGCTTGGGAGAGCGCCAACGGATCAGCCGGTACGCAGCGTGGACGAGCAGCGAGAGGACCATGGGCATCACACAGCACGACGCGGACACGAGGCCGCCAGCCAGTTGGCCGAGCCCGCGCGGAAAAGCCGCGGGGCCGGCCCAGACCACCCATGCGGCGACCGCGACGATGCTGAGACCGATCGCGGCCGCGATGCGGGGGCGAGCGGCGAGCTTCGGGTCCGCCCGGATGACCACATCGCGTTGCCCCGCCGCGTCCCGATAGGCTCCCGGGCGCTCGACCTCCTCGACGTGCAGGTCGACCGGGAGCGCCTCGCGCACGTGCGCGCGCCAGTGATCCACGAGCCGGTGGTGGAGTCGCGCCCGCTGGTCGTCGTCGAGCGCGGGCGTCTCGGCGCGGATGCGGTGATGGACCCAAGTAGCGTCGAAGGGCCACAGGTACTCGCCCTTCAGCGCGCCGAACGCGCGCTCCGAGGCGTCGGGGCTCATCGGGTGTCGATCGTCAGCAGGTACTCGCCGGCGAGCTCGCGGGCGGCGACGAAGGAGTCCACCACCACGAAGTGGGTGCCGGCGGGGAGCGCGATCTCGAGCTCCCGATGGGCCCGCTCGAGGCACGCGCTCTCCTCGAGGGCGTCGAGCACGTGGAGGTCGACGTCGGTCTCGCCGCGGTCGAAGACGTCCAGCACCAGGGTCGTCGCCGAGGCCAGCTCGAGGCGGTAGACGAGCTCGGGCCCCGACTCGTCGGCGGAGGACCCGCAGCCGGTGTAGGTCGCCAGCTCGCGCTCCTCGCTGAAGAGCGTGTTGGCCGAGTGGGTGAAGGGGAGTTCGTCGATGACCCAGGGGTCGGCGTGGGTCCCGGAGCCGGCCAGGGGCGCGCGCGCCGAGTCCGGCGCCGCCTCGTCCAGGACGAGCACCGAGTGCAGGCGCGCCAGCGCCTCCAGGCTCACGAGGTTGCGCACGTCGTTGCCGTACTCGAGCCCGTCGGCGGTGAGCACGCAGGCGCCCCCGGGGAACGACGCGGGGTGCAGGTCGTCCGGGCCGAGCCCGTAGTCGGGCAGCGGCTCGAGGAGCCGATGGAGATCGACCAGCGGCACCTGCCGCGCTTCGGCGACCGCGCGCACGGCCAGGTTCCACCGGGGGACTTCGGCGTTCACCGCGGGGTCGTCGCCGCGCGGCGGGAAGGTGCTGAAGATCGGGACGATCCCCTCGCCCAGGAGGGTGTCGGCGATGTCCAGGAGGTCGTTGGCGTACTGCTCCCGGGTGACGATGCCGATGTCGTTGGTGCCGAACATCACCAGCGCGAACGCGGGATCGATGGCCGAGACTTCCATCGCCAGGGGACCCGCCGCGCCCCCTTCCAGGACCCGGCCCGCGCGCCAGCCGACAGCGGCGGCGAGGCTCTCCCGGTCGAAGGGCGTGGTCCCTCCGGCGTCGCCGGCGAGGAAGTGGTCCAGGGCCGTTTGGAGCGGCCGGCCGTCGAGGTCGACGGTGCCGCCATCGAAGCAGTGGAGGTAGCCGGCGCTCACCGTGATCGAATCGCCGACCTTGGCGAAGACCCGCGGGTCGTGGGTGCCCCGGTCCCGCACCGCCCGGAGGCTCTCCGCGACGTAGGGGGTGATCGGCGAGTGGATCGGGCCCTCGCGGTAGCGCTCCGGGTGGAGAGCCACTTCGGCGTCGGGACCGGCGTCGACGCTCCCGTCGAGACCCGCATCGGGGAGACCCGCATCACCTCGGGCGTCGATTCGCGTCACGTCGTCGCCGCAACCGAGGGCCACCCCCAAGAGGCCCGCCAAAATCCACCACCGCACCGGTCGAGTCTGCCGCATCCGAGTCCGCCCCGCTCCCCATTTCCAGGAGGGGGCGCCTGCGAGTATGCTCACGCTCGATGACGCCCCTCCGCTTTTTGACGGGACCCGTCGGAGCAGCTCGCGCGGACGCCGCCGCGCGCTTCGCGAAAGAGCTCGCTCGCCGCACCAGCCGGCCCGTGGATCTGCGGCCCACCGCCGGATACGGCGAGCTCCTGGACGCGGTGCTCGACCGCGGCGCCGATTTCGCTTGGCTGCCACCCGCGGTGCTGGTGCGCGCCGAGGAGCTGGCCGGGGTCACCCCGGTGCTCGCCGGGATCCGTGCCAACGACGCCCGCTTCCGGGGCGCGATCTTCGTCCGCGCGGACGCCGCGCTCACGGAGCTCGATCAGCTCCGCCAGGGTCGCGTCGCCTGGGTCGATCGGAACTCGTGCGCCGGGTACCTCTTTCCTCGGCTCTTCCTGCGTTCCCAGGGCTGGGACCCCGATCAGGACTTCGCCAGCCAGGCCCACTACGGGACCCATGGCGCGGTCGTCGAGGCGGTGGAGAGCGGCGTCGTCGACGCCGGCGCGACCTTCGTGCACCAGGAGGACGCCGAAGTGGTCGGGACCGGCTGGGGGCTGAGCGGCGCCAACGACCGCATGCGCGTCCTGGCGCTGACCGAACCGATCCCCGCCGACGCCATCGCGACCCTGGAGGCGACCCCCCGCGCGGTGCGCGAGGTCGTGGCGGAGGCGATCGGCACCATGCACGCCGATCCCGAGGGCCGGGCCGCCCTCGCCGGGCTCTTCGGGGTCCAGCGTTTCGAGCCCACCCTCCCCGCGCGCTACGACGCCGTCCGATCCGCCATGCGGGCCTCCGGTTGACCGCGCCGGTCCCACGCCTATCTTGCGGCGCTCCGCAAAACCATGGCGAAACGGGACTACTACGAAGTGCTCGGCGTCCCTCGGGATGCCGATGCGAAGAGCCTCAAGAGCGCTTACCGGCGACTCGCGAGACAACACCATCCGGATAGGAACCCGGACGATCCGAACGCGGAGGCGGCCTTCAAGGAGGCCGCCGAGGCCTACCAGGTCCTCTGCGACCCGGAGAAGCGGGCCACCTACGACCGCTACGGCCACGCCGGCCTCGAGAGCCACGGGTTCGCCGTGGATCCCTCGGACATCTTCGGGGGACTCCAGGACATCCTGGGCGACTTCTTCGGTGGTTTCCGCCGCCAACGCGCCGACGCGCCGACGCGAGGGGCGGACGTTCGGACCACGGTGACCATCGAGCTCGCGGACACCGTGGAGGGCACGACGCGCGAGATCGACCTCCGCCACGCGTCGCCCTGCGGCGACTGTCAGGGCACCGGCGCCGCCCACGGGGAGATGGACCGCTGCGGACGCTGCAACGGCATGGGGCGCCTCGCCGTGCGCCGGGGCGCGTTCGTGGTGCAGGTGGACTGCCCCGACTGCCAGGGGCGCGGTCAGCGCGCCAAGGCGTCCTGCCAGGAGTGCGAGGGGACCGGCCAGACCATCATCGATCGGCGGGTCCGGGTGGAGATCCCCGGCGGCGTCGATCACGGGGACACCCTCCGGGTCCGCGACGAGGGTCAGGAGGGCACCCGCGGGGGTCCACCGGGACATCTCCTGGTCGACATCCGCGTCGCGCAGCACCCGCACTATACCCGCGACGGGGATGATCTCGTCTTCCCGCTGCATCTTTCTTTTCCGCAGGCGGCGCTCGGCGCGAAGCTCGCGGCTCCCCCGATTCGGGCAGACGGCGAGCCCTACGAGGTCGTCGCGCCGGCCGGCATCCAGCCCGGGGAAACCCTCGTGATCGCTGGGGAAGGTCCGCCTCGACGGCGGGGTCGCGGGCGCGGGGATCTGGTCTGCGTGGTCCAGGTCGACGTGCCCAAAGACCTCAGCCCGAAGGCCCGCGAGCTCATCGAAAAGCTAGCTCAATCCTTCCAGGGGTGACTCTTTTACACCCATCGCGGATTTTTGTGCTATCGTTGAGTCATGGCCACTACCATGGGCGGTGATCAGATGGAAGCACTCGATGTGATGTTGGACACGGTGGATCGGGGGGTGATCTGCCTTGGAGATGTTGAACGGCTACTCGCGGCCGCGTGCACCCTGGGGGGTGCCGAGATCGCGGTGGTCAGCCGAACCGGCGAGCAGGGCTGGAGTCGCGAGGTGCGACGCTGGCCCGACTCCAGCCGGAGCGGACCGGCGAACGGCGACGTCGGACGAGGCGCCCCCTACGGTCGCTGGCGGATGGAAGGCGGGGACCACCACGGCGGGTGGATCCGCGCGTCGGTGATGCTGCGCAGCATCGACGGACCGGTGCAGCTGACCCTGCACGCGGGTCCCCGTTCGGAGCCGGCCTCCGAGCGCGCCCTGCGGCTGGTGAGCGCCCAGGTGGAGCGGGCGCTCCAGGAGCCGATGGCCCTGGCCGCCCTGCGCGGCGAGAGCGAAGGCGACCGGACGGAGGTGCTCGCGCGCCTTCCGCACGCCCTCATCGTGGGTCAGTCGGTCCAGCTCAACGACGCCGCGCTCGATCTGCTGCGGCGCACGCTGGGTAACCTGGCCGGTCGGTCGGTGCAGCGGCTCCAACGCGCGCTGGTCCACGCGGCCGGTTGCGCGGGTGGCACCGCGGTGCCCTTCGTCGGCGACCTCCGGGTCGACTTCCTACGCACCGACGAGGGCATGCTGGCCCTCTTCCGCAAGTCGCACGTGCCCACCCTCTCGGGGCGCTGGAAGGCGCCGGCCGAGAAGATGCTCAGCCCGCGTCAGCAGCAGGTGGCGCAGCTCGTGATGGAGGGCAAGAACCTCCAGGGCATCGCCGACGCGCTCGAGGTCCAGGCGGAGACCGCCCGCGGTTACCTCAAGGACGTCTACCGACGGCTCGGTGTCCGCGACCGCGGATCGCTCACCGCGATCCTTCGGTTCTGACCTCGGGTCCCATCCCCAGCGGGAGCTCCGGCAGGCGCTGCTCGTCCAACCACGAGTAGATCCCCCACGACTGCAGGACCCGCCGGGTGTAGCGACGAGTCTCGTCATAGGGGATGCGCTCGACGTATTCGTCGAAGTCGCCGTCGGCGTTGGTGCGTAGCCACCGATCCACGGCTCCGCCGCCAGCGTTGTAGGCGGCCGGCACGAGCCCCGGCTGGAAGTCGTACTTCGATCGGAGGGCCGCCATCAGCCTCGTCCCGACCGCCAGGTTCACCTCCGGGCGCCGGAGCGTGTTCGCGTCGATGGGCACGTCGAGATCCCGGCCGTAGCGGCGGGCGGTCGGCAGGATGACCTGCACCAAGCCGTAGGCGTGCGCCCAGCTCACCGCGCGGGGATCGAAGGAGCTCTCTTCGCGCGCGACCGCGCGGACGAAGCTCGCGGGGACGCTCCGGGCCTCGGCGTGCTCCTCGATGAGCGGCGCGAACGCGCGCGGATAGGCCAGGCGCCAGAGGGACCGACCGCGGCCGACGGGCGCGATGCGCCGGAAGGTGTCCAGCTCGCGGCGGACGAGCCGGGCGGACTGGGGGAGCGCGCCGGCCCGGTGGAAGAGCGCGGCGGCGAGCCAGCGGGCGTCGGGATCGGCGCCAGCGCCGAGGAAGCCGGCGTGGTCGAGCTCTTGACCGGCCGCGTCCATCGCCCCGACGGTGAGGAGCTCTCGCGTCCGCGCGAAGGCCGGGGTGTCCAGCTCGGCGCGCCACGGGAAGGTCAGGGGCTCGGGCTCCGTCGCCGCGCCGAGCCGCGAACGCACCTCGGCGGCGGCCTCCCGGTCCAGCCGCTCCAGGCGACGCCACGCCTGCTGGGCGTAGTAGGCGAGGGGCCAGTCGGTCGCCAGCTCGGTGAAGGCCCGGACGGCCTCGTCCCGGCGCCCCAGCTCGAGGAGCGAGCGGGCCCGCCAGTAGGCGAAGCGACCCCGGGTGTCCTCTTCGTCCTCCCCGAGCCCGGCGGCGAGCGCGCTCTCGAAGACGCGCAGGGCCGCGGCGTGGTTCCCCTTCTCCCGGTGGTGGAACCCCAGCTCGAAGAGGGCCTCGCCGCGCATGTCGCCGTGGGGGAAGCGCTCCAGCATCGACTCCATCGCCGCCACGAAGGCGGCGTCGTCACCACGACCCCGGTGGAGGCGCGCGCTCCGGTACACCGCGTCGTCCGCGAGCCGGTGGTCGGGCGCCTCGGCGACCAGCGCCGCGTAGAGCGCCAGCGCCTCGTCGACGGCATCGAGCTGGGTGTGGGCGCGGGCGGCGCCGTAGCGGGCGATCGCCTTCACGTCGGGGTCGGAGCATTCCGCGGCGACCGCCTCGAGGAGCGGCGCTGCCTGGCGGCGCGCGCGGCGCCGGGCCATGGCGCGACCCTGCTGGAGCCGGGCGTGGCACCGGCGTTCGGGGTCGCCCGTGAGATCGGCCGCGAGCGCGCCCCATGCCTCCTCGGCCTCCCGATGGAGGACCGACCGCTCGTAAGCCTCGGCCTCGGCGATCCGATCGTCGAGCGTCGGCGCGAGGGCCGGCCGCCGCTCGGGGGGCAGGCGCGCCCGCAGCGCCTCGGCCTTGGAACGCGCGCTGACCCCGACGGTCGCTTTGGGGCCCCGGGTCGCGACCCGAGTGTAGAGGCGGATGGCTTCCTCCCGGCGCGCGAGGTCGCCCGACTCGGCCAGGTGGTCCGCCAGCGGGATCGCCGCCGACGCCGCGCCGCTGTGGGGCCCGGCCTCCTCGACCAGCGCGCGCAGCAAGGGCTCGGCGCGATCCCAGGCGCCGGCGTCGGCGAGCGCCCGGGCGTGGAGGAGCCGCGCCTCGTCCCGATACGGCGCGTCCTCGGCCAGCCGGGGCTCGACCAGCGCCACGACCTCGTCGGCGCTCAGCCCGGCGTCGGTGCCGAGGCGAGCCGCTCGGAGCGCCGCCCAGGGCGCCAGGGGGTGCTGACTCGCACCCAGCGCGCGCAGATGCCTGGCGGCCCCCGCCGGATCCCCGGCGGCTTCCGCCGCGTCGGCCGCCAGCCAGCGCAGGCGCCCTCGGGTCTCGGCCGTCGCCCCAGCGAGGGCGGCCTCGCTCGTACGGCGCGCCGCGGATGCGTCGCCCGCGTCGAGCAGCCGCCTCGCCGACGCCACGGCGCCCTCCGGGCGCACGACCGAGGGATCGAAGCGCGGGGCCGGAGTCGCCTCGGTCGCCGCGGTCTCGCGCCCCTCCTGGCCCGCCGCCGGCTGAACGGCGTCGTGAGCACAGGTGGCCAGGACGGTGAGCCCGGTGATCGCGGCGAGGCGGAACATCCACACGATCATGGGAACCCCCAGCGACCCGGGCAACATTCCGGTGCAGCTGCCGGGGCTGCGACGAAACTCTCCGCGCCCACGTCGAGGGGATGGTATCAAGCCCGTCCGTGCGCGACGTCTACGCGAATCTACTCCGCGACACCCGGAACCTCCGCCGGGAGCAGGCGCGCGCGCGCGATGGCTGGTACTCGGCCCTCCCGCTGGAGCGCAAAGAGGACGCCCTCTTCGAGCTGGAGATGCTCCTCAAGGCCTTCGGGTGCTTCGGGAACCCGCGGAACCACCCCGGCCCGCCGAACCGCACCCCGGCCGTCGCCCACGACTTCACCGAAGAGCTCCGGATCCTCCGGGATGGGATGAACCAGACCGTGGCCAAGGTCCGCGAGCTCCTCGGCGAGCGGGACCGGGCCTACGTCTTCAGCCGCTACCTCGAGTCGGTGCTGCCCGAGGACGCGCTGCGGACCCGGCTGGTGAAGGACCAGCTCGCCCAGGACACCCCGCAGGAGTCCCTCTTCGTGCTCCGGAACACCTTCGGGGCGTTCGTGGAGATGGCGGACGGGATGACGCGGCTGGACCGGATCCCGCACCGCCTCTACTTCGCCCTCCTGGGCACGGTCACCCGCGAGATCGGGCGGAACACCTACTTCGATCCGCTGGTCACCCTCGAGTTCCGCCCCGAGCTCGACCGCATCCGGAACCACCGGATCCTGGAGGTCCTCCACGAGGCCCCGGACGCCTCCCACCGGGTCGCCGCGCTCTGCTTCCTGAGCCTCTTCCGGGCCCTCCGCTACGCGCGCCTGGTCGACGAGTTCGCCGCGGAGCCCGCCACCACTCGCCGGGCGTACCTCATCCTGAGCGTCTTCCGCAGCGACATGCGGGCGCTGACCCGCTACCTCGGGCAGCAGGCCGCCGAGCACATGTCGGACGCCTTCGAGCGCCAGCTCCTGGCGGTCCCGGCGTCCGAGCTCCCGCTCCACCGCGACGCGCTCGCCCGAGACGCCAGCGAGCTCCTCCGCTTCCGGCGGACCCTGGAGAGCGTCGCCAACATGCTCAACGTCGAGATCCGCAAGATCTTCGAGCGCGAACTGCCGGCCCTCCACGAGCCCATCCCCACCGAGGCCCTCGGTCCGCAGCTCGTCCTGGGGACCGCGAGCCTCCGGGCGACCCTCCACCACGCGATCCGGATCATCGGACACGAGCTGGTGCCGGAGCTCCAGGACCCGGAGCTCGCCTCGCCCGACCTCTCGCGGCGGGAGACCAGCCTGCGGCTGCGGCGCGACGTGTGGATGTTCAGCCAGGTCCTCCGTGCCTTCCTGGCCAAGGCCCAGGCCGCCCCGGAGCGACCCGCCGACGCCTGGGCAGGGGCGACCAGCTTCCACTTCGTCCGGGAGTTCCTCGAGCACTTCCGGGCCATCGGCTACCAGCTCCTGCGCCTCAGCGACTACCACCGCCTCGAGGGCTTCATGGACGCCCTCGCCGGGCTGGGCGACGTCGACCTCCTCGACCCCGAGCGGCTGGAGATCGCCGTGCGCGAGTGCGAGGGGTTCTATGCCCACCTCGACAAGCTCTTCCACGAGATCTCCAAGCGCGCCGAGATCTCCGACCACCCCTTCGACAAGCGGGCGGCGGTCGAACACCTGAAGCTCTACCTCGGCGCGGCCTAGCCGCTCGTCGAAAAGCGTCCGCTAGCGGTTCGGGCTGCAGTAGTTGTGGCCCGGCTCGTCGTGGCAGAAGAAGTTGCCGCCGCAGCCGCCACCGGCGCACACGCTCGCGCCGCCACCGCATTGGCAGTTGCAGAACGAAGAGCCGCCGGTCGTGTAGCAGGTGGCCGCCGAGTTCAGCAGGTTCTCGCACTGGGTGTTCGACCCACAGCCCCGACAGGCGCGCCCGCCCGAGCCGGTGGACGCGCAGGTGAGACCGCGCGACGAGCAGTCCACCCGGCAGGCGCCACAGTGTCGGTTCGAGCTCAGGCTCACGCAGCTGTTCGAGCAGCACACGCGACCGGAGCCACAGCTCTTGCCGTTGGTGACCGTCCGGGAGCAGCTCCGGCTCTGTCGCTCGGTGTCGCGCTGACAGCTCCCGGAGCGGCAGGTACGCGTGGTGACGTCGCGAGTCTGGGTCCCGGTGGTGTCGCAGGCCCCCGAATAGCCGCCGCAGTTCCCCCAGTCGCCGCGGATCGTGGACCCACAGGGATCTCCGGTGGTGCTACGCGTGCAGCTCTGGGACTCGGTGGTCACCTCGACGGAGCAAGCGCCGGCGGTGCAGCGCGGCGTCATGACCGGGCGAGTGCGCGTGCCCGTCTCGTCACAGGTCCCGGAGAAGCCGGTGCAGGCCGACCACTCGCCCGTGGACGGCGCGCCGCAGTCCCCATCCGCGGCGCACATCTCGCAGGCCATGGTCGACTCGTTGCAGAACTCCGCGCAGGGAGCGGCCGCGTGGTCCTGACAGAGTCCGTCCCGGCAGCTGTCGGTGCCGTTGCACCAGGATCCGTCGTCGCAGGGCGCGGTGTTCGGGGGGTTCGAACAGCCGAGCTCGGGGTCGCAGACGTCGTCGGTGCACCCGTCGCCGTCGTCGCAATCGAGCGCGGCGCCCCCGCAGACGCCCATGCGGCAGACGTCGCCCTCGGTGCAGACCGAGCCGTCGTCGCAGGTGAGCTCCTCGCAGTCGGGGTCCGCGCAGTCGGTGAGCCCATCGCAATCGTCGTCCATGCCGTCGTCGCAGGCAGTCTCGGTCTCCGGGCACATGGGGCCGCCGTCCACGCCGTCGGCGAGCACGCAGCCGCCGAAGATGTCGCAGGTGAGCCCGGTCCCGCAGACCGACTCGTCAGCGCGGAGGAGGCACTCGCCCTCCACGCAGGCCCCGAAGGAGCACTCGCTGGCGCCGCCGCATTCGGCGTCGGTCTCGCAGGTGCTCGGGCCGCAGGCCTCGAGGTTCTCGGGGCTGCAGCTGGGATCGACGCAGCGGCCGCCGAAGCAGGCGGTGAGCTCGGCGGGGTCGTCGGCGCCGGGACAGGCGACGTCGGCGCAGCTCGAGGTGATCAGCACCGTGAGCGCGTGGTCGCCCCGGAGGTCGAGGACGGTGTCCCGGAGCGCCAGGCGGTCCCCCTCGAGGGTCAGCAGCTCCACGCGGACCGTGAGCTCGCCGCGGGTCAGCCCGTCGAACTCGGCGATGCGAACCCCTTCGAGGTAGTCCTGGTTGGCGGTGGCGACCACCTGCTCGGCGCCGCCCTCGGCGACGAACGCGTCTCCGAGCCCGTGGCCGACCCGGGTGATCACCCCGACGAACTGGCGGCCGGGCTGCCAGTCGCTCTTGAGATCCACCGAGACCCCGAGGCCCCCGTCGGCGCACCCCGCGAGCACGGCCAACATCCCCAGCCCCAATGTCCACTCGCTCCGCATGGTCGCCTTCCTCGCGCGGGAACCCGCGCCGACCCAGGATAGCGAACCCCGGGTACGACCCCCTAACGGCTATGGCGCGGTCAGGGCAGGTCGAGGAGATCGGCGGGGGACGCGACCCGCGGAGGTCCGCGGAGCGGAGTCCGCGGGCCCCGTCGAACCGGCGGAGTCGCCCGCTGCCCGCTCCGTTCGCGGGCGATTGGTCACTTTCTCGACCCGACGCGGACCGGTATGCCATGGGTCGGGACGTGCGTGTCCTGGCTCCGAGTCTGCTCCTCTTCCTCGCGTTCGTCGGCTCCGCCGGCGCGCAGCCGCGGACCTGGCGAGTCCAGCGGGGAGAGGCCCTCAGCGTCATCGCCGCTCGCTTCTCGGTGACCGTCGAGCAGCTCCGCGAATGGAACACACTCGAAGGGGATCGCATCGTGCCTGGCCAGGAGCTGGTGGTGGGCGAGCCCGACCCCGCCCTCTCCCACACCGTCGCGCGCGGCGAGACCCTGAGCCACATCGCCGCCGCCCGGAACACCACGGTGGAGCGCCTCCTCGAGCTCAACGAGGGTCTCGACGCCGACCACCTGCGCGAGGGCCAGGTCCTCCGGGTCGAGGCCCTCGAGGATCGCCACCACATCGAGTACACGGTCCGACGGGGCGACAACCTCGCGCGGATCGCCGAACGGCATCGGGTCGAGGTGAGCGACATCCGCCGCTGGAACCCTCGCCTGCGGGGCAACCAGCTCCGCGCGGGATCCATGATCCACATCTACTCGGAGATCCCCGAGAGCGTGTCCGAGTCCGTCGGGCGGCCCCACCACGGGCGGCTGATCCACGCCGAGCAGCTCCCCGAGCACCACGCCGGGTACTACCTGCGGGACCCGAGCCGGGCCTACGGGACCCTCGAGACCATCCTGTGGATCCAGGAGGGCGTGGAGGCGGTCCTCGATCGCTTCCCGGACTCGCCCCAGGTCCGCATCCACGACATCAGCAACCGCGAAGGCGGCCGGATGCGCGACCACCGCAGCCATCAGACCGGCCGCGACGTCGACTTCAGCTTCTACCAGCGCCGATGTCCGAGCGGCATCTGCCCCTCGCGGCGCATTCGCCCCGAGGACCTGGACGTGGAGCGGCAGTGGGCCCTCTTCGAGGCCTGGCTCCGCTCCGACCGGGTGGAGTACATCCTGCTGGACTACGCCCTGCAGCAGCCGCTCTACGAGGAGGCGCGCCGCCAGGGCGTGTCCCGCGCAGACCTCGCCCGGTGGTTCCAATACCCGCGGGCCCGGCACGATCGGCAGGGGATCATCCGGCACTACCCCCGGCACCGGGACCACGTGCACGTGCGCTTCGTCTGCCCGGACACCGACGAATCCTGTCGCTGAGTCCGCGAATGCGGGCATCGGGTGTCGTTTTTCGTGCGCTCGGCGCCGACTCCCGGCACAATTGGCGCCTCGATGGCTACTTTCTTTCGTCGGTTGGGGGCCCCGGCGGCGCTCGTCCTGCTCGGGCTCTCCATCTTCGCGATCACGGAGCCCGCGCTCGCCCTCCCCGAGTTCGGTGACCGCATCCCCAACGGGCGCTACCTCTCGGGCTCGGCGGCCAGCGCGAGCAACACGCGGTGCTGGATCTGCCACGAGAGCACCTATGGCGCCTACGCCTGCCCCCCGGACTCGCCCTACCCCTGCCTGAACCCCTTCGGCCTGGACTTCAACGCCAACGGCCAGGTCTGGAACCGGACCCTGGCGTCCCGGGACTCGGACGACGACGGCTGGACCAATGGGCAGGAGCTTCGCGACGAGTGGGGCGACCTGAGCACGGGGCAGGCCTACTCCACCGCCTACTCGCTGCCGGGGCAGGTCTCGGGGCTCACGTGCTCGAGCATCCCCTCGGGAACCACGCTCCGAAGCCGCTGCGACGCCGAGTTCTCCTCGGCGTCCACCACCCGCGGCTACGGCGGCAAGACGACCAGCGGTCGCTTCGAGTGGCTCGAGAGCTACTACGACACCTGCGACAGCGGCCGGAACGACTGCGAGTCCCAGGCGTCGTGCAGCAACGGCATCGTCGGCCGCGGGGACTGGAGCTGCTCCTGCTCCATCTCCTACACCGGGGACGGCCACGACCGGACGTACAGCCACGACGCCACCTGGAACGTCCCGAACGCCAGCCTCGGCAACAGCAACCGCATGTTCGTCATCCAGTCCGCGGGCGCTCGGACCGGGTGCGTGAGCAAGTGCGACTCGAACCCCTGCGGGTCCGGGAGCTGCTCGCTCTCCGGGTCGAGCCCCGGGTACGCCTGTGCCTGCAACTCGGGCTACGAGTTCAACGGCAGCACTTGCGTGGTCGCCTTCGAGTGCTCGGGTTCCAACCCCTGTGGGATGGGCTCGTGCATCGAGCGCTCGCCCCCGGACACCTACGACTGCAACTGCCCGGAGGGGTACGTCGACAACGGGACCACCTGCGTGGTCTCGAACCCCTGCGTCGCCGGGACCGATGACTGCAACGTCAACGCGACCTGCGCGCCGAGCGCGTTCCGGCCCGGCTACACCTGCACCTGCAACGACGGGTACACGGGCACCGGCAACGGGTCCCGGGGCTGCGCCGACGTCGACGAGTGCAGCACCACGCCGCGCATCTGCGGCGCCGGCACCTGCAGCAACACCGCGGGCAGCTACACCTGTCGCTGCAACTCCGGCTACCGATTCGACGGCACCACCTGCCGTGACATCGACGAGTGCGCGGACTCGCCCTGCGGCATCGGCGGCACCGCCTGCACCAACACCGCGGGCAGCTACTCCTGCACCTGCGCCGCTGGCTACGCCTTCATGGGCGGCACCTGCGTGGACATCGACGAGTGCGCGACCTCGCCCTGCGGCGCCGGCGTCTGCCAGGAGGTCGCGCCGCCCGACTACGAGTGCGACTGCAACGACGGCTACGAGTTCGACGGCACCACCTGCGTGGACATCGACGAGTGCGCCCGGGGCACCGCGGGCTGCGACCCCAACGCGACCTGCGCCAACCGGGTGGGCTCCTTCCGGTGCACCTGCAACGACGGCTGGGAAGGCACCGGCGCCGAGTGCACCGACTTCGACGAGTGCGAGAACGACTCGTTCAATGACTGCTCGGTCTTCGCGTCCTGTCTGAACCAGAGCCCCGGCTACGACTGCGAGTGCCTCCCGGGCTACGAGGGCTCCGGCGTGGACTGCACGCGCATCGACCCCTGCTCGACCGGCGAGGTCCGCTGCGGCGACAACGAGTTCTGTCGCAGCGACGAGACCGGCGCCGCGGTCTGCGAGTGCGTCCCCGGGTTCCAGCGGCCCACCGACGACGCGGACTGCATCAGCGCCTGCGGCGACGGGAACCGGGTCCCCGGCGAGGAGTGCGACGACGGCAACGCCGACGACACCGGCGCCGACGGCGAGCCCGATGGGTGCTCGTCGGACTGCACCATCCAGGACGGGTTCTCCTGCTGGGAGCCCGATGGCGAGGCGAGCCGCTGCGAGAACGTGTGCGGCAACGGCTTCATCGACACCCACGCCGGCGAGACCTGCGACCTCGGCCCCGACGGGGACTACGACGACGAGACCCCCGATGCCTGCCGCTCCAACTGCCGGCTCGGGTACTGCGGCGACGGCGTCCTGGACACCGGCGAGACCTGCGACGACGGCGACATGATCAGCGACAGCCGGCCCGACGCCTGCCGGGAGACCGGCTGCGTCCCGGCCTACTGCGGTGACGGCGTGATCGACTCGGGCGAGGACTGCGACTTCGGCGAGCCCGGCGGCGCGGAGCGCGACGACTGTACCTCGTGCGAGCCGCCGGACATGGGCGGCGGCGTCCCCGGGATCGACGCGGGGGTCGACGTCGACGCGGATTCCGACGATGGCTGCGGCTGCACCGTGCCCGGTGGAGGCGACGACGATCGCTGGCCCTGGGCTCTGGTCGCGCTGGGTCTCCTGGTCGTCCGCCGCCGACGCCGGCGCTGACCCTCGGGCGGGCGGGGGTTCTCGAAGCCCCCGCCTGGCCCCATAGGTCGGACCCATGGCCGAGGTCCCCGAGATCCGCGTGCGCACCCTCGTCGATGCGCCCCTCCGAGAAGACGGCGACTTCGTCCTCTACTGGATGACCGCCGCGCGGCGACCGCGCTTCAACTACGGGCTCGACCACGCCGTCCACCACGCGATGACCCTGGGCAAGCCCCTGGTGGTCCTGGAGTGCGTGCGCATCGGCTACGAGTGGGCCTGCGCCCGCTTCCATCGCTTCATCCTCGACGGGATGCGCGACAACGCCGCCTACTTCGCCGAGCACGACGTGCGCTACCACCCGTACGTCGAGCCCGAGGCGGGCGCGGGCAAGGGGCTGCTGAAGGCCTTGGCCCAGGACGCCTGCCTGGTGGTCACGGACGATTTCCCCGCGTTCTTCCTGCCGCGGATGCTCGAGGCCGCCGCCGATCAGCTCGACGACGTGGTCCGCCTCGACGCGGTCGACTCCAACGGGCTCTTCCCGATGCACGCGACGGACAAGGTCTTCGCCCGGGCCCACGACTTCCGGCGGCATCTGCAGAAGACTTTGCTGGAACACCTCGAGCCGGCGCCGCTGGAGCGGCCCTTCGTGGGCAAGGACGTGACCGGCGGTGTCGTCCCCCGGGCGGTCCTGGACCGCTGGCCCGCGGCGACGAAGGGCATGCTCGAGGGCGACGAGGTCGCCGAGCTACCCATCGATCAGTCGATCGGGCCGGCCGAGCTCGAGGGTGGTTTCCGGGCCGGCGAGGCGCAGCTCGACGACTTCCTGGCGCATCGCTACGGGGCCTACGGCGAGGGACGGAACCACCCGGACGACGACGCGGCCAGCGGCCTCTCGCCCTATCTGCACTTCGGCTACGTCTCGGCCCACGACGTCTTCGCGCGGATCGTCGAGCGCGAGGAGTGGACCGCCGAGAAGCAGCCGACCAAGGCGACGGGCCAGCGCTCCTGGTGGGCCATGGGCGAGAGCGGCCAGGCCTTCCTGGACGAGGTGATCACCTGGCGCGAGGTCGGCCTCAACATGTGCAGTCACCGGAGCGACTACGACGAGTACGAGTCCCTCCCCGATTGGGCCCGGAAGACCCTCGCCGAGCACGCCGGCGACGCCCGGGAACACGTCTACGACGTGGAGACCTTCGCCCAGGGCGAGACCCACGATCCCCTGTGGAACGCAGCCCAGCGCCAACTCCGGGAGACCGGGATCATGCACAACTACCTGCGCATGCTCTGGGGCAAGAAGATCCTGGAGTGGACCGAGAAGCCCCGAGACGCCCTCGCGGTCATGATCGAGTTGAACAACCGCTACGCCCTGGATGGTCGGGACCCCAACTCCTACTCGGGGATCTTCTGGGTCCTGGGTCGCTACGACCGCGCCTGGGGTCCGGAACGGCCGATCTACGGGAAGATCCGGTACATGACCTCGGAGAGCACCCGCCGGAAGCTGCGCATGAACGACTACCTGGAGCGCTGGTCCGACGCGGGGGGTTGAGCCGAAGCCCCCAGGCGGAGACAATGGGGGTGATGAGACCCGCTTTCCTTCTGTGTCTCGCGCTCGCCGTTGGAGCCGTGGCCCAGACCGCGACCGCCCACGCCCAGAGCGCCGACGCCAACCGCGAACAGGCCCGGGCCGCGTTCCAGCGAGGCCAGCAAGCCGCCGACGGCGGCCGCTGGGCCGACGCGCTGCGCGAGTTCGAGCAGGCCTACATGATGAGCGGTGTCCCCACCGCGCTCTTCAACGCAGGCATGGCGCTGCGCGCGCTCGGTCGGCACCGGGAGGCGCGGGACACCTTCCAGCGGATCCTGGACAGCCACCCCGACTCGCCGGCGGCGGAGCAGTCCCGCGCCATGCGCGACGAAGAGGGCGCCCGGGTCGCGGTGCTCGAGCTGGCGGGGCTCGATCCGAACACGCCGGTGGAGATCCGCCTCGACGGGCGCCGCATCGACGTCCCCGTGGAGACGGTGACCGAGCTCGAGGTGGATCCCGGGCAGCACGGCGTGAGCGCCGAGCGTGAGGGCTATCGCACCTTCAGCTGGGAGGGTCGTCTCGGGGATGGCCAGCGGGAGCGCATCACCGTGGTGATGGAGCCCTTGCCCGAACAGACCCGCCCCGCGCCGGAAGAGCGCTCCATCCTCCGGAGCCCGTGGCTCTGGGTCGCGGTCGCCGTGGTGGTCGTGGGCGCCGGGGCCGGCGTCGCGATCTGGCTGACGCGGGACGACGCCATCCAACCCGGCTACGACAACGTCTTCGAGCTCTGATGAAGTACCTCAGCACCGCCTCGCTCGCCCTGGTGGCGATCGCCCTGACCGCGTGCGGCACCGAGAACGCCGTCCTCGACGTCCAGATGGGACTGCCGGCCAACCCGCTGCCCGACCACCCGCTCTACGCCCGGGTCTTCGTGGGGCGCCAGCTCCCGGTGGCCGACAACGCGCGGGTCCCCGAGGCCCACGAGCTGGGCGCCTCGCCCTCGACCTACCAGTTCAGCATCGACGAAGCCGAGCCGAGCTGCGACACCTCGGTCACCGGCGCCTGCGATCTCTTCGTGGAGGTCCGCTTCTGCGTCGATCCCGACTGCGTCGGACTCTTCCCCGGGGAGGCGGGCCTGCGACCCGAGGATCCCCAGGCCGTGGTCCGCTACCGCGTGGAGCGCCCGCTCTTCACCGGGCAGCGGACCCAGTGGGAGCCCCGGGTGGCCGAGGTTCCGACCTGCGCCGACGACGTCGCGAGCTGCACCGCGACCGTCGATCCGACGGACGACGGGTGCACCGCCGACGTCTTCGAGGGGGCTCCCGCCCACGAATGCGACGTCGCCAACTGCGAAGCCATCATCTGCGCCGCCGACCCCGGCGGCATCGGTGGATACTGCGTCGATGGCCGCAGCGGCCCCCACCTCTGCGAGTGAGCTCGCCCCGGGTGTGACCCCCGAAGTCCTCGAACGTGGTTCGCGGGACCAGGATGATCTATCCTGAGGGCCCCCCCGGAGCATCGCCCATCAGCGCTCACCCCCAGACAGGACGGAAACCCGCCGTCTCCCGCGAATTCGGCCGCCGATTCGGCCGCTACGAGACTCTCTTCCGCATCGCCGGCGGCGGCATGGCCGAGGTCTACGCCGCCCGCATCCTGGGCGAGGGAGGCTTCCAGAAGGTCGTCGCGCTCAAGCGCATGCTGCCGACCCTCGCGGAGGACGAGCGCTTCGTCACCATGTTCCTCGACGAGGGACGAGTCGCGGCGAACATCGCCAGCCCGAACGTGGTGCAGACCCTGGACCTGGGCCGCGCCGACGACGACTCGCTCTATCTGGTGATGGAGCTGGTGGTCGGCGTCTCGCTGGGCCGGCTGGTCCGTGGCGCCCTCAAAGAGGGCAAATACCTCGACGTGCCCATCGCCGCGAAGCTCGTGGCCGAGGCCGCCCGTGGCCTCCACGACGCCCACGAGGCGACGACCCCCATGGGCGAGCCGCTCCACATCATCCACCGGGACGTCTCACCGCAGAACATCCTCGTGGACCGCGCCGGGCGGACCCGGATCACCGACTTCGGCGTCGCCCGCGCGATGCAGCGTCATAGCCACACCCAGACCGGCGAGATGAAGGGCAAGATGGCCTACTTCGCGCCGGAGCAGGCGGTCGGCGGCGACCTCGATCGGCGCCTGGACGTCTTCGCCCTGGGCATCGTGGCCTGGGAGGTCTTCAGTGGCCGTCGCCTCTTCAAGGGTGAGAACCCACTGCAGACCCTGAAGAAGATCACCGAAGCCCCGGTGCCCAGCCTCCGCCGCTTCCGCCCGGAGATCCCCGAGGCCGTCGATGCGGCCATCCTCAAGGCCCTCGAGCGGGACCGGGAGCAGCGCTGGCCGACCGCCCTGGCCTTCGCGCGGGCCCTCGAAGCCGCCGTCGAGACTCCGGCGACCACCGCGGACATCGGCGAAGCCGTCAAGGCCTTCGGCGGCGCGCCCCTCGACGATCTCGACCTGAACCTGAAGCGGGCGCTGAGCGGCGAGATCTCCGCGATGGGTCAGACCATCGAGCCCGGCGTGGACGACTCGCCCACCGTGATGGAGCGGACCCCGCTGAGCACCTCGGCGATCCTCCCGTCGCAGGTGAGCAGCAGCGGGGCGGCTCCGATCACCGGGGCCACCGGCCTGGTGGGCCAACCCGAGAAGCGGAGCCTGGTTCTGCCCCTGGCCCTCGGTGCCGTGGTCGCGCTCGCGGCCGGCGTCGGCGCGTTCTTCGCGCTCCAGGGTGGGACGACCCCGACCACCGTCGAGCCCGCAGCGGCACCGGCCGCGACCACCGGGGCCGTACCACCGCTCGCGCCTCCCAGCGATCCCGAGCCGCAAGCCGCCGCTGCCCCCGTCGCCGAGCCTGAGGCGGTCGTCGATACGGAAGAGCTCGGGACCGAGGAAGCTCCCGAAGAGGTCGAAGAGACGGCACCCGCAAGCTCGCGCCGGCGGCGAACCCGCCGCGCCCCGAGCGGCACCACGACGACGGCGACGGCGACCGCGATGACCACCGAGACGGCGTCCACCACGATGGCGAGCCCGATGGTCGCCAGCCCGATGACCTCGGCGACCACGGCGTCTCCGATGACCGAGACCACCATGAGCGGGTCGAGCTCCTCGATGCTCCTCCTCGGCTGGGACGAGTGACCATGGAACCCGTCGAAGTCCGCGCGCCCGAGCACGCGCGTCTGATGGAGATCGTCTGGGACGACGAGGCGACCACCTTCCACCGCCACATGATTCTGCGGGGCTTCTGCCCCTGCGCCGTCTGCCAGGGCCACGAAGGCCCGATCCGCTGGGTCGAAGGGACCGAGCAGCTCCCCGCGGAGGCCTTCGAGCTCACCGGGATCGAGCCCACCGGGAGCTACGCGCTCCGCCTCGTCTGGGCCGATGGCCACGGCACCGGCATCTACACGTTCGACCACCTCCGGGCGCTCGGCGACCTCTTCGATCAGCCCGAAGGCGACGCCGTCACCCACGTCTTCCACCGCGCCTGACCGCCGCTGCCCGCGTTGCGGGGCGCGGCGGGCCGTGGCAATCCCTCGGGGAGAGACATGAAGGTCACCGAACATCTCGCCAAGGCTCAGCGGCCGCCCATCAGCTTCGAGATCATCCCGCCCAAGCGCGGCGACCACGTGCGCGACATCCTGCGCCTGGTGGACGAGCTGAAGGAGCACGAGCCGCCCTTCATCGACATCACCAGCCACCCGGCCGAGGTCGTCTACGAGGAGACCCCGGACGGGATCCAGCGGCACGTGAAGCGGAAGCGCCCGGGTACCCTGGGCGTCTGCGCGCTGATCCAGAACAAGTACAAGATCGACGCCGTCCCGCACGTGCTCTGCAACGGCTTCACCCAGCAGGAGACCGAGGACTTCCTCATCGAGCTCCGCTACCTGGGCATCGACAATGTCCTGGCGATCCGCGGCGACGACAAGGGCTACCGCAAGCCGCTGCGCGACGGTCGCACCCAGAACGCCTACGCCCGCGACCTGATCGCGCAGATCGGGAGCATGAACGAGGGCAAGTATCTCGACGAGTACCTCGACGCCGCGCCGACCGAGTTCTGCGTCGGCTGCGCCGGATACCCGGAGAAGCACTTCGAAGCGCCGAACCTGGAGACCGACATCCGCCGCACCCTCGAGAAGGTGAACGCCGGCGCCCAGTACGTCGTGACCCAGATGTTCTTCGAGAACCGGCACTACTTCGACTACGTGAAGGCGTGCCGGGAGGCGGGCATCACGGTGCCCATCATCCCGGGGCTCAAGGTCCTGACCCGCCGCGGTCACCTCAAGGCGATCCCCCGGACCTTCCACTGCGAGATCCCCCAGACCCTGTCCGACGAGCTCGAGGGCGCCCGCGCCTCCGACGTCGCCGAGATCGGGATCCAGTGGACCCGTCAGCAGTGCCAGGAGCTCCTCGCGGGTGGGGCGCCGGCGCTCCACTTCTACGTGATGAGCGACGCCAGCGCGGTCAGCTCGGTGATCGCCGGTCTCAGCCGCTGAAGCACGGCGCTCGCGCGGCGGGGGGTGCCCAGGCACCCCGGTCTCTGCCCGCGCTCAGGTCGGCCAATCGGGGTCGGGAAGTGGAAAGCCGGGCCGCGCGAAGAAGAAGCCCTGGAACAACGTGCAGCCGAGGCCGGCGAGGACGTCGAGCTCGGCGCGGGTCTCCACACCCTCGGCGATGACCTGGATGCCCAAATCGTTGCTGACGTTGATCATCGAGTGCACCAAGCGCTGCTTGGTCTTCGACTCGTCGATGCCTCGGATGAGCGACATGTCGAGCTTCACCACGTCCGGCATCAGCGCCACGAAGGCTGACAGGCCGGCATAGCCCGCCCCGAGATCGTCCACGGCGATCTTGAATCCGAGTTCCCGCAAGCGGTCGACTCTCTCCTTGAGCTTCTCGACCCGCGCCAGCGACGCGCGCTCGGTGATCTCCATCACCACACGGTCACCGATGGCGGCCAGCGGCGACTCCGGGTCGTAGAGCTGCTCGTCGAGAAGGTCGGTCGGGTGCAGGTTCAGGAAGAGCTTGTGCTCGCTCTTGGCCATCGCCTTCGGCGTGATCTCGCGCATCCGGCGGCCGACGTCGGCGACCCGGTCGAGCCGCTCCGCGGCATCGAAGAGGACCCCGGGATGAGGGATCGAGGGCTCGCTCGTTCGAGCCAGGGCTTCGTACGCGATGACCTCTTTGTCGGGCCACGCGACGATGGGCTGAAAGTGCGCGAAGAGGAGGTCGACGGCTCGCGAGAAGCGCTCGTCGAGGTCGTCGTTGGGCGACGGGACGTCGGGCGTGACTCGGGCTGCCTGCCGCCGGTACCGCGCGAGTCGGGCCATGCCCACCGCCCGGTGCACCACATCGCGAACGGTCGCGGGATCGATGGGCTTCACCAGATAGCGGAGTGCCCCGAGGTGCACGGCTTCGATGGCCGAGTCGGTCGTCGGTTCCCCGGTCGTGATGATCACCGGGACGTTCTCGTCATCGGCGCGAATCGCCTTCAACAACTCGATCCCGGACATGTTCGGCATCTGGACGTCGGTCACCACCGCGTCGTGACGAAGACGCCGGTACTGCTGGATGGCTTCCTCGCCGTCCGACGCCAGCGTGACTTCGTAGTCGGTGTCCCGGAAGATGCGGGCCATCACGCTGCGCACGACCTCTTCGTCGTCCACGATCAAGAGACGCGGAGCCGCTTCGGCGGTGGGTGGAGCCGAGCTCGCGGCGGTGAGACGCACGGGCTCGTCGAGGAGCCGGCGGTAGCAGTCGCGGTAGCGCTCGAGATCCTCCGTCGGCATCTGGCTCGGCAGAAGCTGGACGGCGAACCCGGGCGGGTTCGTCCCGCCACCGAGGGTCCGCCACGCCACCGTCCCGCGGAGGTGGACGGCCCCGACGGACTGCGGCGGCCGAAGCTCCAGCCACGCCGTGTCTCCCACGTTCGGCGGGTCCAGGCTCCGTACGAAGAGCCCGTTGCGGCTGATGTTGTAGACGACGCCGTGACTGGGAACGAGGTCGCCCGCACTCCGGAACGCGCAGAGAGTGGAGTAGAGCAGGCGGGGCGACGACCGCTGCTCGGCCGCCGCTGGGTTGAGCAGCTCGTTGATGACGAAGAGGAGATGGTCGGCCGGCACCGAGGTCGGAACGCTGGCCGTTCGCTCGATTCGACGGCCGCCGAAGTCCGCTTCGCCCTCGTCCGTGATGAGCACCACGGGGACGTCGTGGCTCCCGAGCGCCTCACGCAGCTGGTAGTGGACGTTGCCCGGCTCGCCGAGGGTCTCGTGAACGACCGCGACGTCGGGGGAGACCTTCTCGGCGCTCGCTTCCTCCAGCGAGGACGCGAAGCGCACGTCGAGGCCGGTCCGGCCGAGGGTCCGGCCGAAGAGGCGACGCCTCTCCTGGTCCCCATCGACGAGGAGGATGGTGCCCCGATCTCCCTGGCGCTGTCCCTGAGTCGGGGTCGCCCCCCGAAGCGTGGCGATGCGTCGCGTCAGCGCAGCACGGTCCGAGCGAGCGACCGCGTCGTCCGCCCCGGCGACCAAGGCGTCGCGAAACGGGCCCTCTGCGACGTAGTCCACCAGGGCGATGACGGGAACTTGGTGGAAGCGCGGATCGGCCCGCCACTCGCGGAGCTCATCGGCGGCCTCGTGCCCCGACACGATGGCTGCGAGGACCCCGGGACGGGGGATGTTGGCGACGTCCTCGCGCGTGATCAGGGTGGCGCCGCCGGCTGCGATGGCGTCGTCGACACCGTCGAGAGGCGTCCCCAACAGTACGACCTGAGATTCACCTCGACTCATCCGTGCCAGGGTAGTTCACGCGCACTGTTCGATTCAACCGTCTCGGCGCTTCTCAAACTGAGTCCTGGAACGAATGGACGTCGACAGCGCTTTTCGTAGCCGAGCCACGTCTTCGGGCGGGAGGTCGCGCCCGCCGAAGCGCACATCGAGGTAAGCCCGAGTGACCTCTTCGATCGTGTCCATACCCTCCAGATCGCCACTCTCCCGGAGCGCCGCGAGATGCTCCGCCGGTGTACGCGAATGCGGGCGCGCGTGCCCCAGCTCGCGCAGCCTCCGGTCGAGCCGCCGATAGAGCGCGACGACGCCCGGTTCGATGCGCCGGCGCGCGCGTCCCGCGCCACCGCGGCGCCCCCGGAACGTCCACCATCCGAGCACCAGCCCGAAGAGCCCGACCGGCACCAGCCACCAGAGGGCCGAGTCGCTCCCGCGGGCCGACGCCGACTGCCCGTTCTCGGGAGCCATCGACGAGGAACTCTCATCCGAACGGAGACTCCGAAGGAAGCGGAAGAGCCGCCGGAGGCCGACCACCTGGTCCCGGAGGTCGTAGCCGACGACGTCCCGAGCCCATCGCATGCGCATGGCGTCGAGGAAGGCCTGGAGTTCGGTCAGCATCCCATCCGCGGCCGCCATCTCTCCGCGGGCCGGTGGGGTGGGGTCCAGAGTGACCCATTGGCCGTCGAGCCAGGCTTCCACCCAACTGTGCGCGTCCCCCTGACGTATCGAGTAGTAGCCGCCGAATGGATTCAGGCGCCCCCCAACGAAGCCCGTCACGTTTCGTGAGGGAATACCCCCAGTCCGGAGCATCACCGCGAGCGCCGTGGAGAAGTACTCGCAGTGGCCCTGCTTGGCCTCGAAGAGGAAGACCTCCAGAGGGTCCCGACCGCGGGTGTCCGGTTGGGAGAGGGTGTACTCGAGTTCATCGGAGTCCCGGAGCCACGCCTCGAGTCGCCGAGCCCGATCCCGATCGTCACCCTCCCCGCCAATTCGCGCCGCCAGCGCGGCGATCCTCTCCACGTGGGGAGGGAGTTGGAGGAACCGGGCGCGCTCGGCCTCTTCCATCGAGGAGTCGCTGGCCGGTCGGCGGGTGCCATCGCTCAGGACACGGTAGCGCAGTGGCAGACCGTCGGCGTCCGTGTAGCGCACCTCGTCGCCCAACCCGCGGATCAAGCGGCGAGGCTCATCGATCCCGCCGACGACCCGCGCGGGGACGGTGAGCCCCAAGGTCCCCGGCAACGTGAACACCACCTTCTCGTCCAGGGGGTCGAGCACGATGTCGTAGTGCTCGGAAGCATCGCGCTCGGAGCTCCCCGGCGTCAGCGTGTACACGTCGTCGGGGTCGCGACGGAGCCGACGGTGCGGCAGGTCGGTACGGGCCCACGCCCGACCGTCGTACTGGTCGAACGCAGTACCCCGGAGACGGAATGAGCGGCTCTCGGGGGGGTCCGCTCCCATCGCTCCCGGCGTGACCCGCAGGACGACCGTCGGATCGTTTCGGATGACGCCGAAGTCTCCCAGAGACACGTTGGAGCCAAACCCCGCGACGGTTTGTCCCGCCCCCTCGCCGAAGCTCAGGAACCCCATGCCCACCCGGGGTACGAGGAGGAAGAACGCCGCCGTGACCCCGAACAGCGGGATCGCGAGCGCGGCGGTTCCCAAGAGGAAGCCAGGGCCGGCGATCCGCCGGGAGCGGAGGACGCGCGTGATGACCTCGGCTCGGCGACGCTGCTCGGCGGGCGGATCGTCGGCGGACGGCGCCCCGCCGTAGTGGCGCTCGATCTCCGAACGCATGTGCGTCAGGGCGAGCATCCACGGGGTGAGGACCACGAACCCGAGAAAGATGGCCGCGTAGTCCAAACCCGTGGTGAGGACCGTGGCTCCGATGAGGTGGAGGAATGCCAGGGCCTGGATCTGCTGGTGGTCGCGAGCGGCGTTCCGGTTGAAGAGCTTGGCGATCTGGAGACCACCGGCGACCTCGAAGGCGAGGGTGAGGAGGCTCGCACCGAAGAAGAAGAAGCGAGCGATCTGCAGGAGGACCGCGGCGATCACCAGGCCGTTCCAGAACGAAACCCGCCGGGCGAGCTCGACGGGCGCGCGAGGCCGGGACGACCCGAGCCAGATACTGGCGACGTAGCCGACCAAGAGGAGCCCGGAGCCGAGGGAGCTCACCTGGTCCCCGCGGGTGAGGGCCACCAGACCGAGGCCCGCCATCGCGTAGGTCACCCCCGCATGGAGCCGATGGAAGGGCAGACCCCGGCGACTCCTCACGGGATCTCCAGGAGGATGGCTCCCCGGCTCGCCTTGGCCAGCGGCGGCGCGTCGGCCTCGGGGATGGTCTCTAGAAGCGCGAGGAATCGATGGATCGGGTCGGGGGACCCTCCGGCGAGGACCACCGGTGATCGAGCGCCGCGGACCAGGACCTCGACCGTGTAGCCGCGTTGGAGCGCGAGTCGGACCAGGGAGGCCGTCGTCGAGATCTGCGTTTCCAGACGCTCGTCCCAGTCGGCGGAGGCCTCGTTGGGGCGCATCTGGTCGAGCGTGAGGGCCAGTCGCCCCCGGCCCTCCCGGTAGCGCTCCCGCACCACGAAGCGGTCGAGCGCAGCGGATCGCCGCCAGTGGATCGACCGTGCCTCGTCGCCCTCCCGGTAGTCACGCACGCCCCGGATGTCTGCCCCACGGCCGGCCGCATCGAGGGTCTCCTCCCGCCCTGCACCGATCCCGAGGACGGCCTCCAGGCTCACCGGCACCAACGCCGGGAACACGACGACCTCGTCCTCTTCGCGGCGATGCCGCAGCTTCTCGATCAGCCCGAAGGGATGCCGGCTGGCGACGACCAGAGCCTCGAAGCGGAGCCGCCCGCGACGCCCCGGGGTTCGCCGATACGACGCGCGTTGGGACGAGTCGCCCCCGACCTTGAGGAAGAAGCAGCGCCGCGACGCCTCCGTCTCTCCCTCGATCCGGTCCTCGACCTCGAGGGCATAGCTCGGGAGGTGGCGCTTGTGGTTGCGTAGCTCGACCTCGATCGCCGTGGGGGTCCCGGCGTAGAGCCGAGGCGGGAGGTGCCGATGGACCGTCACTCGCCAGAGAACCAGGTCGCTCAGCGTTCCGCTGACCAAGAGCAGGCTGAGCATGAGCCCCAAGACCAGATACAGGAGGTTGTTGCCGGTGTTGACCGCCGCGAGCCCCACTCCCAGGCACACGGCCAGGAAGACCTTCCCCTCCCGGGTCATGCGGAACACCCGGCGTCGCTCCCGACGCTTCTTCTTCGACCGGCCTAGGAGGGCCACCGTTCGACTATAGGGGCACCGAGAGCTCGTCGACCACCGTACGAATCGCCCGGAGGGCGTCGCTACGTTCGTCACCGCTCACGGCGGGGCGGATCCGATGTGCCAACACCGGCGCGGCCAGGGCCTTCACGTCGTCGGGAAGCGCGTGAGCCCGCCCCTCGACGAGCGCGCGCGCGCGGACGGCTCCCTCGAGAGCGAGCGCGGCCCGGGTGGATGCGCCGATCTCGATCAGCGGGCTCCGGCGGGTCGCGAGCACGATGCCATGGAGATAATCGAGGAGCACCGGCTCCATGCGTACGTGTTCGGTCGCACGACGGGCAGCCAAGAGCTCGTCGGTGGTCACGACGGGCTCGACGCCGGCGAGGGGATCACGCCCGCGTCGTCGAGCGAGCACCTCCCGCTCCACCTCATCGGGGGGGTAGCCCATCTCGGTCCGGACCAGGAACCGGTCCAGCTGCGACTCGGGCAACGGGTAGGTCCCGTGGAAGTCGAGAGGGTTCTGGGTCGCGATGACGAAGAAAGACTCGTCCAAGGGATGGGTCACGCCGTCGATCGACACCCGACGCTCGTCCATCGCCTCGAGAAGCGCGCTCTGGGTCCGGGGTGTCGTCCGATTGATCTCGTCGGCCAGGAGGAGCTGGGTGAACACCGGTCCCGGGCGAAACACGAAGGTGCTGGAGTCGCGGTCGAAGACGTTGCCCCCGAGCACATCGCTCGGCATCAGGTCACTGGTGAACTGGAGCCGCCGATAGTCGAGGCCGAGACAGGCGGCGAGAGTACGGGCCAATGTGGTCTTGCCGACTCCGGGCACGTCCTCGACGAGGAGGTGTCCGCCGGCGAAGAGCGTCACCAGCGCGAGCTCGACGACCTCCTGCTTTCCCCGGAGAACCTTCCCGACCGCCTCGGCGAGGCGACGAGCGAGCGCGGACGCCGCCCGAACCGATTCGTCAGGCGAGGGCACGAGTCCAAACGCGCCTCAGGCGCCAGGGAGCCATGACCCACTGTCGCCCCAGCCAGGTCACCGAGTGCCGGAGAGGCCTCGGGACCTCCTCGACCGAGACCCAACGGCCCCGGACGCGAATCGCGGTGACCACCCCGATGACGTCGGCCTCGGTGATCCGTTCGGACCCCTTGGAGGCATCGCCGCGCAGGAGCAGTGTCCCGTCGACATCACGCTCGTCGCGAACGACCCGGTGCGCCAACTGACGCCCCGAGTCGTCCACGGCCACGACCACACGCCGCAACAAGGGCTCGCGGGGCACGACGCTCCGGATTCGAAGCGTCGTGCCAGGTCCGAACCAGGGCCTCATGCTGCCGGTGGCGACCTGGACTTCCAGGGTTCCCGCCACGTCCAACGCGAGGCCCAAGCTCATTGGGGTTGCGACGGGTCGATGGCGCAGCCGCCACCGTCGTCGGGACCGTACGCGCAGGCGGCAACCAGCGAATCGAACGCCGCAGACTCGGCGATGGCAGGAGGCTCGTATTCGCTCCCCGGCGCGCTGTCCGGGGAGGTGGGATCATTCTCGGTAGTGTTCATCAGTAATAGATCCAGAGGCGACCTTGGTTCGACGTGCCCGCGCCCGTGGGCCAGTCGGGCTCGCCGATGACGAAGTCGTAGTAGCCGTCACCGTTCACGTCACCGACATATTGCGAGGCGCGACGGCGTACGGTCTCGCCGCTGCCCACGGGGGGGTCGAAGATCACGTCGGCCGAAGACCGGGTGATGCTGCTGGTGACCCGACCATACCAGAGTCGCACGTCACCGCGAGCGGTTCCGGTGTCGCGCGAGCCCAGCAGGAGGTCCGGGGAGCCATCACCGTCGAGGTCGCCGACGAGCCCTCGGACGGGAGAGTACCCCTGGCCGATATCGACACCGAACTGGTCACCGGCTGCGTCCATCAGATCGTTGGTCGCCGTGAAGCCGGTGGTGAAAGAGGATTCGCCGGTCAGCACGTAGACGATGCCGCCCATCGCGGTATCCGCGATGGCGATGTCCCGGACGCCCATGCCGTCGATGTCTCCGACGCTCTCGGCGCTGCTCCCGAACGATCCGATGGCTCCCCCCATCAGAGTGGGGAGCGTGTCCCACTCGATGCGCTGGAGCCCCGGGCCCGTGTAGGCGCGCCCGTTGAGTCGACGGGCAGTACTGGGCACCGAGACGTTGCCCGACCCCGAGGCCGCGATCACCAGGTCGGCGCGCGCGTCGAGGTCGATCGACCCCGCCGAGGCGGACGCCGTTCCGATGAACTGCTGAGTCGGCGCCGTCGTGGAGCGAACCACGAACCCGCTCATGTCCGTGACCGGCGTCCCCGTGGTCCCGGCGGAAAACGAGCTCCGGCCGAGCAGCACGTACTGCGCGCCCCGGAACCCGTCGACGCCGGCAGCGCCCACGGAGAGGTCCGGAGCGCCGTCGCCATCGAAATCACCGGCGGCGTTGATGTCGAATCCGAAGTAGTCGCCGGTGGTCTCGCCGCGGATGCAGAGCACCCCGGTACCCGGGCACGACGCGGCCCCCACGATGATGGTCGTCGAGGACCAAGCCGCACGGCTCGCGCGGCCGAAGAAGACGTACACGCTGTTCTGCAGCGGGGACGCGATCGCGAAGTCCGGACGCCCGTCCCGGTTGAAGTCGCCGATGCCCTTGACGCCGCCGAGGATGGCATCGCCACCGAGCCCGGCACCACCTTGGATGGTGACGTTCGGCGCCTCGGGAACGGCGCTTCCGCCGAGGGAGCGACCGAAGAAGATGAAGGCCTGCCCGCTGCCCCCGATGACGAAGTCGGGGATGGTGTCGCCGTCGATGTCGCCGACGGCGGTCGCGGACGCACCGAGCGCGCGGCTCGTGGCGAGGCGGACTTCCTGAGTCAGGTACTCCAAGGTGACCTCCACCGATGCCGCCAGAGGCGTCGGAGAGTCGCCGATGTCGAACGCACGCACTGCGCAGTACACGGTCTCGCCGGTGGCGAACCCGGAAACGTCCTGACTGACGACCGCCCCGGGAGTCGCCGCGGTCTCGGCGTAGAACACCGACGCGGCGGTCCAATCGGCCTCGTCCTCGATCAGCTCGGAGCTGCACCGCACCTCCGTACGCGCCAGGGCACGCCCATCGGTATCGGCCTGGGCGGTCCACTGGAGACGAACGATGCCGGCGCGGCGGTCAGGGACCGAAGCGATGGCCAGATCGTCGAGGGCTAGGATGGGAGGCTGACTGTCGATGTCCACCACCGAGGTGGCCGTCGCCGTCCCTGCGTCCGTGGTGACGTTGAGCCGGACGGGGACGTCCGCGCCCTCCTGCACGTCGACGCAGACGTCGACCATCCCGCCGCTGATCGTCGCCGGCTGCCCGGTGACCGTGCCGACATCGACGGTAGCGGTGGCGGAGTCCGGTGCGTTCGTCGTACCGCGAACGCGGATCTGCAGCCCGGCGGTCGCGGGGTCGCAGTCGTCATCGGCGTTCAGAGCCGAGCCGGCGGTCGGCTCGGTCACCCGCACGGAGGCCACGTCGGCGACGGTGATGTCGCAGAGGAGACGGCAGCCGGTGTTGCCAGCCGGGTCCGTCGCACAAGCCTCGAGCTCGAGGGCGCCACCCGTCGGGAAGGCCGTGTTGAAGAGAATGACCTGCCCCGACCGAGTCGACGACGTTTCACGAAGGACTTCGGTCCCGTCCGCACGGACGACGAGGGTGGTCGCGTCCACGTTGTTGACCGTCGGGTTCGAGACCTTGATCTGGTAGTCGAACGCCGGCGTGCCGGGGTTCTGGTCGTCGATGCTGGGCCGGAGGACGCTTCCGCAGACCGGCTCGAAGAAGTCGAGATCCGGTTCCGCGCAGTCCGGGAAGAGGGTGATCGGAACGGACGTTCCGACGACTCGGTCGACCTCCATCCGCGCGAAGACATCGATCGAGGACCCGTCGTCGAAGGAGGAGATGGGCACGCTATCGAACACGGCGGTGCCCTCGTAGGGCGCCGGCACCCCCGCCTCGACCACGCAGGTCGAGCTGCCGAGCACGGCATCCGTCAACGCTTGGCGCAGCTCGACGGTCTCGCCCAGGTCGGTGCAGAGCACGCGGAACGCGATTTCACAGTCATCCGTCGACGGGTCGAGGTCGGCCTCGTACGGGGTGGCTCCCGACGCCCCGAGCTCGTTGAAGCGAGCGCCTCCCGCGGGAGTCTCGATCTCGAGCTGAGGGGCCTCGGTCCGGACCTGCAGGGCGACGCGGCCCTCGCCGACGTTCCCCGCCTCGTCGGTCACCCGGACGCAGAGCTCCTGGTTGAACGACGTGCCCAGGGTCGCGCGACCGCTGACGCTTCCGCCGGAGAGCGTGACCGGCTCACCCGCAGCGGAGCAGGGCCCGGCCACGGCGCTCACACAGCCTTCGCCGCTCACGGTTCCCGAGACATCGATCTGGATTCCCTCGACCTCGGAATCCAGGTCGTCGGTGTCCACGAACAAGTCGTTCGCCATCGGCGAATCGACCGCAACCGTGCAGGCGATGGTGTCGACGGTCCACACCACCGGTGCCGTCCGCGTCACGTTCCCCAGAGAGTCCTCGCACTCGGCCACGACGGAGTGACGCCCCTCGCTGAGTCCACGTGAGGCGAACTCCGCCACGGCCGCATCGCCCGTCGGGACGCTGTTCATCGCGTCGATGTCTCCATCGACGATGAGGCGCACGGGCGAGCCCGCCTGCTCGACCTCGCTGCTCACCTGGAAGCCGGTCTGGAAGCCAGGCTCGTCGCTCTGGTCGTCGTCGGCGTTCAGGAAGGGCTGGGACGGATCCGGGAAGGCGATCGCGCAGGACGCGCCGTCGCAACGCACCTCGATCTCGTTGGGGAAATCCTGTACGCAGGTGCCCTCGTCCGTGGCGACCGAGACCGCCAGGGTGTTCGTGGTCTCGCCACGGTTGCCGAGGACCACGCCGGTGAAACGGGCCTGGCCGGTCGCGGCGGTGGCCGTCGGCCCGGCGGCGCCGTTCACGAAGAGCTGCAGGTTCGTCCCGTCGGGCGCGAGGGTCGTCACGCGGACGTCGACGCCGAACTCCTCGCCGCACGCGGCACCGACCGTGTCGTCGGTGGCCCCGAGGACGGTGGTCGTGCCGGCCGAGGGCTCGGGGTCGATGAAGACGACTCCGCCGCAGGTGTCGTTGAGAGTCACCTCGACGACGCGGGACCGGACCGAACAACCCTCGGTGCAGGCGAGCAGCGTGTTCAGGCCCGGCTGCAGGGTGAGGGTCAGGAGGAGACGGCCGTCATCCCCCAGGTCGCCGATCGCGTCGGGCGCGGGGAGCTCGGAGTCGTCCAAGCCGTCGAGCGCGTTGGCGTCACGGTAGAGCCAAACCTCTTCGCCGGGGTCTTCGTTGACGATCGCGACCTGCACCTCGATCTGGACGCCCTCCGTCGCCGGATCGATGTCGTCGATACGCGTCAACGTCGCGCCAGCGCGCGGCGATTCGATCTCGACGACCTTGGTGTCCCCGTCCCCACAGGCGACCGCGAACAGCGCTCCACCCATGGTGAGCGCTACCGCCATCTGCTTTGCAAATCCTCTAATCATCCCTGTCACCTCGAAAAAGCGATCCCGTCGCTGATAAGTGCGTCGCGTCGAGCCTGGCGATCATTTCGGCACGGCTTCGGTATTCGCCCGGCGCCCTGGACGCCGGAGCTGGACGAGCTGCCCTGGTTCGACTCGGGGACCCGCGCCCCGAGCTACTTTCCGCAACCACGGGTGGTCCTGGTAAGCGCTTCGCTGCGCCTCGGTGAGCGGTGCCCTCGCCTTGCGCTCCAGGCGCCCTTCGACGACGTCGAAAGGTCCGACCGCTCCCGAGTCGGTCGCCGCGCGCGATTTCCCGGTGACCTCCTGCCACCGGCGGATCGCATTGGCGCACGCGCTCGGATAGGGCGCGAGCGCGTCGCCGACCTCGTTGAGGGCCTGCGCGTGGCATCGACTACAGACGTTGGCGATGGCGCAGCGGGAGCAATCCGGAAGGTCCCGCCACACCAGTTGTCGAAGGAAACGCGCGTCTTTGCTTTCGGTGCCGGCGACCAGCCCGTCTCGGACGTCGCCGAGCGGAACCTGGAGCATGGAGCAGGGGTGAACCTGCCCATTGGGTTCGATGTGCAACACCTTGCTGGCCTTGCAGACGGGCCCGACCGGGTCCCGCGCGTCGACGGTCCGTGTCGAGGGGTAGACCTTCCGCTGGAAGGCATCGACCTTCTCTGGCGCGGGCTGGAGGCGCTCGGGGGTCCGGTCACCATCCTCGCGGGCGCGGAGCGACGTGTCCCAATTCATCAAGGCGCCCCACCCCTCGGCAAGGGCCTCGAGCTCCTCGTGCTCGTCGTAGGTGACGCTGAAGATGGGGCTCTTGACCTTCACGGGAACGCCGAACTCGCGCAAGAAGGCGATCGCCGCGGTCGTTCGCTCGAAGGATCCGGGCACCCGGGTGATCCAATCGTGCTTCTCCGGGCGCGAACTGTAGAGACTGATCTCGACGATTCGCGGGTGATGCTTCGAGATCTCTTCCGCGAGCTGCCGGTCGATCCGTAGCCCGTTGGTGAAGATGTCGACGACGAAACGGAGCTCCCGGGCTCGCTGGAGGATCACCAGAAAATCCGACCGAAGGGTGATTTCGCCGCCGGACAGGGTCAGGAAGAGGACTCCGGCCCGTTGGAGCTGCTCCAGGAGGTCGAGCACCTCCTCGGTGCTCATCTCCCCCTTCTGCCCCTGAATCTGGTAGCAGTGGACGCAGTTTTCGTTGCAGCGATCCGCGACCTCGATCATCGCGGTCCGGGGTCGATCACCCATCACCCGACGGAGCAACGACTCCATGGGGGTGGCGCTCATTCGGCCACCTCGCGGAGAGCGCCCTGCTCGACGAGCTCGCTCACGAAACGGGTCGCGTCTCGGGTCGCCTGCTCGGCGGTGATCCCGAACCGGTCGCGAAGGCGAGTGGCCGCATCCGCCACGGTGAACGCGTCTTCACCGAGGGTGTCCCAGAGCCAGCTTCCCGAACCATTCAAGGCGTGAAGGTGCTGGCGCTCGAGCACGACGACGACGGCTTGCCCATCGACGGTGCGGCACGCGACGTCGGGACTTCGGCGGAAAAGCATCAAGCGCGCCTCCAAGCCCGGAGCGCGGGCAGCGGATCGGTGCCCAAGCGAGAAAGAAAGCGTGCCACCGAAACTTGATGACACAGCTGTTCTACGTTCGCCAACCGCAATCCTTCGTCTGCGGGAGACAGATCTCCTGGAAAGCAGTTCATACGGACGTCCATGAGGGCCTCGACGCGGCTCGTCGGGTGAACCGCGGGTCCCCGAGGGCTGTGGACGACCCGCAGGACGCCACCGAGCGGCAGCGACGACCGGACCGAGGGTTCGGAGCCCGGAGGAGTCGAGCCACCCGCGAGCGGCCAGGCGTGCCAGACCCCTTCGACGGGCGCGACCGCGAGCCGGTCCTGCGCGAACCAGGGGCACGCGGACATCGACGACACCGTGGTCTTGCCGGCACCACTGGGACCCACGAAAGCGATGGCCTCCCCATCCAACTCGATGGCAGCGGAGTGGAGCACCAGCCCGCCACTTCGCTCGAGGAGCACGTGCGTGAGGAGGTCTTCCACGGCCGTGGCGCTGACATCGCAGTAGCGCTCCTCGATGGCGGCGACGTACCGACCGGAGCCGATGTGGCGGACCTGGGCGTGGAGGCCGTAGCCATCGACCGTCGCCCGGGCATGGTCCCAGGTTGCCCGTACGTGCTTGAAACGTCGTCGAATCGCGGGACTCCCGCAGCGATCGCCGTGACCGCTCACCGTGCAGGTCACCGTCGCATACGAATCACAGTCGGCGGACCCCAACATCGGGAGCTCGGGGCGAGACCCATCCAACCGATGGAAGACGACTCCTCCATAGGAGTACCGGTGCTCGCCATGGGAATGGATCGACATGCGGGGGGTGGGTTGCTCGCCATCCCGACGGCGTTCATCGCTCACCGATTCCGTTCACAGTAGAACGATGTCGCCGACGTCCATCGCTTCCTGGGCCACGACCGTCCGGGTCTCCTCGTCGCGCTGGGTGGCGGTCTCGTAGAGCTCGCCCAGGAGGGTCGGGTGTTCGCGGATGGCGTCCTGGAACTCGTCGCGGCCCAGGAAGAGGGCCACGGTCGGGGTGAGGGCGCGGACGGTCGCGTTGGCGGGGCGCCGGAGCACCAGGGAGATCTCGCCGACGACGTCGCCGGGCCCGAGCTCGGTGATGCGCAGGTCGTCGCCCTCTGCGTCCTTGCCGGAGACCTCGACGGCCCCGCTGGCCAGCAGGAAGAGGCCCTGCCCCTCGGAGCCCTCCTCGACCAGGCTCTCGCCGGCGGCCAGGTGCCGGGCCTCGAACCGGTGGAAGAGGGCCTCCCGGTCGGGCCCGGAGACCGAGCGGAGGATCGAGCTGTGCCGCAAGAGGTTGGCGATCATGCGCCCGCGGCAGAACTTGGCGAGCTGCTGACCGATGGCCGGAGTGACCTTGGCGAGGCGCTCCAGGTCGTCGCGACCGACCACCAGCACCGTGGCCACCTCGTCGGCGACCACGCTGGCGGCGCGAGGGGCGTCGCTGACCAGGGCCATCTCCCCGAAGAGCGCTCCAGGACCCAGGGCGGCCAGGAAGGTCGGGTCCTCGCCCTCGCCCGTCGCGCGCTCGACGTGGAGGACGCCGTTGGCGACCACGTAGGCTTCGGTGCCCTCCTCGCCCTCGGTGACCAGCACCTCGCCCCCGGCGAGGTCGCGGAGCGCGAAGGCGGCGAGGAGCTCCCCGAGCTCATCCGCGTCGAGGCCGGCGAAGAGCGGCAGCTTCGGCACCGGAGCGTCGGCCGGGACCGGGTCCTCGCCGTCGAGGTAGCCCTGGAGCGCGGCCTCGGCCTTGGCGAAGAGGACCTCGCCCTTCAGCTTCGCCAGGCCGGCGGGGGGCTCGTCGGCGCTGGGCAGGGGCGGGGGCGCCGGGGCCACGTCGCCGAGGCGCGCGGAGTCCTGGCCGAAGACCTCGGCGATGGTCTCCAGGAGACCCAGCGCGTTCTCACCGCCCTCCCCCGCGGTCTTGGCGGCCACGACGGCCTGCGGGAGATCGCCGCGCCGCACGAAGGCGTCGACCAGCCGGTTCGCCGCGTCGGAGGCGACCATGCCGTGCCCCTCGTGGATCAGCACCCGCGCGAGGAAGAGCGCGGCGCCGAGCTGGGAGGCGTCGGCCTCGAGGAGACCGATCGCCAGCCGTAGGGCCTCGTCGGTGCGGCCTTCGATGCGCGCCTCGCGGGCGCGGTCCAGGGGGGAACGCTCAGCCATGTCGCGCGGGAGGATAGACCGCCCGCGCGCTGGCTGTCAGCTTCGTTCAGGGCGCGACCAGGTTCACCCGGACGGCGGTGAGCTCGAAGCCCGCGCTCCACCCGTCCTGGAAGTCGGGGTCCATGACGCAGTCGCGGCCCTCGACCCGGGTCCCGTCGCCGTCGATGCAGGCGGTGACCACCGGCTGGCAGCCCCGGGGACCGGTGCTGGTCACCTCGAAGCGCTCCAGGCCGTCGCCGTCGAGGTCGACGTCGGGCGCGGAGCCGCGGAGCGGGAAGATGAAGCCGTCGGGGGTGCCACCGATGAGCACGTCGGCCAGGGAGGTCGGGGTGGTCGAGCCGTCGCAGGGCTCGGCGTCCGAGCCCGTGAACATGTCGATGATGTTCGGGAGCACCGCGATGGTCGACGCGGGCACCGCGCCGCAGAGGACGCCGTCGGTGAGGCCGGTGAGCTCGCCGCCGGCGGCGGTGGTGGTGCCGCGGATCTGACCCCGGCGGAGCTCGATGGGCAGGAAGCCGATGGGCAGGAGGATGTCCTCGGGGCCGCCGACGAGCATGGAGCTGCTCACCCGGCTGGCGAAGGCGGTCAGCGGACGACCGGCGGCGTCGAAGGCGTTGGGGTCGGCCTCGAGGGTGCCCATGCCGGTGAGGTTGTTGTCGGGGTTCCCGTCGGGGTCGTTCGCCTGCATGAAGGCGATGGAGAACGAGGGGTCGTTCGCGGCGGTGGGATCGTCGAGCCCGAGCATGTGGAGCGCCAGGAGGAGGTCGCCGTTCGCCGGGGCGTCCGCGAGGAACATGTCGTTGACCAGGGGCGCCAGGGACCCGAGCGCGGCGGCGAACTGGTTGTCGGGCTCGCCGTCCCCGCTGTAGTCGCAGCCCACGGTGCGGTCACCGAAGAGCAAGCTGTTCACGACCAGGCTCCGCTCGATCACGCAGTCGGGACCGCAGCCGTCGAAGCGCGTGACGTTGCCGTCGTCGCACTCCTCGGTGGAGCTCATCATCATGTCGCCGCACATCTCGACCACGGTGCAGGTGCTGCTGCAGCCGTCGCCGTCCATCGTGTTGCCGTCGTCGCAGAGCTCGCCCGCGGCGGAGTCCACGATGCCGTTCCCGCAGGTCTCGTCGGACTGGCAGTCGCTCCGGCAGCCGTCGCCGGAGAAGTTCCCACCGTCGTCGCAGACCTCGCCGGCGTCGACGTTTCCGTCACCGCAGAAGGCCTCGCGGCGGCAGGTGGCGTCGCAGCCGTCGCCGCTGTCGATGTTGCCGTCGTCGCACTGCTCGCCGGGCTGCAGGCGCCCGTTGCCGCAGTCGGCCTCCACCGTGCAGGTCGCGCTGCAGTCGTCACCGCCGGTGGTGTTCCCGTCGTCGCACTCCTCGCCGGGGTCGAGGTTGCCGTCGCCGCACTGGGGACCGGGTCCCCCGTCGGGGACGGTGGCGTCGAACATGATGGAGGCGTCGGGCTCGTCGCCGTCGACCGAGTAGCTCTCGCCGCAGGCGATGGCCAGGACGAGGGCGGGGAGAAGGGGGGTGAAGCGACCGAGAAGCATGGAAAGGAACCTCCGCTGGGGTGCGCAGCTTACCCAGGGTGCTCCTTGCAGACCGTGCGTGGACTCATCCGCGCTCGCGCGCCCCTCGTGGGGGCGGTGGAATTATGCCGAAAACGGATCACACCCGTGGACAAAATGGGGACTAAACGCTCCAAGTCCCCGAAGTCACCTAGGGATCGACTTGTGCGTCACTCGTGCTACCCTACTCCGCGATGGCCTCTTCGGACAGCATCGGTCCGGCACCCCGACTCCTCCCCGAGGACTACCTGGCGCGCGCCCTCCGGGCCGACGACCCCGAAGGACGGCGCCGCGAAGCCGAGCTCGGCCTCGCGCTGCCCGCGGAGTCCATCGAGGCCGACACGCGGGTGCTCTTGCTCCGGCAGCTCTACCTGGCCGAGATGGCCGAGCGCCGGTATCGCAAGGCCGCGGAGAGCGCGGCGTTGATGGCCTCGGTGGGACCCTTGGCGGACATCGCCCACCACGACCGCTGCCGGGCGCTCCAGGCCGCCGGCGACGTCCAGGCCGCGCTCGGTGCCCAGCGCCTCGCCGCGCGCAACGCGCCGCCGCGGCGCCGCTCCTTCCACTACTGGAGCCTGGCGACCCTCCAGCACTTCAGCGGTGACATCGACGGAGCCTTGAAGTCCCTGGACAAGGGCCTCCGGCACGCGCAGGCCGACCGGCCGCTCCTCGTCGCCCACGAGGCCTACGTCTTGCTCGACGCGGGCGAGGCCGTCGAGGACCTCCAGGGGATCCGCACCGACCTGGCGACCGCCAAGTGCGGCCAGGGCTATGGGCAGCTCGTTCTCGGGCTCATCGCCCACGCCATCGGCGACGCGCCCGCGGCGCGGACCCATCTACGCGCGTTCCTCCGTCGGAACGCCTCCGCAGACGAGGTGAAGCAGGCCACGTTGCGCGAAGAGCTACGCCGAGCCCGCCTCGCGCTCGCCGAGCTCGAGTCCGACTGACGGCTCCGCGAAAAAGTCCACAAAGGGCCCACCCTCGTACTAACCTCCGTCCCGGATGTCGGAACCGAAGGGGAGAGGCGAAGGGCGCGGTGGCGGAGAGGCTTCTCTTCCACCGACCGACCCGCCGGTCGACGCGAACGACATCACCCAGGAGATGGATATCAAAGGTGGAGCGGACCCTCGCGAGCAGGGTGCCCTCCGTCTGATTCGCGGCCCCGAAGTGGGCGCCTTCACCGCGATTCCTCACACGGGATCCCTGGTGGTCGGCCGGGGCGGAGACGTGGACCTCTCGATTTCTGACCGAGGCCTGTCACGCCGGCACGCACGTTTCTT
The DNA here is from genome assembly GCA_002320815.1 of Myxococcales bacterium UBA1660. GTDB lineage: Bacteria > Myxococcota_A > Polyangia > Polyangiales > Houyiibacteriaceae > UBA1660. Next base: position 80,387 of record DCLA01000045.1, read on the forward strand.
CCATTTGGCTGGTTCCCACTACGTCGAGGACCTCGGCAGCACCAACGGTGTCTTCGTGGAAGGCAGCCAGGTCGGAGACCTTCCCCTGCGCCTCAGCCAGGGTGACCGGATCGCGTTGGGCGAGTCGATCATCTTGATGTTCGAGCTCCACGATGAGCTCTCGAAGCAGGCGTCGGAGACGATCTATCGCAAAGCGGTGCGCGACGCCTTGACCGGACTCCACAACCGGAGCGTCCTGGACGAGCGCATTCGCCAAGAGACGGCGTTCACGCGCCGGCACCGCGTCCCCCTTTCGGTCATCATGATCGACCTCGACCACTTCAAGCGCGTCAACGACGACCATGGACATGCGGCCGGTGACGCGGTGCTCCGGGCCATCGCGCGCGTGCTCTCCGAAGCCGTACGCGCCGAAGACCTCGTCGCGCGCTACGGCGGTGAAGAACTCTGCGTTCTCGCGCGGGGCACGGACACCGGGGGCGCCATGACCCTGGCCGAACGCCTCCGTCGCCACATCGAATCACTGCCCATCCGCGCCAACTTCACCCAGCTGCGTGTCACGGCGAGCCTGGGAGTCGCGACGTATCGAGGGGACGATGACGACGATGTCGTCGCCCGGGCCGATGCCGCCCTCTACGAAGCGAAGCGCGCCGGCCGCAACCGCTGCGTCCACGCCGACGTGGTATGATGTCCGACCGCCCAGCGGCGGCGTCGCAACCCTTTCCCCGGCCCCCCGGCCCTCTTTTGGAGATCTCGATGAAGCCCCCCCGTTCGACCCCTGATCAACCACTGAGCCGCCCCACTCTCCCTTCGACCCCGCGCGCCGTGGCGGACGAGAGGCGCCGCTATGAGCGAGCTCAACTCAAGGCCGAGATCGGCGTCTACAGCGACACCAACTTCTACACCGGCTTCTCGGAAGACATCAGCGCGGGCGGCATGTTCGTGGCGACTTATGACCTGCGGCCGATGGGCAGCGAAGTGAAGCTCGAGTTCATGCTGCCGGGCGGACACGAGGTGAAGGTCAGTGGCGTCGTTCGCTGGGTGAAGGATCCCGTGGACCAAGCCAGTGGGACCGCGGGTATGGGAATTCAGTTCGGCGACGACCTCAGCGCCGAGGACCTCGAAGCGATCACCGAATTCGTCAACAACCGCGAGCCGCTCTTCCACGTCGACTGAACCCGGCCCTCGGCGTCCATCCGCCATCGATGCTGCAACAGCCGAGCATGCCTCGGCGGGCGGCGGCGATGGCAAGGGGTCCGACGATCGTCAGTCGTCTCGTGTCGGCGTCGGGGCCAGAGCGATGCGGTTCCGGCCACTTCGCTTCGCTTCGTAGAGAGCGTCGTCGGCGCGTTTGACCAGTTCGGCCACGGTCTCTTCCCCTTCGAGGGCTGCGACCCCCACGCTCATGGTGACGCGAGCCGGCCCATCGTCGATCGGACCGAGGTCCGCGACGGTGCGTCGGAGTCGCTCCGCAGCGACCGACGCGCCAGCCCGGGTCTGATGCGATAGGAGGACGACGAATTCCTCGCCTCCCCAACGGCCCACCATATCGACGTCACGAACGGTGTCGGCGAGTGCCCCCGCGACCTGGCGAAGGACATCGTCTCCGACCGCATGGCCGTGGGTGTCGTTGACCGATTTGAAGTGATCGATGTCGCAGAGGAGCAGCCCGAAGCTCACGCCGTACCGGCTCGAACGAGCCCGTTCCGCCTGCAGACGCTTTTCCATCGCGCGACGGTTGGCCACGTTGGTCAGCGGGTCGATGGTGGCGGCATGTTGGATGTGGTGGAAGAGGCGATAGACCTCGAGGGGTCCAGCCAACCCCTCGGCGAGCCACTTCCCCGAGTCCAGGTCGCGCTGCGACATCACGGCAGACTCCGAATCGAACCAGAGCGCGCCGATCTCCCGGGAGCCGACGACGATGGGAACCTGATGGGCCCGCTCGGTGAACGCGAAGAAGGAGCCGCTGGGATCGCCCACGCGCACCAAGGGTTCCACGGGTTGCCGTAGCACCGAGGCTTCGATGGGCGGGGCGACCGCGACGACCCGCTCTGCGCCGCCGAGCTTCAGGACGAGGGCGACCGAGCCAGCGTCCAGCACCCCCCGAAGGAGCTGCCCACAGCGTTGGGCGAAGACCTCGGGCTCGTCCAGCACGCTGAGGAGAGCCCGGGCTTCGGCGAGAACCACGGCTCGGTTCGCTTCGGCGTCGAGCACGGTGCAGAGCTGCGCGAGGGGCTCGATCGGAGGGCCTTCGCTCTTGGAGCGAGCCCGGTCTCCGACGAGCCTCCGGATGATGTCGGGGAGCTGACGGAAATCTCGCTTGACGACCCAGGCATCGGCGCCCGCGTGCTCGCAGCGAAAACGGGTCCAGGCGCCCTCTTCCCCAGTGACGACCACGATGGGGAGCGAGGCCGTGGCCGGGGCCGACCGGAGCATCCGACAGAGGTGCAGGCCCGGGATGCCGCCCATCTCCAGATCCGTGACCACCAGGTCGAAGGGCGAAGCGCAGATGACTCGAAACGCTTCTTCGCCGTTGTCACACGTGGTGACCGTCATTCCCTGGTCGACCAGCAGCGAGGTGATGTAGCGCCGCACCAGAGCGTTGTCGTCGACCAGCATGACCCGAAATGCGTCCGGGTCATCCGGAGCCTTCTCGGTCGTGTTCGGCAGCGGCTCGTCCGTCGGGCTCACCGAGGGAGGGTCCCACGGCCCTCCCCGTGGAATCAAGGTTGGGCCCCTCCCAGGGCCCATGGGTCTCAGCGCGCGAGCGTGAGAAGCCCCGAGGCGTCTTCGACCGAATCCGCGGGAAGCGTCTCCGCCACTACCATGCTGGGGTCGATGGTCGCCTGGGCAACGCTGGTCGCCACGGCCACGAGCTCGTCGATACGGTCGCCGAAGACACCCGCCTGCCACTCGGCGAAGAAGGGGTGGTCCTTGGAGAACTGGCAGAGGTCGGCGACGGTGAGGCCGTTCGCTTCGAGAGCGCGACGCATGTGATGAGCCCAGCGCTCCGTACCCGCGAGCTCGTCAGCCTTGGCGCGGGCCTCGGAGCGCGAGCCGTAGGTCGCAGCGGCTGCGGTTCGCACCTCTTCCTCGTAGGAGTCGAGGGCGACTTCGACGATGTCGGAGTAGCGGTTCATCTCGTGCGACCGAGCCGTCGGAAGGCCCCCGGCGTTGCGGCCTTCGAAGGTGTAGTTGCCGCAGCCGACGACGGTGATGGCAAGGAACGACAGGACGAGCTTGGACATTGTTCGACTCCCTCGGAAACGAGTGGGGGGAGCCAAACAAGCCGGTTCGGTAGTCCTTCAAACCATGAGGCGGTGCCCTGTAGGTCAATGACTTTGCGTCCGCGCCTTTCGTGCGCGTATGCCCTTGTCGCTCGGCTCCCGAGCTGTGTTGCTGTAGCCGTACAGTAGCATCGCATTTCAGGCCGACAACCCCCGGGGGCAAAAAACCTGTCTCCGATGAGAGACAGGTCACAGGGAACAACCCACCCGTTGTGCTTGTCGGCACTGGAGCGCCCCGGTATGGACGGGGCTCACCCCGAGGTCTTTTTTGTCCCGCACGCTGCTCCTGACCCCTCTGCTCTTGCTGGCGCTCACCGCGCCGGCGTCGGCCGATGGCCCCTTCGACGCCCAACAGCGCGAGCTCGCCCGCCAGGCGGCCCGCACCCGGGGGCCCGAAGGCCTCCTGCCCATCCTCGAGATGTGGGCGCACTGGGGCGAAGCCGATCCGGCGGTGACCGTCGCCGAGCTCGAGCGCCTCGCGGCCAACCGCCGGCTCCCCGTCGCGCGTCGGGCCTACGTCCAAGCGCTCCTGGCGCGGGCCCACCTCTACCGGGGCGACGTCGACGCGGCTCACGAGGCGATCGCGGAGCTGGGGTACGTGACCGACTGGCAGGTGGCCGGTCCCTTCGACAACGAGGGCAAGCAGGGCTTCGCGCAGACCCAGGGCCCCGAGGCCGACCTGGCGACCTTCGACACCGACGCCTCCTGGCGCGGCAAGGAGCGCGAGGTGAGCTGGCGTCGGTACCCGGAGGACCTGACCCACTACGGCTTCGTGAGCTTCGACGCGGTCCACCGCCCCTACGCCAGCGTGTGCTCCTTCGCGACGACCACCGTGACCAGCGAGCGGGCGCAGCCCCTGGCCCTGTGGACCGGCGCCGGAGGCGCGGTGAAGGTCTGGTGGAACGGCGAGGAGGTCCACCAGGACGAGGCCTATCGACACCCGAGCTTCGATCGGCACGCGGTGGTCGTCGGCGCCCACCGCGGCGCCAACCGGCTGGTGGTGAAGAACTGCGTGACCGACACCTCCTGGGGCTTCTACCTCCGGCTCACCGATCCCTCGGGCCAGACGCCGCGGGGCGTGACCGTGTCCGCCGAGAGCATGCCGCCCGCGGTCGGTACCGGCTCGGGCGTGGCTCGCTTGCCCCGCGCGCCGGAGACCCACCTGGCGACCCTCGAGGCCGCCGCGGCGGGTGCCTCGCCGAAGGCCGAGGCGCTCTTCCACCTGGCGCGCTTCCTGGACTACACCGGCTCGGACGACCCCGCCGAGCGGCGCGCGAAGCAGCTCGCCGCCCGCGCCGCCGACGCCGAGCCGACGCCGGCCCACCTGATCCTGGCCGCGCTCCTGGCCGACCAGCGCTCGGAGATGAACCGCTTCGTCCAGCGGGCCCTGGAGGTCGCGCCGAACGACCCGAAGGTCCGGCTCGTCCACGCGCAGCTCGAGAGCTCCGGGCTCCATCCCGAGGACGCCCTGCCGATCCTCGCGCCCTTGGAGAGCGCCGACACCGTCGAGGGCTGGGAGGCGCGCATCCTCCACGCCGGCCTCCTGCGCGACCTGGGGCTCCCGGCGGCGTCCCGGCGGATCGTGGAGACCCTGGGAACCCAGGCGGCCGACGCGCCCGGTTGGGCCAGCGCCCGCGCCGAGGCCGCCTCGGCCGTGGGCGATCGCGACGCCGAGATCCGGCATCGCATCGAGGCCCTGGCCGGTCAGTGGGACGACTCGGGCAGCCGCCGCGTGATCATCGCCGACGCGGTCCGGCGCCGGGATCGCGCCACGGCCAACGAACACCTCGAGGCCCTGCGGCGCATCGCGCCCTTCTCGCAGACGAACCTCACCTACGTCGCCAACCTCTACGAGGCCCTCGGCGCCAACGACGAGGCCGCGGCGGTCTACGCGCAGGCGCTGCGGCTCGCGCCCGAAGCCGCGGGGACCATCGTGGCCCACGGTGAGTTCCTGCTCCGGCAGCAGCAGCCCGACGCAGCCCGCGAGGCCTTCCGGCTGGCGCTCCGCATCCGGCCCCAGGACGCGGAGACCCGCGAGCTCCTCGAGCAGATCGCGCCCGCCGAACGCGCCGACGAGAACTACGCCGCGGACACCGAGACGCTGCTGGCCCGTCGCACCGAGGGCAGTGGTTTCCCCACCACCGTGCTCCAGGACCTCACGGTCAACACGGTCTACGAGAACGGGCTGGGCTCGTCGTTCCGGCAGATCGCCGTGCAGCTCCACGACGACGAGGGCGCCCGGCAGTTCCGGACCTACGCCATCCAGTTCGACCCCGGCTCCCAGCGCCTCGACGTGCGGCTGGCGCGGATCCACCGCGCCGACGGTAGCGTGCTGGAGGCCACCGAGGCCTTCGAGCAGCAGCTCGGCGAGCCCTGGTACCGCATCTACTACGACACCCGCGCGCGGGTCCTGGTCTTCCCCGACCTGGAGCCCGGCGACACCGTGGAGCTCCGCTGGCGCATCGACGACGTGGCCCACCGGAACCTCTTCGCGGACTACTACGGCGACCTCTCGTTCCTGCAGGGCTTCAGCCCCATCGCGCACCAGGAGTACGTGCTGATCACGCCGAAGGCGCGCGAGTTCTTCTTCAACGAGCCCGCGCTCCAGGGCCTCGAGCACGAGCGCACCGAAGAGGGATCCACCCGGGTCGACCGCTTCGTCGCCGACGACGTCACCGCGATCCGCAGCGAGCCGGAGATGCCCGGCATGACCGAGATCTCGCCCTACCTGCACGTGAGCACCTACCGCACCTGGGAGGACGTCGGCCGCTGGTATTGGGGACTCATCCAGGACCAGCTCCGCACCGACGAGGCCCTCCGGGCGACCGTCGCCGAGCTCGTCCGCGGGAAGACCGAGCTCCGGGACAAGGTGATCGCCATCCACGATTGGGTGGTCCAGAACACGCGCTACGTGGGCCTGGAGTTCGGCATCCACGGCTACAAGCCCTACCGCGTCACCCAGATCGTCGAGCGCGGCTTCGGCGACTGCAAGGACAAGGCGTCCCTGCTCTACGCGATGTTCACCGAGGCCGGCATCGACGCCCACGTCGTGCTCACCCGCACCCGGCGCAACGGCATCATCGACGACCTCCCGGCCAGCCTGGCGATCTTCGACCACGCCATCGCCTACGTGCCGGAGCTCGACCTCTACATCGACGGCACCGCGGAGCACAGCGGCGTGACCGAGCTGCCCCAGATGGACCAGGGCGTGACCGTGCTGCACGTCTGGCCCGAGGGCTCCGAGCTCCGCCGCACCCCGGTGCTGCCGCCCGACCAGAACCGTCGCGAGCGCAGCCTGGACCTCCGCTTGGCCCAGGACGGCAGCGGCACCGTCCGCGCGCAGGAGACCGTCATCGGCGGCGGCGCGCCGGGCTACCGCAGCACCTACCAGGCCGAGGGCACCCGCTCGGACCGCCTGGAGCGCTCGCTCCGCGGACTCTTCCCCGGGCTCCACCTGGAGTCCCAGTCCTTCGAGGGGCTCGAGACCCTGGAGGCGCCGGTACGCTACCGCTACGAGGCCGAGGTCCCGCAGCTCGCCCAGCGCGACGGTAGCCGCCTGCGCATGGCGCCCTCGGTGCTCGAGGACCTGACCCGCTCGATGGCTCGGGCCTCCCGGCGCCGCTACACCCTCGACCTGGGCAGCACCAGCTCCTACGTCGAAGAGCGCACCATCCAGCTCCCCGCCGGGATGCAGGCCACCGATGTCCCCGCCGGCGGCACCGCCGAGAGCCCCTTCGGGAAGCTCTCGTTGACGGTGGAGCGCAGCGGCCGCCAGGTGCAGACCCGCACCGAGTTCGAGATCCGGCGCGACCGGGTCACCCCCGAGGAATACCCCGCGTTCCGTCGCTGGGTTCAGGAAGCCGATCAGATCCTCCGCCAGCGCATCACGGTGGAGCAGTGACCATGAGCATGCGATCCATCCCCCTCGTCCTCGTCTTGCTCCTCGGCGCCCTGGGCTGCACCCGCGGCGGCGGTGAGACCCCCCGGGAGCCCACCCTGGCCGAGCTCCGCGAGCGCGCGGAGGCCACCCCCCGGGACCCCGCCGCCTGGCGGACCCTGGCCATCGCCGAGCTCTTCCGGGAAGACGGCGACCCCGCGCGGGTGAAGCCCACCGTCGACCACGCCCTGGAGCTCTCGCCGGAGGACGCCCGGCTACACTTCGTGCGCGGCATGGAGGCCTTCCTCCATGGCCGCCCGGACGAGGCCCTCGACGGCTACGTCTCCAGCTTCGAGCACGCCGCCGGCCAGGACCCGGCGATGGCGGAGGTGGCCCTCGGGTCCCTCGCCGAGCTCTCGGAACTCACCGGCGCCTTCGACGAAGCCATCGACACCCGCGTACGCGCGGTGCTCCCCCGGACATCGATCGGTCCGCGGGCCGCGGCCGCCAGCCTGCTCATCGACCTCGCTTATCGGCAGGGGGACCTCGAGGCGGTGAAGGCCGCCGCGGCCTCCGCCGGGTGCGTCGAGCAGTGGCGCGTCGCCGGGCCCTTCGGTCCCCGCGACCTGCTGGGCTTCGACGAGACCCACGCCGCCTCGGGCCCGGGGCCCATGGCCGACGCCTACGATCTCGGCTTCGGTCGCGGAGAGCGCCCCACCCGGGAGCTCTGGGCTCGCGGCTGCGACGTGCACCTGGGCGAGGGCCCCCTCGCCGAGGCGGGCACCACCTACGCCGAGGCCACCGTGGAGATCACCGAGGCCGGGCCCTACACGCTGCGCCTGGAGACGCCCAACGCGGTGAAGCTCCGCGTCGACGGCGAGGAGATCGCGGCCATCGACATGCGCCGGCTGCCGATGCAGCGGACCACCTTCCACACGGTGGAGCTCGCGGCCGGGTCCCACGAGATCGAGGTCAAGGTCACCACCCGGCACCCCAACCCGATCCTCTCGGTGGCCCTCCAGCCCGGGCGCGCCGAGACCGCGCCGCCCGAGGGCGGGTCCATCGACTGCTACCTCCGGGCCGACCTCCGGCTCCAGCGGGGCTTCACCATCGGCGCGCGCTCCGCGCTGGACTCCCGGGAGTGTCCCGCCGGTGTCCCGGTGCAGGTGCTGCGCGCGAGCGTCGCGCTCATCGACCCCTACGTGACCAGCGACATGCGCCGGGACCACGCGCGCCGGCTGATGGCCGCGGTGCAGGCCAAGGACCCCGAGTCCTGGTTCCCCGCGCTCCAGCTCGCCCGCTTGGCCGCCGCCGAGGGGCGGGACCAGGAAGCGATCCGCGACCTGCGCGCCGCGTTGGAGAAGTGGCCCGATCTGGTCACCTTCCGCATGACCCTGGTGGAGCTCCTCCTGAACCGCGGCTGGACCGCGGAGGCCGAGCGCCACGTGGACGAGGCCCTGCGCATCGCGCCGGGGACCTGCGGGCCCATCGGCGCCGCTCTGGGCCTGGCCCAGGCACGGGACCGCATCGACCGCATCGACCGCTTCACGGACGAGCTGATGGAGTGCAACGCGCGGAACAGCGCGCGGCTGGGTCAGCTGGTGAGCGCGCGCCGCTGGGACGGCGCGGCCGCCGAGCTCGACCGCCTCGCCGCCCTGGAGCCGCCCCAGGCCCAGCCGCGGATCTTGGCCAGCCGCATCCAGATCACCGAGGGCCGCGCCGACGCGGCGACCACCGCGGCGGTCCTCGCGCAGCTCGTCGAGGCGCGACCGCAGTCGGCCACCTACCGCCTGGAGCTGGCCGACCAGCAGCTCGCCCAGGGCCAGGAGGCCGAGGCCCTCGGGACCCTCGACGCGGCCATCGCCGACGAGCCCACCGCCATGATGGAGCTCCGCCGGGTCCGCGCCGCCCTCGGGGGCCAGGACGAGCTGACGCCCTTCCGCCAGGATGGGCTGGCGATCCTCCAGGAGTACCGGGACTCGGACGTCGACTACGACGAGCCCAGCGTTCTGGTCTTCGACTACACCGCGGTGCGCGTCTTCGAGGACGGCTCGTCGCTGGTGCTCACCCATCAGATCCTCCAGGCCAACAGCGAGGAGTCGGTGGACGAGCTGGGCCAGTTCGAGCCGCCGGACAGCGGCTACGTGCTGAAGCTCCGGACCATCAAGGCCGACGGCGCCATCCTCGAACCCGACCTGCTGGGCAACATGAGCACCATCAACCTCTCCAACGTGGCGGTCGGTGACTTCGTGGAGCAGGAGTACGTGCGCGTCCTGGGACCGCCCACCGGGATCCCCGGCGGCATCCTCGGCGAGCGCTTCTTCTTCAACAGCTTCGAGACCCCCTTCTATCGATCCGAAGAGGTCGTGGCGGTGCCCGAGGGCACCGAGGTGGTCGTCGATCCCCGCGGCGAGGCGCCCCGGACCCAGCGGGAGACCCGCGATGGGCTGACCATCTACCGGTGGCGCGTCGACCAGAGCGAACCCCTGGTTCAGGAGCCCGGCAGCGTCTCGGCGCGCGAGTACATCCCCTCGATCAACTGGGGCCACGGCGCGACCTGGGGGCTCTTCCTCGAAGGCCTCCGGGACGTGATGGCCGACCGGAACCCGGTGGACCCCGCCGCGCTCGCGCTGGCGCGCCGCCTGACCCGGGGGGCTCGGAGCGACCGCGCCAAGGCCGAGAAGCTCTACTACTGGGTCCTCGAGAACATCGAGAACAACAGCGACGCCTTCGGGATCGCCCCCACCATGCTCTCGGGGCGCACCGGCAACCGCACCCGGGTGCTCCACTACCTGCTGGGGCTCGTGGGCGTCGAGGCCCAGCTGGTCCTCGTCCGCGACTTCGCCGCCGATCAGACCGAGTCGGACCTCGCCGACGACCAGACGTACACCAACCTGGTCGTGAAGCTCGGTGACGAGTACGTGGTCACCGGCGCCCGGGGGATCCCCTTCGGCTACGTCTCGCCGACCATGCGGGGCCAGGACGCGTTGGTGCTGGTCCCCTACGCCGAGAGCGACGAGGTCCACACCGCCACCGTCCCGCCAGCCCCGGAGGGCTCGGAGCTGCGGCGCATCGAGATCCTGGCCGACGTGGACACCGACGGCTCCGCGCGCCTAGAGGTCACCGAGACCTTCGCCGGGCTCCAGGCCATCGAGTGGCGCAACGATCTCGAGGGCATCCCCAGCGCGGTGCTCGAGGAGCGCTTCGAAGAGGGCTACGCCGCGCGCGTGGTCCCCGGCGCACGCCTGGAGAGTCTGCGCATCAGCGGGCAATCCAACCCCGAGGAGCCCTTCGTCCTCCGCTACACGCTGGCGGTGCCGCGGCTCGCGCGGGAGCAGGGCGGGCGGCTCGTCCTCCCCGGGCTCTTCCCGACGATGCTGGCCCCCCGCTTCGCGCAGATGGGCTCGCGCACGACGGCTCAGCTCGTGGGTCCGCCGCTGGACATGGAGATCGAGCTCAAGGTCCGCGTGGACGGGCGCGCGCCCGAGGCCGCGTGGTCGCCGGTGGAGCTCGAGGGCCCCGGCGGCGCCGCGTTCACGACCCGCGCCACCCGGACCGACGAAGCCCTCGTGGTCCGACGAACGATCCACGTTCCCTTGATGCGGGTGCCCCCGGAGCGCTATGGGGCGTTCGCACGCTTCGTGCGCCAGGCCGACGCGGCCGAAGCGCGCGAGCTCCCGCTTCGATGACCAGACTCTTCTCCACCTCGCGCGCGCTCCTCGGGGGCGCGCTCCTTCTCCTCTGCGCGGCCTGCGGCGACGACGACGCGCCCAGCGACGCCGGCCTCGACTTCGGCGTGGACGGGGGGCCCACCTGCTACTGCCGGGGCACCCTGGGTACGCTGATCTACGACCTGCGCTGCGGCGAGGGGCTCTGCGAAGAGGACGACCTGATCCAGTGCACGGACCACGACACGATCGAGGTGTCCGAAGACCGCTGCCTCGACGCCGGCCTCTGACTCACTCCCAGTCGGCGATGGCGTCCCCCGGCTTCCGGGTGACGCTCTCGGTGGTGCCCACCAGGTAGCGCCAGCCCTCGCCGTCGTGGGCGAAGAGGCTGAGCTCGGCGAAGCTCCGGTCCCGGCGCCGCTGGCTCAGGGTCACCTGGAAGAGCACCCGCGCGACACCGTCCGCGTCGGGCGGCGCCGTGTCCAGGATCTCCAGCCGCCGATAGCGGAGGGTGCGCAGACCTTCGCGCATCTCGGCCTCCCACGCGTCGCGCGGGCGAGCCCGATCGTCGTGATCGGGGTGCAGCGTCCGCCAGAGGTAGTCGGTGTCCGCGAGCACGAACGCCGCGTAGCGGGAGCGCATCAGCGCCTCGGCCGCCGGGGGCTCGGCTCCGCGATGGTAGGGGGCGCAGCACTCGCCATAGGTTCCGCCGCCGCAGGGACAGGGCTCGTCGGGCTCCATGGAGGAACTCTACTCCACGAGACCAGCGGCGCGGGCATGGCGCCGCCCCCGATGTGGGCCGTTGACCCACGCGGGGGGTCCCCCGCACTCTGGGGAGCATGGTGGAATGGGAGGTGGGACGATGCGCGCTGGGTTGATCCTCGGTCTGGTCCTCGCGGTCGCCGGCTGCGGCGACGACGGCGGAGAGAGTGGCGACGCCGCGCCCGACGACGCCGGCAGCGACTTCGCGACGGAGGTCGACATGCAGACGACCGAGCTCGATTGCTCGGACGCCCTCACCGCCGACTTCTACCTCCCGCCGGACGACCTCGAGCCCCACACGGAAGCGGAGCGCGGTCGCCTCGTGAAGTGCGCCGCGGGCCCCGCCCTGAGCGCCGCCGAGCTACGCCTATCTGGAGCCCAACGAAGCCGCGCGCTCGGTCCTCGACGGCGCGCGCGCCGCCTTCCAGGCCGCTCCGGCGGGCAGCCTCGACGGGCGCGTCCTGGTGGCCGGGCACTCCGCGGGCGGCCACGCCGCGCTGGCCACCCAGGCGCTGCAGCGCGCGTACACACCGGAGCTCGATCTCCAAGGCGTCGCCGGGGTCGCGCCCGCCTGGTTCGACATCAGCCTCTTCGGGCAGGTGATGGCCACCCCCGACCGGAGGGTGGACCCCGCGGCGAACGGCAACACCGCCTCGTTCATCGCGATGTTCTACGCCGGCACCGGCGCGGCCTACGACGGCGAGGACGCCGCGTGGACTCCCTTCACCGCGGGGATCCGCGCCGAGATCCAGGGTGCCCTCGAAGGGACCTGCATCGAGGAGTACGACGGCGACCCCACGATGACCGAGGCCCTCTTCGAGGTGGCGCCGACCATCGACGCGCTCTTCGAGGACCCCTTCTCCGGCTCGCTGCGCAACTGCCTCTTCGGAGCCTGTTCCGGCGTCGGGGTGACCTGGTTCGAGCGCTTCGCCGCCGCGCGCCCCCCGCTGGACCCGGAAGGCGCGCCGCTCTTCGTGCTCGCCGGGCAGGAGGACGGGACCATCCCCATCACCGAGGTGGAGAACATCCTCGACGACGCCGGCTTCGGGACCGGGTGCTGCTACCCGGCCGGCAACCACAACACCACCGCCTCGTTCGCAGCGCCCTGGTTGGTCGACTGGGTGGCCAGCGTCCGCGCGGGCGACGACGCCCCGATGTGTCCCGAAGGGACCATCGCGCAGTGTCTCGGCCGCGAGGAGCCCGACGGAGGCGTCGCCGACGCCGGCATGGACGGCGGCGAGCCCGACGCCGGCGTCGTCCGCGGCGACTTCGGTCCGCCCCTCGACGCGGGCCTCTGAGGGCGAGGCTCGCCTCAGCCCAGTGGCACCCCCCAGGACCGGAGCTGGTCCCGGGCCCAGCGTTCCGCCGCCCCGTCGTCGCCGAAGATCGCGTGCGGGTAGACCGGCGGGCTCACCAGGTAGGCCGTGCGCACCAACCCGCGCGCGAGGGCCCCGGGGGCGACGATGGCCGCGCCGGCGGAGTCCACGCGGTCCCGGGCGGCGGTCGCCGCGCCATACTCGGCGAGCATCTTCCGTTGGGCGCGGTTGGTGCGCAGGAGACCCCCGGTGTCGACGACCCAGGCGTAGGGCGCCGGGAGCGTGGGGACGAGGCGCGTCATGAACGCGAGGAAGTCGCGGATCTGCGCGTCGTCGAAGCGCTGGGGATAGCGCTGTCGATAGAGGTGGTCCTCGATGGGCTCGAACCAAGGGTGGGTCAGGCTCACCCGCCGAGCCTACCGCTTCTCCGCGGGGCACTCGGCCCCGATCGGCGCGCTCCGCCGCGATCGACTCGTCCATCCTCACGGACCTTTCCGGCATGATGGTTGCTATTTCCCAGGGACCATGGGCAAAAGTCGAACCTCCAGCTCCCTCACCTGGGCGCGCCGCATCTTGGAGGACGACCCGCTCGCCTCCGCCGAGGCGGCGGGCCTGCGCTACGTCGCCGGCGAGGAACCCGGCTTCACCCGGGTGCGCTGGGGCAAGGGGTTCAGCTATCGCGACTGGCAGGGCCGCACGGTCCGCGACGCCCGACTCCGCGAACGCTTCGAGGCCCTGGTGATCCCGCCGGCGTGGACCGAGGTGTGGATCTGCCGGAGCAGCAACGGGCACCTGCAGGCCACCGGCCGCGACGAGGCCGGCCGGAAGCAGTACCTCTACCACCCGGGGTGGCGCGTCGTCCGAGATCGCCAGAAGTACGACCGCGTCGTCGCCTTCGGCCGGGTCCTGCCCAGCATCCGCGCCCAGGTGGCCCGCGATCTGAAGAAGCCCGCGCTCTCCCGCCCCTACGTCCTGGCCTCGGTGGTGAAGCTCCTCGAGACCACCCTGGTCCGGGTCGGCAACGACGAGTACTCGCGGAAGAACTCGTCCTACGGGCTGACGACCCTCCGGAAGAAGCACGTCCTCCGCGGACCGTCGTCCGGGGAGCTCACCCTCGCCTTCCCCGGGAAGAGCGGCAAGGACTGGAACGTGGACGTCACGGACCGGCCGCTGGTCGACGCCATCGTGGCCTGCCTGGAGACCCCCGGCTGGGAGGTCTTCAAGTACTTCGACGAAGACGGCGTGAAGCGCGACGTGAAGTCCGACGACGTCAACGCCTACCTCCGGGAGATCAGCGGCGCCAACGTGACCGCCAAGGACTTCCGCACCTGGGCCGGCACCGTGTTGGCCGCCGTGGCGCTCGAAGAGCTCGAACGCACCGAGCCCCAGGCCCGGCACGACAAGCGACTGGTGCGGGCCATCGAGCGGGTCTCCCAGGAGCTCGGCAACACGCCCTCGGTCTGCCGGAGCTGCTACGTCCACCCCGAGGTCCTCGGGGACACCAAGGCCGGCATGGAGTCCGTAGCCGAGGCCGTTCGCCAGCGGGCGCAGGCCAAGCTGCGCAACGAGATCGCGTCGCTGCGCGCGGAAGAAGCGGCGGTCCTCGCGTTCCTGGAGGCCCGGCTCGCCGAGCGGGACAAGCGCCCGCCCCTGAGCCGCTCGGCGTGATCCCTCGGTCCGACGTGGTACCCTGAGGTCCACATGGATCCGATCACGGTGCTGGTCGTCGACGATGACGACGCGGTCCTCACCCTCGTCCGGCGGAGCTTCGAGCACGAGGGCTGGACGGTGGTCACCTCCCGGACGCCCTTCGGCGTCACGGCGTTGATGGAGAAGCACTCCCCGGACGTGCTGGTGCTCGACCTGATGATGCCCGGCCTCGACGGCGAGGCCGTGGCCCAGTTCGCGGGCAAGCTCACCAAGCGGCCGCCGGTGGTCTTCTTCTCCGCCGCCGACGAGGATCGGCTCCAGTCCCTCAGCCGCCGGACCCTCGACGCGACCTACGTGCGCAAGGGGAGCCCGATCGCCGAGCTGGTCGAGGCCACCCGCGCCGCCGCCGAGCGCGGCAACGTCCGCGCCACCTGAACCCTCAGCCGTCGCTGGGATGCACGCCGTGCTTCTTGGCCAGCTTGTGCAGGTACTTCCGGTCCATGTCCGCCGCGCGCGCCGCCGCGGAGATGTTCCCCTCGTGGCGCTCGAGGAGCCAGGCCACGTAGCGTCGCTCGAACTCCTGCTCGAAGGCCGCCTTGGTGTCGCGGTAGCTGAGCCCGGGATCGAAGGCCGGCGCCATGGCGGTCCCCCCGACCGGCGCGCTCATGGGCACGTGGCCCAAGCGGATCTCGCCGTCGCTGGTCTGCGCCAGGAACGCCGCGCGGGAGAGCACGTTGCGGAGCTCCCGGACGTTGCCCGGCCAATCGTGCCCGGCGAGGGCGTCGAGGGCGGCCTGCGCGATGCGCAGCCCGGTGGCGTCGGGATCCTTGGAGATCAGGTCGTCGATGAGGTGCTCCACCAGGAGCGGCAGGTCCTCCTTGCGCTCGCGGAGCGGAGGCATCTCCACCGGGACCACGGCGAGGCGGAAGTAGAGGTCCTCGCGGAACTTCCCCCGGTCGACCTCCACCGCGAGGTTCCGCTTGGTCGCCGCGATGACCCGGATGTCCACGGCGATCTCCCGGCTGCCGCCAACCCGCCGAAAGCTCCGCTGCTCCAGCGCGCGGAGCAGCTTGGGCTGCAGGTCCAGGGGGAGCTCGCCGATCTCGTCGAGGAAGAGGGTCCCCCCGTGGGCCAGCTCGAAGGCCCCGTGGCGCCGCTCGCCGGCGCCGGTGAAGGCGCCCTTCTCGTGGCCGAAGAGCTCGCTCTCCACCAGGTTGGCGACCACCGCGCCGCAGTCGACGACCACGAAGGGCCGCTCGCTGCGCCCGCTGGCCTGGTGGATCGCCCGGGCCATGGCGTCCTTGCCGGTCCCGGTCTCGCCGCCCAGGAGCACCGTGGCGTCGCTCGGCGCCAGCCGCTCCATGAGCCCGAAGATCTCGCGCATCGGCTGGCTCCGGCCGACCACGGCGCCGAAGCGGGTCTGCTCGGAGGGGAGCACCTCGATCTTTTCCGAGAAGGTGCGGACCTTGAGCTCGATCTCGCCCACGGTGACGACCGCGCCGGGCCGCAGGAACGCCTCACGGATCTCCGCGCCGTCCAGAAGGGTCCCGTTGGTGGACCCCAGGTCGCGCAGGAGGTAGCCCCGCCCCTCGCGGAGGATCTCGCAGTGGGTCCGGGAGACGGTCTGGTGCGCCAGGACCACGTCGTTGCCCTCGGCCTTGCCGATCTGGAGCCGGTCGCCCTCCATGACGAACTCGGCGCCGCGGTCGTTGCCCGAGAGGATCACCAGGGCCAGCCGGGGGAGCTCCACCACCCGCCGGGCGCCGTGCCGGGTCTGCGCGCTGGTCCCGCGGCTCATCGGTTCGCCTCCGAGAGGTCGATGCGCACCAGGCCCTCGGCGGGCACGTCGAAGCCTCGCTCGACGAAGCGGTTCTCGGGGCTCCCCACGAGGGTCGCCTCCACGGCGTAGTGGCCGGGCCCGAGATCCACGCTGTGGCGGAAGGTCGGCTCGGGGAAGCCTTCCGGGTGCCTCGAGGTCAGGGAGGCCATCTCGCCCTCCGGACCCACGTAGGTCAGGCGCAGCTCGGTGACGGACCGGTGCGCCGCGCCCAGGTCGTAGCGGAGCTCGACCTCGCGGGGATAGGCCCGGAAGACCACTCCGCCCACGGCGAGCGCGCCCACCACCAGGGCAGCCTTCGCCACACGCCCACGCCAGCCCGTCGCCGCCGACCTCACGGGGGCTGTGTACCACGCTCCTCGGGATCCGCCGAGTCCACCCGGAGAGGGAAAGCGACCGTGTGTCGGGACACACACGAGGCGGCCCGTGAGGGCGATTCACGGCGTTGTGTGCCCCCCTTCCCAGTGTTACCGTTTGGAAATGTTCTCGGCGTCCCACGCGGCGCGACGACGGAGCGTGCCCCCCCCACCATGAGCAGCCTCACCGAGCTGGTCGCCAAGGTGCGCGCCTACCACCCGTCGGCCGACACCGAATTGATCGACAAGGCCTTCGCCTACTCCGAGCGCATGCACGACGGGCAGATGCGCAAGTCGGGCGATCCCTATTTCATCCACCCGACCTCGGTCGCCCACGTCATCGCGGAGATGAAGCTGGACACGGCGAGCATCTGCGCCGCGCTCCTGCACGACGTCGTCGAGGACACCGACGTCACCGAGAAGGACATCGAGCAGCACTTCGGCAAGGAGGTCGCCTTCCTCGTCGATGGAGTCACCAAGCTCGGCAAGGTGAACTTCCACTCCAAGGAAGACCGCCAGGCGGAGTCCTTCCGCAAGATGCTCGTCGCCATGGCTCGGGACATCCGCGTGCTCCTGGTGAAGCTCGCGGACCGGCTCGACAACATGCGCACCCTCGAGCACATGAAGCCCGAGTCCCAGGAGCGCATCGCCCGGGAGACCATGGAGATCTACGCGCCCCTCGCCGGGCGCCTGGGCATCAACTGGCTCAAGGCGGAGCTCGAGGACCTGAGCTTCCGGTACCTGCACCCCGAGGCCTTCGCCGAGCTGGAGAAGAAGGTCGAGAAGGTCGCGGCCCAGACCGACGAGTACATCGAGCAGGTCTCCACCAAGGTCCGCAAGATGCTCATCAGCCGCGGCTTCGCGCTGGACGTCAGCGGTCGCCGCAAGCACCTCTGGAGCATCTACCGGAAGATGCGCCGCATGGGCGTGGAGCTCGAGCAGATCCACGACTTCGTGGCCTTCCGGGTGATCATGGAGACGGTCGCCGATTGCTACGCGGCCCTCGGCGTGATCCACAGCGAGTGGACTCCGGTCCCCGGTCGCTTCAAGGACTACATCGCGCTGCCCAAGCCGAACATGTACCAGTCGCTGCACACGACGGTCATCGGCCCCGGTAGCCGCCGGATCGAGGTACAGATCCGCACCCACGAGATGCACCGCACCGCCGAGCTCGGTATCGCGGCGCACTGGCAGTACAAGCAGAACACCGGCGGCATCGAGGCCCGGGACGCGGCGCGCTTCGCCTGGCTCCGGCAGCTCATGGAGTTCCAGGCCGACGTCACCGACCCGGCCGAGTTCTTGGAGTCGGTGAAGGTCGACCTCTTCCAGGACGAGGTCTACGTCTTCACGCCCCAAGGCGACGTGAAGAGCTTCCCGCGCGGCGCCACCCCGGTGGACTTCGCCTACGCGATCCACTCGGAGGTCGGCGAGCACTGCTCCGGCGCGCGGGTGAACGGCATGATCGTCCCGTTGCGGCATCGGATGCGCAACGGCGACGTCGTCGAGATCCTCACCACCAAGACCCAGACGCCGAACAAGGACTGGCTGGACTCGGTGGTCACCGGGCGCGCCCGCTCGCGCATCCGGAGCTACCTCCGAGCCGAGGAGCGCAAGCGCAGCGTGAAGCTGGGCCGCGATCTCGCCGAGAAGGCGATGCACAAGCGGGATCTCAGCTTCGCCCGCTTCATGAAGAACGACTCCGAGGTCCGTCGCGTGGTCGACTCGTCCTCGGTGCAGCACATCGACGAGCTCTTCGCTCTCATCGGCTACGGCAAGCTGGACGCCAAGGCCTTCGTGGACCTGGTGGACGAGACGGACTCCGAGGAGCGCAAGAGCCTCGAGCCGAGCTTCCTGGAGAAGACCCTCCGGAAGGTCACCCGCCGCGACGACGACACCATCCGCATCGACGGCATGGACGATCTGCTGGTGCGCTTCGCCAAGTGCTGCAGCCCGGTCTCCGGGGACCCGGTGGTCGGATGGATCACCCGCGGCCGCGGCGTGACCATCCACCGACGCGGCTGCCCGCGCTCCATGGAGCTCGATCCGGAGCGCCGCATCGACGTGGAGTGGACCAGCAAGGCCAAGATGTCCCTGCCGGTCGCCCTGCGGGTGGTCACCCAGAACGCCCCGGGCATCCTGGCCAAGGTCTCGGGCGTGTTCACCAAGAACGGCCTGAACATCTCCGAGGCCACCTGCCGCACCAGCGACGATGGCCGCGCCGTGAACCTCTTCCAGTTCACGGTGGACGACCTGACCGCCCTGCGGACCGTCATGCGCGGGATCCAGCGCATCGACGGGGTGCAGGACGTCGAACGCATCTAGCGGGTCGGGGGAGGCGCCCGAAGGGCGCTCGCTCCGACCGCGGACCGGGCACCGGTCCGTCACAAGGGACGTGCGAGCGGGGGCCCGCGCATGTACTCTCGCCGTGCCGTGGTAACGCGCGTGGAGGACGAGAACGGGGAGGGGCCGGTCGCGCTGGAGGAGGAGTTCCCGATGGCGAGCGAGGACGAGTTCCTCGAAGACGCCACCGACGTCATCTCTCCCTTCAGCCCAGGGTCGTTCTTCGCCGACCGCTTTCGGCTGGGGGCGCCCCTCGGGACGGGCGGGATGGGCGCGGTCTTCAAGGCCGAGGACCTGATGGACCAGCGGCCCGTGGCCATCAAGATCCTGCTCAAGGGCGCCCAGGACGAGCACGCGCGCCAGCGCTTCGAACGCGAGAGCGAGATCCTCGCGTCCATCGACCACCCGGGCATCGTCAGCATCCTGCGGCACGGGTACGCCACCCAGCGGCGCATCCCATGGCTGGCCATGGAGCTCCTCGAGGGGGAGACGCTTCGTGAGCGCATCGAGCGGGTCGGGCCGATGGATCCCAGCCGGCTGGCGTCCTTGCTCTTCGGCGCCGCCGACGCCCTGGAAGCCGCCCACGCCCAGGGCGTGATCCATCGCGACCTGAAGCCGGACAACATCTTCCTGCCCGAGAAGGGCCCCGCGGTGAAGATCCTCGACTTCGGGCTCTCCCTCTCGCTTACGTCCAAGAAGCTCACCGCGACCGGCACGGTCATCGGGACCCCGCGCTACATGGCGCCGGAGCAGATCGCGTCGGCCCACAACTCGGGCGCGCCGGCCGACATCTACGCGCTCGCGGTCGTGATGTACGAATGCCTCACCGGCGAGTCGCCCTTCGCGGCGTCGGACCAGGGCCAGCTCCTGGGCGCCATCCTCACCGGCCGGCGGTCGCCGCTGGCGAACAAGCGCCCCGATCTACCGGCCGAGCTCGGCGACGTGCTCGAGCGTGGGATGGCCAAGGATCCCGACGAGCGCTTCGCGACCCCGACCGAGTTCGCCGAGGCCTTCGCCGAGGCGGCCGGCGTCCGGCCCTCACACCCCCGCTTCTCGCACCCGATGCCGGAACCGGCGCCGATCCGGAAGGCGCGCCGCAAACGACCGCCCAAGAAGCCGGAGACCTGGAAGTGGATCGGTCTGGCGGTGGTGGGTCTGATCGCCGCGGCCGCGAGCGCGGTCATCACCTACATGCTCATCACTCGGCGATGAGCTCCGCCGCGCAGCGCCTCGAGGTCCCGTGCCCACCGGCCGCATGACCCTCGAGCAGCTCCTGGAGAGCCTCGACCTCGAGGCCGTCCCGGAGAACCACGCCCTCGACTCGACGCTGGAGCCCACCCTCGCGCCCCGCTTCCGCGAGGGGAAGAGCGTGCGCGCGGCGCCTTCGCCGCCGCGGAGCCTGCCCCCCCCGGCCGCCGCGGATCGCGCGAGCCACGACATCCGGATCCGAGGCCAGCTCGCCGAGGGCGGGATGGGCGCGATCTTCCTGGCCCAGCAGCCGGCGCTCCGTCGCGACGTGGCCCTGAAGACCCTGAAGGACGAGTTCATGACCCCGGTCTTTGCCCAGCGGCTCCGCCGCGAGGCCCGGGTCTTGGCGCTCGTCGAGCATCCCAACGTGGTCCCGGTCCACGCGCTCGACACCGACGAGCGGAACGCGCCGGTCCTGGTGATGAAGCGGATCGAGGGGACGCCGTGGCGGGCGCTCCTCCGCGACCCGGCGCACCCCGCGCTGCCCTCGGCGGGGGACCGCTTGGTCTACCACCTGCGCGTCCTGATGCGCATCTGCGAGGCGGTCCACTACGCGCACAGCCGGGGGATCCTCCACCTCGACCTCAAGCCGGACAACGTGATGATCGGCGCCTTCCGCGAGGTCTACGTGGTGGACTGGGGCGTCGCGGTCTCCACCGACGAGAAGCAGCGCGGTTGGCTCCCCATGGCCGACGAGGTCGCCGAGATCCTGGGCACCCCGGCCTACCTGGCGCCCGAGATGGTGGACCTCACCCGGGCGCCGCTCTCTCCGGCCACCGACGTCTACCTGCTCGGCGGCAACCTCCACGAGATCCTCTTCCAACGACCGCCCCACGAGGGCGACTCGCTCCACGACCTCCTCTACGCCGCCTATGACGCCAAGGCGCCGCCGCTTCCGGAGAGCGTCCCCGAGGAGCTGGGGCGGATCCTGCGCAAGGCCCTGCAGCCCGAGCCCGCCGACCGCTACGCCACCGCCGAGGAGCTCCGCTCCGCGCTGAGCGACTTCCTGGAGCACCGGGTCGCCGCGTCGATCGCCGACGGCGCGCAGGAAGCGCTGGACGAACTGAAGGAGCTGGTGGCCGATGCGGCGAAGGAGCCGACGCACCCCCGGCAGCGGATCGCCGAGCGCCAGGACTCGCGGAACGCCGCCGTTCAGCGCGCCTTCGCGCGGGCGCGCTTCGGGTTCGCGGAGTCGCTGCGGCACCACCCGCAGGCGACGGAGGCCAGCGAGGGGCTGGGCGAGGCCCTCCGGACCATGGTCGGGTACCACCTGCACCGAAAGGAGACCGCCTCGGCGGAGGGGCTCCTGGAGGAGCTGACCGGCGACCCGCGCGCCGAGGCGATGCGAGCCCAGGCCGCCGAACAGCGGGCCGAGGCCGCGCGCCTGGAAAAGCTCGGCAACGAGGCCGAGGACGATCCCGACAGCCGCGCCCGGGGCGTGCTGGTCTTCGTCACCGCGCTGGTGGTGACCATCCCCGGGCTCCTCGCCTACCTCGGGACGCGGCTGGGGCTCTACACCTACGCCTGGTGGCACACGCTGGCCTACGGAGTGCTCCTCAGCGCCATCGTCGGCGTCGGCGGGTACCTCTGGCGCGACCGCATCATGACCACCGGGCGCGGGCGGCGGATCGTGTGGAGCATCGTCGCGGTGACCCTCTGCTCGGTGGCGCTCCGGGCGGTGTCCACGACCCTCGGCGTGCGCGGCGCGGCGAGCCTCGCGCTCGAGCTCTTCTTCTTCGGTGCCGCCGCGCTGATCGCCGCCATCCTGTCCGACCGGCGCTTCTCCATGGCGGCGGTGCCCTTCTTCGCCGGCACGGGGCTGGTGCTCCTGGCTCCGGACCACATGCTCCTCTGGGTCGCCCTGTCCGCGCTCACCGGGCCGGGGGCCCTGGCCTGGGCGTGGATGCGCGCCGAACGCCGAATACCCCGGGAATCTGGTAAACGCTGACCATGACCGCCACCAAACTCGAGAAAGCCGCCCTCTGTCTCGGTGGTGGGGGCATCACCGGCGCGATGTACGAGGTGGGAGTCCTCGCCGCCCTGGAGGATGCCTTCGAGGACTTCCAGGCCAGCGACTTCGGCGTGATCCTCGGCGCCAGCTCCGGCGCCTGCGTGGCCACCGGTCTGGCCGGCGGCCTCAGCGCCCACCGCATCTACCGCGCCCTGCTCGATCCCGCCGACGACTTCTTCAACATGAAGCGGCATCACCTCCTGCAGGTCGACCTGCGGGAGATGCGCCGGGTGTGGTCGTCGACCCTGGGCGCGCTGCGTCGCTTCGTGGGCAGCGTGACCAGCAACCCGCTGCGGAAGAGCAACTGGCAAGAGATCGACCGGCTCTGGGACTCGCTGCCGGCGGGCGTGTTCACCACCGACGCCTTCGAGGAGTTCTTCTTCCAGTTCCTCACCCGACGGGGCATCCCCAAGACCTTCCGGGACTTCCCCCGGCAGCTCCTCCTGGTCGCCCACGACCTGGACGGCGGCGAGCGGGTGGTCTTCGGCATGGGCGGACACATGGAGCACGTGCCGGTCGCCAAGGCCGTCGCCGCGTCCATCGCCACGCCGATGCTCTTCGCGCCGGTCCGCATCGACGGCCGCGACTTCATCGCCGGGGCCCCCGGCGAGACCGCCCACGTGGACCTCGCGGTGGAGAAGGGCTGCGAGCTGGTCGTGGTGATCAACGCCATGGTCCCGGTGCGCACCGACCCGACCGCCAACGTGGTCCCGACCGGGCACGGGCCGAAGTCGCGGGTCCGCGACAAGGGGCTCCTCTGGGTCTACAACCAGAGCTGGCGCCTGATGACCGAGGCCCGCCTACAGAAGGGGCTCGCGGCCTACGAGGCGGCCCACCCGGACGTGGACATCCACCTCCTCGAGCCGGCCCGGGACGACGCCGTGCTCTTCATGCACTCGCCGATGAACTTCGACGCCCGGCGCGCGCTCCTGGAAGAGGGCTACACCGCGACCACGCGCACCCTCCGCGAGGAGGACTCGCCGCTGCGGCTCGCGCTCGAGAAACTGGGCCTGACCCGGAAGGCCTAGCGCCGCAGGGCGCGCTCGAGGAGCAGGAGACTCACCAGCGCGAAGCCCAGGGCGCCGAAGAGGACCAGCGGAGGCAGGTGCGTCGCCGCCGCGCTGGGCTCGTTGAACCCCGGCAGGGACCAGACCGCTCGGGGGAGCAGGAGCGGCACGGCGTTGATGGACGCGTGGAGCGCGATCGAGGGCCAGAGGGAGCCCGCGCGGACGCGCACCGCGCCCAGGAGGAGCCCGGCGACGAAGGCGACCCCCGCCGCCGCCCACCCGAAGTGCAGGAGCGCGAAGAGGAGCGCGCTGAGGACCACCGCCGGTCCGGCGCCGTGGCGAGCCGCGAGGCCCGGGAGGAGCAGTCCGCGGAAGAAGACCTCCTCGGTGAGGGGCGCCACCACCACGAAGGCGAAGATGGCGCCCAGCCCGGCGCCGAGGGTGCGGGGCTCCAGGGCCCGCTGGACCCGGAGCTGCTGGTCCAGCGGCGTGGGAGCGACCTCGCGGATGGCGTTGCCGATCTCCGCCAGGGGGAGCTGGAGCGCGAGGCCGGCGAGGATGGCGATCCCCAGGACCCCGAGCGCCGGGGGCTCGTCGAGGGCGAAGGCCATCCGGGGCGGGACCCCCGGGGGCACGAAGGCCCGGAGGGCCCAGCGCAGGATCACCACGAACCCCAGGAGCTGCGCGGTGGCCAAGCTGAGGGGATGTTCCGCCACCCGGGCGACCGCCTCGGTGAGGTCGCTGCCCCGGACCGCCATGAAGCTCCCGGCCACCAGGAGCTGCAGGCCCTGGGTCGCCAAGACGACCAAGAGGGTCATCCCGAGCGCCCGGAGGGCGCCGATCGGTCCCACGGGCGCGTTCACGATGCCCGAGAATCCCACGTTTCCCCGGGTTCGCCACCCGGATCCCGGCCCTCCCGGAGGGAAGGTTTCGTGGGGGTCGGGTGTTTCGGCCGGCGAACCGAGCCTCCGTCGCCTGGATGGGGTGGCGTTCGGGGGGTAGCGAACCCTACGACATTGCTATGCTGAGACCGATGAACCGCTCCACCCACGCCGCCGCCGCCGCCATCGTCGCTCTCGCGCTCGTGGCCTGTGGCGCCGGGACCGGCGCCGGCCGCTCCACGACGGCCTACGGGGCCTCCTTCCCCGAGGAGATCACCTCGGCGAACCTGGCCGAGATGCTGCGGGTCTTCCACTCGCTCCCCGAGGACGAGGGCGCCCGCCCGGTGCTCCGGGAGCGGATCCTGACCTACTACGCCCGCAGCAACGGGCAGCTCGGCGACATGGACATGGAGGCCCTCGGCGAGCACCTGGGCGCCATGACCGACCTCTTCTCGCCGGCAGAGCTCGCGGACGACCCGCTGCCCCAGGCGCTGATCCCGGTGGCCGAAGCCCTGGTGCGCCGGGGCAACCCGCGCGGCGACGAGGCCCGGGTGATGAGCGGCCTGCTGGTCCTGCGGCTCGCGGGCCGCGAGTCGGCCGAGGCCGAGTACCGGGTGGTCGCCGAGTGGGGCGAAGACGCTCGGCGGACCCTGCCCTCGGGGATGCAGCGCTACACCGAGCTCATCGACGTCTGGGAGGCGCACGCCATCCTGACCCCGGCGCCCACGGTGCTGCAGACCCTGGCCAGCCTGCACGTCGCGCGGCGGGACTCGGTGATGAACGCCATGAGCGAGGGGCCCCAGATGGTCCTGCAGATGGGCAACCTGGCGACCCAGGTCCGGCGCGTGGCGCCCCTGGACGTGGCCGCGGTCTACCTCCGCGAGGGCATGGTCGTGGGCGCCATCGACGGGGTCCGGGCCATGGGCGCGGACGGCGAGACCGAGGCGCGGCTGCTCATCGTGCTGGAGCAGGCGCGCGAAGAAGACGAAGACGGCGCCGACGCCCTGGTGGAGCTGAGCGAGGCCTACCGCGAGGTGAAGCCCGACGTGTCCCGGGGCGTATGTCGGCTGGGCATCCAGCGTTTCGCCGACGACCCCCGGTTCCCGACGTGTCTCGCCCGGATCGCCGCCGAGGAGCGCGACGTGGACGACGCCATGGCCTGGTACAGCATGGCCATCGACCTCGCGCCCGACCTGCGCGCGCTCTACGACGAGGCCCTGACCCAGCTCGACGAGCTCCTGGAGCTCGGCACCCTGCAGCAGAACGCCGCCGCGGCCCGGCAGCTCGCCGAGCGCGCCGAGCGGCTCCTGGACGAGCGGGCCCGGCGCTGGCCCGACGCCGAGCCGCCCATCGCCCGCGGTCGCATCGAGCTCCTGGTGGGCTCCGCGGAGATGCAGGCCGGCAACGCCGGCGAGGCTCAGCGACGCCTGGAGGCGAGCGTGGCCGCCGAGGAGACGCCGGGGGCCCTGATGCAGCTCGGGACCCTGGAGCTCCGTCGCGGTGAGGCCGAAGGCGCCACGCGGCACTTCCGCCGGGCCCTGGACCTGGCGCGCAACCGCATCGAGCGCGCCGAGATCCTCGAGCGCCTGGGCGACGCCTTCCAGGCGGCGGGCAACGCGACCCAGTCGCGGCGGATGTACGAGCAGGCCCTCCAGGTCTGGGATCAGACCGCGGCGGAGCTCGGCCAGCAGGCCGAGGCCCGCCTGCTCATGGCGCGGCTCCAGACCCGCCGGGGCGTGATCCTCGACCAGCTCGGCCAGCGCGACGACTCCGTCCGGGCCTTCCGTTCGGCCATCAACGCCGAGCCGCGGCTCCACGAGACCTACGCCACGATCCTCTCGCACCTGGTGTCCGCCGCCGCGCCGGACCTGGACTTCGCCCACGAGGTCTTCCGGATGTCCCAGCGGCAGCTCAGCCTCGCCCCGGAGTGGAAGGTCTACTTCGCCCTCTGGGTGAAGGCGATCGCGTCCCGGGCCAGCGTGGCTGCCGAGGGCGACGTGGACACCGTGCTGCGCGAGCAGAGCGAAGAGGCCGGCTGGAGTGGCCAGCTCGCGCGCTTCGGCGCCGGCGACCAGAGCTACGAGCAGCTCCTGCAGAGCGCCGACGGCGAGGGCGAGCGCACCGAGGCCCACTTCTACGAGGGCGTCCGCCAGCTCGGCTCCGACCAGGCGGCGGCGCGGGCCCTCTTCGAGCGGGTGCTCCAGACCGAGATGGTCAGCTTCTACGAGTACGCGATGGCCCAGGCGCTGCTCCGCCAGCTCGGCGATGGCGCCCCCTCCCCCGCGGCGAACTGAGGCCATCGGCTGCGGTCCCGGGCAGGCGCGCTATGCTCCGCCGCTCGTGACCCGTACCGATGTAGGCCGCCCCCGATGAGCTCCCCCGACGCCAGCGCTTCGCTCGTGGACCGCCTCCCGCCGGTGGGCGCGAAGCTCGACGCCGACGCGCTCCTAGAGCGCTTCCTCGAGTACACCATGGACCGGGGCATCGAGCTCTACCCCGCCCAGGAGGAGGCCATCCTCGAGCTCTTCGACGGCAAGAACGTCATCCTGGCGACGCCGACCGGGTCGGGGAAGTCGCTGGTGGCCCTGGCTCTGTGCTTCAAGGCCCTCGCCGAGAACAAGACGGCCTTCTACACCGCGCCCATCAAGGCCTTGGTGAACGAGAAGTTCTTCGACCTCTGCCAGGTCCTCGGCGGCGACAACGTGGGCCTGATGACTGGCGACGCCGCGGTGAACGCGGACGCGCCGGTGGTCTGCGCCACCGCCGAGATCGTGGCCTCGATGGCGCTCCGGGAGGGGACGCGGGCCGACGTCGACTACGTGGTGATGGACGAGTTCCACTTCTACTCGGACCACGACCGGGGCAACGCCTGGCAGATCCCGCTGCTCACGCTGGAGCAGACGAAGTTCCTGCTGATGAGCGCGACCCTCGGGGACACCACCTTCTTCGAGGAGTCGATGACCGAGCTCAACGGCGCGCCCACCGCGCTGGTGAAGACCGACGAGCGCCCGGTGCCCCTCGACTTCGAGTACCGCCTGACGCCGATCCACGAGACCATCGACGAGCTCCTGAAGGACGGCCGCGTCCCGATCTACATCGTCCACTTCACCCAGCGCGCCGCCGCCGAGCAGGCCCAGGCGCTGATGAGCGTCGACTTCCTCAGCAAGGAGGAGAAGAAGGCGATCAAGGAGGTGATGCGCGGGTACCGGTTGGACAGCCCCTTCGGCAAGGAGCTCCGACGCTGGCTGCCCCACGGGGTCGGCGTGCACCACGCGGGCATGCTGCCCAAGTACCGGCTCTTGGTGGAGCGGCTGGCCCAGCGGGGGATGCTGCGCATCATCTGCGGGACGGATACCCTCGGCGTGGGCGTGAACGTGCCCATCCGCACCGTGCTCTTCACCCAGCTCTGCAAGTACGACGGCAAGAAGACCGCGGTGCTCAGCGTGCGGGACTTCAAGCAGATCGCCGGGCGCGCGGGCCGGAAGGGCTACGACGATCACGGCTCGGTGGTGGCCCAGGCGCCCAACCACATGATCGAGAACCACAAGGCGCGCCTCAAGGCCGGCGACGACCCCAAGAAGCTCCGCAAGATCAAGAAGTCCAAGCCGCCCGAGCGCGGCTACGCGCACTTCGACGAGGAGACCTTCGAGAAGCTGCAGACCTCCGAGCCCGAGCGGCTGGTGAGCCGCTTCGAGGTGGACACCGCGATGGTGCTCAACGTGCTGAGCCGCCAGAGCCCGGAGGACGCCAAGCCCCGGGCCGGCTGCGACGGGCTCCGCCAGCTCATCGAGCGCAGCCACGAGGCCCGGAAGCACAAGTTCCGGCACGGCCGGCGCGCGCTGCAGATCCTGCGCTCGCTGCGGGACGCGGGGATCGTGGAGATCACCGCCGAAGGCGCGCGGCCCAGCGTGAACCTCCAGGAGGACTTCTCCTTGAACCAGTCCCAGAGCCTCTGGGTGGTCGAAGCCCTGGAGACGCTGGACCGCGAAGACCCCGACTACCCCCTCGACGTGCTGAGCTTCGTGGAGGCCACCCTGGAGAACCCGGGCGCCGTGCTCCGTCGTCAGCTCGACACCCTCAAGGGCCGCGCCCTCGACGCCATGAAGGCCGAGGGCATGGAGTACGAGGAGCGCATGGCGAAGCTCGAAGAGGTCGTGCTTCCCCAGCCGCGGGCGGACCTCATCTACGCCACCTTCGACGTCTTCGCCGAGCACCACCCCTGGGTCTCCCGGGCGGACTCGCTGAGCCCGAAGAGCATCGCCCGCGACCTCTTCGAGCAGGGCATGACCTTCAACGAGTACATCAAGGAGTACGGCCTGGCCCGCTCCGAGGGCGTGCTCCTGCGCTACCTCTCCAACGCCTACAAGGCGTTGATCCAGACGGTGCCCGAGGCGGTGAAGACCGACGAGCTCTACGATCTCGAGGAGTGGCTCAAGAGCACCGTGAAGTCGGTGGACTCCAGCCTCATCGACGAGTGGGAGCGGCTCACCGACCCGGAGACCTTCGCGCAGAAGCTCGCCGAGCCGGACGCGCCCCCCGAGGCCCACGACATCACCAGCAACCGCCGAGCGTTCACGGTCATGGTGCGCAACGCGGTCTGGCGCGCGGTGCAGGCCATCGCCCGCCGGGATCCGGAGCGGCTCGCCGAGCTGGTCACCGGGACCCCGGAGGACCTCGGCGAGCGGGTGGAGGCGTACTTCGCCGAGCACGAGCGGCTCTTGGTGGATCCCGAGGCTCGCTCCCCCAAGCACCTGCGGCTGGAGACCGAGGGCGAGCGCTGGGCCATCGACCAGACCCTCAGCGATCCGGCCGACCACCACGACTGGCACCTGCAGCTCACCGTCGACCTCGAGGCCTCCCGGGACGCCCGGGAGCCGGTCCTCGAGTGGGTCGCCCTGGGGAGCTGAGCCAGCCTCGGGTCGCGGTCAGTCTCCGGTCGCCCGGGCCACGCCCTCGAGCTTGGCCAGGCCCCGCTCGAAGTCGCCACCGATGGCGGTGTCCATGTCGAAGAAGAGGCTGACGACCTTGCCGCCCAGATCGTTCTCGCCCTCCATGGCCCAGGTGACCTCGGTCATCTCGCCGGCGGGCTCGAGGGTGAGGACCACATCCGCTTCGCTGGCGAAGGGCTCGGTGAACTCCAGCGCGTAGCGCACCTCCCGGGGCGCGATCGACACGACGGTCATCTTGCCCGCGCCGGCCTCCTCGCTGGCCCAGGTGTACCAGGCGCCCTCCCCGGCGGCGGGGTCGGAGAACTCCAGGGTCATGTTCGGGTCGATGTCCGCCCAGGGGTTCCACTCCGACCACCGACGCAGGTCGGTGAGGTGCGGAGTGATCTGGGCTTCGGTGGCCGGGATGGGCCGGGTCCGCTCGATCCGGTAGGTCCCCGGCTGGGCGGCGGCGAGCGCCAGCACGAGCGCGACCGCGCCCACCAAGGTCCCCAGGCATCCCCAGAAGATCCGCTTCCTCGTCACGAAGGCCATCGGCGGAGGGTATCCGGCCGCGATTGGGGTCTCCAGTCCCGAGCGAACCGCTTCGCCGCGGACCGCGGCCCCCACCGGCACCCACAATTCTCGGGCGGGATGGTGGGCACGAACTTCGCACTCCAGTACCTTGCATGTCTCCGCCGGGGACCTCAGACCTCGGCCCGCCGGGGTCGGCCCACCCCGACGACCACCTCCCCTCTTCGAGCACGCCATGAACCGACGCGCGTCCACCTTTCTTTCGACCTTCACCCTCCTCCTCCTCGCGGCCTGCGACTGCGGCTCCGAATCCGGCGCCCCCTGCGAGACCAGCGCCGACTGTGACTCGGGCGGCAGCTGCATCGACGGGACCTGTACCCCGCCCGACGACGTCGGCGGTCCGTGCAACACCTCCGCCGACTGCGACGACGGGTTCACCTGCATCGACGACACCTGCGTCCGGCGCACCGAACCCGGCTGCACCGACGTCGACGGCGACGGCTACGGCGAGGGGTGCGCAGCGGGCCCCGACTGCGACGACACCAACCGCGTCCAGACCGGCACCGAGATCTGCGACGGGATGGACAACGACTGCGACGGCGTGATGGACAACGGCGTCCTCGGGCCCTGCGGCGACTGCAACCCGCTCTGCACCGCGGAGGGCTTCGGGCCGCCGATGGGCATGCCCTGGGATCCCGAGGGCACCATGAGCGACGACGAGTCCGACGGGGTCGGCGTCGACGACGACGGCGCGCTCGTGCTCGACTCGCGCCGGGTGAACACCGACTTCATCTGGGTGGCCAACACCACCGAGGGCTCGGTCTCGCGCTTCAGCACCACCGCGCCCTACGCCGAGACCGGCCGCTACTTCGTCGGTCCGGCCACCAACGCCGGCGCCTACTTCGCGGGCAACGACCCGTCGCGGACCAGCGTGAACTCCAGCGGTGACGCCTTCATCGGCAACCGCAACGGCAACGAGCTGACCCGGATCTCGGTCCTGGGGACCGAGTGCCCGGACTCCAACACCGACGGCTCGATCACCACGTCCCAGGACCTGAACGGCGACGGGATCATCAGCACCAACCTCGCCGACGGCGAGATGCTCCCCTGGGGCGAAGACGACTGCGTGCTCTGGCACAAGACCCTCGACGACGCCCTGCCCGGCGAGAACCTGATCCGCGCCGTGGCCGCCCAGGACGTGGACGGTCTGGACGGCGAGATCCTGGAGTACGTCTGGGTCGGCGGTCACCGCACCCGCACCGTGGCCAAGCTCGACGGCCGGACCGGTGACGTGCTCCTGACCACCCCGTCCCCCGTGCCCACCTACGGCTTCGCCTTGGACGGCGCGGGCCAGCTCTGGATCAGCGGTCTCGGCGAGCAGGCCATCGGTCGGGTCGACACGATCCGCTGCCGGGACGCCGCCTCCTGCGGCACCGACTGGTGCATCGCCCCCAACGCCGAAGCCGCCGACTGCGACGGCGCGGTGAAGGCGGTCATCCCCACCGCGCACCTGCCCTACGGCATCACCGTCGACTTCAACCAGCGCGTCTGGATCGGTGGCCACGACGGCAGCGGCTCCCGCTACGCCCGCTACGATCCCGCGGCCGCGGCCGGCTCGCGTTGGATCAACGTGCTCCAGGGCACCCCCGGCCGGCTCCACGGCATCGCCGCCGACGCCAACGGCTTCATCTGGGGCGCTCTGCAGCAGAGCGGCATCATCCGCATCGACGCCGACGATCCCAACAGCCGCATCGTGGTCCCCGGCACCGAGGGCCCGGCGAACAAGGGCATGGCCATCGACGCGCAGGGCAAGGTCTGGTGCATCACCCAGAACAACTACGCGACGGTGATCACCCCCGGCCCGACCCTCGACGCGAACACCGTCGAGACCCCGGTCGCCACCAGCATGGTGGGCAACTACACCTACTCGGACATGACCGGGCTCCAGCTTCGGTTGGCCACCAATCCGCGCGGGTTCTACCGGCACGTCTTCGAGGCCTGCGCCGACGGCGGTGAGCTCTCCTGGGGCGACGTCGTCTTCGACGCCGACATCCCCGACGGCACGAGCGTGAGCTTCCGGGTGAAGACCGCGGAGACCCGGGACGGCCTCGCCGCCGCGGAGTGGATCGCGGTCGGCGCCGCCCCGCCCGGCACCTCGCCGATGTCGATCGCCGACGCGCTCATGGCCGCCGGCGTGACGCCGCTGCGCTTCCTGATGCTGGAGGTCGCCCTCCGCGCCGAGCGCAGCAGCACCACCACCGTGATCACCCCGCGGGTCAGCTCGGTGAACGTGACCCACACCTGCGACCCCATCGTCGACTGATCCTTCCGACGGGGCGGCGGAGGTCGCCCCGTCGATGACGGGCCCCCGGGATGGGGGCGTGGTAGATTGGCCCGTTCGGCGCGGATAATTCCCGTCGCACCGCCCATCCATGGACCCCGAGGAGCCCCGTCGCGACAGCTTGCCCGTACGCGCCCGGAAGCGGGCCGGCGCGGTGGTCCGCTCCAAGTGGGGCCGGCGGATCCTGGGGACCCTGCTCGCCGGCGTCCTGCTCCTGGTGGGCAGCGCGGTCTTCATCTCGCAGACCGAGTGGGGCGAGGAACGCATCCGGCAGCTCACGGTCGACGCGCTGGAGAGCGAGCTGGGCCTCGACGCGACCTTGGAGGACTTCGAGGTCGAGTGGGGTTGGCTGCCGCCCTCCCTGCGGGTGGAGGCCCAGGGCATCGACCTGGCCCACCCGACCGAGGGGACCCTGGTGACCGCCGAGTCCCTGGTGATTCGGCCCTCGCTGGGTGCCCTGGTCCGGGGCGAGGTCGATCTGCAGACCATCGAGCTCCACCGGCCGGCGGTGCGGCTGCGCATCGTCGATGGCGAACCGGTGAACCTGCCCACGCTCCCCGAGGGCGAGGGGGGCGGAGCGATCGAGCTGCCCTTCAGCCGACTGGTCATCAGCGACGCGTCGGTCGAGGTGGACGCCTCGCCGATCGTCCACGCGCGCGTCCACGGGATGGAGCTCGCCCTCGACGCCGACGGCAGCGAGGTGGTCTTCGACCTGGCGACCGCCGGCGGCACCGTCGAGCACTCCGCGGGGACGGAAGTGCTGGCGGCGCTCTCCGCGCGCGGCTCGGCGGACCTGGAGCGCTCCCTGACCCTCGACGACCTACGCCTGCGAACCCCCGACCTCGACCTGCGCGTCCAGGGGGGCGAGCTGGGCTTCGCCGGACCCCTGACCTACGGCGGCCACGTCGTGGGGAGCTTCGATGTCGCGCACCTGGCCGAGCTCCCCCTCGGCGTGGAGCTGCCGGCCCTGGAGGGCCGCTTGGCGATCGAGGCCGACGTGGAAATGGTCGATGGGCAGCCCCACGGGCGCGGGGTGGTCCAGGTCCTCGACGGTCGCATCGACCATCGCTGGGGTCTCGGCGATTCGATCGCGCTGCAGATCGAGGCCAGCCCCGAGGCGATCCACCTGCTGGAGGGCAGCGAGGCCCGGCTGGTGAACGGAGGCGGCACCGTCGGCCTCGAGGGCACCCTCCGGCTCGACCCCGAGGCCGGGTTCCCGGTGGAGGTGACGACCCGCATCGACATCCAGTTCGCCAAGCTCGTCGAACAGCTCGGGGTCACGCCGAACACGCCGGTGTGGTGGCCCCTCCAGGGCGAGGGGACCCTGACCGGCCGCCTGGACCCGCTGGGGTTCGAGGGGCCGATCACGCTCGACACCCGCGACTTCCTGGTCACCGCCGGGCCCCACCACGCCCGGCCGCGCGAGCGGATCATCGGGGTTCGCCGCGGTCGCATCCGCGGCACCTGGCGCATCGATCCCGAGGCGCTGACCTTCGCCGACGTGCTCCTCACCACCGCGGGCTCCCGGGTCCGGGTGCCGAGGATCCATCTCGGCTTCGACAACTCGTTCTACGCCGAAGCCCACGCGGAGGTCCTCGACCTCGCCGACGTCACGCCGCTGACCGACGCCATCGCGCTCGCCGGGGTCGGCACCGCGAACGTCTTCATCGGCCCGGACTTCGACGCGCCGAAGGTCCACGGCGACGCCACGCTGGCGGGGCTGGAGTTCGACTTCCTCCGGCTGGGCGACGTGAGCGCCGAGTTCCGACTCCGCGACGACTACCTCGGGGTGAACCTGAGCGACGTGCGCGGGACCAAGGCGGCGAGCGCGTATCGGGTGGAGACCCTGGCGATCGATCTCACCGAGGGCGTGGAGGTCACCGGAGAGCTCCAGGCGTCTCGGCTGGCGCTGGCCGACGTCTATCACCTCTTCCAGCTCGACCGGGACGAACGCTTCGAGCCCTTCCAGGGCATGGCGCGGGGGCACATGGGGATCCACTTCACCTACGGGCGGCCGGGGTACGACCCCGGGGGGACCTTCGACGGCGCCATGGACTTCGAGCTCCTCAGCGCCGAGCTGGCGGGGTTCGCCTTCGACCGCGGTCGCTTCCAGGGCGCGCTCGACTGGCGCGACCTGAGCCGCGGTATCGACGGCGCGCAGGTGGTCATCGATCACTTCGGGCTCCGCAAGGAGGGTGGCTCGGTGGCCATCCAGGGCCGCATGGATCGAGGCACCGAGCTGGCGGTGACGGTGGCCGCCGACCAGATCGCCATCGCCCAGACCGAGGCCATCAGCGAGAGCCTCCCACTCCTCGGCGGCAGCTACTCGGTGCTGGGGACCGTGCGCGGCACCGCGGACCTTCCGCGGATGGACCTCGACGTGACCATCACCGGGACGAGCTGGGGCGAGACGATCCTCGGCGACGCCCGCGCCTACGTTCGGCTCACCGACCCCAGCGATCCCTGGATCGTCGCGGCCCGGGAGTGGGAGGAGGTCCCCGAAGGGGAGCCGTGCGGCCACGCGCGCCACGGGCTGGCGCACGCCGACTGGTCGCCGGGCCCGCCCATCCGAACCCAGGACGGCTTCGTGCCCCGGTCGACCACGCCCCAGGCCTTCCTGGTCTGCGGCGAAGGCCTTGGCGGGCAGGTCGCGGTCGACATGGCGCTCGGGTGGACCGACGTCTATCCGACCCGGGGGGTGATCGACATCCGCGGGATGGACCTCGCGCCCTTCATCCCCCGGAACATGGTCGCCGACGGGTTCACCGGCGAGCTGGAGGCCCGCCTGGCGCTGACCGGGGGCGCGATGCTGGAGGACCGCTCGCTGGACGGCGAGCTCCGGGTGAGCCAGTTCCGCTTCACCACCGAGGCGCTGCAGGCCGGGGTGCCGGTGGGCGTGTGGACCGACGCCCCCATCGTCGTCGCGCTCCGCGACGGCGGCGCGGAGATCGAACGGCTCCGCCTGGTGAGCAACGCGAACTCGTCCTTCGAGGCCCGCGGGCGGGTGTCGCCCCGGGGGTACCTCGACCTGGCCCTGGACGGCGAGCTCAGCCTGGCGGTGATCGCGCTGCTGATGCCCAGCGTGGCCACCAGCGCCGGGTCGTTGCGGATGCACGTGGACGTCGGCGGACCGGTGGGCGATCCGGCGGTATACGGCGAAGCCCGGCTCCGCGGGGGGCGCTTCGCCTTCATGGAGGGCGGCAACGTGCGGGGTCTGCGCGGCGACGTGCGCTTCGACGCGCGGAACATCCTCTTCACCGACTTCGAAGGCGACATCGGCGGCGGTCACCTGACCATGAGCGGCGCCGCCAACCTGGAGAACGCCGCCCTCACCCGCTACGCCTTCGACGCCCGGATGCGCAACGCCAGCTTCGCGCCGGAAGAGGGGGTGCGCGTGGGCTTCGATGGCCAAGCGCGGCTGGCGTGGAGCCAGGGGCAGCGGCTCCCGGAGCTCACCGGCGCCATCCAGCTCGACCGGGTCAGCTACCAGCGCCCGCTGCAGCTCTCGCCGACCCTGGGTCAGCTCTACCGGCCCCAGGTGGCGCAGGTCGACCGCTACGATCCCGAGGAGGACAACCTCTCCCTCGACGTGCGGGTGGAGACCCGGTCGCCCATCCGGGTCTCCAACAACCTCCTGGACGTCACCCTCGACGTGGACGACGCCGAGCGCCCCTTCCGGATCGTGGGCACCGATCAGCGCTGGGGCGTGGTGGGCGACATCGATCTCCCGAGCGGGACGGTGCGCTTCCGGAACACCGAGCTCTCGGTGGTCGACGGCGCGATCACCTTCGACGATCCCACGCGCCTCGACCCGCACTTCGACGTCACCGCCATCACCGAGATCCGCCGCCAGGCGTCGACCGCCGATCTCACCGCGCCGGCCTGGCGGGTCAGCCTCCACGCCCACGGGACCATGGAGGCCTTTCGCATCGACGCCAGCTCGAACCCCTCGCTCTCGCAGGAGGACCTGATGCTCCTGCTCACGGTGGGGATGACCAGCGCCGAGGCCCAGCAGCTCCAGGCGGGGGACGTGGGCGGCACCGCCCTCGAGGCGCTGAGCGCGCTCTCCGGGGTGAACGAGGAGGTGACCTCGGCGGTGGGCATCATCGACGACTTCGCCGTGACCACCCGCTACTCGCCGGACACCGGGCGACCCGAGCCCATGCTCACGGTGGGCAAGCGCATCACCGAACGGGTACGGCTCAGCGCCGCCACCGGCCTCACCGGGGCCGAGCGAACCTTCCAGACCGGCCTGGAGATGCGCATGGGCGACCAGACCTCGATGCAGCTCAGCTACGACAACGTGAACCGGGAGTCGGCCTCGAACTTCGGCAACGTGGGCGTGGACTTCCATTGGCGGCTAGAGTTCGAGTGAGGGCACGGTGCGCTCATTTGCCGCGTTGAGCCGCCGCTTCGCTCCTCTACTCTCGCCCCCATGCGCATCCTCCTCGCTTGTGCCGTCCTCCTGGGTCTCGCCTCCTGCGGCGACGACGGAGACGATCCCCTCCACACCATCCAGTTCGCCGCCCTCTCCGGCAGCGAGCCCGTCGCCTGCGGCGGGACGTACACCGGCCTCGGCGCCGGGAACGCGGACCTCACCGTCCAGGACTTCCGCTTCTACGTCCACGACGTCCGCCTGGTGGACGCGACCGGCGCGGAGACGCCGCTCGTCCTCGAGAGCGACGGCAAGTGGCAGAACGACTCCGTGGCGCTCCTCGACTTCGAGGACGGCTGCGGCGACACCGGCAACGCCGACCTGCGGACCTTCATCGAGGGCCGCGCCCCCGCCGGCGACTACACCGGCATCCGCTTCAAGCTCGGCGTGCCCGAGGCCCTGAACCACCAGGACCCGGTGGCCGCCGAGCCCCCGCTCTCGCTGAGCGAGATGTTCTGGAGCTGGAACGGCGGATACAAGTTCGTCCGCATCGAGGGCACCAGCAGCGTCTTCGAAGGCTGGCGTCTGCACCTCGGCAGCACCCTCTGCGAAGGCGACATGATGGGCGACGCGACCTGCGCCAACGGCAACCGACCCGAGGTCGCCCTGGACCTCGACCCGTTGAACGACACCGTCGTGGCCGACCTCGAGGGGCTCTTCCAGGGTTCCATGCTGGACAACACCGCCGAGACCGCGCCGGGCTGCATGTCCGGCGTCGACGACCCCGACTGCGCCGTCATCTTCGACAACCTGGGCCTCGAGTTCGGGGGCACCGCCTCGACCGGCCAGACCTTCTTCCGCGCTCCGTGATCCGTCGCCTCCCCTTCGCGCTCGTCCTCGCTTGGGTCGCCTGCGGCCCGAGCGACGGTGCCTACGAGTGGGAGCTGCCCTACGGCTTCCCGGAGCCCCGGGTCCCGGCAGACAACGCCATGAGCGCGGAGCGGGCGGAGCTCGGCCGGCACCTCTTCTACGATACCGCCATGAGCGGCAACGGCAGCATGAGCTGCGCGAGCTGCCACGAGCAGCGGCTGGCCTTCACCGACGGGCTCCCGAAGAGCGTCGGGTCCACCGGGGAGACCCACCCGCGCAGCGCCATGACCCTGGCCAACGTGGCCTACGCGCCGACACTCACCTGGGCCAACCCCAACCTGCGCGACCTAGAGCACCAGGCCCAGGTGCCGATGTTCGGGGAGCTCCCGGTGGAGCTCGGGCTGGCCGGCCGCGAGGGCGAGGTCCTGATGCGGCTCCGGGACAATCCGGTCTACGAGCCCCTCTTCCGCGACGCCTTCCCGGGCGATGCGGACCCCTACACGATCCTCAACGTGACCAAGGCCCTCGGCGCCTTCCAGCGGACCCTGATCAGCGGCGACTCGGCCTACGATCGCTACCTCGCCGGCGACGACGCGGCGATCAGCGAGTCGGCCAAGCGCGGCGCGGACCTCTTCTTCGGCGAGGAGGCCGAGTGCTTCCACTGCCACGGGAGCTTCCTCTTCTCCGCGTCGGTGGACCACGCGAACAACGTCTTCGACCAGGCCAACTTCCAGAACAACGGCCTCTACAACATCGACGGCCGCGGGGCGTACCCGCCGGAGAACACCGGGCTCTACGAGCACACCGGCGACTTCGGGGACATGGGCAAGTTCAAGCCACCGAGCCTGCGGAACATCGCCGTGACGGCGCCCTACATGCACGACGGGAGCATCGAGACCCTGGACGAGGTGCTGGACCACTACGCCCGCGGCGGCCGGCTCCTCACCGAGGGCCCCTTCGTCGGCGACGGCGCGTTGAACCCCAACAAGAGCCTCTTCGTGAACGGCTTCGAGCTCACCGACGAACGACGGGCGGATCTCCTCGCCTTCCTGGAGAGCCTCACCGACGAGGCCTTCCTCACGAACCCGGACTTCGCGAACCCCTGGCTCGCGCCGTAGCGCCTCGCCCCCTACACGCCCCCCGGTTGTGGTCGGTGAACTCCGTTGAGCCGCGGGGGAGAGCGAGCGTACGATCGGCGCATGAAGCGTATCCTCCTCGCCGCGTTCGCGTTCGCTCTGGCCGGCTCCGCCCTCGAGGCGAGCACCGCCGAGGCGCAGAACATCATCGAGCAGCCGCACACCGGCTCCCGCCCGGTCACCCTGGACGTCCACGTCGGACCGAGCTGGCACGGCCTGGGCCTGGCCAGCGGTGTTCGGCTGGGGATCCCGCTGGTGAAGAACGGCTTCATCCCGCACCTGAACAACGCCGTCTACCTCTCGGTCGGCGCGGACTTCTATTTCATCCGCTACTGGCGCGCGAACGGCATGGGACAGGACGAGCGGGTCTACGGGCCCGGGTTCGGGTTCCCGGTGGCCCTGCACTGGGAGTTCTACTTCACCCCCAAGCTCAGCGCGTTCGGCGAGATCGGCGCGAACGTCTTCATCGGCCCCTGGGTCTTCGACGACCGGTCCCGCAGCGGCTTCGGCGGCTACCCCGGCGCGTGGTTCCTCCTCGCGGTCGGCGGCAAGTTCCACGTCTCGGAGAACTTCGCGCTCGTGGCCCGGCTGGGCACCCCCTACGCCTCGTTCGGGCTCAGCTTCTCCTTCTGACCGTCTGTCATCGCGCGGGGCGAAACGGCGGGCCCGCCCGCCGAATCGTCGCTGGCGCCCCGGGGCAGAAGGCCTCGACTCCACGAAAAGCCCGGGTTTCCGGGCTTTCGTACTTTGGCACGGGCACTGCAGAACCAAGTCGCATGGGCCCGCCGTCGTGGCCCCGAGGACCGACCCCCATGCGACTCTTCTTCCGATTCATCCAGTTCCGCAGCCGTTCGCGCAGCTACTTCGCGCAGACGGGCACCGCGGCGGCCTGAGCAACCGCGGCGGCTTGAGCGCCGGCGGCGGCCTGAGCACCGCACCGCGGCGGCCTGAGCACCGCGGCCCCAGGACCGCAACACCGCAACAACGAAACGAGTCAGTCGACGCCGAGGAGTCTCGGCTCGCGCTCGAGAGACACGCCGAAGCGATCCCGCACTGCGGTCGCGACCTCGTCGGCAAAGGCCAAGAGCTCGGCGGTCGTCCCGCCGCCGAGATGCACCAGCGACAGCGCGTGGTTCGTGTTCAGCCCCACGTGCGCGCGTCGGGTCCCGCGGAGGAAGCCGGCCTTCTCGATGAGCCACCCCCCGGCGAGCTTCACCCGCTCGCCCTCCGGCCAATGGGGCACGGACCCGAGACCGTGCTCGGCCGCCCGAGCGAAGACGCCTTCGGCCTCCTGGCGCGAGACGATGGGGTTGGTGAAGAAGCTCCCCGCGCTGTGGCTGTTGGGGTCCGCGGGGTCGACCACCATCGACTTTCCTCGCCGCAGCGCGACGACCAGATCGCGGACGGCCTCCAGGCTCGCCGCCGCCGGAGCGCGCTCGACGAGCTCCCGATAGCGCAGCGCCGGAGCGCCGCCCGGGCGCAGCGCGAAGGTCACGTCGGTGACCAGGTAGCGACCGGGCTCGCGCTTGAAGTCGCTGTCGCGGTAGGCGAACCCGCACTCGGTGGGTCCGCGCACCACCCGCTCCAGCGTGCGGCGGTCGAGGCATCCGACCGCCACGATCGTCTCGCTCACGTCCTGCCCGTAGGCGCCCACGTTCTGGATGGGCGTCGCGCCGACCCGCCCGGGGATGCCCGCGAGGCACTCGAGCCCCGCCCAGCCCTCGGCCACGGTGCGGTCGACGAAGGCCTCCCACGGCTCCCCGGCCGCGGCTCGGACCCGCACCTCGTCGCCGGGGTTCTCCACCGTGACGCCGCGGGTCGCAACCTCGATCACCAGGCCGCCGATCCCTTCGTCGGGCACGACGGTGTTGGAGCCGCCACCGAGGAGGTGAACGGGGTGACCTTCGCTCCGCGCCCAGGCGAGCCCCTCGCGAAGGGCGGTCTCGTCGCGGGCCTCGAAGAAGCGCTCGGCCCGACCGCCGAGGCCGAGGGTCGTCCGGGGCGCGAGGGGGACATCGTGGGCGATCGAGGCGGGCACCGGCACCGGCGAAAGCTACGCGGGGTGCTCGCGGCCGTCGAGTCGCCATTGACGCGCCGGGAGCAGGGCGCAAGGCTTGCCCCGTGGCTCGTCTCCTCGTCATCGCGCTCCTCCTCGGCTCGGCCTGCGGCGACGACCTCCCGGCCCGACCCGCGGTCGACGCCGGCCCGACCGTCCCCGACGGCTCCATGGGCACCCCGAACGATTGGGACGGCGACGGCCTCTGCAACGCCACCGAAACCGCCAACGGCACCGACCCGTTGGCCTTCGACACCGACCTGGACGGGTTCCCCGACCGGCTGGAGCTCGACCTCGGCTACGACCCGCTGACCTTCGGTTCGCCGGCGACCGACGACTACCACATCCTCCGCGAAACCGAGGCCAGCAGCGTCCAGGCCGCCTACGAGCTCACCGTGAGCGCGTCCGGCGAGGAGTACGGCGGGGGCTTCGACCCCATCCCGATGTTCGACCTCGCGGACCAGGACGCGGGGACCTTCTACCGCGGCTCGGTGGCCACCTTCGCCGACCCGCCCGACAACGTGGCCGAGCTCGACCCCACCACCGAGACCTTCCGCGGCGTCGTCGGGCGCACCCGCCTCGGCTTCGAGGTCTTCTTCGAGTACGGCGGCGCGATCACCCGGGGCTGCAACCGGGCCTACCCGTTCCAGTACACCGTGAAGCGCCAGGACGGCGTCCGCTTGGCGCGCTTCACCGAGCTCCTGGTCGTGCTCCCGGTGGGCCAACAGCTCGAGAGCACCGACTGGTGCATTCCCGACGAGTGTCGCTGAACCATGCGGGGTTGACGCGGCGGCGAAACCGTCGAAGCTACCCGGTCATGGCGACACTCTTCGGCTACAGTGATCCCGCGACTCAAGCGTGGATGATCCTGGACGCGGTGCGCACCGACGCCTACGCCGAGGCCATCGCGGCGACGGTCGGGCCGGACGACGTCGTCCTCGACATCGGCAGCGGGAGCGGCGTCCTCGCGCTCCTGGCGGCGAAGGCCGGAGCCAAGAAGGTCTACGCCTTGGAGATGGGCTCCGCGAAGCATCTGCTCCGCGCTCACGTCCAGGAGAACGGCTGGGCGGACGTGATCGAGATCGTCGAAGGCAACCTCCGGGACGCTCCCCCGATGGACCCCAAACCGACGGTGATCCTGGCGGAGATGCTGGGTCACTTCGCGCCCCAGGAGCGCATGCACGCGCTGTACGCGATCGCGCGCGACCGGCTGGCAGCACCGGGGGCGCGGATGATCCCGGGGCGCTACCGGCTGAGCTTCGGCCTGGCGCACCTGGAGTCGCTGCAGGCCGACGTGGATCGGCTCCACGACGTCCACGGGGTCCGCTTCGGCTACCTCACCGACCGACTCCTCGCCCGCCCCACGCTGACCCGGGTGAGCGCCGACGCGATGGTGTCCGGCGAGGCCGGGACCGAGTGGGTGGCCTGCGACGGGCCCCGCCCGACCACCTACGAGGTGTCCGTCCCCGTGGTGCGCAGCGCCCCGGTGAACGCGATCGTGGTGAGCTGGGAGGCCGAGTTGGCTCCTGGGGTGATGCTGGGGACCCGGCCGGGGGACCCGGTGACCCACTGGGTGCAGCTCGTGTTGCCCCTCCACCCCGCCCTCGAGGTCCACGAGGGCGAGCGCGCCCAGATCGTGTTCAATCCGCGCATTCTCACCGACCGCGGCTCGTATGCGTGGCGACTCCGGGTGGGA
This sequence comes from Myxococcales bacterium UBA1660, assembly GCA_002320815.1. GTDB lineage: Bacteria > Myxococcota_A > Polyangia > Polyangiales > Houyiibacteriaceae > UBA1660. Next base: position 122,557 of record DCLA01000045.1, read on the forward strand.
GACCGGGACGTCGGCGGCGACGCGATGAACTCGATGGTGGGGGGCAACGATCTCGCCACCGTCGCCGCCCGCATGGGGCTCACCCTGAAGCAGCCGGAACGCTTCGACGCCACGGTCGACCTCGAGGCGTGGCGCGCGGCCCTCGCCGAGGGCGTGGAGGGAGTGACGATCAGCGACCTCGCGCAACGCGTCCTCGACGCCCAACCGGGCCGGTTCGCGAGCCTCGACGACGCGCGGCAGTGCGCGATGGGACTCTTGCGCGCGGCGGAAGCCCTCTGAGCCCCCATCCGCCGCCGAAGCGGGTATGCTGAGCGTCCATGGAGGAGCTGCAGCGGCTGCTCGAGGTGATCTGCAAGGAGCTGGGCGCCGACGACGCCCACCTCGAGCTGGGGGGCAAGGACCCGGGCGACGACGCCGTCTGGTGCGCGCTCCCGAGCGGGTTCCGGCTGGTCGCCTTCCTGCCGACGCGGGACCGGAGCGCCGACGAGCTCACCGCCCTGCGCGAGAAGCTGGTGTTCCTGGCGCGATCCTTCGACGCCACCCTGGATCGGGTGAGCCCGCCGGCTCCGCGGCCCACGGGGAACCCGCAGCACGCCCTGGACGACGCCCTCGACGTCCTCGCCGGGCAGACCCGCGCGCTCGCCGCGATGGTCCTCGACGTCGACTCGCCGGTGGTGTGGGGCAGCTCGCTCTCGCCCCGGGGCGAAGAAGACCTCGAGGACGCCGCCCGCGCCGCCGAGGCCCTCGCGCTGGCCCAGGCGTCGGGCATCGATCTGGCCGCTGTCCTCGCCCGCGATGCGAACCCCGAGCTGCCCACCGAGCTCGAGCGCGTGGTGCCCCGGCTCCGGGAGGCGGCCGGCGAACCCCGGGAGCGGACCGACTGGTCGAAGCGGCTCTCGGTCTTCGCCTCGGTCAGCGCGCTCCGCGACGCGTTCGCTCGCGAGAGCGAGCTGGGGACTCGCCACGCCGTCCACGACGCCGACCTGGCCTACCTCGCGCGGAGCTTCGGGGGCATCTACTGGCTCCTGCTGGCCTTCGAGGTCTCGGCCTTCTCCGAGCTCCACGCCGAGGCGGCGATGATCCACGCCCTGCCCTGGATCGAGCGACTGGTCACCGCCCTGCCCCCCGTCGACCCCGGCGGCGGCGGCGGCCGGGTGGTGAAGCTGCGGCGTCTGCGTCCGGTCTGAGGCTCGCCGTCGGTCGGGGCGGGTCGGCGCGCTCGCCTCGCAATCTGCGCGGAAGCGAGTAGGCTCCGCCGTCCATGGCCCTGCGACCCGAAGTCGTCGGTGAGACCACCGACACCCTCGTCCACCAGCTCGAATGGAAGGACGCCGTCCTCTACGCCCTCGGCGTCGGCGCCAAGCGCGATGAGCTCGACTACCTCTACGAGGGCCGCGGCCCGCGGGTCCTCCCGACCTACGCCGTGATCCCCACGTTCCCGGCGATGGACGCCCTCTTCGAGAAGACCGGCGGCGACCTGCTCGGCGTGGTCCATGGGGCCCAGAGCATCACGCTGCACCGGCCCTTCATCGCCGGGGAGAAGCTCTTCACCGTCGGCAAGGTCGACGGCATCTACGACATGAAGCGGATGGCCCAGGCCATCTTCACCACCGAGACCAAGGACGCCGCCGGCGGCCTGGTCTGCGAGACCGAGTGGCAGATCCTCTTCCGGCTCGATGGCGGCTTCGGCGGCGAGCGGCCGCCCCAGAGCCTGCGCAACCGCAAGCCGGAGCGCGAGCCCGACTTCGAGATCACCGAGAAGACCACCGAGGAGCAGGCCCTGCTCTACCGGCTCAGCGGGGATCTCAACCCGCTCCACGCGGACCCGGCCATCGGCGAGAAGGCCGGCTTCGGGCAGCCGATCCTCCACGGCCTGTGCACCTACGGCTACGCCGGCCGCGCGGTCCTCAACGCGCTCTGCGACGGCGACCCCGCCAAGTTGAAGAGCCTCCGCGGTCAGTTCCGCAAGCCGGTGTGGCCCGGCGAGACCCTGATCACCCGCGGCTGGCGCGAGGGTGACGAGGTCATCCTGCGCGTGAGCACGGCGGAGCGGCCCGACGAGGACTGCTTCACCAACGCCAGCGCGACGATCACCGACTGATGGGTTGGGGCACGGTCGGCTCCGCCGGCCGCGCCAGCCAGATCCAGATCCCCACCGTCGCCGCCAGGAGCAGCGCGCAGGCCAGCCCGCGCTCGGCGGCCAGCGCGACCTCCGAGAGGTCGTCCCGGAGCCCGTCGAGGAGCATCCGCGCGACGGCGAAGAGGGCGAGCACGACCCACGGCGTGGCGGCGCGCTTCCGCGCGAGGGCGGCGTAGGCCGCCAACGCCGCGCCGAGGACCGCGTAATAGAGACCCACCGGGTGCGTCGCCAGGGAGCGGTTGGCGTCGAGCGGGAGCCAGCCGGCGTCGATCTGAGCGAAGAGCGCCGGCGCGCCGGTGCCGTCGGCCCAGCGGTCGTAGAGCCCCAGGGAGCGGAGCCAGACCGGCGCCGAGTCCCCCAGCGGGTAGCCGAAGACCGCGCCGTCGAGCCAGACGCCGGCGCCCCAGGCGTGGACCATCAGGCCCAGCGCGACCGCGGCGTGGGGACCCAGTGAGCGCGGAGTGCCCACCAGGCGCAAGAACGCGAGACCCAGCAGGATCCCCAGCGAGAGGCCGCCGCCGCCGAAGAGCCGACCGACGAGCCCGCCGACCACCGCGCCCCCGAGGAGCGCGACGAAGGCCCGGGCCCGGAGCGCGCGGCAGGGTCCCGGCGCGGGGCCGACCACCGCGTACCACGAGGCCAGGAGGCCGAGCGCCATGGCCACCCCGAAGGAGTGGAGCGCGAGGTCCCGCGTCAGCTGGAAGACGACCGGATGCAAGACGCGGAGCCTATCGCAGCCCGCGGCGGGGCCCAACCGCGGGATGCGTCGGCGGACGGTGCGTGAGCGCGCGGTGCGTCAGAGGGAGCAGCTCACCCCGGTGCCGCGGAGACCGCAGTAGCCGTTGGGGTTCTTCCCCAGGTACTGCTGGTGGTAGTCCTCGGCGTAGTAGAACGCCGGGGTCTCGCGGATCTCGGTGGTGATCGCCCCGTAGCCGGCGTCCTTCAGGCCGGCGCCATAGGCCTCGGCGGAAGCCTTCGCGGTCGCGAGCTGCTCGGGCGAGTGGGTGTAGATGGCCGAACGGTACTGGGTCCCGGTGTCGTTGCCCTGGCGCATGCCCTGGGTGGGATCGTGCGCCTCCCAGAAAACCTGCAGGAGCTTCTCGAAGGAGGTCCGCTTCGGGTCGTAGACCACCCGCACCACCTCGGTATGGCCGGTGCCGCCGCTGCAGACCTCTTGGTAGGTGGGGTTCTCGGTGTAGCCGCCGGCGTAGCCGACCTGGGTCGAGTACACGCCCGGCTGCTGCCAGAAACGGCGCTCGGCGCCCCAGAAGCACCCCATGCCGAAGGTCGCGACCTCCATGCCGTCGGGCCAGGGGCCGACGGTGGGGTTGCCGTTCACGAAGTGGGTCCGTTCGACCTCGAGCGGCTGGGGGCGGCCGGCGAGAGCGTCGGTGGCGGAGGGGAGCGTCATCATGCCCATGACCCCGAAGGGTGGGCCCGCCGAGCGCCCTTGGCCACCCCTGGCGATCAGGAAAGGCTCACTCGGCGGTGTATCGCTCGAGGAGCTCCCGGGTCTCGGCGACCATGGCCGCCCGGGCCTCCGGCGGCTCGGTGACCTCGGCCCGGCCGCGCTGGGCGCGGACCCAGCGGCGCAAGCCGGCGTCCCCGGAACCCCAGCGGAAGCGGCGCTCCTGGCCCTCCCCGCCGCGGAGCACGATCTCGGTGTCGCCCCAGGGCATGTCCAGCTCTTCCAGGCGGCGGCGCGACTCCTCGAGATCCACGTCGGGGGTCTCGCTCATCGGATCCCCGAGGGCCACGGCGCGGAAGCGCTCGACCTTGAAGGTCTTCTGGTCGCCGGCGATGAGGTACCACGCGCCCCGGACCTGGAGGAGCCCGGCGGGCTCGATGCGCCGGGTGCCCACCGAGTCGCGGCTGGCGGTCCAGTACTCGGCCTCGATGGCCACCCCCTGCTCGAGGGCCTGCTCCAGGGTCCGCAGGACCTCCGGGCGCTCGATGCCGTCGGAGAGGATGCGCACCTGATCGCCCACGGTCTTGCCCAGGGCCGCGGCGCGCTCGCTGGCCAGCTCGACGATGCGGTCGGTGAGCACGTCGGCGCGCTCGGCGATCGAGGGCGGCGCGTTCTCCCGCAGCGGCCCCAGGGCGGCCAGGAGGGCCACCATCTCGCGGACGTCGAAGCGCGGCGGTCGGGTGAAGCGTTGGGGGAGCGCCACGTGGACCCGCTCGCCCTCGAGGTAGAGCTCCACCAGCTCGTCGGGGCTTCCATCGGGGGCCCCCACCAGGGCGACCCGCTCGAGCAGCTTGGCCAGGTCGGCGCGGGAGACCGAGAGGATCTCCTGGAGCTCGCGCACGGTGACGCCGTTGCGCTGCTGGGCCACGTAGGGGACCAGGAAGAGGAAGCGCGCCAGATCGTCGGGCAGGCTCATCGGGCACCTCCATGGACCGCCAGGACGCCCTCCAGGGCGGTGACCATCCGGGCGCGGCCCTCGGCGGGCGCGCGGAGCTCGGCGCGGGTCCCCAGGAGGAGCACCTGGTCCACCAGGAAGTCCAGGTTGCTGGTCTCCACCGTGAAGACCCCCTCGGCGTCGGCGGAGCCCCAATCGCGCTCGACCAGGAAGGCGACCTCGGGGTCCACCCAGACCTTGGCCTCCACCGGCCGGTGGACCGACCACTGGAGCGGCGAGATGGTGCGGATGGCGCTGACCGAGAAGTCCGCCGGGACCTCGAAGTCCGGGGTCTCCGGCGCGCGCCCGTTGACCTCCAGGCCGTCCATGCGCGAGGCCCGGAAGACCCGCCGGGCTTCGCGCTCGTGGTCGAAGCCGGTGAGGTACCAGGCGCCCTCGCGGAGGAAGATGCCGTAGGGATCCACCGTTCGCTGGCGGACCTCGCCGTCGGGACGCCGGTAGGCGAAGTGGACCTTCTTGCGGGCCGCGACGGCCTCGGTGAGGACCTCGACGTGCTCGGCGCCCGCCTCCTCGGCGCGGTGCCCCACCCGCAACAGGGAGCGCTCGTCGTCCGCGGGGTCGGTGCCCAGCTTGGCCAGGGCCAGCCGGAGGGCCTGCCGGTGCGGGAACCCCGGCGTCGCCAGCGCCGCCTGGGCCGCGGTGGCCAGGAGCGCGCGATCCTCCTCGTCGAGGGCGATCTCGGGCAGGTAGGTGGCCTCGGCGTCCACCACGTAGCCGGTGCCGCCCTCCTCGTCGTCGAGGTAGCGGAGCGCCACGCCCATCCGCGCCAGCTCGGCCTTGTCGCGCTCGAACTTGCGGCGCACCGACTCGTCGTTGTCGCCCGAGTAGTCGGCGAAGACTTCCTTCAGGTGCGAAAGGGGCACCGGCCGCGGGCTGCTCTGCAGCACGTGGACCAGGTCGAGGAGCCGCTCGAGCCGCTTCATCGCTCGCCACCAAAGCAGATGGGCCGCGGGAGGGCAACGCCCGCGAGCGACCCCTCACACCCTGGCCCAGGAATCGCCCCGCCCCGGCGCCCGGCGCGCTACAACGGCAATTCGCGGGCGTGAACGACCGGCGCCCCCCGAGCCCCCTGGAGAAGTGATGGAACAGACCATTCCCGTCGTCGACCTCTCGACCTACCGCACCGCCGAAGGCAAGGACGCCTTCGTGAAGAAGCTGGGCGAGTCCCTGCGCGAGCTGGGCTTCGCGGCCCTCGAGAACCACGGCATCGACCAGGCCGTCTTCGACCGCACCTACGCGGCCTACAAGGCCTTCTTCGCGCTCCCCGAGGACGTGAAGCGCAAGTACGAGACCCCCGAGGACGGTCGCCGGCGCGGCTACACCAGCTTCGGCGTCGAGCACGCCAAGGACAGCAAGAAGGCCGACCTCAAGGAGTTCTTCCACGTCGGCCGCGAGCTGCCCTCGTCGGATCCGATGAGCGGGCGCCTGGCCAAGAACCTCTGGCCCGCCGAGATCGAGGAGGTCGAGAAGGCCTCCAAGGCGCTCTACGACGAGCTGGACCGGGTGGCCTTCGACGTCCTCGAGGCCTTCAGCCTCTACCTGGGGCAGCCCAACGCCTTCCTGCCGGCCATGGCCGACAAGGGCAACACCATCCTCCGGGTGATCCACTACCCGGTCTGCGACGGCTTCGACGAGCCGGGCGTGATGCGCGCCGCGCAGCACGAGGACATCAACCTGATGACCCTCCTGCCCCCCGCCGACGAGAGCGGCCTGGAGCTCCTCACCCGCGAAGGCGAGTGGCTCCCCATCCACGCCATCCCCGGTCAGATCATCGTGGACACCGGCGACATGATGAGCCGGATCACCAACGACCAGATCCCGGCGACGACTCACCGCGTGGTGAACCCCAAGGGCGACCCCAAGCCGCGCTACTCGATGCCCTTCTTCGTGCACCCGCACCTCGACGTGGTCCTGGAGGTCATGGAGAGCTGCGTGCCCGAGGGCGAGACCGCCAAGTACGAGCCCATCCCCAACGACGAGTTCCTCACCCAGCGGCTTCGCGAGATCGGCCTGGCCAAGTAGACTCTCGGCCATGGCCGAAGAGCAACGCCGCGCCCCCCGCTTCGCGCTCTGGTTCCCCATGCAGATGGACACCAGCGGTGACGTCATCATGGGCATCAGCCGGGACCTCTCGGAGGTCGGGGTCAAGATGGTCGCCGCCGCCGAGCCCGAGGTCGGCGCGAAGGTGACGATGACCATCGCGATCCCCGGCGACGAAGCCGGGGAGCGCGAGGTCGCCGGGACCATCGTGCGGGTCCAGCCGAACGACGCGGACCAGGAGGGGCTCTGGCGCCACGAGGTCGCGGTGGAGTTCGCCGAGCGCCTCGACGAGCTCGAGCCGCTCCTCGAAGAGGTCTCGCGCCAATCGCAGCCGCCCGCGCCCTGATCGCGTGACCCTCGGCGCTCGGCTGCCGCTCCTGCTGGTCTGCGTGGCCATCCTCCTGGCCTGCGACAGCGTCCTCGGAGCGCGAGGCGGCTTCGGCGTGGCCACGCCGGGCGAACCCGACGCCGAGGACCGGCGCGGCGTCCGGGTCTTCCGGGTCCTCAACGGCGTGGTCTTCCTCGCCGCCTTCGTCACCGTCTTCGTCCAGACCCGCCCCGATGTCGCCTTCGGGGCCACCGCCGCGCTGGCGACCCTCGCGCCGCTGCTGGTCCTGGTGGGCGCCGCGATTCGCTCCCGGCGGCACGCGGACCCGGTCATCCCGGGGCCACGGATCGTCGACCCCCACGCGCCGCTGACCGTCGCCGGGGTCCTGGGCTGGCCGCTGCAGATCCTCCACCTGGGGCTCGTCGTGGTGGTCACCCTCTTCTTCCGCTGGGTGCTGCCCTACCTGCCGAGCATCGCGCCGGTCCACTGGTCCGGCGAGGGCACGGTCTACACCTCGCCGACGAAGCTCTGGGGCTCGCTGGCGCTGGTGGCCTTCAACTCGAGCCTGCTGCTCTTCGCGGCCTGGGCGGCCCGGGGCCCCGGCGAGCCCCCCGAGGGAGCGGCGGATCCGCGGCTCGCCGCGGCCCTGGACGTACAGCGACGGGCGCTGTCGGTGCGCCTGGTGGAGACGCTCCTGGTCGGCCTCGACCTGGTGGCCCTGGTCATGTGGGTGGTGGCCACCGTGGGGCTCTTGCCCGGTCAATCGGGCCAGGTGGTGGCCCAGGGCGCGGCCACCGCGACCGCGTTGGCGGTGGTGGTCCTGGTGGGCTCGCTGGGCCTCTACCTGCCGCCGCTGATCCGCGCACGGCGGGCGGCGGCGCAGGCCGAAGGGACGCCGTCCTCGGTGGATGGGGCGGACGGGGACGGCGCGGACGACGGAGCCGGCGCGGACGACGGAGCCGGCGCGGACGACGGGGCCGGTCGCGACGCAGACCTCGCCGACGCGCCCGAGGGTCAGTCGCCGACGGCGAGGTAGAAGCGCGCGCCGGCGGAGAGGGTCCAGGTGCTGGGCTGCGCGACGTCGCCGTTGGTCGCCGGCCGGATCAGCGCGGGCCACTCGAAGCCGGCCACCAGGTCGAGGAGGCTCTCGGTGCCCATGGGGAAGCTCGCGGTCGCCTCGAAGCCCAGGGGGATGGCGAAGAACTCACCGTCGAAGGGCCCGGTGTGCATCCCGGTGACCAGCGCCAGGCCGAGCCAATCGGTGGGGCTGACCACCGCGCGCAGCGGCAGGAAGAGCGCGCCCCAGAAGTCGTCGTCGGGGTCGCCGTTGGAGGGATCGGGGCCGAAGGTCATCGAGGCGTAGAGCCCGGTGTCGACGGCGAAGAGCTCCCCGAAGTGGAGGCGCACCGGGACCCCGAAGCGGACGGCGAAGTCGCTGTAGGTGGGGATGAGCAGGCCCAGCTCGCCGCCGATCTCGACCAGGTCGTTCTGGAAGAAGCGGTAGCGGCCGTAGAGGGGGATGTCGCCGAAGTCGAGGTCGTCGTCGAGGATGAGGAACGAGAGGAGCCCCTCGCCCACCGGGCGCCAGCCGCTCCGCGCGAAGGCGCCGGCCCCGACGGCGGCGATGCCCATCGACTCGGTGCCCACCCCGATCTCCAGGTCGTCGGTGATGCCGTAGGCCCCGCCGAGCTGCAGGGAGACGACGAAGTCCTCCGCGAAGCCGCCGGTGTCCGCGCCCCAGCCGGCCATGAAGAGCGAGAGGCGCAGGGTGTTGCGCGGCTGAGTGATCGGGCGAGTCGCCAGCCGCTGGGGCATGCGCGGCTCCCCGGCGGGCAGCTCGGCGTCGTCGGCGACGTCGGCGCTCGCGTCGGCGCCGCCGAGGTCGTCCGGGACGTCCTGGGCCGAGGCCGGAGCCGCCAGCGCGAGCAGGAGGAGCGCGAGCCCGAAGCGCATCAGAAGACCACCGAGGCGCCGAAGTTGAAGGCGAACTGGGTCAGGCCGAAGCGGTAGTCCCGAGTGGCGACACCGAGATCGGCTTCGCCAAAGACGCTGTGGTGGCGGAATCCCAGCTCGACGAAGAAGCCGAAGCTGTCGAGGATGAGCATCGCCCCGCCGAGGAGACCCAGGTTGAGACCAAAGGCCGACTCGGACTCGTCGCCCTCGTTCTGGAAGGCGCCCGTGAAGCCGAAGGGCAGGAGCGCGTAGACCTCGAGGGCCATGGAGTTCGTGAGGGGCACCTCGAAGGGCACCTTGGCGAAGACGTCGACGTCGACGAAGAACTCCCGGTCGTCATCCCCGTCCAGCTTCCAGGCCAACATCTCGAAGAGGCCACCCAGGGCCAGGAAATCGGCCACGCGCCGTTCGGCCCGGAGTCCGAAGCCGAAGCCGGGGTCCATGTCGGCGTCCCCACCGAAGTCGAGTGTCCCCTCGTCCCGGTCGATGAAGTGTCCCTCGCAGCAGGCCTGGAGCGTGAAGTAGCCACTGATGCGCGTCGGCTCGCTGCGCCAGCGGTTCGTCTGCGCGTCGGCCTGGCCCGCGCCGAGGGTCACCACCGCGAACGCCAGGGCGCTCGCAACCATCACGGTGTGTCGAAGCATGGCCCCGACTATCGCACGACCCGCGCATCGGATGGAAGGTCCCGGCGGCTTCGATGGGCCGACGCATCCGTTGCGGACGGAACAATCCTCGAAGAGCGGGCTCGGGACGGTTCCGACGGTCCCCGTCCAAAGACGAAGGCCGGGACCCCCGCATGGGGCCCCGGCCGTCGCGGGTGGAATGAGTAGGGTTGGATTGGAGAGACAAAGGAACATCGACGCGGGTGGTCGCCGCGCCGAATCAGCGTTGGGGATCAGGCGAAGGTCTCGCCCTCGCCTTCCCCGGGGAGGCGCACCGCGGGCTCGTCGTCGATCTCGAGGGCGTCCACGTCGAGCATGCCGTTCATGAACCACTCGCACTCGGGGTGGTCGGCGTCCTCGTCGATGGCTTCGTCGCAGTCGTTGTCGAGGCCATCGGCGCAGTCGAACTCGATCCCCGGGTTCACCCAGGAGTCGTCGTCGTCGCAGTCGAGCTCGCCCGGGGTCCAGGGACCGGTGAAGTAGCCGTCGTTGTCGGCGTCGGTCGCCTCCGGGAAGCAGTTGGTGCACATCTCGGCGACGCCGTCGCAGTTGCGGTCGACGCCCTCGCAGCAGTCCTCGGGGGCGCCGGGGTAGGTCGCGGGATCGGTGTCGTCGCAGTCCTGGCCGATGGGGTAGCCGTCGAGGTCCTGGTCCTCGGGGAACCAGTTGCAGATCAGGTCCGGGTTGCCGTCCTGGCCGTCGCAGTCCTGGTCGATGCCGTCGGCGCACTCCGGGTCGGTGGCCCCCGGATGGATGGCCGGGTCCGAGTCGTTGCAGTCCACCGAGCGGTCGTAGCCGTCGCCGTCGTCGTCGGGCAGGTTGGCGTGGCTCGAGGTGCAGCCTCCCAGGGAGAGCATCAGCGCCAGGGCGGTCCCCACCGCGCCCGCGCTCACCTGCTTGCCGACCACCCCGCAGGCGGCCTTGGCGACCATCACCGCGCGACCGAGCGCGCTTCGCTTCGCGTTCATTCCGGGGGCTCCTCGCAGGCGAGATCCTCGCCGTCACAGTTCTGGTCGATGCCGTCGCCGCAGATCTCCTCGGCGCCGGGGTTGATGGTCGGGTCCATCTCGTTGCAGTCGGGGCCGGGGCCGAACCCCTCGCCCCAGCCGTCGCCGTCTGCGTCGTAGAAGCAGTTGCAGGCGATGGGCTCCTCGTCGGCGGCGGGCCCGATCCGTCCGTCGCAGTTGCGGTCGATGGCGTCGCCGTCCGGGCAGCAGCCCTCGGCAGGCTGGCCAGGGTTCACGTCCGGATCGGTGTCGTCGCAGTCCTCGCCGGCGGGCCAACCGTCGCCGTCGGTGTCCACCGCGCCCCCGTCGCCGAGGGGCGGCCCGGCGTCGAACGTGTTGCAGATGAGGTCCGGGTAGCCGTCGCAGTCGAAGTCCGCGTCGCCCAGGGCACAATCGTCGTTGAGCGGGGCTCCGGGGTAGGCGTCGGCGTTCTGGTCGTCGCAGTCGACGTCGGCCCCGTACCCGTCACCATCCTCATCGGGTCCGCCGATGGTCACCGTCTCGGCGCAGCCGGTGCCCAGGGAGAGCACCAGGGCCAGGGCGGTGGTCATCGAGCCCATCGTCAGACGGGGGCCCGCGCCGGCGCGGGCGATCAGCACCAGGCGCTCCCAGAGACTCTGGCGTGCAGCCATCAGGCGGCCTCCTCGTTGGTCTGTAGACGCCGCCAGATCGCGGTCGCCTCGAGCCCGGCTCGGTCGAAGCCGGGCAAGATCTTCTTCTCCATGGTGTCCACGAAGGCGCGCTCCCGTTCGGCGGCGGACATGCTGCCGAAGGGGCTGTGGCGGTGGGCCTTGGCGAGGGTGTCCGGGGCGGGCCGGAGGCTCCGCTGCACCGAGGGCAGGATGCGCTCCAGGTAGGCCCGCGCGTGCTGGTGGTCCTCGTCGGTGAGGGGCATGGACTCGAGCCACCACCAACCGAAGCGGCTGTGGAAGGACTCGTCGGCCAGCAGCCGGGTCATCACCTCGTGGGTCACCGGGTCGGCGGTGTGCTCGCGGACGCCGGCGATCATCGCCACCGAGAGGGTCTCGCCGATGCACAGGGAGCCGAGCACCATCTGCAGGGCCCGGAGCTTCAGGGGGACCTTCTTGTTGGTGCGCACCCAGCTCGGCTGCGGGCTCCGGGAGCCCCAGCCCCCGAGGCGCTTCACCACCCGGTCGCAGAGGTCCACGTGGTGGGCCTCGTCGCGGACCACCCGGGTCATCGAGCCGATGACGTCGATGGGGGCGCCGCTGAGGCAGAGCTCGGTGAGGAGCTCGGAGAAGGCCAGGAGCGAGCGCTGCTCGTCGAGGGCGCGGAGGATGAAGGAGCGGCGGCCGCGCTCGCGCTCGCGTGGGTCGTCGACGGTGGCCCCGAGGGCCTCCCAATCGAAGTCCCCGATGCGGGTGAAGTCGGCGTGCGTCTTCGCGAAGGGCCCCTCGGCCAGGGGTTCGTAGCGTGGCGCAGGCTGTGCCATGGTCTCTCCTCTCATTCCGAGGAGACACCAGAGCAGGAAGCGGGCCAGGATTCCGCAACCACGGAATCATTGGCCTATTCATCAACCCCGTCGCGTTTCGAGAGTGCGCGGCGCGACGTGGCGCAGCTCCTGGCACACTATCGCACGATCAATCGGTGGGCTTGGTCGCCGTCACCCGGACCTGGTAGGCGCCGGTCATGCCGCTGGTCTTGCTGTTCGCGTTGATGGTGTAGATGCCCGACTCGGGCGCGACCAGCTCGAGGTGCGAGTTGGTGTTCACGCCCTCCTCGATGTCGTCGTTCTGGCCCAGGTCCTCGCCATTGGGGCTCTGGAGCATCAGGTACGTGTCGAAGGCCGAGGAGGTCATGTCGATGGAGATCGCGTAGCCCTCCTCGGTGGAAAACGTGTACCGATCCACGAAGGAGTTGTCGGCGGGGACCAGGTCGTCGCCGCTCTCCAGAGTGCCCTCGAAGGTCTCGTCGACCTCGCCGTCGCAGGCTCCCAGGCCCAGGGCGAAGACGACGACGGCGAGCTTGGCGTGGATTCCCTGCATCGTTCTCATGTCCTTCCGGGGCGCTGCAGCGCCCGTGCGTGGGGTATCCGACCCCTGGGGCGCTGTCGAGTTCCCACCGACGGTCAGGCCACGACCCGCCAGGTGAGCTCCTCGCCGGCGTGGAAGGGCGTCAGGTCCTGGCCCTCGGGGTCGATGCGCTCGGGCACCCGATGCGGCGCGCGCTCCAGGGTGATCGTCTCGGCGTTCGGCTCGAGCCCGTAGAAAGCCGGCCCATGGAGCGAGGCGAAGCCCTCCAGCCGGTCCAGGCAGCCGAGCTCGTCGAAGGTCTGGGCGTAGCTCTCGAGGGCCACCGGCGCCGAGTAGATCCCCGCGCACCCGCAGGCGCTCTCCTTGGCGGGGCGCGCGTGGGGCGCCGAGTCGGTGCCCAGGAAGAACTTCGGGCTCCCGGTGGCCACCGCCGCCCGGAGGGCCTCCTTGTGGCGGCGCCGCTTGGCGACCGGCAGGCAGTACATGTGGGGCTTGATGCCGCCGACCAGGATGTCGTTGCGGTCGATGCGCAGATGGTGCGCGGTGACGGTGGCCGCCAAGCGGTCCCCGCCGGCCTCCACGAAGGCCACCGAGTCGGCGGTGGTGATGTGCTCCAGGACCACCTTGAGGTCCGGGAAGCGCTCCAGGGTGGGCGCCAGCACCCGCTCCAGGAAGACCTTCTCGCGGTCGAAGATGTCCACCTCGGCGTCGACGACCTCCCCGTGGACCAGGAGCGGCATCCCCATCGCCGCCATGCGCTCGAGCACCGGGTGGATGCGCGCGACGTCGCTCACGCCCCGGTCGGAGTTGGTGGTCGCCCCGGCCGGGTAGAGCTTGCAGGCCCGGAGCACGCCCTCTTCGAACCCCCGGGCGATCTCCTCCGGGTCGATGGTGTCCGTGAGGTACGCCGTCATCAGCGGCTCGAAGGGCTGGTCCCCGACGGCCGCCCGGATCCGGTCCCGATAGGCCCGGGCCGCGGCCACGGTGGTGACCGGCGGCACCAGGTTGGGCATCACGATGGCCCGGCCGAAACAGCGCGCGGTGGCCGGCGCGACCAGCTCCAGCATGGCGCCGTCGCGGAGGTGGAGGTGCCAGTCGTCGGGGCGGCGAATCGTCAGGGTGTCCACCCCCGCTCCTTACCCGCTCCCTCGTCGAGCCTCAATGAACTCGGACCCAGCCCGCGAGCTTGGTATCCTGCTCCGATGAGTAGCGGGGGCGGATCGGGTCGACCGGTGGGGCCGGTCGGCGAGATCGCGCTCGACGAAGCGGAAGCGCACCGCGAGGTCGAACGCGAGAGCGTCCAACGGGTGCGGCAGGTCTTGCCGCTCCTCGCGCTGGTCCACGTGGTGCTGGTGTTGATCTTCCGCTTCGGCGATGTGGGGGATCCCGCCGACCCGGCGACGGCCCCCTGGCGCGAGCAGCTGGTCCTGGCGCATCTACTGGCCACGGTGGTGAGCACCACCCTGGCGGTGATGAGCGCGCGAGCCCCCCGGTCCACCGCGGCCCGGGCCCAGCCGGTGGTCGCCGTGTACTACCTGATGCATGGCGCCTGGGTGGCCAGCATCGACCAGCTCGTCACCCCGGCGATGACGCCCTACGTGATCGTTTGTATCGGCGTCGCGCTGGTGATCACGTGGTCGCCCGTGATGGCCGCGGGCGGGTACCTCGCCGGCTTCGCGGTCTTCGCCTTGCTCGGGTGGGACACCCAGCCCGACGCGGCGCGTCGCGTCTCGCTGCTGGTCAACGGCCTGACCATCGCCGCGCTGGGCTTCGGGCTCTCCGTGCACATCTCGCGGACCACCATCCGGCGAATCCGTCAGAACGCGCTCATCGACGCGCAGCACCGCGCGCTCACCCACCTGGCCAGTCGGGACGCGCTCACCGACCTCCCCAACCGGCGGGTCTTCGCCCGCGCCTTGACCGAGGCCGTCCAGGCGGCCCGGGATGCGCGGGCCGCCACCGTGGCCCTCCTGGACCTGGACCACTTCAAGGACATCAACGACGTCCACGGCCACGAGGTGGGCGACACGGTCCTCGTCGCCGTGGCCAACCTACTCCGGGACCACCTCCGCACCGACGACGTCGCCGCCCGCCTCGGAGGCGAGGAGTTCGGGTTGCTGCTCTCGGGTACCGTCCCGGACCAAGCCGAGCAGCTGCTCGAGGACATCCGGGAGCAGATCGCCGAGCTGCGCATCGGAGTCGACGGAATCCGGGTGACGACGAGCATCGGGTTCGGCGAGGTCCGGGCCGAAGACGACGAAGCAGGTCAGGCCGCCCTGCGCCGGGCAGACGAGGCGCTCTACGCAGCCAAAGATGCAGGCCGCGATCGCTCGCGGCGGGCGCGCTCGACCTGAGCGCGAAGCGCCCCCGGACCGATGAGTTCTCTCCCGCTCGGCAGTCCCCCCTGCACCCGGGTGTCGGGGGGGCGTGGTAACCCTCCCCCCGGTCTCTCGACGCAGGAGCCTTCGTGACCCAACGACCCATCATCCAGATCGAGCGGCTGAGCAAGACCTACGACGGCGGCTTCCAGGCGCTGAAGTCCGTCGACCTCGAGATCCGCGAGGGCGAGATCTTCGCGCTCCTCGGCCCCAACGGCGCCGGCAAGAGCACGCTGATCAACATCGTCTGCGGCATCGTGACCCCCACCGACGGGCGGGTGCTCGCCGACGGGCACGACATCCAGAAGGACTTCCGCGCCGCCCGCGAGAAGATCGGGCTGGTCCCCCAGGAGCTGCTCACCGACGCCTTCGAGACCGTGTGGGCCACCACCCGCTTCAGCCGCGGGCTCTTCGGCAAGAAGCACGACGCGGCGTACCTGGAGGAGGTCCTCCGGGACCTGAGCCTCTGGGAGAAGAAGGACGCCAAGATCATGCAGCTCTCGGGCGGCATGAAGCGGCGCGTGCTCATCGCCAAGGCCCTCTCCCACGAGCCGCGGATCCTCTTCCTGGACGAGCCCAGCGCCGGCGTCGACGTCGAGCTGCGCCACGGCATGTGGCAGATGGTCCGCAAGCTCCGCGACCGCGGGGTGACGATCATCCTGACCACCCACTACATCGAGGAGGCCGAGGAGATGGCCGACCGCATCGGGGTGATCAGCGAGGGGCGCTTGGTCGTCGTCGAGGACAAGGACGTCCTGATGAAGAAGCTGGGCAAGAAGCAGCTCGAGCTGAACCTGCGGGCGCCGCTCGGGGCGGTCCCGGACGCGCTCGCCGACCTGCCCCTCGAGCTGACCGGCGACGGCAAGACCCTGGTCTACACCTTCGACACCCAGACCGAGGAGACGGGCATCGCGGACCTGCTGCGGCGGCTGGGCGACCACGGCGTGGACTTCACCGACCTGCACTCCAAGGAGAGCTCGCTCGAGGAGATCTTCGTCCGGCTGATCCACGAGTCCAAACGGTCGGAGCCCGAGCCGGCGGAGTCCACGGCGCCGAAGGGGGCCCGATGAACTGGCACGGCGTCAAAGCGATCTACCGCTTCGAGATGGCGCGGACCTTCCGCACCCTGATGCAGAGCCTGGCCTCGCCGGTGATCTCGACCTCGCTCTACTTCGTGGTCTTCGGCACCGCGATCGGCGGCCGGGTCGGGGAGATCGACGGAGTCAGCTACGGGGCCTTCATCATCCCCGGGCTGATCATGCTCTCGCTGCTCAGCGAGAGCATCTCCAACGCGAGCTTCGGCATCTACATGCCCAAGTGGTCGGGCACCATCTACGAGGTGCTCTCTGCGCCCGTCTCCTACATCGAGGTGCTCCTCGGCTACGTGGGCGCGGCGGCGACCAAGTCGGTGCTCATCGGTCTGCTCATCCTGGGGACGGCGCGGATCTTCGTGCCCTACGAGATCGCCCACCCGGTGTGGATGACGGTCTTCCTCCTGCTGACCTCGATCACCTTCAGCCTCTTCGGGTTCATCATCGGGCTCTGGGCCGACGACTTCCAGAAGCTCCAGGTGATCCCGCTCATGGTGGTGACCCCGCTGACCTTCCTGGGCGGCGCGTTCTACTCCATCGACATGCTCAGCCCGACCTGGCAGAAGATCGCGCTCTTCAACCCGGTCGTGTACCTGATCAGCGGGTTCCGCTGGAGCTTCTACGGCATCAGCGACGTCGACGTGGGGATCAGCGCCGCGGCCATCGGCGGTTTCCTCGTGGTCTGCCTGGGCGCCGTGTGGTGGATCTTCAAGACCGGCTGGAAGCTCAAGGCCTGACCCGAACGAGCTCCAGGGGAAGGCGGCGATTTCACCCCCGGCGGGGTCGCGTGCTACCCCTCCGTTCATGGAGACCCTTCGACTCGGTGGCATCGTCCTCTTCCTTGCGCTGGCCCTCGGGGCCTGCGGCGGCGACGACGATGGGGCGGCGGCTGGCGACGACGAGACGACCACGGACGGCGGGGACACCGGCGACGGCCCCGACTGCACCGGGCAGGCGTGTCGTTGTCCCAGCACCGGCGACTGCGAGGCCGCGTGCACCGTCTTCGGCTGCAGCATGTACTGCACCGACTCCGCCAACTGCACCTTCGAGTGCGGCGAGGGCTGCAACGCGATGTGCCGCGGGACCGGCGAGTGCGAGGTCAGCGTCGCGGGCGCCAGCACGGTGGACTGCAGCGGCACCGGCGGCTGCGACGTGACCTGCACCGACAACTGCGCGGTCTACTGCAGCGGGGACGGCCCGTGTCGCCTGGCCGACTGCCCCGAGGGCGCCACCTGCACCCTCGAGCAATGCGAGATCACCGAGTGCCCCGACGGCTCGATGGTCTGCAACCGCGACTGCTGAGACCTCAGAACGCGAGCCAGCGCTCGGTCCAGGCCACCCGGAGCCCCGCGGTGGTCTGGATGGCGAAGGCGAGCTCGCCGTCGTTCTCGGGCATGGACTCGGTGGCCGGGACGGTGTCCCGGAGGCCGTAGAGGGTCACGTTGAGGTTCAACGCGAAGGCCGCCGTCAGGTCGAGCTGCATGTCGAAGAGGCCCTGGAGCACGTGGCGGTTCCGGGTGCCGGGGCTGGTGTAGAACCAGTCGAGGTTGGCGGTGAGCGTGAGCTTCCGCCGGCCGGCCTGCATCGCGACCCAGGGCCCGAGGTTGAGCTGGGCGCCGAAGCCGGGGCGGGTGGAGCGGAGCTGGTCGTCGAAGACCTCGATGATCTCCACGCCGGTCACCAACCGGGCCTGGGCCTTGAGGTGCAGCCGGAACTGCGCGCCGCCGACGAAGCGGAGGTTCATGAAGCGGTGGTCCCGCTCGTCGGCCTTGGTGAACTCGGTGCGCACCAGGCCCTCCACCAGGAGATCGGGGACATAGATCTCCTCGTGCTCCGCGCGGAAGCCGCGGTAGAGCCCAGTGGTCTTGTAGGTGAGCAGGTCGCTACCTTCGTCGAGGCCGCCGCTGTCGGAGGTCCGGGCCAGCGAGTAGTTGGCGACGGCCAGGTTCTCCCAGCTCGCGTGGCGACCCAGAGCGTTCAGCGCGAGCTGGGTGTTGAAGGCGAAGAGGGCCTGGGAGCTGTTGGTCAGGGGACCCTCGCCGTAGGCGTTGGGATCCCGGACGGCGGTGCCGGCGAAGTTGGCGTCGAGGTGGATGCGGGTGGTCCACTCGAGCACGTCGCGCATGTCGAGGACGGCTTCCCGCGGGTCCTCGCCGTGGGGCTCCACGAGGAACTCCTCCAGGGTCGTCCGGAGCGTGGTGTCGGGCACCGGCTCCCACTCCTGGTCGGTGGCGCCGCCGAGGGCGCCGCCGTCGCCGCCCTGGGCCAGGAAGCGGACGGTGACCACCCGATAGCGGGCGGAGTCGTCCAGGACCCGGCCGTTGACCATGACCTTCTCGGTGACCCCGTCGGGCTTCTCCAGGGTGACCCCCAAGGCGACCAGCCCGCGGCCTCCGGGGTTCGAGCGCGCCAGGGTGTTGATGAAGGAGGCGGGGACCTCGGCGACCACCAGCTGCTCGTCGTATTGAACGGCCACGTGGACGTCGGAGCGGGTGAGTCCCCGGGGGTTGGTGGGGACCCAGCGCTCGTCCATGGCGCCGCGGTTGAGGACGGCGACGTCGGTGTCGGTCGCCTCCCGCATCACGCCCGCGGCCAGGTCGGCCAACGCGGCGGGCGTCATGGGGACCGGGGCGCCCTCGTCGTCGGTGAGGGTGAGCTGGCCGCCGGGGAGGGTCAGCCCGAAGGTCGAGCAGTAGTTGGCGCCGACGGCTTCGGCGAAGCGCACGACGGCCGCCGCCGGGGTCCCGTTGGTGGCCACCGGCCGGGCGAGGATGTCCGAGGTGTGGGTGACCCGGTTGCGCCGGAGGCGGACGTCGGTCGCGCCCCGGGGGGGCGGCGCGATGATCGCCGGCCGGAAGCCCGCGGGCCGCGCGAAGAGCAGCTCCGAGCCCGCGTCGGCGGAGAGGATCACGTCCGGCTTCTCCTGGGCCTCGAGATCGTTGACCGCGCTCATGGCGCGGCCGGCGGCGGTCGCGCCGGGGCCCGAGTCGATGATGGCGATGACGGTGTTCACGCCGCGTTCCCGCGCCGCCAGGGTGGCCAGCCGGATGCTCTCGGTGAGCGGCGCCAACCGGAGCCCCGCCATCCGGTCGGGCCCCACCCGCGCGGCGGCCTCGGGCTCGATGAAGGAGAAGACCGCCACCCGGGTGACCTCGCCGTCGGCGTCGGTGAGCTCGGCGGCGGGCATCCCGTCGGCGCCGGTGGTCAAGAGATCGCAGAGCTCCCGGTTCGCCTCGTCGCAGCGGAGGTTCGACGCCAGGACCGGGATCCCCTCGTCGCGCAGGGCGCGGACCCGCTCGATCATCGCGTCGCGGGGGTCGGAGAGGTCTGCCTCGCCGAAGGCCAGGGCGTGGTAGCCGAGGCCGCGCACCAGCCGCGCCAACGCCTCGGGCTGCCGGCGAGCGATGTAGCGGAGCACCCCGTGCCGCGCGAGGAGCCCGCCGGTGTCCACGATGAGCGCGCCCTCCTCGCGACGCCGCACGAAGGACTCCAGCGCGTCGGCGGCGGGCAGGGGGCGGAGGTTGCGGGTCCCGTCACAGACCGGCGCGACCAGCTCGCCGGCGATGCCCGCGGTGGCCACCACCGCGCCCAGCACGTCGACCTCGCCCGGACGGCTCGCGCCGGTCCCCGAGCTGGCCGAGGCGTCGGCGTCGGACTCCAGGGTCTCGCTCGACTCCATCGGCTCCACCACCGGGGGCGGCGCGGGTTCGGGCGGCGGCGCCGGCGGCCGCGGGGGCGGCTGGTTCGGGTCGTCGTAGGGGTTGGTCTCCGGGAGCTGCGCTCCGGCCGGAGTCGTGAATTGGAGGAGCGCCGCCATCGCGAGGATGACGACGCTCGGAATGCTTCGCGCCTCCACGGGCCTGGAGAGTTATCCGAGCCCCCGGATCCTGTCGATTTTGCGACCCGCAGGGGCCGCGCGCGCAGCTCTGGTCGGAATTCTACCGTCAGTACGCGAGCCAGCGCTCGGTCCAGGCCACCCGGAGCCCGGCGGTGGTCTGGAGCGCGAAGGCGAAGTCGCCGTCCTGCTCGGGCATGGTGTCGGTGGCCGCCACCGTGTCCGAGAGCCCGTAGAGGGTCACGTTCAGGGTCAGCGCGAAGGCCGCCGTCAGATCGAGCTGCATGTCGAAGAGGGCTTGGAGCAGGTGCCGGTTCCGGCCGCCGGGGCTGGTGTAGAACCAGTCCACGTTGCCGGTCAGGGTGAGCTTCCGGAGCCCGCTCTTCATCACCAGCCAAGGCCCGATGTTCAGCTGGGCGCCGAAGCCGGGCCGCGCGCTGCGCAGGTCGGGGTCGAGGGTCTCGATGACCTCCAGACCGCCGACCAACCGCGCCTGGACCTTGAGGTGCAGCCGCCACTGGAGGCCGCCCACGAAGCGGAGGTTCATGAAGCGGTGGTCCCGCTCGTCGGCGCGGGTGAACTCGGTGCGCACCAGGCCCTCGACCAGGAGGTCGGGGACGTAGAGCTCGTCGTTCTCCGCGCGGAAGCGGCGGTAGACCCCGGCCGTGCTGTACGTGATGAGGTCCGAGCCCTCCTGGAGCCCGTCGCTGCCCTCGGTGCTGGCCAACGAGTAGGTGGCCACCGCGGTGTTCTCCCAGCTCGCGTAGCGGCTCAGCGCGTTGAGGGCGAGCTGCCCGTTCAGACCGAAGGCGGCCTGGGAGCTGTTCGTGAGCGGGCCCTCGGCATAGGAGTTGGGGTCGCGGACCGCGGAGCCGGTGAAGTTGGCGTCGACGTTGACCCGGCCGGTCCACTCCAGGACCTCCCAGGGATCGACCACCCGCTCCCGGGGATCCTCGTCGGGCACCTCTTCGCCCAGGAAGGTCTCCAGGGCCGAGCGGAGGGTCACGTCTTCGAGGGGCTCCCACTCGAGTCCGTCCGCGCCGGTCAGGCTGGCGCCGTCCCCGCCCTCGGCGAGGAAGCGCACCGTGACCACCCGGTAGCGCGCCGTGTCGTCGAGGACCCGGCCGTTGACCTTCACCTTCTCGATGGAGCTGTAGGCGTTGGAGATCTCCAGGCCCAGCGCGAGGAGCGCGCGCTCCCCGGGGTTGGAGCGCGCGAATTGCCGCAGCCAGTAGGCGCTGACCTCGGCCACCACCAGGGGCTCGTCGTACTGGACGCCGATCTGCACGTCGGAGCGGGTGAGGCCCTGGGTGTTGGTGGGGGTCCAGCGCGGATCGAAGGCGGCGCGATTGAGGACGGCCACGTCGGCGTCGGCGGTCTCGCGCATCACGCCGGCGGCGAGCTCGGTGAGCCCGGCGACGTCCATGGGGACCGCGGCGCCCTCGTCGTCCTGGAGGGAAAAGTGGCCGCCGGGGAGGAGCGCGCCGAGCTCCGCGCAGAAGGCGGGGCCCACGGCCTCGATGAGCTCGGCGACGCCGCCGGCGGCGGTCTCGGCCGCGCTGACCGGGCGGGCCAGGATGTCGAAGGTCCCGCTGAGCCGGTTGCGGCGGAGCCGCACGTCGGTGGCGCCCCGGGGCGGCGGCGCGACCACCGCGGGCCGGAAGCTGGCCGGGCGGGCGAAGAGCAGCTCCGAGCCGGCGTCGGCCGAGAGGATCACGTCGGGCTTCTCGTCGTCCGCGAGCTCGGCCACCGCGGCCAACGCGCGGGCCGCGGCGGCGGCGCCGCGACCGGAGTCGATGATGGCCACCACCGTGTTCACGCCGCGCTCCCGGGCGGCCTTCACCGAGAGCCGGATGCTCTCGGTGAGCGGGTGGATGGTGAGCCCCTCCATGCGGTCGGGGCCCACGCGGCCGGCGACCTCGGGCTCGAGGAAGGAGAACACCGCGACCCGGGTCCGTTCACCGTCGGCGTCCTCGAGGATCTCCGAAGGCACGCCGTCCTCGTGGGTCACCAGGAGCTCGCAGAGCTCGGCGTGGGCCTCGTCGCAGGTGAGGTTCGAGGCGAGCACCGGGACGTCGGCGTCCTTCAGCGCGCGCAGGCGGGCCCGGACCACCGCGGGCGGATCGCCCAGGTCGGACTCGCCGAAGGCCAAGGCGTGGTAGCCCAGGCCGACCACCATCCGGGCCAGCGCGGCGGGGTTCTCCCGGGCCGCGAAGCGCACCAGGCCATGGCGGGCGAGGAGGCCGCCGGTGTCCAGGATCAGCGCGCCCTCTTGGCGGCGCCGGTAGAGGGACTCCAGGCTCATGGCCGCGGCCATGGGCTCCAGGGAGCGCTCCGCCTCGCACACCGGGGTGGCCAGCTCGCCGGCGACGCCGGCCGAGGCGACCACCGCGCCGAGCACGTCGAGCTCCCGGGCCTGGGGCGCCTGGCCGGTGCCGGTGCTGGCCGAGGCGTCCTCGTCGGACTCCATGGTCTCGCTCGACTCGGAGGCGTCGACCACCGGGGCGGCCTCGGGAGGGGGCGCCGGGGGCCGGGGCGGCGGCTGGTTCGGGTCGTCGTAGGGGTTCGCCTCCGGGACCTGGGCGGACCCCGAAATCGGACCGGAGAAATAGGCGAGCGCCGCCATCGCGAGGATGGCGGCGCTCCGAATGGCTCGCTCGTTCACGGGGGAGCTCGCTCCTCGTCAGCTGCTCTTGCGCTTCACCGGGCGGTAGGGGTGCACGAAGCTCGCCAGCGCGCCGGCGTTGCGCGTGGACATCCAGAGGCGGCCCTGACCGCGGAAGCGACACACCAGACCCTCGCCGCTGAAGAAGAGGCTCTTCAAGCCGCCGAGCTTGGTGACGTCATAGTCGAGCCCCGAGGTGAAGCCGACGACGTGCGCGGTGTCGCAGATGTAGCCGTCGGGCCCCACGTCGACGGCGTGGATGCCGCCGTAGGCGCTGAAGAAGAGCGGCCCCTGGCCGGTGCACTTCAGCAAGAAGAAGCCGGTGCCGCTGAAGAAGCCCTTCGCCCCGCCCCACTTGGTGTCGAGCTCGACGCTGGGCGGCGCGGCCATGTAGGCGCCGCTGTTGAGCATCACCTCGTAGGAGCCGTCCATGTCGAGGGCGACGACGTCCCCCTCCGGACCCGGCGCCAGCCAGAGCTGCTGCCCCGGCGCGGTCGAAGTGAAGGTGTTCTGGAAGATGCTCTCGCCGCCGAGCATCTTGCGCTTGGCGGCGGCGAGCAGGCCGCCCTTCATCTCCGACTTCATCTCGATGGCGGTGTCCCGGGCGACCATGGCCCCCGACTCCACGATGATCTGCTCGCCGGGCTGCTCGAAGCCGACTTTCACGACGCCGAAGTCCGGCTTGTCCAGTAGCTCGTAGCGCATCTTCAGCTCTCCCGGGCCGGCAACATGCGGCCGACCATGGACCCGAATTCCGACGGGTTCCGTGTCTGGATCCAGATTCGGCCCTGGCCGCGGAAGTGGCAGACCAGCCCTTCCCCCGACAGGAAGCTGGCGATCCAGCCGTTGGCGCTCTTGCCGACGCTGTACTCCAGGGTGGTGTCCCAGGCGACGAGGTGCCCGGTGTCGATGACCAGGTTGCCGTCGCAGACCAGCTCCTGGATGCCGCCGAACGCGCCGATGAGCACCTGGCCCTCCTGCTGCGCGGTGGCCTTGAGGACGAACACGCCCTCGCCGGCGAAGAAGCTCTTGAAGCCGCCGACCTTGGTCTCGATGTTCACCCAGGGGTCGCCGCCGATGTAGCTCGACGACTGGATGTAGTAGCCGTTCGGGTTCATCGGCATGGAGACCATGTCACCCGAGAGGCTGTGGGCGAGGAGCACCTCGCCGGGCCCGTTCTGCGCGGTGAAGGTGTTCTGGAAGAACGACTCCCCGCCGAACATGCGCTTGAGGCCGCTCATGACGCCGCCGGTGGACCCGGTCTCCATGTGGACGTTGGTCGACATGCCGACCATGGCGCCGCTCTCGGCGCGGAACTGTTCGCCCTGCTGGAGCATGACGCGAGCCATGGCCTGTGCGGGCTTGTAGCCGATTTCGATCTGAGGCATTCGCGGCGTCCTTCCTAGGGCAAGAGGGGTGTGAGCCACCCGACCAGCGAGCTGACGTTGCGGGACTGGAGGTAGACCCGACCCTGGCCTTCGAAGACCACGACCAGCCCCTCCCCGGAGGCCATGAAGCCCATCATGCCGCCGCCGGCACTCTGGATCTTCATCTCGAGGTTGCCCTCGAAGCCGACCAGGTGGCCGTTGTCGACCATGAACGAGCCGTTGACGTCGACCGGGTGGACGCCGCCGTAGCTGTTGAAGAAGAGATCGCCGTGCCCGGTGATCTGCAGGAAGAACGCGCCCTCCTTGGCCAGCAGGCTCTTGAGCCCGCCGAACTTCAGCTTCATCTCGAAGTCGCCGCAGCTGGCGACATAGGCGCCGGTCGAGAGGGTGATGGTCTCCCCCTTCATCGAGCGGTGGGCGATGGTCCCCGAGAGCGTCGGCGCGACCCACACGCTGCCCTGCTGGGGCGCGGTGAAGTGGTTCACGAAGAAGGTCTCGCCGCCCGCGACCTTGCGGATGAGGGCGATGAAGAACGCCTTCACCACGGCGAAGAACCCGCCCTTGCCGCCGGCGTTCATCTTCACGTCCATGTTCACGTGGCTCTGCCGCGCGACCATGGAGCCGGCCTCGGCCACCACCGTCTGCCCGGGCATGACGTCCACGCGAAGCATCGCGAAGCTGGGCCCGTGGGTGATCTCGTGCTGGACGCTCGGCGCGGAGTGGGACATCGGCCCCGTCATCGCCATACCCGGCTGCTGCGCTTGCGACCCCATGGGCACCGTCTGCTCTCCGGGTGCCTGCGGTTGCGGATGTTGATCCATCGGTTCCTCCCGCGAGCCGGCACAGAGCCCCCCGCGAGGCGACTGGTTACCCTTTTTAGGGCGTCGGCATCAAGGCCCCGTTCGGGAAGGGCTCACGTTCGGTCTCCGCGGCAGGCCCGGTGCGCCTTCGGATCGTCGGCGATCAACCCAGGATGGCCTCGGCCGCGGCCACCCCGCTCAACCACGCGGCTTCGACTCGGGGGCCGAGCAAGCCGTCCCCGGCCAGGGTCAGTCGAGCCTCCGGGTCTCGCAGGAAGGGCTCCCCGATGGGGTCGGTCACCCTCGCGTAGCGCCAGCGGTGGGCGACCGCGAAGGTCGGTCGCATGGGTCGCCCCAGCGAGTGGGCCCAACAGCGGAGCAGCTCGTCGGCCACCCGCTCGGGACCGTGCTCCAGGTTGGCGCGGCTCCAGGCTTCGTTCGCGTGGATGACCCAGGTCTCACCCTTCGGACGTCCGGGCTTGCTGGCGTCGCGGGCGATCCACTGCAGCGCGCCCCGGTCGCGCAGCACGTCCTCTTCGCAGGGGCGCTCCGCGAAGGCCGCGATCACGGCCCAACAGGGCGAGTGGGTCGGGTTGCCGAGGCGCGCGAGGAGCGTGTCGCTGCATGCGAGCAGCGCGGCCGCTTGGGTCGGCGGCGCGGTCACCACCACCTCATCGAAGCGACCCAGCCACCGGCCCTCTTCCGTGTGGATCGTGCGACCGTCCAGGGGCGCGATCGCGGTGCCGAGCCGGACATCGAGCGACGCCGCGAGGTGCTCGGGGAGCGCGCGATTGGAACCGGAGCCCACCCAGCGAGTCTCCGCGTCCTCGCCCGCCTGGGCCCATTCGCCGACGACGCCGAGCGCCTGCCAGCCGCGGACGGCTTCTTGGAAGCTCGGGTCGCGCGCGGTGAAGAACTGGGCGCCGTGGTCGAACTGGCGACCGGCCTGTCGCCGGGTGGCCATACGCCCGCCGACTCGCCGCCCCTTGTCGAAGAGGACCACCTGGCGCCCGCCGCGGACGAGTCGCTCGGCGCAGGCGAGCCCCGCCATCCCCGCGCCCACGATGGCGATGCGCTCGTCGGTCATTGGGCGGGTGTGGGTTCGAAAGGCCTCCAAGCAAAGGCACGGCGGATCGACGCTCGATCAGAAGCAGTAGTGGGGGCCGAAACCGGTGTCGTCGTTGCACCGGAAGCCGGGGCCGCAGCCTCCGTCGTCGCAGATGGTGCCGTCGATCGGGCACTGGCAGCGACACCAGGCCGGTCCCGACGCGCCATAGCAGGTCGCCGCTCCGTTCAGAATGCTCCGGCAGGCCGCGTCCGTGGTGCAGCCCACGCAGCCGAAGCCACCGGTTCCCGTGGGCGCGCACGTCGTGCCGATGGACGCGCAGCTGACCCGGCACGCCCCGCAGTGGTCGTTGCTGTCGAGCCGGCTGCACGCGCCGCCGCAGCACACGCGGCCGTCGCCGCCGCAGGCCGAGCCCTCCGGCCGGGGCACGGGACAGGCCTCCGTCTGCGTCGTGGTCACCTCGGTGCAGCCGCCGTCTACGCAGGTGGGGACACGGACCTCTCGGCGGCGTACGCCCTGGCCCGAGCAGTCGTCGATGGCCGCCTCGCAGGGCCCCCAGGCGCCCTCCACCGGCGCGCCGCAGTTCCCGTCGTCATTGCAGTCGACGCAGCGTCGTCCGCCCTCGTCGCAGAGGCGCTCGCAGGACGAGCCCTCGTGGGCGGCGCAACGGCCGGCCTCGCAGTGGTCGGGGCCGTTGCAGAAGACCCCGTCGTCGCAGCTGGCCCCGGCGCAGTCGGGGTCGGCGCAGTCGGTGACCCCGTCGCAGTCCTCGTCCACACCGTCGTCGCAGAGCGACTCGCGCGGAGCGCAGCTTCCGTCGATGGACACGCAGCCGTCCTCGAGGTCACAGATCCGAGCCGCCCCGCACGAGTCGTCGTCGGGGGCGACCAGGCAGGTCCCGTCGGTGCACACGCCGCGGGTGCAGGCGCTTGCCGCCGGGCACTCGCCGTCGGACTCGCACCGGTCGCCGCACAGCTCGGGCGCCTCCGGCGAGCACCGGGGATCCACGCAACGGCCCCCGGCGCACTCGGTGAGCGAGTCGTCGTCGCCCTCGGCAGGACACACCTGGTCCCGGCAGCTCTGGGTGATCACGACGGTCACCGTGCTGGAGCCGCGCACGTCGGCCGACACGCGCCGCGAGCTGACCACCTCACCGCCGGAGCCGATGAGCGACACCGACACCAGGTGGATCCCGGGGCCCAGTCCGGAGAAGTTGGCGATTCGTTCGCCCGCCAGGAAGTCGCCCTCGGTCCCCAGCCGCTCCTCGGCCTCGACGTCGGTGCCGGCGTCACCCGCCATGGGCACGATCGTGGTCTTCGTGCCGACGAAGTCTCGCCCCGGCCGGTAGTCGGTGCGCACGTCCACCCGCACGTCGAAGGAAGCCGGGTCGGCGCAACTCGCCCACGGCGCCGTGACCGAGAGGAGCACGAGGAGGCGGCATAGATCGCGAATGGACATGGAGCATGTATACGGGATGTATTCATTGCTGTCATCCGCGACAGCCGGGCCCTACGGGGATCCGGGGTCTGGGGGCAGCGGCGCCACGCCCGGCCCTTCGCCGGCGATGGCGGCGGTACCCAGCCGCATCAGCACCCGCCGCGTGCGCTCGACCGCCTCGGTCGTCATCGCGCGTCCCTCGTCGGCCGCCTGGAGCGTGGCCCGCGTCATGGACTCGAGGGCCAGGAAGAGGGACCGAAAGACCCAGGGGTCGACGTCGATGCCCTGCTCGCGGGTCGACTCCACGAGAATCTCCACCAGCGTGTCGAGGGCCGCGATTCGATGGGCGTAGAGCGAGGACTCCTGGTTCTGGGCCTCACCGCCCAGCACGTACACCAGGCGCCCCATCGCCTTGGCGTTGCCGAGGTAAGCGTCGAGACAGCGGCCAAAAGCCTGCAGCGGCCCCTCCGCTCCCCGGGTGCGGTAGCGGCTCGCCGACAGGAGCGCGTCGATGCCCACGGAGTAGAGCGCCTCCATGACGCCCTCTTTGCCCTTGTAGAAGCGGTAGAAGGTGCGCCGTGAGACCCCCGCGGCGGTGAGGATCGCCTCCACCGAGACGGAGCGGGTGCCCCGGTCGGCGAACACCGAGGCCGCGCCGGTCAAGATCATCGCACGGGCGTTGTCCTCCCCGAGCTGCGGCCCTCGGCGAGCTCGCGATCGGCTGCGAGGACCAGCCTTCGCTTCGTTCTCGTCGGCCATTTCGCGGAGTATCGGGACCCCCCGCTCCATGCGCAACCGCGGCGGGGCCCGGGGAGCGGCTGGAGCGCCCTTGACGACATGGATACATTGCGTATACATCTATCCCACGGCTCGGTGGTGCCCTTCGAAGAGAAGAACCCGCACCGAGAAGGAAGAGCGCCGACCATGAGATTGCCAGCCCATCCCCTCGCTCCCCTCACCCTCCTCGTGGCCCTGGCAGGCTGCGCGCTGGAGTCGCCCGAGGCGGCAACCGGCTCGTTGGTCGCCGAGCTGACCCTCGCCGAGAAGCTGCCCCGCTACGCCGTCATCCGCGACTCCGCGCAGGCGCGAGGCATCCGCACCGGCTACCTGCTGGCGGGCATCGCCAACACCGAGACCGGCCTCGCCCACTGCTGGTCGGAGGCGACCTGGGCTTGCCAAGGGCCGCCCTCCCCCGACTGCGGCGGCGGCCCGGTCATCGCCGGTTCCGCCGATGGCCCCTGCAGCATTCGCGAGGGCGGGCTGGGGATGTTCCAGTTCGACGCGGGCACCTTCGACGACACGCTGGGCCGGTACGGCAACCACGTGCTGACCGTCGACGGGCAGATCGGCGCGGCCATCGACTACGTGGTCAACATGGTGAAGAACTCCGCGTACACCACCAACGCCGAGACCGACGAGCTGGCTCGTCGCTGGCTGAATCACTTCGACGTCCACGACGAGGTCCTCCGCGACCAGTGGGTCAAGACGGTGCTGCGCTACTACAACGGCTGCCGCCCCGAGTGGAGCTGCTGGGCCCCGCGCTACACCACCTACTCGGACGGCATGTGGGCGGCGATCAACGACCCCGGCGGTCTCGCCTACTGGTCCGAGGAGGTGGGGACTCGCTGCGGCGACAGCCCGATGACCGTCGGCGCCATCGACGAGAAGTACCGCTCGCTGGGCGGCTGCTCGTCGGTCTTGGGCGCACCGGTGACCGAAGAGCGCGGCACGCCCGACGGCATCGGTCGCTACAACGAGATGGAGCACGGCGCGATCTATTGGACGCTCGCCATCGGCGCCCACGAGCTGCACGGGTCCATCCATGCGAAGTGGGCGTCGCTCGGCTGGGAGACCAGCGTGCTCGGCTACCCCGTCACCGACGAGCTGGTCACCGCCGATGGCGTCGGCCGCTACAACCACTTCGAGCGCGGGTCCATCTACTGGTCACCGGCCACCGGGACGGCCGAGGTGCACGGTGCCATCCACGACGCCTGGGCGGACAGCGGCTGGGAGCTCGGCCCGCTCGGCTACCCCACCTCGGACGAATACGCGACGGACGAAGGGAGCCGGAGCGACTTCGAGCACGGCTCCATCCTCTGGGACGCGGCCACCGACTCCGTCTCGGTCCAGCTGGACTCGGATGCCCCCGAGATGCCCGAGATGCCCGAGGCCGACGGAGGCGTCTCGGCCGGCACGCCCGACGCCGGCGTCGGGGCCGATGGCGGCCCCTCGATGACGCCTCGCTCGGGCGCGGCCATGGCCACCGGCGGTTGCTCCGCTGCCGGTGATGGCCCCGGTGGCGGGGCGCTGCCTTGGCTGGTCCTGCTCGGCGCCTTGGCGTTCGGATCGTCGCGCCGCCGCCGGCGCCTCGGCCCCCTGGTCTCGGTGCTCACGTTGGCGGTGGCGGTCTCGGCCTGCTCGGACGACTCCAGCGACACGAGCGACTCCAGCGGCCCGGCCGACATGGCGCCCGCCGACATGGCCCGGGCGGACATGGACGGCGACGGGTCGACGGCGATGGATGACGGTGGAGTCCCGGACGCCACCGCGGCCGATGCCGGCGTCCCGCCCTTCACGCCGGGAGAGCCGATTGCCCCCGCGGCGCTGCGGACCTGGGAGTGGGTCTCCATCCCCTCCATGCGCTGCGCGAACGACACCGACGGGGGCTTCGCGGTGAACTTCACCGACGCCACCGACGACCTGGTGATCTTCTTTCAGGGCGGCGGCGTCTGCTACGACGCCGTCTCCTGCCGCGCCTCCGGCCTGCTCGGCGGCGTCGGCGCCAACCCGATCCAGGACGTGATCGAGGCGCCGGTCCGCAACGGCGTCGGCATCTTCGACCGGAACGACCCGACCAACCCGTTCCGCGACTTCAGCTTCGTGGTCCTCCCCCACTGCACGGGGGACTTCCACCTCGGTGACAACGTCCGGGACTACGCCACCATCGGGACCATTCACCACCGCGGGTACCCGAACGTCACTCGGGCCCTCGAGCGCATCGTGCCGACCTTCGGCGATGCCGAGCGCGTGGTGGCCAGCGGCTTCAGCGCCGGTGGCGTGGGCATCACCGGCAACTACCACCAGATCGCCACGGCCTTCGAGTCCACCGGTGGCCCCACTCCGGTGCTCATCGACGACTCGGGCCCCAAGCTCCGGCCCGCCTTCTTCGACCCCGGCGGTCAGAACGCCCTCCGCGCCTCCTGGGCGCTGGACGAGACCCTAGGGCGCTTCTGTCCCACGTGTCTATCCGCCGGACTCCACGAGATCTACGCCACCAACCAGCGGCTGCACCCCGCGCTGCGTAGCTCGCTGATCTGCGCTCGCGAAGACGCGGTGGTGACCATGCTCTACGCCTACTTCAACCGGGACTTCGGCTTCGATGGCCCCCGCTTGAGCGCCGGCCTCGGCGACCTCGCCGGCTGGTTCGACGCGCTCCGGCCCGAGCTCGCGCCCGCCGAGCACCACGTCTTCTACTACGGCGGCACGCGCCACGGCGCGATGACCTTTCCGTTGGGCGACACGCCGGGTGTCGCTGGGTTCTTGAGCGCCCAGATGGGCGAGGGGGAGTGGAACGATGTCGGTCCTTGAACGGTTCTTCGCGGCCGAGGCGCCGCTCGACGGGCGGCGGGTGCTCATCACCGGCGCCGCTCGGGGCATCGGCGCCGCGCTCGCTCGCCGGCTGCACGGCCGCGGCGCCCGGGTGGCCCTCATCGGACTCGAGCCGGCCGCGCTGCGAGAGGTCGCGCGCGAGTGTGGGGACGCGCCCTTCATGCACTGCGACGTGACCGATCGGGCCAGCGTCGAGGCGGCGGTGGACGCCATGGTCCAGCGGCTCGGCGGGCTGGACGTCGTCGTCGCCAACGCTGGGGTGGCCGCACAGGTCCCGGTGATCGACGGGAACCCTTCGCTCTTCGAGCGGACCGTCGCCGTGAACCTCCTGGGCGCCTACTACACCCTGCGCTCAGCCGGCCCGCACGTCGCCCACCCGGGCGGCTACGTCCTGGTCGTCTCCTCGCTGGCGGCCGCCATCCACGTGCCCATGCTCGGCGCCTACGCGGCCTCCAAGGCCGGCGTGGAAGCGCTGGCCAACGCCTTCCGCAGCGAGCTCCGTTCGTCGGGAGCGCGGCTGGGCATCGCCTATTTCGCCGAGCTGGACACCGACATGACCTCCCGCGGCTTCGGCACCCGGGCCGCGGCCGCGCTGGTCGGGGATCGCCAGGCCGCGCCGCTGAAGCTCGGCACCGACGCCCTCGAGCGCGGCATCGCCGGCCGCCGCCGTTGGGTGGTCGCGCCGGGCTGGGTCGCGCCGATCCTTCCGCTGCGCTCGGTCGCCCAGCGAGTGGTGGAGCGGATGTTCCGCGGCCGGACCGACGAGGCCCTGGACCTGGCTCGCGACGAGCGGCCCGAGCTCACCACCCCGCAGCCCGCGGTGGCCGCTTCGCAACGGGCGCGCCCGTGATCCGCGTTGCGCCGGCCGCAGTTGCAGGCGGCACCTCGAGCGAACCCCGGGTCGCTCCGGGCTCGGCCCGGCAGGTCGGCCTGCTGAACACCCTCGTGCTGCGGGCCGTGGGCTGGAAGGCCGGCGGCGTGACTCCGCACGTGTTCACCACCCTCGCCCGGAGCCCGCAGCTCTTCCGCCGCTGGCTGGTGTTCGCCTCCGCCCTGATGCCCGGCGGCGCTTTGCCGCGGCCGGACACCGAGTGGGTCATCCTCCGCGTCGCCCACGCCAGCCGCTGCCCCTACGAGTGGGCGCACCACGAACGGATCGGCCGGAGCGTCGGCCTCACGGGGGCCGACATCGAGGCCGCCCGGGGCCCCGCCGAGCCCCACTGGGAGCGCCGGCGACTGGCCCTGGCCCGCGCCGTGGACGAGCTGCTCACCACCTGTTCGATGGCCCCCGAGACCTTCGCCGATCTCGGCCTTCATCTCGAGACCGAGCAACTCATCGAGTTCTGCCTGCTCGTCGGCCACTACCGAATGCTGGCCATGACCATCAACGCCCTCGGCGTGCAGCTCGAACCGAGCACCGCCCGCTGACCCCTCGACCGAGCCCCACGCCATGACTCCACTCCTTCCCCAATCGCTCCTCGCCTCGGCCCTGGCGCCGCTGGTCGTCCTCGCGGCGTGCAGCGCCGAGCCGGCACCCGGACTCGAACCG
Organism: Myxococcales bacterium UBA1660; assembly: GCA_002320815.1. Classification (GTDB taxonomy): domain Bacteria; phylum Myxococcota_A; class Polyangia; order Polyangiales; family Houyiibacteriaceae; genus UBA1660. Next base: position 154,922 of record DCLA01000045.1, read on the forward strand.
CCATTCGAAGGGCCATTCGAAGGGCCATTCGAAGCGCAGGCCGGCGCGCTGGTCGCACCCCGAGCGCTCCCGCTGCGCGCGGTTCCGCTGCCCGCGGGCGGCGACCCCGATCGGCTCCTCGAGCTCACCGAGGCCGTCGGCGACCTCCCCGCCGGCACCCGCGTCCTCCAGCTCGTGGAGACCGAGGCCGGCTGGCTGGTGCTGCGCCCCGACCACGATCTCTGGCTCCACGGAGCGGGCGATCCCACACGCGTCGACGACGACGTGCATGCGCCGGTCTCCGTCCGCGGCAGCCGAGTCGCCTACGCGCAGGGTGCCGTACCCACCCTGGAGATCGCCGTGGCCGACCTGCGCCGGGGCACCGCCGAGCGAGTCACCGGCGCCTCCGCGCCCGCCTGGAACCCGGCGCTCGGACCGGACGGCGACGTCGCCTTCGTCTCGAGCCGCAGCGGCCGGCCGGCCCTCTACCGCGTGACCCCTCCCGGAGCGCCCCGGCTCGTCGCCGAAGGCGGCCCCTTCCCCAGCTCGCTTGAGGCGCCCACCCACGACGGCCGCTCCCTCCACTTCCGTGACGAGCGCGGCCTCACCCACACGGTGTCGCTCCACGCGCCGGTCCCGTCGTCGCCGACCGACAACGGAGTCCTCCGATGAACCGCTTCCTGCTCACCCTCGCGCTCATCGCGACCGCGGCCGCCCTCCCCTCGGCCACGGACGCGCAGGTTCGCTTTCGCCGGCCCTACACCGGTTCGTTCGGCCTCGGCTTCGGCTTCGACAACGACGGCGGCGGCGGCGGCTGCCGGGACTACGACTGCGGCTCGACCTGCTACGACGGCCACGGCGGCGAAGACTTCGCCGCGCCCTGGGGCTCCGAGGTGGTGGCCGCCCAGGAGGGCGTGGTGCTGGTGGCCAGCGACGGCTGCGCCGACAACGGGTACGCGGGCAACCCCTGCGGCGGCTACTGCGGGAACTACGTGCAGCTCCAGCACGCCGACGGATCCACCACCATCTACTGCCACATGCTCTCGGGCTCCCTGCGCGTGAGCCCCGGCGCCCGCGTGGCGTGCGGACAGACGGTGGGCGCTTCGGCTTCCAGCGGCAGCAGCAGCGGCCCCCACCTGCACTTCGGCTACCGGAACGCGGGCGGCGGCTCCGAAGAGGTCTTCGCCGGCGCGTGCGGGCGCGGCACCTCGCTCTGGGTGGGCCAGCGCGGCTACGCCGAGGCACCGAGCATCGAGTGCTCCGAGGGTACCCAGTGCGGCGACAGCCCGCGGACCATGGGCGCCATCGACGCCAAGTACCGCGAACTGGGCGGCTGCAGCTCCTTCCTGGGCGCGCCAATCAGCGGCGAGATCACCGCTCCCGATGGGGTGGGCCGCTTTACCCGCTTCGAAAACGGCTCGATCTACTGGACCCTCCAGACCGGCGCCTACGAGGTCCACGGCGTGATCCGCGACAAGTGGGGCGAGCTCGGCTGGGAGGCCGGCCCCCTCGGCTACCCGGTCACCGACGAGGGCCCGTCCGCCGATGGAGTCGGCCGCTACAACCACTTCCAGAATGGTTCCATCTATTGGTCTCCGGCGACCGGCCCCCACGAAGTCCGCGGCGCCATTCGCGACATCTGGGAAGAGACCGGCTGGGAGACGGGCCCGCTGGGTTATCCGACCTCGGACGAGTACGACGTCCCCGGCGGGCGCCGTAGCGACTTCGAAGGTGGCTACATCGTGTACGAATGGGCAACCGATGAAGCCACCATGCACCTCGGCTCCGACGAGCCATCGGTCGACATGGGTCTCCCCCTTCCCTCTCTCGGAGATGGGGGGCTCGGAGATGGGGGAGCCGACGACGGAGGCTCGCGGCCTCGGAGCGACGGCGCGGTGCCGGGCGACGACGGAAGCACGGTCGACGCCCCGATCTCGAGCGGCTGCAGCTGCTCGGTGCCCGGGGGCAACCGCGCCGCCAGCCCCCACGGGCAACGCCCCTGGGGGCTCGGGTTGGTCGCTCTCTTCGCTACGCTCGCCGGCATCCGCCGGCGTAGGAGGAACCGATGAAGAACGCTGCTCGACTCCGTGATCATGGCGCCTCGCGCCTGCGCTCTGCTGGGATGGATGCTGCGGGGATGACCGCTCCGGGGACGCGCGTTCCCAGGCGGCTCGCGGCCGGGCTGCTGGCCGCGCTCCTGTTCGCCTGCGGCGACGACCCGGCCAGCGACTTCGGCGATGGCGGCTCTTTCCCGGTCGATGGCTCCCGCGTGGACGCCGGACCCACCGACGGCGGCTCCGAAGACGGCGGCCAGCCCGACGCTTTCGAAGCGGACGCCAACGCGCCCGAGCCCGACGCCGGCGTCGAGGACCCGACCGTGTCCTCCGAGTTCTGGCTCGCCGACCCCGACACCGTGCTCGGTCTGGACGGCAGCTACATCAGCTACGGCACCACCATCGGGCCCGGCCAGGGTCCCCGCTGCGGCGGCGTCGGTGAACTCTTCGTGCCCTACCTGGTGCACGGCTCGGGCAACACGGTCGGGATCAGCGACTGCGCCGCCGGCGACGCCATGCCCAGCGGCCCGGGCGCATGGGCCGAGGGGGCCATCTGGGCGCCCGGCGTGGCGCGCTACGGCGACCGCTACTTCATGTACTACACGGCCAGCCGCCGAGGCACCGGCCAGAAGTGCGTGGGTCGCGCGGTGGCCTCGGCCGCCCGCGGACCCTTCACCGACCAAGGCGAATGGGCCTGCCCGCCGATGGGCCGATGGGCCATCGACGCCAACCCCATCGTCGCTGACGGACAGCTGCTCGTCGCCTACCGCGACGACGCCATCAACTCCTTCCCGGAGACCGGCCTGTCGGTGGTGCGCACCGACGCCAACGGCTGGGCCGACTGGTCCACGCGCCGCGACCTGCTCCGCAGCACCGACGTCGACTGGGAGACCATCGCTGTGAGCGGGACCAGTCGGGTCATCGAGAACCCCTCGCTCTTCCTCCACGAGGGCCTCTGGTACGTGACCTACTCGGGCAACAACTGGGACAGCCCCCGCTACGCGACCGGCCTGGCGCTGTGCGGACCGAGCCCCCTCCCCGCCACCCCCTGCACGCCGCTGCGCGACGGCGTCCGGCGCCCCTACTTCGGCTTCATGGGCGACGGAGACCTGGACCCCTACCGCGGCCTCCCCGGCAACCACGAGGGCCCCGGCGGCATGGACGTCTTCAACGCGGCCGACGGGTCCCTCCGTGTGATTTGGCACTGGTGGCAGCGCTCCGATGGCACTCGCCGCTCCGCCGTCGGAAGGCTGCTCGAGGACGACGGCGGCTTCTGGGTCGGCCCCTGATCGGCGCCGCGCTTCTCGGTGGCGCTGGGCAGGGTGCTTCACCAGCGTCGTAGCTCTCGCGCCCGCTGTGGGTGGGTGGTCGGCCACGACGATCCGCAGACACCCCGCGTGGAGCTTCGCGGCCGCCGCCCTGACGCGCCGCCGAGGCGAACCGGGAGCGTCAGTCCGCGACGATGGAGAACGCGACGTCGTCGAAGAGCATCCAGAGGTCGGGCGTGAGCCCCTGGCGCGTGCCGCCGCCGATGGAGGCTGACATGGTCGCCGAAGTCCCCGGCGCCGGGTTCTCGGACGCGGTGATCACCCCGTCGACCGCCAGGACCTCGGAGTCGTTCCAGGAGAGCGAGACCGAGCCGGTGGCGTCCGGAGCGAAGTGCACCCGCAGCGCGAACCTCACCCACTGACCTCGAGCGGTCGGCGGAGCGTCGACGGGGTAGACGTCGGTCGTGAAGCCCGCATCGGGGACCTGTCGGGTGACGCCGATGATCCAGGCGGAGTCGGCGGCCGTGGTCCACGAGTTGCCAAAGGACACCCGCGTCCCCGCGCCGAGGGTGACGGAGAAGAACTCGAAGTTGCCGAAGGTCGAGCGATCGTAGTCTCCGAGCTGCCAGCTCCCCTCCAGCAGCACGGTGCGACCGACGCTCTGGAGGCCGTGCTTGTAGACCACGAAGGACGAGCCCAGCTCACCGGTGGTCGACCCGGGCGCGGTCATCTCCACCGACCTGGGCGGCGAGACGGCGTCCTCCACCGAGAAGCGCGTCATGCCCAGAGCAGGGGTCTCCTCCCAGCCCTCGGAGGGAGTCGCCACGTCGTCGAAGTCGGCGCAGAAACACGGCAGACCGCCGAGGCAGCGGGTGGAGCAGAAGTCCGTGGGCCCGTCGATGGGCGGACCGTCGGTGGGCGGAGCGAGGTCCAGCGCCCCCTCGTCGGTGGCCATGTCGGAAATCTGCGCGTCCGGTGCGGCATCCGCCTCCGTGCGGAGATCATCGAAGTCCACGCACCCCGACGCCACGAGCAGAGCCCCGACGGCGCCCACGACGGCAGCCGATCGACGGCCTTGCTGACAGAGCCCTTCGACGAGCGCACGCATCATCGGAACTCCCCCCGGACCTGGAGCCCGCCCAGGGCCGCGCGCACCTCGACACCGCCGCCCTCCTCGGACGATCTCCCCCGGGGCGCGAGCACGAAGAGCAGCACGCTGCTGGCCGCCGCTGCGACGGCAATCCCGACCATGGCGCGAGCGGCGCGCTGCCGCCGGGGGCCACCGGATGCGTCGATGGTGGGCTGTGCACAATCGGGGGCACAGGTCATCTCCAGATCGGAGTGTACGTGCCGCACATCGATGTAGAGCCCCAGGCCGATCCCGCCGGCCACCACCGCCACACCGGCGGTCACCAGGGCCAGGTTGCGCAGCAAGTGGCTCGGCTCCGGCACGGGCGCCATCGGCTCCTCGGCCGGCCGAGCGGCGACCTCGCCCTCGAGCAGCGCGACCCGCGCGCGCACCTCGGCGGCGTTTTCGGCGTCGGGCATGGCGTCGAGGTAGAGGCGGAAGTTGCGCACGGCGTCCGCCGAGCGCCGCAGCCGGTCTTGCGTCGTCCCGATGTTGTAGAGCAGCGCCGGACGCCCACTGAGCTCGTAGCTCGCCTCGAAGCGCTCGAGCGCTTCGGCGAAGCGCCCGTCGGAGAACGCGCGGCGACCGGCATTGAAGAGGTCGCGGGCCTCCGCATCGCGGCCGCCTGCCTCCGCATCGCCGGGTGCCGCATCGTCCGCCTGGGCATCGTCCGCCACCGCATCGCCGGCATCGCCCTGCGCCGCGACGAGCGGTATCGGCAGCGCCAGCGTTGCCGCGAGGATGCAGAGCCACCGCGAGGAGAAGCGAGTACCCATGGTCCTGGACTCTCGGCCAGTCCACCGACCGCGGCAAGGACGGGGGCGCCGAAACTCAGCGGGAGAGCGATCTCGAGCGCCTGGGGGTACCCTTCGGCGGGGGCCCGATTCGGAGGACCGAACGGTGGAAACGTTGGTGACCGCGGTCTCCGCGCTGATGCGCCGAGGCTGAAAGCGAGCCCAGGGGCCCTGCTCGTGATCGCGCGCTGGGAAGGCTGAGCCCGCCCAGCGAGAGACGCCGCCATCTCCGGCGCTGCGGGACGGCGTGGGGGCGTCGCTCTCGGGAGCGAGGCGACGGCTGGGCGTTCGCGCCCCGGCCGCCGGTGACAGCGGATTGCGAACTGCGCGGAAACGCGCGATGGAGATTCATGCGCGGACTTCGACTGGGTTTCGGGTTGTTCTTGGCAGCGCTCGCCCTCACGAACGGGTGCGGCGACGACGACGGCTCCGGCGCGCCTTGCACGCTGAGCGCAGATTGCTCCTCGGGCGAGCGCTGCATCGACGGCCGCTGCCAGACGCTGACCGAGGTCGATGGGGGCCCGGACGCCACCCCGTGCAGCGGCGCAAACACCTGCGGCGACGGCTGCTGCGAGAGCGGCCAGCTCTGCGGCACCGACCTCACCTGTTGCGCGCCCTCCGACACCTGCGGCGGCGCCTGCTGCGGCGGCGCCGGACAGAGCTGCGTGGCCGATGTCTGTGTGCTCGACTGTGGAGACGCCGCCGCTTGCTCCGGCGGGTGCTGCGGGGACGGGCAGGTGTGTCTGCTCGACGCGTGCACCGACCCGGGCGCCGCCTGCGCCAGCCCCCTCGACTGCCCCGAGGGTCAGTACTGCGAAGCCAGCATCGGTCGCTGCCTGCCGCGGGTGACCTCGGCCGACGAGTGCGAGTACCGCCCCACGGTCGGCGACTTCGAGATCCAGGTGGAGTGGCATTGGGCGAACGATCCCGACGTCCGGCCTCTGCACGACCAGGTGATGTCGACCCCGATGGTCGCGAACCTGAACGACGACAACGGCGATGGGCGCATCGACCAGAACGACATCCCCGACGTGGTCTTCAACACCTTCCGCGCCGGTTCCCCCGACACCGGAGGGGCATCGGTCTATGGGGCCGACGGCGTGCTGCGGGCCATCTCCGGCGCCGACGGCTCGCGGCTGTGGCCCACCGCGGAGCCGGCATACGCCACCCACCCTTCCCTCGAGGTGGCCATCGCCGACATCCGGCCCGACTCTCCCGGCCCGGAGATCGTGGGCTGCGCCTTCGACCCGGGGACGACCTTCGGGGCCGACCGGCTCACCATCTTCTCCGCGCAGGGGGACATCCTGCACCGCTTCTCCGAGGGGCCCATCGTGGGCTGCGGTCGCCCGGCCATCGCCGACATGAACGGCGACGGGGTCGCCGAGATCGTGGTCGCCAACACCATCGTGCAGGCCGACGGCTCGGGTTTCGTGACCGCCCCCCTGCGGGGCTCCTCGGCCATCGCCGCGATCTACGACGTGACCGGCGACGGCGACCTCGAGCTCATCGGCATCAACGGCGTCGCGCGGGCCGACGGCACCGTGGTCTGGCAAGCGGACACGTTCGTCGGCGAAGGAGGCTACGTGGCCATCGCCGACATGGACCTCGACGGGGACCCCGACGTGGTCGCCACCAGCTCCACTTCCCACGCGGTGACCGTCCGCGACGGAGCGACCGGGGAGCTGCTCGCCGGCCCCACCGAGATCACCCCCACCGGCGACCCCTCCATCAGCGCCCGGGTGGCGGCCATCATGGCCGCGCGCCCCGACCGCGACGCCCTCTCCGGTGGCGGCGCGCCCACCATCGCCAACTTCGACGACGACCCCGAGCCGGAGATCGCCCTGGCCGGCGGCTACGCCTACGCGGTCCTCGAGAACGACCTGAGCCGCAAGTGGTTCTTCGAGACCCAGGACACCTCGAGCCGGGCCACCGGCTCCAGCGTGTTCGACTTCGAAGGGGACGGAGTGGCGGAGGTCCTCTACAACGACGAGCGCTTCTTCCGCGCGTTCCGGGGCCCCAGCGGCGCGGTGTACCTCGAGCGCTGCAACACCAGCGGCACCCTCACCGAGTACCCCATCGTGGTCGACGTGGACAACGACGACCACGCCGAGATCGTGCTCGCCGCGAACAACTACGCCTTCTCCCAGTGCAGCGACGGCTCCGCCTCGAGCACCGGCATCTGGGCCTTCGGCCACCCGGACAACCAGTGGGTACGCACGCGGCGCATCTGGAACCAGCACAGCTACCACGTCACCAACATCAACGAAGACGGCACCCTGCCGGCGCGTGAGGCGCCCAACTACGCCGACCCCCGGCTCAACAACTTCCGGCAGAACGTACAGCCCGATGGGCTCTTCGATGCGCCCGACCTCGTGCTCCGCGATCTGGCCTTCAGCACCTCCGAGTGCAGCGGCGCGCTCGTGCTCCGGGTGCGGGTGCTCAACGCCGGTCGCGCCGGCGCGCCCGCGGGGGTCCCGGTGAGCTTCTACGTCGACGGTACGTTCCTGGCGCGCACCACCACCACGCGACCGCTGCTGGCGGGCGCCAGTGAAGTGGTCGAGGTGCGGCTCGAGGACGTGGTGTCCGGCACCCCCTACGCGATCACCGCCGTTCTCAACGATCCGGGCCACGAGCCCCTCGGCGGCCTCAACGAATGTCGCCCCGACAACAACGGCACCGAGGCCGTCACCGCCCTCTGCCCCGAGCTGGGCTGAGCGGGGGGAGGCGGTGCAGACGCGCTCGCGTTCGGACGGGGTCGATCTCGAAGGCCTCGTGGTGAGCGCGCGCGAGGACGGGATCTGCTTCGCCGTCCGGGTGGCGCCCCGGTCGAGCCGCGACGCCATCCTCGGCGTCCACGACGGCGCGTTGAAGGTCGCCCTCACCGCGCCGCCCGTCGAGGGGGCAGCCAACGCCGCGCTCCGGAAGCTCCTCGCGAAGCGCTTCGGAGTCGCCAAGGGCGCGGTGCAGATCCTCCACGGCGACAAGAGCCGCGACAAGACCGTGCTCCTCCGCGGCGTGTCCAGTAGAGCCTGATTCAGGAGGAGCGTGAGGGGATCCGGGTTCTGGGTGCGTGCCATGGCGCGTCCGCGAACCGAGGAGATGCCGAGCATCTTCGAGCGTGAGGGGACGGCGGCAGGGTGCGTGCTCAGGGCGCGAAGCGCCCACGCGCATCCTGAATCAGGCTATAGAGTTCCCCTCGTGCAGGTGCTGGAGGGACGGCTCGGAGAGCTGCGGTGGCGCTACCTACCGCGGCAGCCGCCCGCTCGACTGCGGCCCTTCGTCCGCGCCATGGCAGCGTACGAGGAGCGGGCGCCCGGCTGGGTTCACCGGCGCGAGCTCCCGCACCCGGGGCTGGTGATGATCGTCGAGCTCGAACCGGCCATCCGAGTCGAGAGCGAAGGCACCCTTCGCCCTTTCGGCCGCGGCTTCGTGGCCGGCATCGGCGGGCGCCCTTCCTTGACCGTCTACGACCGCCACCAGCGCGGCCTCCAGGTGGACCTGAGCGCGCTCGGCGCCCGGGCCCTGTTCGCCGTCGACGGCGCGGAGTTGGCTGGCCGGGTGGTGGGACTCGAAGAGCTCGGCTGGGGCCACCTCGCCGAGCGGCTGGCCGAAGCCCCCGACTGGCCCTCGCGCTTCGCCTTCGTCGACCGCGCCTTCGAAGAGCGACTCGCCGGCGCGGGCGATCTGCGCGTCGCCCGCTGGCTCCTCGAGGCCGTCGAGGCTTCCGGCGGCCAGCGCCCCATCGCCGAGCTGGTGGCCGAGAGCGGCTACAGCCACGGCTACCTGGGCCGCCTCTGCCGCAGGGACCTGGGCCTGACCCCGAAACGGCTCAGCCAGCTGGTGCGCTTCCAGCGGCTGGTCCAGCGCATGCGCGGCGCCCCGCAGGGGCCCTCGGGCGACGTCGGTGCACCCACCTTGGCCCGCCTGGCCGCCGAGCTCGGCTACGCCGACCACTCCCACCTGGTCCGCGAGGTGCGCCTCTGGAGCGGCGTCGCCCCCTCCGAGCTCGAGGCCCTGGTCGCGCCCGCCCTCGTCTGACCCGGCGCTCGCCTGAGGCGCTCGTCGGTCGCTCGCGCCCGTGGGTCGAATTCGTCCAAGCCCGCCGCCGCGCGAGGCGCCATCCTCCCGTTCATGCACGGACTCATGCCCTACCTCGTCGTCGACGACGCCGCCGCCGCCATCCGCTTCTACCAAGAGGCCTTCGGCGCCGAAGTCACCCTCCGCCTCCAGGGCCCCGGCGATGCCGTCGGCCACGCCGAGCTGACCATCCCCGGCTCCGGCCCCTTCGCCCTGGCCAGCGAGTTCCCCGACATGGGCCTCCTCGGCCCCAAGGCCCGCGGTGGCACCAGCGTCTCCATCGACCTCCACGTAGACGACTGCGACGCCTTTGCGGCCCGCGCCGCGAAGGCCGGCGCCACCGTGGAGACCGCACCCGAAGACCAGTTCTACGGCTACCGCGCCGCCCGGCTCATCGACCCCTACGGCCACCGCTGGCTCGTCGGGCAGAAGCTCGAGGACCTGACCAACGAAGAGATGCAGCGCCGCTACGAGGCTCTGCTCGCCGGCGACTGAGCCGCTGAGCGGCTGCGTAGCGGTGGGGCCGCCCCGGTGGCTTCGGCCCAGGGGGGCCCGCGCCCCTCAGCGAAAGAGTTCGGGGCAGGCGGACACCACCGGCCGGCACGCCGCCACCGTGCGCCCGGTGGGCAACGGCCCCGCCGAACCCGGCGCGTCGCACGACAGGGTCGTGGCGCCCGCCTCCACCGCCCGCCGGACCGCCGCCTCGCAGTCGAGCAACTCGGCGGTGGTGAGCCCGCAGAAGTACGGTTCGGGGAACCGGCAAGCCTCCAGGATCTCCTGGTCGGACAGGCCCACCCGTTCCTCGCAAGCGGCCTCTGCCACGCGGCATTCGTCGCTCGTCGCCGCGCCATCCTGGACCGAGGTCCAGCGACAGAACGCATCGAGGTAGGCCCGGTCCGTGTACCGCTCGGTCAGCGATTGCTCGCAGAACGCCTTCAGCCCCTCGGTGGACAGCTCGTTGAGGGGCAGATCGGCCGGCGCCGGATCGCCGCACGCGACCGCGATCGCCGCGATCGCGAAGGCCCATTCCAGCCGCATGCGCCACCCCATGAGGCACAGCATAGCGGAGTTGGCGCGCAGCCACCGGCTCCGTCGCGTCCATCCGTTCCTTCGCGGGGCGCCTCGGCCGTACGAATCGCGCTCCCTCGCCGCCCTTCCCCCTTCGAGCGACTGTCACACCCCCCGGGCAGGCTCTGCGAACGTGGCTCGCTCGATACCACTCCGGCCCCTCGAGGCCCCTCCCCCTCCCCCGCCGACGCCCGGAAGCCGCCTACCCCTCCGGAATCGCTACGGACTGAGCCCCGATCGGGGCGCCCGGGGGCGCCCGAGGGGCCCGCTCCGTGGCCCCTGGAGCGCCCGAAGGCGGCCTCCAGGTCCGCCGCCAACGATGACCCAAAATGCCCACATATTGCGCTTTTGTTGGCCTGCACCCACTACATCCGGTAGAGGCCACGGAATGGCCCTACGTGGCATCGAGGTCGCTACCGTAGTCTTCGTGACACCCCACGCGCGGGTCGCCGAGGGGGGTCGGGCGAAGATCACCACCCTCTCCAACGGCACGGAATCGTTGCGTTTCGATCCGGCCCGTCACGAAGCCCTCGAACTTCGCTTGACGCACTCCGCCTCGGGGCGTACCCCGAGGCCTCCCACCACAGGTTGTGGGGGTCGCGCTGCGGCCTGCGCTACATCCTGTGCGGTTTGGGGATTTGTTGGGGACAAGACTGGGGATAAGCCCCACCCGGGTGTGAAAAACCCGGGGACGACTTGGGGAGAGAGGAAGCGGCCTCCCTCTCGAGGACCGCTTGCGGCCTAGGGCCCCCGGCCGGACTCACCCCTACTGCGCGACTTAGAACGAGACTTTAGCAAACGATTTCATGGACCTGCAGACGAACGCAGGTCCGGGCACGGAGGACGACAGTGGCACTCGAAAAGCATCAGACGAATGGTGGAGCGATGACCGAAGCGAAGGGCGAGAAGCTCCAGGAGCACGCGCTCCAGCGGGCGGAGACCTCCCAGCAGGCCAACGGGCTCACCTTCGACCACAAGCTGACCCGCAAGGGCCAGGATCCCTTCGAGAGCGTCGACTACGAGCTGCGCAACTCGGTCATCACCGGCTCGGACGGCTCCATCGTCTTCGAGCTCAAGGGCGCCGAGGTCCCCACCGGCTGGTCCCAGCTGGCCACCGACATCGCCGTCTCCAAGTACTTCCGCAAGGCCGGCATCCACGGCGACGCGAAGAAGGGTGAAAAGAGCGTCAAGGAGCTCGTCCACCGGGTGGCCCACACCATCCGCAAGGCCGGCCTGGAGTTCGGCGGCTACTTCGCCTCCGAGGCCGACGCCGACACCTTCGAGGCGGAGCTCGTCCACCTCCTCCTCAACCAGAAGGCCGCCTTCAACTCCCCGGTCTGGTTCAACTGCGGCCTCTGGCACGAGTACGGCATCGAGGGCTCCGGCGGGAACTGGTTCTGGGACCACAAGACCGACCAGATGGCCGAGACCACGAACGCCTACGAGCACCCGCAGTGCTCGGCGTGCTTCATCCAGAAGGTCGACGACGACCTGATGGCCATCTACGAGCTGGTGAAGAACGAGGCCCGCCTCTTCAAGTACGGCTCGGGCACCGGCTCCAACTTCAGCTCCATCCGCGGGCGCCAGGAGAAGCTCTCCGGCGGCGGCACCTCCAGCGGCCTGATGAGCTTCCTCGAGGTCCTCGACCGCGCGGCCGGCGCCACCAAGAGCGGCGGCACCACCCGGCGGGCGGCCAAGATGGTCTCGCTCGACATGGACCACCCGGAGATCGTCGACTTCATCACCTGGAAGCAGCGAGAAGAGAAGAAGGCCCACGCGCTCATCGCCGCCGGCTACGAGTCCGACTTCAACGGCGAGGCCTACCACACCATCAGCGGCCAGAACTCGAACAACTCGGTCCGCGTGACCGACGAGTTCATGAAGGCGGTCGAGACCGACGGCGAGTGGAAGACCACCATGCGCACCACCGGCGAGCCGGTGGAGACCTTCAAGGCGCGCGACCTATGGCGCAAGGTCGCCGAGGCCGCCTGGGCCTGCGCCGACCCCGGCGTCCAGTACGACACCACCATCAACGACTGGCACACCTGCCCGAACACCGACCGGATCAACGGGTCCAACCCCTGCTCCGAGTACATG
>DCLA01000045.1:167682-169938 GCA_002320815.1 Myxococcales bacterium UBA1660
TCCAACCCCTGCTCCGAGTACATGTTCCTGGACGACTCGGCCTGTAACCTCGCCAGCATCAACCTGGTGAAGTTCCTCGACGACGAGACCGGCAAGTTCGACGTCGACGGCTACCGCCAGGCCATCCGGGTGCTCATCCAGTCGATGGAGATCTTCGTCGACCTGGCGAGCTACCCCACCCGCACCATCGGCAAGAACAGCCACGACTACCGCCCCCTCGGCCTCGGCTACGCCAACCTCGGCACCATGCTGATGCGCCTCGGCATCCCCTACGACAGCGACAAGGGCCGCAGCATCGCCAGCGCCCTGACCTCCGTGCTCTGCGGCCACGCCTTCGCCACCTCGGCGGAGATCGCCGCGACCAAGGGGCCCTTCCCCGGCTTCACCCGGAACCGGAAGCCCTTCCTCGAGGTCATGCAGAAGCACCGCGCCGCGGCCTACCGCATCGACGAGCCCGGTGGCCCCGGCATCGCCGACTCCGACACCCCCGCCGGTTGCCCCGACTACCTCGTGCGCGCCGCGCGGGAGGACTGGGACCTCGCCGTGAAGCTCGGCGAGCTCTACGGCTACCGCAACGCGCAGGCCACGGTGCTCGCGCCGACCGGCACCATCGGCCTGCTGATGGACTGCGACACCACCGGCATCGAGCCCGACTTCGCCCTGGTGAAGTTCAAGAAGCTCGCCGGCGGCGGCTACTTCAAGATCGTCAACCAGAGCGTCCCGCCGGCCCTGACGAACCTCGGCTACACCGACGCCCAGGTCGCCGACATCGTCAGCTACGTCACCGGCACCAACACCTTCACCGGCGCGCCGCACCTCGGTCGCAAGGCGCTCCTGGAGAAGGGCCTCAATGAGCGCGAGCTCGCCAAGGCCGAGGACGCGCTCCGCGGCGTCTTCGACGTCAACTTCGCCCTGGCCCCCTGGGTCATCGGCCCCGACGCCTACGCCCGCATGGGCATCGCGCCCGAGGTCTACGGCAAGCCCGGCTTCTCGCTCCTTCGCCACTGGGGCCTCACCAGCCAGCAGATCGAGGAGCTCAACGAGGTCATCATCGGCCGCATGACCATCGAGGGCGCGCCCCACGTCCGCGCTGAGCACCTACCGGTCTTCGACTGCGCCAACCGCTGCGGCAAGAAGGGCCAGCGCTTCCTGCCGGCCATGGCGCACATCCGCATGATGGCCGCCGCGCAGCCCTTCCTGAGCGGCGCGATCAGCAAGACCGTCAACCTCCCCAACGACGCCACCATCGAGGACGTCGAGGAGATCTACATGGAGGGCTGGAAGCTCGGTCTCAAGGCCGTCGCCCTCTACCGTGACGGCTCCAAGATGAGCCAGCCCCTGTCGGCCAAGGACGACGCCAAGGACGAGGACGACTCGGAGAAGGCCGAAGCCAAGAGCACCGACAAGAAGGCGCCCGTGGCCGCCAAGGGCCTCGCCGCCAAGAGCCCGGCCGCCGAAGCCGCCGCCATCCTCCAGCAGGTCCCCGAGACCATGAGCCCGCCCGTCACCGTGCGGCACCGCCTCCCCAAGAAGCGCAGCGGCTTCACCCAGGAGGCCCGCGTGGGCGGCCACAAGGTCTTCCTCCGCACCGGTGAGTACCAGGACGGCAGCCTCGGCGAGATCTTCGTCGACATGCACAAGGAAGGCGCCGCCTTCCGCAGCCTGATGAACTGCTTCGCCATCGCCGTCAGCATGGGCCTCCAGCACGGCGTGCCCCTCGACGCCTACGTGAACCAGTTCACCTTCACCCGCTTCGAGCCGGGCGGGATCGTCGAAGGCCACCCGAACATCAAGTTCGCCACCAGCATCATCGACTACGTCTTCCGCGTCCTCGGCGTCGAGTACCTCAAGCAGTACGACTTCGCCCAGGTCCCGCCCAAGGAAGAACAGCAGGAGCTCCTCTCGAGCACCGACGTCTCCGCCGCCCTGCGCGCCCAAGGCGCCAGCACCAGCGAAGCCCCGCCCGCCATCGAGGCCGCCCCCCAGAGCACCTTCGGCTTCGAAGGTGAAGGCATGGTCGAGCCCACCCCCATCGAGGTCGCCGGCCCCAAGAGCGCCCTCGACCAGCAGCTCGGCGAAATGATGGGCGACGCCCCCATGTGCGACAAGTGCGGCCACATCACCGTCCGCAACGGCGCCTGCTACAAGTGCCTGAACTGCGGCAACTCGATGGGCTGCAGCTGAGCGAGAGCTGAAGATGCGCTGAGAGGCGCGTGAAAAAGGCGCCGGGGTCGGGTCTGGATCGCACTCGGAGCG
>DCLA01000121.1 GCA_002320815.1 Myxococcales bacterium UBA1660
CCACACGAAGGTCAGGAGAGCCAATAAAATCACGCTACGCAGTTGCCGCTGGAATAGGCTCTGAGACTTGTTCTGTCTTCGATGAGTCCATGGCCGTAGGGGGGCAGACTTCATGTGTTACTGACCGAGGGCCTGTGTCAGGAATACCAGACTGGCGAGGCGCGGTATGACGGCTGGCGTGCCTGCTCTCCGCTCGAGGATCCCAGTGGCGTTCGTCGCCTCGGTGCCCGCCGTCGCGATGATCACCGGGATTGCTTCGCTCACTGCCAGTAGAGAGCACTACGAAGAGATCTACCACCAGTGTCACGAACTCGCGTACGTGCTGCCGCCGAATGGCTGGGCACAAGTCGTCCTCGGGCCTCTCAGCATCGCGCTACCCATCGGAGGCGCACCGTACGTGAGCGCATGGCCCTGTGCGGGGCTCGCCTATCTCTGCACGTTCCTCATGACCTCCGGAAGTGTGATTCGAGGAAAGTGGGGTGCGATGCTGGCCTTGATCGGCCTCGGGGCTTGGATACTGATGGGCATCGCTTCCATCGTCGACTCCGTATGAGCGACGCAAAATGGGAAACTGGTGGCACACGATGAGCCACACGCGGTCGAAGTTCCGGGGCGTAACCAACATCGCCGCTGTATAGCGTCGTGCGAGGACGGAGTCCCAGAGCGCGTCAGCATCAAGTCGTGCCGCGGCACCGCTGCCTGGCGAAAGCAAGTACTAGGGGATGGGGGTGGTGTGGTGCGGCGACGGGGGTATCGGGGCCGGGTTGGCCAAGAGATTCTTCAGTGGGTCTTTCAGGTCCCAACGTGGCGGCTGAGGCTGCCGAAGAAGGTAGAAGGGGGGTTCGGTGCCTTCACAGGTGCCTTCTGGGCTGGGATGAGTAGCGCGGTAGACCTGAGGGATGGACTGTGAGTCGATGGATGATCCTCAGCACAGCTTCGAAGCCGCCGCGTGGCCCGTCTGGGCTCGACTTAATTTCTGCGCTTTGGCGACAGCGGGCGCGTGGTTCATGTGGTCCACGGCTTTTGAACACGGTGTCGAGTCGAGGCCGTCTCTCGCTCTGTTCGTAGGTGAGAACTTGGTACTGCTCGGTCTGGTCTCGCTGGCATTTGTTCGGTGGAGGTTGAGCGTGTTTGGTGGGCATCGCTCCGTGAAGCTCGTCTCCCAGTTCAGGCTCGGTGCGCTGTCCCTGGTCTTGGGGGTGTTCGAGCTTCTGCCCGATGACCTACCGTGCACGGCTTCGCGCCGAAAGTTCAAGTTGGGGCCGACGGTCTTTCGCCTCCGCACGGCAGGAGGTACGGCGCTTCCGGTAGAGCTCCCGAACAAATCCACTGCTGACGCCCTGATTCGGTCTCTGTCCGAGGCGTGTGTAATCTCTAGCCCCGGTCCCGGCGAGTCTCACTGACGTACTCGGCGGCGTCGACGTGCCCTCGATGAGAGTCTTCTTCGCGAGAAGGGGTGCCACGGCGGGCCGCACCAAGTCGTGCCGCGGCACCGCGCTCAGAAGCGGTTCTGGATCGTGACGGTGTTCGACGACTGGCCGTCGGGGTTCACGACGTAGACGTCGTGGCCGGCCCAGGTGTCGGCGTAGCCGCGGTAGATGGTCACGCAGAGCAGGTTCGGCTCGATGACGTTCCAGTGTGACTGGTTCCCGTTGACGCCGATGGACTGGGGGCCGCGGTCGGCTACGCCCGTGCGGCGTTCGCGGAGCTGGAAGTTGGCTCCGGAGATGAACCAGCCATCGGTGCCGACGCATCCCTCGCCGACCCAGGACTCGTCGATGATGGGGGCGGCGCAGGTGCCGGCCGGGAGGGTGGCCCATCCCTCGAAGCACTCGGGCGGGGAGACGGGCGGGCCCATGTCGTCGGGGCCGGCGTCCGGCGTCCCGAGGTCGTCGGGCCCCGCGTCGGCGACGCCCATGTCCCTGGCGCCCAGGTCGTCGGGGAATCCCAAGTCCGCGGCGCCGAGGTCGGCAGTCCCGAGGTCGGGGGCTCCCAGGTCCACGTCGGGCATGTCGTGGCCGGCGTCGACGGGCGGAGCGGCATCCTCGGTGGCTGCGTCGAGGGGGGCCGCGTCCGTGGAGGTCTCGTCGCCGCAACCGAGCACGGCGATGGCGAACCCCAGGGAGACGAGCCGGCGAAGGGTACGGTGCATCGGGCCGGTATACGCGAGGAGCGGCCGGCCCTTCCCGCTCGGCATGTGCGCAGCCTCCCGGACCGAGGGTGGGGGCAATCCACCGTGGGCAGCGCTCGAGCAGTGTGGGCCGCTGGAACCGATGACGTGTTTCCCGCCTCTACGTTTGGTACGAAGCCCGATTGGATGACTGCTCTCCGATCGAGGATCCAAGTGGCGCTCGTCGCGTCGGTGCCCGCCGTCGCGATGATCACCGGGATTGCTTTGCTCACTCAAAGTCGGGAGCACTACAGGGAGATCTACCACCAGTGCCACGACCTCGTCCGTGCTGCCGTCGAATGGCTGGGCACAAGTCGTCCTCGGGCCTCTCAGCCACGCGCTACCCATCGGTGGCGCACCGTACGGGAGCGGATGGGAGCCTGCGGGGCTCGCCTATCTCTGCACGTTCCTCGTGAGCTCCGGTAGTGTGATTCGAGGAAAGTGGGGTGCGCTGCTAGCCTTAACTGGCCTCGGGGCTTGGATACTGATGGCATCGCTTCCGTCGTCGTCTCCGTGTAGCGCCTGCATGGTCGGCCGGCAGATCGGCACTTCGAGCTGTGGAACTGCTGCGGCGCAGCGAAGATGCAGCCACCGTTCCTGTAATGGGCCCCTGCCCTGTGGGGTACACACCGGCGGCGCTCCCCAGCGCTCGGCCGACCGTGCCTTCGGCCCACGACTGTCGAGGCACAGGCGGTTCGCGCGCATCTGCGGCAAGGTCCCATCGCCACGGTCGGGGGTAGGGTGCAGGCATGGTACGACAAGCCCAGTCAGGCGTTCGTTGGTGGATCTTCTGTTGCGTCGCAGCATTGATGGCGTCGTCTGGCTGCGGCGGCAGCGATTCGCCGGCCGGGAGCGGGGGGAGCGAGCTTCGCACGGTGTCGGGAGCGTTCGGGAACCTCCGGATGTACGTGTTCGAGCCGACGAACCCGGCCCCGGCGGCCGGCCTGGTGGTCGCGCTCCATGGCTGCACGCAGTCGGCGGCGGACTATCGGGCCGCGGGGTGGGAGGCCATCGCCGAAGAACACGGGTTCTACGTCGTGTACGCCGAGACCAGCGCGAACAATCGATGCTTCGCCTGGTGGGAACCCTCGCAGACGTCCCGGGGCCGGGGCGAAGCGGCGGCCATCGCGGCGATGGTGGCCCGAGCCCGGGCCGACTATGCCATCGACCCCAGCAAGGTCTTCGTCACGGGGCTGTCGGCCGGCGGGGCGATGACGGCGGTGATGTTGGCCACCTATCCGGACGTGTTTTCCGCCGGGTCGGTCATCGCGGGAATCCCCTACCGGTGCGCGTCGAGCCAGACCGAGGCCTTCAGCTGCATGTTCTCGGATCCGATGGTCAGCCAGGCGCAGTGGGTGGACCGCGTGGAGCTCGCCGCGCCTCCGGGGTTCACGCCGCCGCGAGTCAGCGTGTGGCACGGCACGAGCGACTACACCGTGCGGGAGTTCGCGGGCGAAGCGGTGGTGAGCCAATGGACCGGGGTCCACGGCCTCGACGACACGCCCGACCGGGTGGAGACGGTCGGCATGGAGCAGCGCGAGCTGCACACCCGGGCCGACGGCACGGTCGCGGTGGAACGCTGGGTGCTCCCCAGCATGGGACACGGAACGCCGGTGGACCCGGCGCGGGGCTGCGGCCGCGCGGGCGCGTTCATCCTCGATCGAGGAACGTGTAGCAGTCAGAAGTCGGCCGAGTTCTTCGGCCTCGTCGCGCCGACGGATCCCCCCCCGCTGGACGCCGGGACGCCCGACGCCGGGACGCCCGACGCCGGCGCTTCCGATGCCGGGACGCCCGATGCCGGCGCCTCCGATGCCGGGACGCCCGACGCCGGTGCATCCGATGCCGGGACGTCCGACGCCGGTGCCTCGGATGCCGGGACGCCGGACGCCGGCGCCTCGGATGCCGGGACGCCCGATGCCGGGACCTGCCGTGAGTTCACCTCGTCCAACTACGCTCACCAGGTCGCGGGGCGGGCCTACAACTGCGGGGGCTACGCCTGCGCCGTCGGCTCGGGTCAGCGGATGGGGCTGCTCAACGTCTTCTACACGTCCACTCTTCGTGAAGTGAGCGCCGGCTACTACGAGATCGGTGCGTGCTCGGAGTGAACCGGCCGGCGTCCGGATACCGACGCCGGCCGCCGCGACCATCTCTACTGGGTCCGCCGGTCTGAGCATGGCCGCGTGTTCCTGGTCATGACGAGCTGAGCGAGCTGCGACGATGCGGCACCACGTCGGGACCCCCGGGGCGGATGGCGGGGGGCGTCTCGGGCCAGGGTGCGGGTTCCCGCGCGGCTACGGCGGCGGGCGGGAGCCCGCTCCCCGGGAGCGGCGCGGCGGGCGCGGCGGGAATCAAGGCGGGCTCGGGCTGTTGCCCTTCACGCCACCGGCGTGCTAGCCCGCCGGCGGCCCCTCGCTGCCCTTCGGGAGCGAGAAAGTCGCATCGTTTCAGAGCCTTGGGAGACCCATGACCGACGTCCGAGCCATCAACGACATGGTGCAGCGCGAGAGCGCGTTCATCGATCCCATCCTCCAGGAGGTCCGGAAGGTGGTCGTCGGGCAGGACGCGATGGTCGAGCGGATCGTCATCGGCCTGCTCACCGGCGGCCACGTGCTGCTCGAGGGTGTGCCCGGTCTGGCGAAGACGCTGACGGTCAACACGCTTTGCAAGACGGTCGCGGCGACCTTCTCGCGCATCCAGTTCACGCCGGATCTCTTGCCCGCCGACGTGGTGGGCACGGTGATCTACAACCAGAAGACCGGCGAGTTCAGCGCCAAGAGCGGACCCATCTTCGCCAACCTGGTCCTGGCCGACGAGATCAACCGCGCGCCGGCCAAGGTGCAGAGCGCGCTGCTCGAGGCGATGCAGGAGCTGCAGGTCACCATCGGTGACACGACCTACAAGCTCGAGCCGCCCTTCATGGTGATGGCCACCCAGAACCCGGTGGAGCAGGAGGGCACCTACCCGCTCGCCGAGGCCCAGGTCGACCGCTTCATGCTCCACGTGAAGGTCGACTACCCGACCGTCGAGGAAGAGCGGGCGATCATGGAGCGTATGGCGGACCATCTGCTGCTCGGGCCCCGGGCGGATGGATCGAGCCCGCTGGACGTGCGTCAGGTGGCCACGCCGGAGCAGCTGCTGGAAGCGCGCCGGACCATCGGCCACGTGTACATGGACGAGAAGATCAAGGACTACATCGTCGACGTGGTGACGGCGACGCGGAACCCGGAGAAGGCCGGGATGCGCGAGCTGCAGGACATGATCGCCCACGGCGCTTCGCCCCGCGCCTCCATCGCGCTGAACGTGGCTGCCCGCGCCCACGCCTTCGTGAAGCACCGCGGCTACGTGACCCCCGAGGACGTGAAGGCCATCGGCCCGGACGTGCTCCGGCACCGCATCATCCGCACCTACGAGGCCGAGGCCGAGGAGATCTCCAGCGAGGCCCTGGTCCGCCGCATCTTCGAAGCCGTCGAAGTGCCCTAGGCCTCATCGACCCTCTGAACTCGCCGTGATCCCGCGCGACCTCGTCAAGAAGCTCCGGAAGATCGAGATCTTCACGTCGCGGCTGGCCAACGACCAGCTCGCGGGCTCGTATCACTCCGTCTTCAAGGGCAAGGGGATGGCCTTCGCCGAGGTGCGGCAGTACCAGCCCGGCGACGACGTGCGCTTCATCGACTGGAACGTGTCGGCGCGGATGAACGACGCCTACGTGAAGGTCTTCACCGAAGAGCGCGAGATGACGGTGATGCTCCTCGTCGACCTCAGCGCGTCGGAGCGCTTCGGGTCGGTGGGGCGCCCCAAGATCGAGGCCGTGGCCGAGGTGGCGGCGCTGCTCGCGTTCAGCGCCATCAAGAACAACGACCGGGTGGGGCTGGTGCTCTTCACCGATCGCATCGAGCGCTTCGTGCCGCCCAAGAAGGGCCGTGGGCACGTGATGCGGGTGGTCACCGAGATCCTCAACGCCCACCCCGAGGGAGAGGGCACCGATCTCAGCAAGCCGCTCGACCTGCTCGGTAGTCTGACCAAGCGACGCAGCGTCGCCTTCTGCATCAGCGACTTCCTCGACGACGGCTACGAGAAGGCGCTGCGCGTGGCCTCCAAGCGCCACGACCTGATCCCGGTGCAGGTGGTGGACCCGCGCGAGGAAGAGCTCCCCGACGTGGGCATCGCGCTGGTGGAGGACCTGGAGACCGGCGAGCTGGTCGAGGTGGACACCTCGGACAAGCGGGTCCGCGAGGCCTTCGCGCGCCGCGTGCACACCCAGCGCGCTCGGCGGGAGCAGCTCTTCCGGCGGCTGCGGGTGGACCACGTGACGGTGAAGACCGACGGCGACTACGTCCGGCCCATCGCCGATCTCTTCAAGCGGCGGCAGAAGCGGATGGCGGCGCGATGAGGGCGCTGCGGATCCTCGTTCTGGCCGCGCTCACCGGGCCCGCGGTGGGCCTGGGGGGGGCCTCGCCCGCGATGGCGCAGGAGCCGCAGCCGGTCGCCCCCGCGCCCGCCGAGCCCGCCGGGGCCCCCGAGCCCGCCGAGCCACCCGAGCCCGCCGAGCCCGCCGAGCCCGCCGTGCCCGACGAGCCCGCCGACGACCAGGTGCCGGTGGCGGCCGACCCCGGCACCGATCTGGAGGCCGAGCCCGAGGACGTCGACGAGCCGGAGCTCTCCGCCGAGCACACGCCGGAGCTGGCGTTGAGCCTGGAGCCCACCGAGGGGCTCATGACCGGCGACGTGCTCACCGTGGAGCTACGGGTCGACGCCGCGGCCGGCGACGACATCGCCATCCCCCGGGACCAGGAGTTCGGCTCGTTCGAGATGCTCGACCGCGAGCCGCCCCAGCGGGTGGAGCGCGGCGAGCGCACCGAGCACGTGTTCCGGCTGCGTCTCCTGGCCCTGGAGCCGGGACCCGCCGAGCTGCCGCCCATCCGGGTGCGCGTGGTCACCGCGGACCACGTGGTGGGCGAGGTGGAGACCGCGAGCCGCGCGGTGGTCGTGGGATCCGTATTGGGCAACGAGCCCGACGCGCAGCCCAAGCCGCCCACCGCGCCGGTGGAGGTCTGGCAGGAAGACGACACGCTCTGGTGGGTCCTGGGTGGCTTGGGGCTCATCCTGGTCAGCGCGCTGATCACCCTGCTCCTGGCGCGCTGGTGGCGTCGTCGGGAAATGGCCGCCGCGCCCCCGCCGCCGCCGCGACCGGCGGAGGTCATCGCGCTGGAGCAGCTGGAGCAGCTCCGCCGGGACCGCGACCGGATGCTCGAGCAGGGCCAGGGCGAGGCCTGGGTCGACGGCGTCAGCGACGCGGTCCGCGAGTACTTCGGGCATCGCTACGAGTTCGAGGGTCTGGAGAGCACCTCCGACGAGGTCATCGCCGCCCTGCGCAAGCGCGCGGTGCGGGGGATCTCGGTGGACGAGGTGGCCGCGCTCCTGCGCGACTGCGACCTGGTGAAGTTCGCGCGGGCGGAGCTGGAAGCCGAGCAGAGCGAGCAGATGCTCGCCGCCGCGTTCCGCTTGGTGCGCGCGACGACTCCGCGCGCCGGGGTGCCCGAGCCGATGACGCCGGCGGGGTCGGCGTCGGGGGCCGGCAGGTCGGCGGGGTCGGGCGCGCCGGGGGCTCCGGGCGCGCGAGCGGATGAGGCCGCGTCTGGCGTGGACTCGCGGTGGATGCCGCGGGAGGCCGGCGGTTCGGCGGGGGCGGCCGGGGCGGCCGGAGTGGTGGAGGGTGCCGCCGCGGCGCCGGGGGCCGAGTCGCCCCCGAGCGCGCCGGCGGGGTCGTCTTCGGGGCAGTCGGCGCCGACCGCACCCGCCCAGCCCATTGCTCCAGCCCAGCCCATCGCGCCGGACGATCCGGACGCGCGGTGGATGCCCAAGGTCATCGCGCCCGCGACGCCGGCCGAGCCCGCGTCGCCGGCAGCGCCCGCCCCGTCCGCGTCGCCGGTGCAGAGCGCGCCGCCCGTCGTACCGGTGCCGCCGCGCACCATCCCGGAAACCGGCGAGACCCCGCGCTCCGACGAGCGGTGGATCCCGGAGACCGACGAGCGGTGGATCCCGGAGACCGCCGAGACTCCGGACCGCAGCACCCAGCCGGATGGCGGCGTCGAGCCCGCGGCTCCCGCGCAGCCCGTGGTTCCCGCCCAGTCCACCGCGCCCGCC